>DIWG01000065.1 GCA_002423465.1 Syntrophaceae bacterium UBA6112 | reverse complement strand
CTGCCGCTGCTTCCTTCCGGACCTGACGGGGTTCACAGACCGTCGTCGCACGGGGCCCGGCTATCTTTCCTGTCGGGGGTTAGCATGGGGTCAGGTCTTTAAATTTAGCGTTTTGCTCACAAAACGCTAAATTTAAAGACCTGACCCCATCTGTTCTGACCCCCATTCACGTCTGGCGGAGAGAGCGGGATTTGAACCCGCGGTACACCTTTGAGGGCGTACACACGATTTCCAGTCGTGCTCCTTCAGCCGCTCGGACATCTCTCCGGTCTACCCTGCTGTAAAGCGCGGCATTATAGAGGGGTGAAAATCATTCTGTCAAGAAATTAAAAAAACTTCAATACCAAAGGGAAATCCCCTTTGAATTCGGATATGCCGGCAGGCGACAATCCTGAGCTTGTTTTTTTGAAACGGATGCGGTAGGAGAGCGAAACAGGGGAAAACCGGAGAATTCAGGGAACAGGACCCCGACGCGCCGGCATTCATGGAAGAGACGTTCCGATAAACGGCGATCATCTCCCCTCAATCTAAGGAGGATTCATGCGGATTCTTGTGACCGGCGGCGCAGGGTACATCGGCAGCCATGTCGTCAAGGCCCTCGGAGAGGAGGGGCACGACCTTCTCATCTACGACAACCTTTCCACAGGTCACGAATGGGCGGTCCTCTTTGGCCGCCTCTACCGCGGCGAGCTTGCCGACCGGGCGGCGATCCTGGATGCGCTCCGCACCTTTCGCCCGGAGGCGGTCATGCACTTTGCCGCCTCGATCCAGGTGGAGGAATCGGTCCGGGAACCCCTTGCCTACTACCGGAACAATGTCGTCAACACGCTGAACCTTTTGGAAGCGATGCGCGAGGCGGGCACGGGGAAGTTCATCTACTCCTCGACGGCTGCCGTTTACGGCATTCCCGAGCGGATCCCCGTCGACGAGCAGACGCCGCTTCAGCCGATCAACCCCTATGGCGCATCGAAGGTCATGATCGAGCACGTCCTCGCGGATCTTGCCGCCGCGACCGATTTTCGTTATTGCGCCCTGCGCTACTTCAACGTCGCCGGGGCGGATCCGGGAGGACGGATCGGCCAGGCCTATCAGGAGGCCACCCACCTGATCACGCGGGCGCTTAAAACGGCAAAGGGAGAATACCCGAAGCTTTCGATCTATGGGACCGATTATCCGACACCCGACGGAACCTGCGTGCGCGACTACATCCACGTGAATGACCTCGCGTCCGCGCACCTGCTTGCCCTCAACCATCTGATGCGGACGGGCCGAACCGAAATCATGAACTGCGGTTACGGCCACGGCTATTCCGTCCGGGAGGTCGTCGACTGTGCGAAAAAGGTTACGGGCGTCGCGTTTTCCGCTGAAGAGACCGGACGCCGGGCGGGCGATCCTCCGGCGCTTGTTGCCGACAGCCGCCATCTTCGGGAACTCACCGGCTGGCAGCCGATTCACGACGATCTTGAATTTATCATCCGTACCGCCTGGGAGTGGGAGCGAAAGCAATAGTCTGGGGGTCAGGTCTTTAAATTTAGCGTTTCGTGCACTTTACGAACGAAACGCTAAATTTAAAGACCTGACCCCATTACTTGCAGGAGAGAAAATGAATTTTATTGACTTGGCCGGGCAGCAGCGGCGCATCTCGGAAAAGTTGCAGGCAAATATCGCCGCGGTTCTCGCCCACGGCCAGTACATCCACGGACCGGAGATCCGGGAGTTGGAGAAGATCCTGGCTGCCTACGTCGGCGTGAAGCATGCCGTCGGGTGCGCCTCGGGAACCGACGCCCTGCTGATGGCGCTGATGGCCCTCGATATCGGCCCGGGCGATGCCGTTTTCACAACCCCGTTCACCTTCATCGCAACCGCCGAGGTGATCTCCCTCCTCGGCGCGACGCCGGTCTTTGTGGACATCGACCCCGCTACCTTCAATATCGATCCGGTGAAGTTGGATCGTGCCGCCGAGGCCGTCGAAAAGAACGACCCCGCCCGCCACCCTCTGCCCGACACCGCCGGCGGAAAGCTCCGCCCCCGCGCCGTCATTCCCGTCGACCTTTTCGGTCTGCCGGCGGATTACGCCGCGCTCGGCGCCGTCGCCGCCCGCCGCAATCTTCTGATCATCGAGGATGCCGCCCAGTCTTTCGGGGGTGAATACAAGGGGAGAAAAGCCTGTTCCTTCGGCCGGATTGCCTGCACCTCCTTCTTTCCCGCCAAGCCCCTCGGCTGTTACGGCGACGGGGGGATGTGCTTTACGGAAGACGACCGTCTTGCGGAGGGGCTCCGTTCCATCCGGAACCACGGCCAGGGGAGCGACAAATACGAAAACATACGGATTGGAATCAACGGCCGCCTGGATACGCTTCAGGCCGCGATCCTTCTCGCCAAATTCTCAATTTTTCCCGAAGAGATCGAACTGCGCCAGGAGGTCGCGAGGCGTTACAACGCGCTGCTCGGCGGCCGCGTGACAACCCCCGGAATTCCGAAAGATTATCGGAGCGCGTGGGCACAGTACTCGATCCTCGTCCGGGACGGCGCCGAGCGGTCCGATCTCATGGCGAAACTCAGGGAAGCGGGTATTCCGACGGCGATCTACTACCCGAAGCCGCTTCATCGCCAGACGGCTTTTGCCGGCCTCGGTTACCGGGAAGGGGACTTCCCCGTCAGCGATGAATGTGCCGCGCGGATCTTCAGTCTTCCGATGCACCCTTACCTCACAGCCGAGGATCAGAGGCGCATCGCTGCCCTCTTTGCATAAACCGGGGAAGAAACCGCCATCCCCCTTTTTTTCCGTGCGCCGATTCAAGCGAAAAAGAGGCTTCTATTTTCGCTTGAACCGGCACGAAATTTCCTTTCGCAAAAACGGGATGATTACTTCCGGGTGATTGTTCCTTCCCAAGTGCTGATCTTCGTCTCTTTCTTCTCCTCCTCGCCGAACCAGCGGGAAGTCACGCACTTCGCTTCCGTATAGAAGGCCACGCCGTCCCGGCCCATCACGTGCAGATCTCCGAAGAAAGAGTCCTTGTGGCCGGCGAAGGGAAAGTAGGAGATCGGAACGGGAATCCCCACGTTCACCCCAACCATGCCGCCGTGGGTCCGGCGGGTAAACTCACGGGCGTAATAGCCGTTCTGCGTGAAAATGGCGGACCCGTTGGCAAAGCGATTGGCGTTCATGAGCGCCAGTCCCTCTTCGAAATCCGTCACCCGCTTGACGGTGGTCACGGGACCGAAAATTTCGCAGTCGCCCACGGTCATCCCCGGCTTCACGTGGTCGAAGATCGTGGGGCCGACGAAATGGCCGTTCTCGAAGCCCGGCACCACGACATTCCGGCCGTCCAGGATCAGTTCGGCCCCTTCTTCAACCCCTTTGTTGATCCAGTTGATGACGGACTCTCTGTGTTCGGCCGAGACCATCGGCCCCAGCTCCGTAGCCGGATCGTAGGCGCAGCCGATCTTCCTCTGTTTGGCAAACTTGACCAGGTAACCCATGAACTCGTCGGCGCACGCCTCCTCGACGCAGAGCGCCGGCAGGGCCATGCATCGCATCCCGGCGCAGCCGAAGGTCGAGTTGATGATCCCCAGGGCCGACCGCTCCAGGGCGGCGTCCCGCAGCACCAGAGCGTGATTCTTCGCCTCGCAGAGCGCCTGGACGCGCTTTCCGTGCGCCGCCGCGGTGGAGTAAATGTGCAGACCAACCGAGGTGGAGCCCACGTAGGAGATCCCGCGGACGTCCGAATGCTTCAGCAGGAGCTCCGCCTCAACGCGGCTGCAGGTGACGAGATTTACGACCCCCTTGGGCAGACCCGCTTCGATGAGCAGTTCCAGAACCCGCATCGAGGTCATCGGCGTCAGGCTCGCCGACTTCAGGACGAAGGTGTTGCCCAGGGTGATGCACAGGGGGATCATCCAGCCGAAGGGAATCATGGCGGGGAAGTTGAAGGGAACGATCCCGGCGAAGACGCCGACGGGCTCACGGTACAGGACCGTATCGTGGCCGGTGGAGACGTTCATCAGCGCATCCCCCTGCATCAGGATGGGCGCCCCGCAGGCCAGTTCCACGACCTCCATCGACTTGATGACGTCGCCGCGGGCCTCTTCGACGTTCTTCCCCAGTTCCGTGGAGACCGACAGGGCGAGCTCCTCCAGGTGGGCGTCCAGAAGCGCCCGGAAGCGAAACATGACCGCCGTGCGGTTCTGAACCGGCGTCGAGGACCAGCCCGGAAAGGCCGCCTTGGCCGCCGCCACGGCGCCGTTGACCTCCTCCACGGTGCAGCAGGGCGCCTCCGCAATAATCTCCCCCGTACTCGAGTTCGTTACGGGCATATACTTTGCCGTTTTCGATTCCTTCCATTCGTTGTTTACGCAATACTTCAGTCGTCTGACGGTCATAATGGATCCTCCTGTTGTTGTTTTATAATGAATCGCTTGATTTGCGCCTTTCTTCCTGAAGCCTGATCAGATCCCTCTCAACCTCCCGGATGTGTTTGATCATTTCGTCCCGGGTTTGATCGGGATTTTTTTGCAGCAGGGCGGCGGCGATCCTTTTATGTGCGGCAAGGACTTTTTCCGAAAAGGTCTTATCGGGCTGGAGAATTTCTTTCGTACCGTCCAGGAGATTTTCGACGATATCCACGAGAACCGCCAGGATGGGATTTGCGGTCACGCCGGCGATGATCCGATGGAACTCAATCTCGTTTTTTCGGAGTTCATCCTGATTGCCGGATTCCAGGGCTTGGGCACAGGCCTCATTGAGTTCTTCCAATCTTCCGATTTCCTCAGGAGAAATCGCCGCCGCCGCTTTTTCCACCCCGTATGATTCCAGAAGGATACGGACCTGGGTCAGATCGCCGATCGAGGGATTTTTGAAATGCAGGTAATTGGTGAGACAGCCAAGTGCCGGTTTGATATCGACCTCGGTGATGATAGCCCCCCCTTCAACACCTTTGCGGACCTGCAGAAATCCGAGAAGTTCGAGCCCGCGCAAAGCCTCCCGGAGGGTTGCCTTGCTGACGCCGAAGGTCTCCATCAGTTGATGCTCCGGGGGAAGCCGGTCTCCCGGCTTCAACTTCCCTTCAAAGACGGCATTACGGATCTGCGATATGATGTATTCGGAAATTCTGTTGGATTTCACCGACTCGAACATGGAACTCCTTCCACTTCCGTTCATTTTTTTCTCTCAATAGGATATATGGTTCTCTCTGTCAATAATTATTTTAAAGTTAAAATATTATACTATTTAATTTATAACCGGGTGAGGGTTGACTGACAATATCCTTCGGCCGCGGCTCTTCCCAATCGTCTCAGGAGCGTGTATAATGACCGGCATTAAAATAGGAGGCACGATGATGAGGATTTTGAGAAAATGCTCTACAGTATGCGGCATCCTTTTGACATGTCTTGCCATACAAGCCACCTCTTCCCTTGCCGCAGGCCGCGGAACCGCACCGGGATCTCTGGACCCGGGGATCAAACAGGAAGTTGAACAAGCGCTCAGTGCCCTTGCCGGGGACATCAGCCGGGAAGCCGTTCTGGACAAGGAAGCCGTTTTTGCTCTGCTGACCGATTACCTTGGCAAAAATCCTCGCATCTATGGAACGGCCTTTGCTTTTGCTCCCCGGAAAAGGGCTGGAAAGCTGATCAAATCCGCGCCCTATGTTTGCCGGAGTGGTGAACGGTTCGTCAAAAAGGATCTCATCGAAAGCTACGACTATACGGGCCCGAAGCAGAAGTGGTTCGTTGTCCCGGTCAAACAGAAGAAGCCTGTCTGGAGTAAGCCTTATTTCGACAAGGGTGGCGGCAACGCATGGATGGTCACCTATTCGATCCCGATCTTCTCCGGTGGAAAGCATTTCCCGCTCATGGGGGTTGTTACTTCCGATGTTCTCATCCCGAAACCGTAAGAAGGCCGACTAGCGCGCTCCTCATCCGGCACGTTGGACGAAAGGAGTACACTATGAAAAAAATAATGATTGTTGTCTTTGTTGCATGCTTGTTTGCATCGTTCACGTCCATTGCGGATTCTTGCACGGTGTTTCGACTCAAAGCCAACGACGGATCGATCATTGTCGGACGCTCGATGGAGTTTGCTGTTGATTTGAAATACGATGCCATTATGGTCCCGCGCAATAAATCCTATGTAAGCTTCGCACCGGAAGGAAAGGAAGGTCTATCCTGGAAAACACACTACGGCTACGTCGGGATTGGATCTTTCGGAATGGAGTTTGGCATATCCGACGGAATGAACGAAAAAGGACTTGCTGTCGGACTGCTTTGGTTTGAATCCGACATGAAATGGCAGGACGTCGCCCCCGGTGAGACGAAACGCGCCCTCGCCCAGGGCATGGTCGGAGATTGGATTCTGGGTAATTTTGCAAGCGTAGAGGATGTGAAGCGGGAAATCCGGAACGTAAAGGTGTTCAATTATACGGACCCCAAGATAAATATGTCCCTGACCATCCATTTTATCGTCTATGACGCAAAGGGCGATTGCATCGTTATTGAGTATGAAAATGGTATGTGTAACATCTATGACAACCCTCTCGGCATTATGACGAATGCCCCCAAATTTCCCTGGCAGTTGACGAACTTGCGCCAGTATGTCGGCATGACGAGTGAAAAACCGGAACCCTACAAGATGTCCGGCTTGACATTTTCAGCAACAGGCCATGGGTCAGGAATGTTCGGTCTTCCCGGCGATCTCACCCCGCCGAGCAGATTTGTTCGCCTCGCCGCATTGACCAGGTTTTCCGATATGCAGCCGGACGCCGAAAGAACGCTCAATCTTGCCCAACATATTATCAATACGTTTGATATTCCCTTCGGTTTGGTAACCGATACAATGCCGGACAAGAAGACCATTCTGAAGGAGTCCACGCAGTGGGTCACGTTTCGGGATCTCACAAAACGTGTTGTTTACTTTAAAACATACGACAACCAGAATCTCCGGAAAATCGATTTGAACAGGCTTGATTTCTCAGCAACGGCAGTGAAGCGGATTCCGATGTTCGGAGCATCTGAGATCATCGTGGATGTTACTGATCAAGCACGTTGAATCGACCAACAGCTTGACGAACAGGCATAACCAGCGGCTCCTACGGATGGCTGGCCGCCGCGAGGTTCAGGCGGTGCGTTATGTCCTGCCACGGTCACGGAAAGTGGGGCAAGGCAAGTGCGAATAACGCTGGACATTACTAACGCTGTTCGTTAGCATTTACCCATGATCTCAACATTCAAGCGCTCCGACACGGAAGCCCTGTTCAACGGCAAGCAGGTTGCCCGTTTCGTGAATATTCAAGTCGTGGCCTTGCGCAAGCTGGCGATGCTCAACCGGGCGGAAAAGCTGGAAGACTTGCGTGTTCCACCCAATAACAGGCTGGAACAACTGAAGTGCGACCGAGTCGGGCAATGGACCGTAGAAATCCACCCTCAAGGCGTCATCGGCCAGAAGGACCTCGTAGGCCTCCTCGTCGCGGCTGTTCTTGACGGTCTTGAAAAGATCCCAGAGATCGGAATACCGTTGGGGGAGCTTTCCCTGATTTTAAAGAATTAAGCCTGCTCATTCGTCGTCCTCAATCTTCATCTGCCGTCGCCCTGAAGACTTTGCCTTCTTCTCAAGTGTAGGCAGCCCCTCCGGCATGGCACCTCCACCCCCCAGGTCCTCAATAGCCTTACGAACCTTACGGCTAACCAGTCGTCTGGCTTTCGGCAGATCCTTCTGGTCTGCGGCCAACTCCTTCACGCGCTCGTAATCTACCTTGGCAAGCCATTGTTTGAAAAGTTCGGCTTTCGGCGATGGGATGGATTGAATGATACGAAAAAGGGATTTGGTATTGGCGCAGTCCGTTTCTCTTTGCTTGCCATCGGATGCCTTCAATTTCAACCGTACGATTTTTTCGTACGGTTGAGCCATGCCGGTTTGCCGCATTCCATGGGGATTGCAGTGATGTGGTTTCTTATGTTAAGAACTAGATGGCCGTCCATTTCAAGCTCGATTACGTGAACGCTGGCGGCGATATTTCCAACTACTACCCGGATTTTATGGTCAAGCTGTCGGATAAGCGGATTGTCATTGTCGAAACCAAAGGCCGGGAAGATGTGGACGTGCCGCAGAAGATGGCGCGGCTTGCGCAATGGTGCGAAGACATCAACCGGGTGCAGGCAGACGTGACGTATGACTTCGTTTACGTGGACGAAGAAAGTTTTAAAAAATACAAGCCGATTTCATTCCGGCAATTGCTGGAGGCCTTCAAGGAATACAAAGAGAAAATATAAAACGATAAAGAGGCTCCATTCAAATGATTGGTAAAGATCAAATTCTGCTGAATCCGGCTCTCGGTGACGCCGAACGTTCGGCGGGCAACCATTTTCGGAGAAACGGGGCAAAATGATGAAAAAAAGGCTGGCATCGATGATGGAGTGGCTTCGGCCTGCCGGGATAGGACTTGCCATTTTTTTTGCCTACTACCTGGGCAAAGACGCGGTATCACGCTTTCATATTATGGGGCCGTTGGTCGTTGTGCTCATGTCCGGCACGGTGGCATTCGAATCCCTGATATTGGGCGAAGTGGCCTCCGAGAAAATCGGCTATGCACCCAACCGCGCCTATCAAATTCAATCGGGTCTGGCGAATGCGGCCACCGCCATCACGGCTTTGCTCGTCTACGTATTGGATTGGGGAAGGTATGCAGATGCCACAATCGTCATGGCGATGCTGCTGTTCTTTACTTTTTCGGCTGCGAATCATGTCGCCACCGCCATCATGGAACGGAACATGAAACCCGTCAATTTGCTGCGTCCGGCCGTGGCGCTGTTATTGGTTGGTTCCCTGCTTCCCCCCATGATCAAAGCACTGGCTCAGTAAGCTTCGCAGCAAATAAAAAGCTTTTCGTTGTCGGAACAGTGTGCCCCAAAGGAGGAAACGGCATGGGTGATCTGCAGAAGCTCTTCAATCCGAAGACGATCGCCGTCATCGGCGCAACGGAACGGGAGGGGACGTTCGGACGGACCATCCTGGAAAACGCGCTGGCCTCCGGCGACCGCACGGTTTATCCCGTCAATCCGGGGCGGAAAGAGGTGCTGGGACGCCCCTGCTGGACCGGCATCGACGCCCTGCCCGAACCCGTGGATCTGGCCGTTGTTGTGACTCCCGCCGCCACCGTACCGGCGATTGTCGACGCCTGCGGCCGGGCCGGTACGGAGGGAATGATCGTCATCTCCTCCGGTTTCCGGGAGACGGGCGAAGCGGGAAAACGGCTGGAAGAGGAGATCCTCCGGATCAACCAGGCCTACGGAATGCGGATTGTCGGCCCCAACTGCCTGGGAGTGATGCGGCCCAACGTCGGCCTCAACACCACCTTCCTCCGGGAGACCCCCGAAGCGGGCAACATCGCTTTCATCGCCCAGACGGGCGGGTTCGGCCGGACCCTGTTCGACTGGGGAATCAGCGCTCACATCGGCTTCAGCATGATTATCTCCCTGGGGTCGGCGATCGACGTCGATTTCGGAGACGTGATCGATTTTCTCGGCGATGACTCCCACACAAAGAGCATCATCATCTACATGGAAGAGGTCGGGGGCAATGTGAAGCGTTTCGTCAGCGCCGTCCGCGGCTTCGCCCGCAACAAACCCGTCGTTCTGCTCAAGCCTCCGGTCCTCGCAGGGGGCGAGCGCGTCGGCCTGACCCACGTGGGGATGATGGCCGGTCCGGAAGAGGTCTATGATGCCCTCTTCCGCCGCCTAGGCGTGGTCCGGGTCCGAGAGGCGCAGGACCTTTTCAATGCCGCGAGCGTCCTGTACGCCCGAAACCGGCCCAAGGGACCGCGTCTGGCCATCATGACCAACGCCGGCGGCATCGGGGTCATGGCCACCCACCGCTTGCTGCGTTCCGGAGGCGAACTGGCGAATCTCTCCGAACCGACCCTCCGGGCGCTGAACGCCCTGATGCCTCCCTATTGGAAGCCGGGAAATCCCATCGATCTGCTCCGCGACGCCGATGTCCGCCGATACGTGGAAACGGCTGCAGTTTGTTTCAAGGATCCCGGGATGGACGGCCTCCTGGCCATCTACACCCCCCAGGACTCCGCCCGTTCCGAGGAAGTGGCGGCGGCCCTCATCGACACGGCGGCCGGGACGGACAAACCCCTGCTGACGACCTGGATGGGGGGACGCGAGGTCCGGCAGGGGCGGAAACTTCTGGCGGAAAAGGGGATCCCCGCCTATGAGACGGCGGAGGACGCCGTCCGGACCTATATCTACATGACCCAGTATGAGCGGAACCTCCAGCTCCTGAACGAGACGCCGGCGGAGCTCCCCATGGACGAGGCGCCGCCGAAGAACCATCTCAAGGCGCTGATCCGCCAGGCCTGCCGGGAGGCCTGCTTTGTCCTTACCGAGGAAAACTCCTGGAAGTTCCTCCGGAATTACGGAATCCCCGTCGTCTCCTCCCGAATGACCTTCACGCTGGAAGACGCCCTCGCCCATGCGCACTGGATCGGCTATCCCGTGGTCCTCAAGGTCGCCTCTCCCGAGATCGTCTTCCGCCAGGACGTGGGTGGGGTCGTCACGGGGATCGATTCCGACGAGGCGCTCAAGACCGCCTATCACCGGATCCTCGACGGGGCCCGCCGGCTCGCCCCCGCGGCGACCGTCCGGGGCGTCACGGTCCAGAAAATGGTCGAGTGCATCGACTATGAACTGATTCTGGGGGCGAAAAAGGACCGCCAATTCGGCGCCGTCATCCTCTTCGGTATGGGAGGGATCGGCGTGGAACTCTTCCGGGATTTCTCCGTCGGCCTCCCGCCCCTGAACCAGACTCTGGCCCGCAGGCTCATGGAGGAGACAAACGTCTACCGCATGCTCCAGGGGTACCGGGGGAAGCCCGCCGCCGATCTGCGTCAGATCGAACAGATCCTCGTGGGTTTTTCCAACATGATCATTGATTTTCCAGAGATCCGGGAGATGGACATCAATCCCATCGCCGTAAGCGAAGGGAAGGCCTTTGCGCTGGACGCCCGGATCATCCTGGATGCGGACAGCGTTGACGGGAAAACCGCGGCCTATCCCCACCTCGTCATCACGCCTTATCCCACGCGGTATGTGACGCCGTGGCGCTTGTCCGACGGGACCGAGGTGATCCTCCGGCCCATCCGTCCCGAGGACGAACCCCTGGAGCACGAGATGCTCACCGGCGTCTCACCGGAGACGATTCGATCCCGATTTTACCATAGCCCCAAGCAGATCAGCCACGCCATGCATGTGCGCTCCTGCAACATCGACTATGACCGGGAGATGGCGATCGTGGCTGAGATCCGGCGGGAGAAGCAAAAGCGGCTCATCGGCATCGGGAACCTGATCATCGACGCGAAAGGGACCGCGGGGGAATTCGCCATCATCGTTCATGACGAGTTCCAGGGAAGGGGGCTGGCCGCCAAGCTCCTGGACATCCTCGTGGGGATCGCCTCGGAGCGGGGCTTGCATGAATTCTACGGATTTCTGGAACCGACCAACCACCGGATGACCGCCCTGTGCGAACGGCTGGGCATGACCCGCAGCCGCGTTTCCGACGATCTCGTCCGGGTCGGTCTTTCCTTGACCGGGTAGGTCCCACCCCCGCGTTGCCGACCGTCTGCTTCCTCAGAGTCATCCGGCAGGAAAGAATCGGGGAAAACGGCAATGTCGCCCTTGTTTCGGGGACCATTGCCGGATCATTTTTCAGCCGCGGCCGCAGTATTCTTCGGCATGATAGGAACTGCGCACAAGGGGGCCGCTGGATACCTGTGCAAAACCCATCTCAAAGGCAGCCTCCCGCCAGGCATCGAATTCCGCGGGCGGAACATAGCGGGCGACGGGAAGACAGTCTCTTTTCGGCTGAAGATACTGTCCCAGTGTCAGGATTTGACAACCGGCGCCGAGAAGATCGTGCAGCGCCGATTCAATCTCGTCGGGACGTTCGCCGAGGCCGAGCATCAATCCGGACTTGACTGCCGCGCCGGGCACGCTCGATCCGGTCCGCCGGAGCAGTTCCAGGGACCGGTTATAAATCGCCTGCGGCCGGACCTCAGGATAGAGACGCGCCACCGTTTCCAAATTGTGGTTGAGAACATCGGGACGCGCATCGAGAACCGTCTGAAGCGCCGTCTCAACCCCCTGAAAATCGGGAATCAGGACTTCGATGCGTGCCGAAGGCCGCCGGGCGCGCAGGAGACGGATTGTCTCCGCAAAAAAGCCGGCGCCGCCGCCGTCCAGATCGTCGCGGGTCACCGATGTCACCACGATATAATCCAAGGACATCCGGGCGGCCGCTTCGGCGACCCGCCGGGGTTCGTCGGGATCCGGCTTCTCCGGTGTTCCCTGGGTCACGGCGCAGAAGCGGCAGCGGCGGGTGCAGCAATCTCCCAGAATCAGGAAGACCGCTGTCCCCCGGGAAAAGCATTCCCCCCGGTTGGGGCAGCGCGCCTCCTGGCAGACCGTATGGAGGCGTCCGTCTTCCAGAAGGGAGCTGGTCCGGGAAAAGGCCGGATCGACCGGCAAAGGACGCCCGAGCCAGCCGGGCTTCCGGATGGGTTTCTCTTCCCGTCGGGTTTGCTTTATCATTTTATCAGCGAGACATTGATGTTAATTTGATCATTTGTCCCGGAATGGCCAAAGGATGACCACTCCGGAACGAATATTAGTTATGCTTCCAACCTTGAAGCATGTTGAGGTAACTTTTCGCGCGGGCATCCGCTGTCGTGAAATTAAATAACGTGCACAAATTGCAGTCCTTATAAATCGTGATCACGGACTTCTTGTCGGCGTACACATTAACGAAGTAATGAATCCCGGCCCCGCTGGTGCTTACCTCTGTTTTGATATTACCCTTTTCATACGAAGCGATACTCCGGGTATCATTATCGGCGTCCGAACTCTGGAGCTGAGCGTCCGAAGGATTGCTGTCCCCGGACTGCTGAGCGCCGGATTCGATATGATTATTTCCCTTCCGAATTGCCTCTTCAAAAGGGAGAAATTTTGCATAAACAAGTGTCCCTTTGACACTCAGATACAGAGCGTGTCCGATCATTCCGCCCGACGATCCGGGATTGACATAGACGTAATTGGCCGTGCGATCGTTTGCAGCACGGAAGGCAATATACTGGACGCCACGGTCACTCCCGGGAAGTGCCGCCGGATCAATCTGATCCACAGGCACTGTCAAAGTGTCACTACGATTGACATACTCCCATTGCTCAACCTGATCATGAACTACCCCTTGAGAGTCCTTCCAGGTTTTACTTTTAATATAACTGTTGCAATTGCCGCAGCCGCTATCTCCTGTCTCCCAGTATTTTTCCACCACCATATCAATCATAAGGGTATAAGAGCAGACTTTACAACCGCGGGCGCAGAGATTATCTCCGGAACAGGTCGTATCGGAACCGGAGACGCCTCCGAACACCGTGTTGTCATGGAGGCTAAAGCGGAAGGTAATGCTTCCCGACCCACCCGGAATATTTTCAACAAGCAAATCGCGTGTCCAACCGGGTCCGGAGAACTGAAACAACACCTTTCCGTCGGCAGTCTCTGCGCTGTTCATGTTAAAGGAAAACGCGCCGTTCTGATCGGTAACGGCACAATGCCCGAGGGTGCAGACTTGAATGCCGGAAGCGTATCTTTGGGCCTCTGAATTCTTAACGCCGGAAGCAGCTTCCTGGGTATCTAAATACTCCACAGTGCCTTGAATGGTAAGATTGGGCGTAAGGGTATCGGAACTGCTGCTGCAGGCGGCAAGAATAATCCCGGTTAGACCAATGAAGACCAAACATTTTAGCCGGCGCATTTTTCTTTTATGCATGATCCCTCCTCAAGTTCTGTATTAATGTAAATGCAGACAGGAATAACACGCAAGTTTCCCGTGGTATAAGCGGTATCCGCTTAAAATGGGCGCTTTTAGAGGAATGCGTCCCTCTAATCGTCGACCCCAATCGTCCTTCAGGACTGAATGTGGTCTACCGGCCCAAAAATAACCGACTTGCTTGGTGGTAGTGCAGTATTTTGATAAAAAACTTTTTTACGCGCCCTTAGGTTAAGGAAAATGACCTTGTATGTCAAGGAAATTTGGCTCAACTTTATGCCGAATGAAGTCTTTGCCGTTGCTTTTGTGGCACATGCCCATTTTTCAAAATACTTTAACGGGGGACGGAGTCCCATTTCCTACCCGGTCAGACAGGGATTTCGGGCCGCTGCCGTCTCGTCCAGCCGCTTCACCTTGCAGCGGGACGGCGCCTCCCGGATGACCTCGGGATTCTCCCCCGCCTCCCGGACGACGGACCGGAAGGCCTCGATGAAACCGTCGAGATCCTCCTTCGTCTCCGTCTCCGTGGGTTCGATCATGATCGCTCCATGAACCACAAGCGGGAAATAGATCGTCGGCGGATGGTACCCGTAATCGATGAGGCGCTTGGCCATCTCCAGCGTCGTGATCCCGGCTTCATGCTGGTTCTGGTCGGAGAAGACGCATTCGTGCATGCAAGGCCGGTCATAGGCCGTATGCAGGACGTCTTTCAACCCCTCCCGGACATAGTTGGCGTTCAGGACCGCGAGCCGGCTGACCTGTTTGAACCCGTCCGGCCCCATGCTCAAGATGTAGGCGTACGCCCGTAAAAGAATGCCGAAGTGGCCGTGAAAGGCCAGGACGCGGCCGACGGATTCCGGGAAATCCTCGCGCAATTCATACGCCCCGTTCCGTTCGACAACGCGGGGAATGGGGAGAAACCGGGCAAGATCCTTCCGGACGGCCACCGGACCGGCGCCGGGTCCGCCGCCCCCGTGGGGCGTGGAAAAGGTCTTGTGGAGGTTCAGGTGCAGGATGTCCACGCCGATTTCCCCCGGCTTCACGATGCCCAGGACGGCGTTCATGTTGGCCCCGTCGCCGTAGACGAGACCGCCCCGGTCGTGGACGATCCGGGCGATTTCCCGGATGTTTTCCTCGAAGAGACCCAGCGTGTTGGGGTTGGTGATCATGATCCCCGCCGTCTCGGAGTCCATCAGCCCCGCCACAACCTCCGGGAGAAGGATGCCGTCCGGACCGGAGGGGACCGGGACGGGGGCGTAGCCGCAGAGGGCGGCGCTCGCCGGATTCGTCCCGTGCGCCGTATCGGGAATCAGGATCTTCGTCCGCTGTTTCCCCTGGGCTTGATGGTATGCATGGACGATCAGCATCCCCGTCAGCTCCCCCTGCGCGCCGGCCGCCGGTTGCAGCGTCACCGCGTCCAGCCCTGTAATCTCGGCCAGGAACCGCTCCAGGTCGAACATCAACCGCAGCGCCCCTTGGGACAAAACGGACGGCAGCAATGGATGGGCCGCGGCGAATCCCCGGAGACCCGCAAGCTTTTCATTGATCTTGGGGTTGTACTTCATCGTGCAGGAACCCAAGGGGTAGAGGCCTGTATCCACGCCGAAATTCCAGGTGGAGAGCCTCGTGTAGTGACGGACCACCTCGATTTCGCTCAGATCCGGAAAATCGGGTCCGTCGCCCGTCAGTTCCGTGGGTAGCAAATTCTGCGGCACATCGGCCGCGGGCATGGAGTAGCCGCAACGCCCCTTCTTCCCCCGCTCCCAGAGGAGCGGCTCGTTCAGGATGAGTCCGGTTGTTCCAAGCGTTTCGCTCATGAGACCACCTCCCGGACCAGACGGTCCATCTCCTCCCGGCTGCACGTCTCCGTGACACAGAGCAGGCCGTAATCCGCCAGTTCCGGGTAATGGGCGCCCAGCGGCAGTCCGGCCACGATCTTCCGGTCGAGCAGCCGCCGGTGGAGGGCGTCGAAGCCGCCGGGAAAGCCGACGACGAATTCGTTGAATGTGGGGCCGGAAAAACGGATCGTGCATCCCGCCTTCTGCAACGCGTTTTTCAGATATTCCGCCTTGTCGTGGTTGAGGGCGGCCAGCTCCCGGATGCCGGTTCTCCCCAGGGAGGCCATGTACATCGCGGCGGCGAGCGCGCAGAGGCTGTTGTTGGAGCAGATGTTCGAGGTCGCCTTCTCCCGGCGAATGTGCTGTTCCCGCGTGGCCAGCGTCAGAACGAAACCACGCCTCCCATCCCGGTCCTTCGTCTGTCCCACGAGGCGTCCCGGCAGACTCCGCATGTGTTGTTTTCGGCTCGCGAGCATGCCCAGGGCCGGCCCCCCGAAAGAGCGGGGGATGCCCAGGCTCTGCCCCTCGCCGGCCACGATGTCCGCGCCCTGGCTACCCGGGCTCTTCAAAAGCCCGAAGGCGAGCGCCTCGGTGAAGCCGGAAACCAGCAGCGCCCCGCCTGCATGCGCCCTATCTGCCGCCTCCTGCACGTTTTCGATGCAGCCGAAGAAATTTGGCGATTGCAGTGCGACGGCGGCCAGATCCCGGATCTCCCCGATGCGGTCGATGTCGGTAAGCCCCGTTTCGAGACAGGGGATTTCCAGCAGCTCATAGCCAGTGGGGGCGAAGTAGGTCCGGACGACCTGCCGATAGTGGGGGTGGATCGCCCGGGAGAGGGCGGCCTTCTTCCGTCCGGTGATGCGGACCGCCATCAGGAGCGCCTCGGCGAGCGCCGTTGCGCCGTCGTAGTGGGAGGCAGTCGCCACCTCCATCCCGAGCAGGCGGGCCGTCAGGGTCTGGTACTCATAGATTCCCTGCAATGTCCCCTGGAGCATCTCCGGTTGGTAGGGCGTATAGGAAGTCACGAATTCGGAACGGCCCAGAAGCGACGAGACCGTCGCGGGGATGTAATGGTCGTAGCTCCCGGCGCCGAGAAACAGGTTGTATTCCGGCGAGACGGCCATCCGGCCGGCCAGGCGTCCGATATGCCGCTCCAGGTCCCACTCGCTCATCGCCTCCGGCAGGTCCAGCGTCCCTTCGAAACGGCAATCCCCCGGAACGGCCGCAAAGAGGTCGTCGAGCCCCTTGAGGCCGACCGCGCCGAGCATGTTGGTGATATCCTCATCGGTGTGGGGCAGGTAGCGCATCTACGCGTCCCCTTTCAAACGGGCGCGGTAGGCCTCCGCCGTCAGGAGCTTTGATACGGCCGCGGGATCGTCCGGCTTTACCAGGACCATCCACCCCTCGCCGTAAGGGCTCTGATTCAGCAGGACCGGATCGTCGCTCAGCGGGCCGTTCACGGCAGTGATTTCTCCCGAAAGCGGCATGAAGCATTCGGAGACCGATTTCACCGATTCCACCGTGGCAAAGACCGCCCCCTGCGCGATGTGTTTTCCGACGGTCGGCAGCTCCACGTAAACGATATCTCCGAGCTGGTCCTGGGCGTAATCGGTAATCCCCACGCGCGCGCGATCGCCTTCCTGCCCGACCCATTCATGATCGGCGCTGTAACGGAGCTCCTCCGGCAATACGATTTCCTCGATTTTCTTCATCGTTCCTCCATCAAATAATCTCTATATCAGCCGATGCAGCTTTTCCATCAGGTCACTGAACATATCTTCCGCAAAGCAATAGCGCATTGCAAGAAAACGCTTCCGGAAGGCCGCCACCTCTTCCCGGACCGACCGGCCGTCCACCACGACGTCGCGGATGTACTGGGCCAGCGTCCGGAAATCCTCCGGCCCCATGCCGAAGCGCGTCATCTCCTGCACCCCCAGCCGGAGCGCGCCGGCCGCGGTGAACCCCTCTTCGTCCGGCGCCGCCTGGTAGTTGCAGATGATGTTGTTCTCCTCGAGCCGGCGGGCCGCCTCCACCGCCTTGGCGTATTCCACCTCGACGATGACCTGATGGGTCTCCGTAAAGGAGATCGCCGGATCGCCGGCCACCCGCAGTCCCACATCATGGAGCGCCCCCGCAAAGGCCTTTGCATTCCGGATCACCGCCTGTTGGTAGGTTTCCCGAAAACAGTTCATCTCATAAGCGGCCATCAGCAATCCCAAAAGAGTTCCCAAGTGGTGGTTGCTGACGCTCCCCGGAAAGGTCCGGTTCTCCACAGACTCCCAGAGGGCGTACTGTTTTTCCTCTTCCCGCCAGTTTCCGGCCACGATGCCCCGCTGCGGGCCGAAGAAGGTCTTGTGGGTGGAGCCGGTGACCAGGTCCGCCCCTTCGATGAACGGCTCCTGGAAATAGGGTCCGACCAGCCCGAGGACGTGGGCCATGTCGTAGAGGACGACGGATTCGATCTTCTGCTCCCGGAGGAAGTCCCGGATCTCCCGGACGGGTTCACGGTGGAGAACCATGCTCTTGCCGAAGATGATCAGTTCCGGCCGGTGTTCGTCGATGACCCGGCGGGTCGCTTCCACGTCGATCCTGTAGGGGTTCTCCGGCAGGACCGGGAAGTTCACGACCGCGGGCTTCTCCGTCCGCGGGTCGATCCGGACGAAATTGTGGAGGGCGCCCATCGGCTGCGCGCTCAGGTGGCCGCCCCGGATCAGATGGTTGTTCAGGACCGTGCCGATCCGCCGGGGTTCCTTCTTCCGGTCGCCGCGGTTCAGATAATCGACCAGGGCGCTGAAGACCACGGCATTGGCCATCTGACCGCTGATCACCCGGGGCTCGACCTTCCGGCCGCCCAGGTAGCGGATCATCTCCTCCTTCAGAAGGATCTCAACGCTCTCGATAAAGTCCGTTCCCTGATAATAGAAAACATCCGCATCATAATAGGAGCGGATGGCGCGGTGCTCTGCATAGCGACAGGCGGGATCCATGGCGGTCAGCCGCCGCACCATCGGCGAGACGGACTGTTCGGAGGGGATGAGGTTGATGCACTCGGTTTGGCGCCAGAGAGTGTTCCGCACCGCCTTCGCAAGCAGGTCAAAGGCCTTTTCCCGACCGGCGCCGGAAATCGCTTTTCCCGAGACCTCCGTGGGACGCGGCAAAATCGGCATGGCATAAGGCGGGGCATCGGAGCGCAGGTGCCAGGGGACCACCACCGCATCGACCCGGTTTCCCCGGATCTCGATCTCCACCGGATCGTCCTTCTTCAGGCGACTGTCGATCAGCATCAAACCGATGGCCCGCATTTCCCGTTCGCCGGTAAAACGGGTTGAAAGCCCCTCGCCCTCGGTTTTCCAATACGGAACCATCGTTCCGCTCGTCACAAAGCCGATCTCCTTCACCCCCTGAAAAACGCGGAATCCCGTCCGGGCGATCCCCTTTCCCCGGAGGGCAAAAGGCATGATCCGCCGCGGAAGATCTTCCAGTGATCTGTAATCCTCATCCTGAATCCTCTTCAAGGCCTCCCATTGGAGAGCCAGGCGCTCGCGGCCGATGAAATTCTCCTTCAGCGGCGACAAGCTCACGGCGAACCGCGCCAGGGGACAGGCAAAGACGGGGATCTCACTTCCATCCGGATCCTTTCCCAGTTCATGACCGAAAAGGGGCAATCCGGCCTCCAGCCTCAGGGTGTCCCGCGCCCCGAGCCCCACCGGGACGGCCCCCTTCTCCAGGAAGAGGTCCCAGAGCCACGGGGCGTCTGCTGCGGCAAGGAAAAATTCAAAACCGAGGGGCTCGCCCGTGTACCCGGTCCGGGCGATCCGAAGCGTCTTCCCCTGGAAAGAGGCGGTGCAGAGGGCGTTCTTGAGGGGTTCCGGCAGGCCGCCGGGACCGACCAGCTCTTCGAGAATGGCCCGGGAGGAGGGGCCCTGGAGGGAGATCATCGCCATTGATCCGGAAGCGTCTTCCAGTTTAGTCTCTGGGAAACCGGTCAACATCTCCTGAAAATAACGCCAATCGGCCTCCCGGTTGGCGGCATTGACCACCAGCAGATATTCATCCGGCGTAAAGCGGTAGAGATAGGCGTCGTCAAGGGCGCCCCCTTGCATGTTGGGGATCATCGTGTACTGCGCAAAGCCGGCATCCAGCGCAGCGGCGTTGTTGGAAAGGGTGTGCTGCAGGAAGGCAAGCGACCCGGCGCCGCGCACAATGAATCGCCCCATGTGGGAGACATCGAAGAGCCCGGCTGATTTCCGCGTCGCGAGATGTTCTTCGACAATTCCGGTCCTGTATTGGAGCGGCATATGCCAGCCGCCGAAATCGACCATTGCTGCACCCAGGGAAGCATGCCTATCGTGCAGTACTGTCTTTAAAAGTTCGCCCATAATCATTTTCTCTTTCATCTTAGATCTCAACGCCTGGGTTTCCCCTCTTCTTGCCCTGTATCTTAAAAACCGCTACCCCTTATCCATCAACGACATTAAAGAATATAGGGCACTTTCAGATTGAAACTTTTGTAAACAACAAAGGTTTCTACGGACTCCACATTCTTGATTTTTGAGACCTCATCCGTATAGAAAGTCAAAAGGTTAAATTGATCGTTGAGTAAAACTGTAGCAAGCAGATCAAACCGACCTGTAACGACGCATACCGATACCACACCTTTAATTTTGCTAAACTCTTCACCTTTCTTGACCAGGTCCATCGTACGAAGCTTAATGCCGATTTGAACTAAACTATGGCCTCCCAAGGCTTCTGGGTCCACCAGTCCCACAACATCCAGGATTCCCTCATCCGCCAATCTAGTTATACGCGCCCGAACCGTGTTTTCAGTGATAGACAGGTCATTGGCAATCTTCTTGAACGATTTTCGACCATCCCGAAGGTGTTTGATAATGGCTAAATTTGTTTCATCAATTTTCATATCGTTACCTCACTATCATTTTATAAACATATATTATGAATTATGTCAATTATATTTTTATTAATTATATATTATTGCAATTAATTTGTGATAATATTATGTATAGCACATATTTTCGGAAAATAGAAAAGTGGAACTCTCTATATGTGGCAAAGGCAACGGAGGCAGGTTAAATCCTCCCGTTTTGAGCGAAACGATAGGCATTAGAATGACCGGACGCAGACGAAGGAGGATGAATGGAATCCATACGAAATTTATATCGGATCGGCACCGGGCCTTCCAGCAGCCACACCATGGCTCCGAGGAGAGCGGCCGAATATTTTCGACGGGATTATCCGCAGGCTGTGGGATTCCGCGTTGCGTTGTTCGGGAGTTTGGCGGCGACCGGCAGGGGGCATCTCATTGACGTCGCCCTGCAAAAAGCTTTCGATCCGATGCCGGTTGAAATCCTCTGGTTGGCCGACCAATATCTACCACGCCATCCGAACGGCATGCGTTTCGAAGCCTTGGATCAGGAGGGTCGCACATTGGCCTCCCGGGATGTCTACAGTACCGGGGGCGGCGCCTTGGAAAACGAAAACGGTTCATCGGAAGATAAATCGGTATATCAGGCGCTCAACCTGTCGCATATTCTATCCGCATGCGAAGCCTCAGAACAGACGTTATGGGAATATGTCGAGGAGTGCGAAGGGACGGATATCTGGGACTACCTGAGGGAGATTTGGACGGTCATGCAGGAGGCGATTGAAAGGGGTCTTCAATCACGAGAAACTTTACCCGGTGAATTACACCTGCCGCGAAGGGCCTATTCGTTTTATCAAAAAGTACAAACATCCGATTTGCACGTTCACCGGGATGGTTTTTTATCCTCCTATGCCCTTGCCGCAGCGGAGGAAAACGCCGCCAACGGCCTTGTCGTTACCGCACCGACATGCGGTTCCTGCGGGGTACTGCCGGCTATCCTGCGCTACCTGAAGGAAACATGGGCTCTCTGTGATGATGTTATCCTGCGCGCTCTTGCCACCGCAGGTCTCATCGGCAACATTGTCAAGCACAATGCATCCATCTCCGGCGCGGAGGTCGGTTGTCAGGGTGAAATCGGCACGGCCTCCGCAATGGCGGCGGGCGCCGCGGCACAATTGCTGGGCGGTACGATGCGCCATGTGGAATATGCGGCCGAAATGGGTTTGGAGCATTTTCTGGGTCTGACGTGCGATCCCGTTGCGGGATTGGTTCAGATCCCGTGCATCGAGCGGAACGCCTTTGCGGCCGCCCGCTCGCTGAGCTGTGCGAACTATGCCCTTTATACCGATGGCGTTCACCAAGTCCAGTTTGACGATGTTGTCTTGGTGATGTGGCTGACCGGCAAGGAGTTGCTCTCTTCCTATCGTGAAACCTCTTCGGGAGGTCTTGCAAAAATCTACGCCTCCCATTGTCGGAAATAGTCCTTGTTCGCTGCAGTGTCCTTTCAACCAAGCATACGCAGGGCGTAGAGGGCAAAGATCCGCGCCACGGCATCCAATTCATCGAGTGGCACTCGTTCTTTGTTGGTATGAACTACTTTCAAATCACCCGGACCGTAAAAGACCGCGGGAATACCAGCAGATATCGTCCAGTAGGTGTCACCGGCGGATAGTACGCCGCCGAAATTCACCGGGCGTCCAATGACTTCTTCGGTAATGGACTTTAAGGATTGGAAGTATTTGTTATCCTGTGGTAATTCCTTTGGTTCCCGGCGTTCAAAAACGGTGAATTCTTTGAGTTTAACTTCAGGATCGCGGGCGGCGATCTGCGCGATGGCTTGCCGCAGTTTCGCTTCAATGTCGGCAGAGGTTTGCGGTGCCACATAACGATAATCGATCGTCACCGTGCAAGTGTCAGGCACAATATTGGTCTTTTCTCCACCCTGAATCGTTCCAATGTTGATGGTATCCGTTCCCATGAGCGGATGGGTCATCCGCTCGATTCTTAGAAATTCCGGTAGAAGGAACATCATTTTTTCAATTGCAGAGATCCCGGCCTGCGGGTTTCCTCCATGAGCCGACCGTCCCTGAAGGGTGATACGGACCCACATGCGGCCCTTAAAAGCAACGCATAGATTTAAACTGCTGGCTTCCCCAAGAATGTGAAAGGTGGGTTTCGGCCAACCAAGACGTTCCAATCCTTCCCGGACGATATAGCGCAACCCCATAGTCCCGGCAGTCTCATCATCCACGGTCGCAAATAAGTATAAGTCTCCTTTCGGCCGTACCCCAGCTTTGAGAAGCGCCTTTACCGCCAAAAGTTGCGCGGCAAGAGCCCCTTTCATATCAGCCGTTCCTCGGCCGGAAAGACAATCATCGATAACCGTGGCAGCATAAGGATCATGGGGCCAGCCTTCGCCCGGCGGAACCACATCCATATGCCCGCTGAGCAGCAGAATCTCGGTCGATTCTCCACTGCCTTTCCAGCGGGCGCACACGTTGGGTTTGTCCTGCTGACCTGCCACAATTTGAACATCAAACCCAGCCATTTGATACTCATGATACAAAAATTGGGCAATAGCGGCGTAGTCGGCTGGTGGGTTTTCCGACTTGAACGCTACCAGGCAGCGGGTCAAATCAATCAGCTCCTGTTTTGAGATGTTCGCAAGGATGGATTGCTCCAACGCTTTTCCCTCCATAATTGAAACCTCCTTTAAGTTATTCAGCCAACAACTTGGCCAGGAGAGCGGCCCGTGGCGCAAGGGCCTCCAGAAGTACATTCTCGTGGACGGCATGTGCACCGTCGCCGACGGCGCCAATACCATCCAATGTAGCCACCCCTATGGCTGAGGTCAGATTACCGTCACTGACACCCCCGACATGGACACCCGGCAGTTCGAAACCCAATTCTTCGGCATATCGCCGCGCTTTTTCATACAGAAGGGTATTCGCTTTTGTAGCCAACAGTGGCGGTCTGTTAATGCCACCGGTAACGATAACAGCAGCGCCTTTCAGAAACGGGGTCAGGCCCATGATTTTAACGTGCGCAGCAGCCAATTCCTTTTTGGTGGACGCCCGGAGATCCACCTTAGCTGTCGCCAAGCCCGGAATGACGTTATAACCCGCCCCTCCTTGTGCCTCCCCTACACTGACCGTCGTTCCGATATCATAATCGGTCATGGCCTGCAGTTTCAGAATCTGGTGGGCCATTTCCTCCAGTGCGTTGATGCCTTTATTATGATCCCCCCCGGCGTGGGCTGAACGTCCAATGATCTTCATGTCATACATACCCCACGCGTTGCGGGAGAGCTTGGCGGCGCCTTGTTTTCCATTTGCAGCGGGTTCCGGCACCAGCACAAAAGCGCTGTTATGGGCCTCTGCCTCGATTAGCGAACAGGATGTCTGACTGCCGATTTCTTCATCTGAAGTACATAGAAAAACGATTTTCCTCGGCACTTTCTTTTGGATGGCAATAATCGACTTTAATGCAAAAATGGCCTGAACCAGTCCACCTTTCATGTCGTAAACGCCTGGCCCGTATGCCTTCCCATCCACAATACGGAAAGGGCGTTTATCAATCTCACCCATTGGCCATACGGTATCAATATGGCACAGTATCAATGCCTGTTCCTTGCCCTCCCCCCAGGACGCACGCAGGTGATTGCCCGCCTCAGGCTGCTCCAAGATCTTAACATCGGCACCGATGCTGCAAAATAATTCTGCCAGATAAGCGGTAAGCCGATCCAAGAGGATTTTCTCCCTTGACGGGCTCTCGTACGACACCACCGTGCGCAATGTATCCACCATTTCTGCCTGGTGGCCTATCAAATACTCAAGGAAATTCACCGTTCATATCTCCCTATTTCAAAGGTTTATCAAATGACTCTTTAATGGACAAAATCGAAAAGAAGGAAATGACCGCTGCCACTACGACATAGTAGGATGGCGACAAATTATTTCCCGTTTTGGCGACAAGATAGGTGGCAATAAAAGGCGCCGTGCCTCCCAAAAGAGCCACCACGAGATTATAACCGATTGACAAAGTTGAAACCCTTACATTTGTCGGAAAAATCTCAGCAATGAACGCGACACCGGGACCGGAAAACATCGCTAAAAAAACTCCCAGGATCATTTGAACGATTACCAATTTCCAGAAACCGCCATCACTAATGAAAACGAAAAGTGGATAGGTGAAAAGCGCAAACCCCAGACAAGACGCAAGGAGAAGAGGTTTGCGGCCGATTTTATCGGAAAGGTGTCCCATGACCGGGATGAGTATGATCAAAAGGACATAAGAGAAGAAATTGGATGCAAGCGATATGTGAAGGGGAAGTTTCAGTACTTTATTAATGTATGACGGCATGAATGTCAGCAAAATATAAAAAGATACTGTCCAGATCACCGTCATACCCATAGCCTGCAGAATCCCGGCAGAATTGCTCCTCATTGCAGTCTTGATGGGATCCTTTACCACGGCATGCGATTTTTCGGCCTCTTGGAAAGCCGGAGTGTCTTCCAGCTTGGTCCGCAGGTACCAACCGACCAAACCTAATGTAATGCCCGCCAGGAACGGAAGCCGCCATCCCCAGCTATTAAGATCTTCGGGGGCCAGGCCATAGGAAAGCAGAAGTCCGCAAGCTGCTCCAATTGCCAGGCCGCCGATAACGCTAACCTGTTGCCAACTACCATAGTAACCACGGCGATCTTTCGAGGCATATTCCACGATAAACGCTGCCGATCCACCCCATTCACCGCCGGTGGACAATCCCTGTAGAAGGCGACAAAGTGTGAGAAGAACCGGGGCTACCACACCGATCACCGCATAGGATGGGATGACGCCAATCAGGAAAGTAGCAAAGGCCATCATAAAAATGGTCCAGGACAGGGCCGTCTTGCGACCATATTTGTCGCCGATGTGACCGAAAACGAAGGCGCCTACAGGGCGCATCACAAACCCGACGCCGAAAATGATAAAGGTCCAAAGCAAGCCCAGCAACGCGTCTTTGTTCGGGAAGAAAACACCTGAAATAACCGGTGCCAACGTTCCGTAGATGCCATAATCGAACCACTCCATCGTGTTGCCGATAACCCCTGCAGTTACGGCCCGCTTTGCTGACATTACCTTGGTACTTTCCAAAGTCTTTCCCGTTGAATCGTTCTTCATACCCAGCCCTCCTCATATTGATGTTAGCCCGTCCTCAGAAAGGTGCGGCCTGTGAGCAGTGTAAACAATGGAATCATTCAAGACTGCTATCACACGCCTTATCGATCTGATGGTTCCGATATCCAGCTGTCAAAGAGGTCACTGCAAGGAACCTCTGAAAGACCTCATTCAGGATGAACTGTGCACATCACTTTGTATTCAACCAGCATGGTGCTATTTAGTCGAATTGTTCTTGCCCATATGTTTTCTAATCCCATAAAAATCATATAGAAGCCTCTCGACCATAGCCGCATGCTTCTGTTCTTTCCGTTGACATTCCTCAGCCACAGCCAAAATCATAGCCTCTAAAATAGCAGTCCATGCAGTCATGCTTTCAAAGACAGTGCTCAATGGTGGTGGTATCACCAATAGCGTGTCCGCTAAGTGAGCTACAGGCGCTATCTCGGAATCTGTGACCAAAATTATTTCTGCACCAATTTTTTTGATTTCCTGAGATATCTGAAGAGAATTTTGAGAGTAACGCCGACGGGAGATTATTAAAACAGCATCATCAGGCGCCACGTTAAATAGTTCGACGGGTAGGGATGAGTGTGCATCGCCCAAGAGGGACACCAAAGGCCGGACATACTGCAAATTGATGTAAAGCATAAAGGCAAGGGAAAAAGAGGTGCGGTGTCCCATGATGTGCAAGGGACGCTTTGTCTGGGTTAATATTGTCGTAATTTTATGAAACACATCCACATTCAAGCACTTTTGCGCATATTGTACTGCCTGCACAGAAAACGAGAGATGTTGATTGAGAACGTCGTCTCTATTTTGTCCGTTACCGCTCGCTCGCAGATAACGAGTAATCGGAGAATCCAGGCGATTCTCCATTTTTTTCTGGCGCTCCGTTTGGAACTCTGCAAAATCGTGATACCCCAAAACATGGATCAGAAAACGATCCATGGATGCCTTGCTTACACCGGCCTTTCGACTTAAGGCTGTAAGGTTTTCAAAGGCTAAACTGTTCTGATTCAGATGGAACCAGTTTACAATCTTGACCTGGGAAGGGGTCAATTTGCGCAGTGTGCGTATGCGTGCAAAAATGTCATTTCCATTTTTGGACTGATTGTTCAATTTTTCCTCCTTATTTGGAACGTATGTCTCATACACTTTTCTCCTTGTCAAGCTTTATTTACACAGGATTTTGGTAAAACTTTTATTAATATGTTGATAAATTATTAATATTTTGTTGATAAAATAAATATAATACGATATTTTTGAATTATGTGATAGTTCAACATAATTCTTGGAGGGATTTTATGCCGGAGGCATTTGATATCCTGGTGATCGGGGCGGGACCGGGCGGCCATGCGGCGGCGGTTCGGGCGGCGAGGCTCGGGGCGCGGACGGCGATCATCGAGCGGCAGGGATGGGGCGGGACCTGCACCCACCGGGGATGCATCCCCACGAAGGCGCTGCTGGCGTGCAGCCGGCGTTACGCGGAGCTGAAGAAACTCGCCCGGATGGGCGTGCGCATAGCGGATTCATCTTTCGATTATGCCGCGATGAAGCGGCACCAGGAGCAGATCGTGAAAATCTCCGCGATGGGCGTCCAGAAATCCCTGACGGAGAGCGGGGTGGTAATGAAAAGCGGGGAGGGGCGGATCGTCTCTCCGGGCGAGATCGAGTGGACCGCCTCGGACGGCCGCCGTGAACGTCTCTCCGCCCCGAACGTGATCATCGCCTGGGGATCGGAACCGGCGCTGCCGCCCGGCGTGCACCCCGCAGAACGAATCCTGACCTCCGACGGCCTCCTATCGCTGCAGACCTTGCCCGAGAGCCTGCTCATCGTCGGGGGAAACGTCATCGGCGTCGAGTTCGCGACGCTTTTCGCCGAACTGGGCGTCCGGGTGACCCTGATCGAGATGCTGGAACGGATCCTTCCCGGCGAAGAGGCTGAGGCGGCGGCGCTGCTGACGCAGGAATTGAAAAAACTGGGGGTTGCCGTTCACACGGGCACGCGTATGGAAACGATCCGGGAGACCGGTTCGGGGGTGCAACTGCGTGTCGTTCAGGACGAGACCGGTGCGGAGATCCAGCAGACTCAAGAATCTTCCGGTGCGCATCCGCCGGGCCAGGGCGGCGATGATCCTCACGGAATCCGGGCGCCCGGGACACCGGATCTCTCGGCGGACTATGCGCTGATCTGCACGGGGAGAAGGCCGCGGTTCGGCGCGGAGGAGTTGAACACCCTGGGGATCCGCCATGACCGGCGGGGCGTCATCGTTGATGAGCGGCAGATGACGAACGTCCCCGGGATCTTTGCCGTCGGCGACGTCACGGGCGGGATGATGCTCGCCCATCGGGCGATGCAGCAGGGGAAAATCCTGGCCGATCGGCTCTGCGGCGGCAGCCCCGGCCCGCTCCGGCAGGAGATGATCCCCTCCGTGGTCTACACCCATCCCCAGATTGCCCGGGTCGGCCTGACCGAGGAGGAGGCCCGGCGAAAAGGGATTGTCGTCGAGGTTCACCGGGAGGATTTCGCCGCCAACATTACCGCCCGAACTTCTCTTCTGGGTCCAGGTTTTGTCAAACTCCTCTTTGATCGGGACAAACTGGCGGGGGCGACCATCGCCGGCGATCAGGCCGGCGAACTGATCGCATCCCTGAGCCTGGCGATGGCTGAGGGTCTCGATCGCCGGCAGCTCGAGGAATGGATCATCCCCCACCCGACGCTGAGCGAAGTTCTAAGTCTCTAAAAGAGGTGTTCGCCGGCAGCGAAGAATCGTCGGAACCCCTCCCGATCCGCGACGCCTGCCGCGATTCGTGTAAGCCCCTTTTTCAGATCCTCCGTGCCGGTTGCGATCGAAAGCCGCAGATAATGGAACGGGGCAGACCCGATCCGGCCGAAGGATTTGCGATCCATTGTCGCCACGCCGTGGACGTAAAGCAGAAACATCTGCAGCAGGGTCGAAGGGCTTGTTTTCTCCCGTATCCCTTCAGGAAGGCTTGCGAATGCCTCCATGATCCCCAAGTTCCGGCAGACTCCTTCCACATTGGGAAAGACATAGAAGGTCCCCTTCGGTTTCAGGCAGCGGATCCCCGAAATGGCGTTGAGACCGTCCACGACCAGGTTGCGGCGCATCTGGAAGATCTCCACCATCTTTCGAATTTCAATCGGACCTTCCGGGGATTCCAACCCCAGGCGCACCCCCTCTTGATTGTAGGCGGCGGTACAGGAGAAGTAGTTGATGTTGAGGTTCTTGAAGACCTCCGCCTCCTCCCGCGTGGGGAAGAGGGCCCAGCCGATCCTGCCGCCCGTCCAGGCAAAGCTCTTGGAAGCGCCGCTGACCAGGATCGCGTTCTTTTCCATGCCGGGACAGGAGAGGATGCTGTGATGGCGGTTGTCGTCGAACAGGATATGCTCGTAGATCTCATCGGAGTAGATGCGGACATTCTCGCGGCATCGGCTCCGGATGACCGAGGCGATCTCCCGGAGCTGCTCCGGGGAGGCGACCCCTCCCGTCGGATTGGACGGGAAATTGAGGAAAATCAGCTTGGTTTTTTCAGTCAGGCCGGAAGCCAGTTGTTCGCCGGAGAGGGAAAATTCATTCTCCTCTCTTAGATGGAGAGGGACGGGCGTGGCGCCGACGTAGGGGATGAAGGATTCGTAGATCGGGAAACCGGGGCTGGGGTAGACTATCTCGTCCCCTGGGCCGCAATAGGTCTGCTGGCAAAGGCCGATGGGGGGCTTCCCTCCCGGAAAAACGACGACCCGCTCCGCCTCGGCCCGGATCCCTCGCGTCTCGGAAAGCTGTTTCGCGATCACCGTCCGCAGGGAGGGTATCCCCTGGGGATCACAGTAATGAGTGTTGTCCAGGTCGATCTGGCGTTTGACCTCCTCTTTAATGAAACCCGGAACGGGAAAATCGGGCTCGCCGATGTTGCACCGGACGATCTCCCGTCCACTCTCCTCAAGCTTCCGGATTTGAGGTCCGATCTTGAACGCATTTTCACTGTCGATACGCCCCGCCCTGTCCGAATACAGTCCCATGATCATCTTTCTTTTCCGATCAGCGATGGATCTTAAATCTTTGCCCGAAAAGTCCGCAAATCAAAAACATGCAAACAGGGCATTCGGCCGTGGCCGAACGCCCTGTTCATCTGGCGGAGAGAGGGGGATTCGAACCCCCGTGAGGGCTTTTGGCCCCCAAATCGATTTCGAGTCGATCCCGTTACGACCACTTCGGTATCTCTCCGGATCATTCTTTCACGACGGTCCTATTAGCCTCTTTCCCTGAAAAAATCCACTCAAAATTTCGGCGCAGGCCTGCCGGAGGACCCCCTCCGTTACGGCCACGGTGTGGTTTAAACGGCGGTCTTCGAGAAGCCGGTAGAGGGAGACCGCCGCACCCCCTTTGGGATCTTCGGCGCCGAAGACGAGCCGTTCGACCCGCGCATGGAGGATCGCGCCCGCGCACATGATGCAGGGCTCGATCGTCACATAGAGCGTCGTCCCCGGGAGTCGGTAATTCCCGACAACGGCCGCCGCGGCACGGAGGGCCAGAATCTCCGCATGGGCCGAGGGATCTTGGAGCGAAATCGGGCTGTTGTGGGTGCTTGCGAGGAGAACGCCGTTCCGGACGATTAAGGCCCCGACCGGGACCTCACCCGCCTCACGGGCCAATCCGGCCTCCGCAAGGGCGATCCGCATCCATTTTTCATCGGTTCCCAGAGCTGTTTCTCTCATTTCCCGTGACTTTTTCTGCGAATTCCGCCATCATTCGTACCGTCTGAATGACGGAGGTTTTCCGATCCCATGACGGCGAAGAAGTTCCTCATCCCCTTTATCCTGGCCTCTCTCACCGGCCATGCGCTGATTATCGCCCTGACGGTCGGCATCGATAAGTCGGGCGGACCAACGCCCGAGAGGGTGATGAACGTCGAGCTGAAGACGCCGACGGAAATCGAACCGCCTCCGGTTTCAGCCCGCAGCGAACCGGCGGCTTCAGCCGATCGGACGGCAGAAATCGGAGATTACCGCGAGGATTCGATCGCCCTGCAAAACCCAGGAGGCCCCTATGAAGCCTATCTTCTCCAGATCCGCCGGAAGATCGATGATCTCTGGTCCTACCCGCCGCAGGCTCTTTCCGAAAAGCAGGAGGGAAACGCCGTGATCCGCTTTACGATCGACGCCGGAGGCGCCTTGGCCGGTTATTACGTTACCGCTTCTTCCGGAAGCCCCATTCTCGACGAAGGAGCGCTTGCCGTTATCCGGGCAGCCTCGCCTTTTGCGGCGCTTCCTGCGGCCTTCAATCTTTCCCGCCTCCACGTCACCGCAACCTTCCGCTACCGGATGGAACAACGGTAAAGGGTTAGGAGAAAAGAATCGGGAGCTGTCCCCTCTTTTTCGAATCAATGAATTTCGGAGATGATCCCGGAAAGACTCCGGTTCACCTCGAGCAGCCGGTCGCGGAGTTCGGTCTGCTCCACCCAGGCCTTTCCCTCCATCGCCCCCCGGCGCTCCCGGAGCTGGGCGAGCCTTGTCTCCAGGTCGGCGATCAGGAAGCCCCAGTCGATCCGCGGCGCCGCCTTTTCGGGATACGCGACACGGGCCAATTCACACCCCGGCACCAGCGTCATCTCTTCGAGATAGTCGGGAATCGCTGCATCGATCCCGAAGCGGTCCCGGATGAGTCCGGCCAGCTCCTGCTGGGCGATGTATTCGCCGTGGATCAGGAAAAGACACATCTTCTCCGTTTTGAACCGGCCGAGCCAGTCGATCAACTGGCCCTGTCCCGCGTGGGCGGAGAAGCCGTTGATCGTGAAGATTTTCGCCCCGACGGCGACATCCTCATTAAAGATGCGCACCTTCTTGGCGCCGTCGACGATCTTCCTGCCCGTCGTCCCCTGCGCCTGAAAGCCGACGAAAACGATGCTCGCCCCCTGACGCCAGAGGTTATGGCGGAGGTGGTGCTTGATCCGGCCCGCATTGGCCATCCCGCTTGCGGAGATCACGACCGCCGGTCCCTTGGTGTTGTTGATCCCCATCGACTCCTCTGTCGAAGGGGTAAAGCGAAGTTGGGAGAAATTCAGCGGATCTTCACCGTTCGCCAGGAACGCCTTCGTCTCCGCGTCCATATAGTCCCGGTACTTCCGGAAGATCTCGGTCGCCTGGATCGCGAGCGGGCTGTCCACGAAGACGGGCATGTCGGCGGGCAGGCGGCCCTCCTTCGCCAGCAGGTGGAGGGAGTAGATCATCTCCTGCGTCCTCTCCACCGCAAAGGCCGGGATGATCACCTTCTCGCCTTTTTGGTAGCTGTAGGCGATCGCCTCGGCGAGTTCGTTCAGGCTCTCTGTCTCGTCCTTGTGGTTTCGGTTCCCGTAGGTCGACTCCATGAAAAGAAAATCCGCCGCTTCGATTACCGTCGGGTCCCGGATCAGGAGCTGGGCCGGCCGGCCGATGTCGCCGGAAAAGACGACGCGGCTCTTCACCCCATCCTCCAGGAAGACGAGTTCCAGCATCGCCGCGCCGAGGATGTGCCCCGCGTCCCGGAAGGTCACGGTGATCCCGGGGGATGGCGAGAAAGCTTCTCCGTAGCTCACGGTGGAGAAGAGCGGAAAGGCCGCCATCGCGTCCTTCTGGGTATAGAGCGGGGTCGTCTCCGCATCGCCGTTGCGAAGACGCTTGCGGCCCTTCCACTGCGCCTCCATCTCCTGGATGTGGGCGCTGTCACGGAGCATGATCTTCAGGAGATCTGCGGTCGGCGGGGTCATGTACACCTTGCCGTGGAACCCCTTCTGGACCAGACGCGGAAGAAGCCCGGAATGGTCAATATGGGCGTGCGTCAGCAGCATGAATTCGATCTTGTCGGGATCATAGATATCGACGTCCCAGTTGCGCTTCTCGATCTCGTTGTTGCCCTGATGCATTCCGCAGTCGACCGCAAACCGCCGGCCGGCCGCCTCCAGAATGTAACAGGAGCCGGTCACCGTCCTTGCCGCACCCATGAACTTTACTTTCATAGTCGCCTCATGATAAGTATTTGAAAATAGTGGTCTTTCACTAATTTCAGTATTCCGAAGGGCTTCGTCCACCCTTTCTTTCCATACCGCAACACCCCTGAAATTGCAACCGGCCAATTGCCGCGGGCGGACCCACGGCGATACTTTGAACTTGACAGGGTCCCTCCCTTCCGGGTAGATTCCCACGTCAACGAATCTTCCAGCAAAAATGAGATCATGGTTATCCGGAGGCTCATATGCGACCCGATATCGAGTACACCTGCCGGGAAATCGACACCACGGACTGGAAAGAGATTCCCGTCGAATACGGGGCAGAGATCCTGAAAATCCGCGTCCCGCCGGACTGCGCGATCATCGGCATGAAGGAGATCCCGGTCCTCACCGACCCGCAGGCGGCTTATCAAGAGGCCCTGTCGCAGCCGATCGGCTGTCCGCCGCTTGCGGAGATCATCCGGGGAAAGGGGAAACCGGCCGCGGAACTCATGGCGGCGGTGACCGTATCCGACATCACCCGCCCCGTCCCCTATCGCGGTGAAAACGGCCTCCTCCGCCCGCTCTTGAACCGTCTGGAGGCGGCGGGGATTTCCCGGAAAAACATCGAGATCGTCATCGGCAACGGGATGCACCGGCCGAGCACCGCCGCCGAACGCCTCGAGATGTTCGGCGAGGATATCATTCGGGACTACCGGATGATCGACCACGACTGCGAGGACACGGACTCGCTCGCCTTCATCGGCCGGAGCGAAACCGGTGGGAATGTTTTCGTCAACAGCGCCTTTTTCCGAGCCGATATCCGGATCGCCACGGGCCTCGTGGAGAGCCACTTCATGGCGGGATTATCCGGCGGACGGAAGGCGATCTGCCCGGGCCTCGTCGACAAGCGAACCATCGAGAAGTTCCACAGCCCCGCCTTCCTCGAATCCCCCTTTGCGCAGAACCTGATCCTTCAACGGAACCCCTGTCATGAGGAGTCCCTGGCGATCGCCCGGACGGTGGGCGTCGATTTCATCGTAAACGCAACGCTCGACCGGGACATGTATCTGACCGGCGTCTTCGCCGGAGATCTCGAGGCGGCCCACAAGGCGGCGAGCGATCTCATCCGGGACTATGTCTCCGTTCCGGTGGAGAGGGAGTACGACATCATCCTCACCCACGGCAGCTATGTCGGCCGGAACCACTACCAGGCGGTGAAAGCCGCCCACAACGCCCTCCCGGCGATCCGGAAAGGGGGGGTCATGATCATCGCCACGGACAACCGCGACGCGGAGCCGATCGGCGGTCCGGAATACAAAAGCCTCCTCCACATGCTCAAGATCCAGGGAGGCGATCACTACATGCAGATGATCGAGGCGCCCGGCTGGCGCTTCACCAAGGATCAGTGGGAGCCGGAGATGTGGGCGAAGGTCTTCCGGAAGATCGACGAGGAGCGGTTTTTCTACTGCACGCACACGATTCCGCGGGAGGATTACTGCATGATCCCGGGACAATGCGGCCTCGACTTCCTGGATGAGGGGTGGCGCGACCCCGTCCAGGCGGTCCGTGAGATGGTTGAAAATGCGCTCCGTTTCGCCGTGGCCGATTACCGGAAAAAAGGTCTCGAGCCGGCGGTTGCCTTCATCCGGGAAGGGCCGTACACGATCCCCTACCTCGCGACGGGAAAGGCGTAGGATCCGCTTGCGCTTTTCAAAATGCACAAACGGTTGAATGAACCATCAAACGGAGAAGGTGATGCTCCCGAATACTTTAGAATCGTGGGTATTTCTATCAATCGCTTGTCTGATCGGCTTTGTGATCGGGCATTGGATAAAAACGCGAAGGAAAAAAAACAAGACCGATGATGACTATGTTAACGGCTTGAAAAGACAGGTATTGGCAGAAACAAAAGCTCAGACAAAAAAAGCGAAAAAGAAAAGAAAGGCCAATAAAAAGAATGGCGGTTCCTAAAGAAACCGTAAGGTATCCTACCGGGCCGATTCGACGTACGCTACAATCTTTTCGCCAATCGTGCGGACAACATGTTCGAACTTGGCCTCGTCCCGTTCGAGGAGGGTCATCCGGAAACCGGGCAGGTCGGTGAAGAAAGAGGTCAGCGGAATCACGCAGATCCCCGTGGCGCCCAGGAGGTAATAGACGAAGCGCTTGTCGAATTCGATCGGCTCTGCTGCCAGTTCTTCAATGTAGGCCCGGACGTCGTCTTGCGGTATCGTAAGCCTCTGGCGGCTGTTGAGGACCGCCTCGTTGAAGACAACCGTCATGTAGAATGCGCCGCAGGTCCGGTTTACCATCACATAGGGAAGGTCCTTGAGGATCCCGTAGGCGATGTTGGAGAGCTTTTCATAGTGGCGGAGCCTCTCCTGCAGGTAGGGCTGATACTGCGGGTGAGTCATGATCCTCGGGATCGCCATCTGCGGGAGCGTCGTCGAGCAGACCTCCGACATCTTCTGGGTCAGGATCGCATCGATATAGCGGGCGAAGGTCTCGTCCTTGTCCGCGTTGTAGATCTCCATCCAGCCGCAGCGGGAACCGGGCCAGGGGAACTCCTTGGAGATTCCCTTCATGGCAATCCCCGGAACCTCGCCGATGATGTCCGACAGTGGAACCGTCTTCTTCCCGTTGAAGACGATGTTGTGGTAGGTCTCATCGAAGATCAGGAAGAGGTCGTAGCGGCGGGCGATGTCGACGATCCGGACCAGCGCCTCCTCGGGATAGACGAAACCGGTGGGGTTGTCCGGGTTGATCACGAGGATGCCGACGATCGCCTTGTGGCTCTTCACCTTCCGTTCCAGCTCGTTGATGTCCGGAGACCAGTCGCAGTATGGGTTCATCCGGTAGGTGTTCGGCGGAAAGGAGGCGTGGTGGACCTCCGCCAGGAGGTGCGTGGAGTAGGTCGGCTCCGGCATGATGATCCGCACGTCGAGGCGGATCGCACTGTAGGCACGGGCGATTGCGTCTCCCAAACCGTTGAAAAAAATGATATCTTCCGGCGTGATCTGCGCCTTTCCGCGACGGTTGACCTTTTCCGCGAGGAACTCGCGGGTCGCGTCCGCCCCCTTCGTCGGGGAATAGCCGTAGGTGCAGTCTTTACGCAGCAGGTCGGTGAGCACCTTCCGCATCCATTCCGGGACCTTCTCGCCCTTCTGGACCGGATCGCCGATGTTCTCCCAGATCACCTCAACGCCGGACCGCTTTAACCGGTTGGCGACATTTACGATGTGACGGATCTCGTAAACGAGTCCGCTTCCGCTCTTGGCAATGTCGAATCTCATTCCGGCCTCGTATGACTTATGGTAATGTGTGAAATAATATTTCGTCCCATAAACCTTCTCTTGCGGGATGTCCAGATTTTTTTCAGCTCCCATCGCCTGTAAAAAAACCGGCCGAACATCTCTGTTCGGCCGGTTTGCTTCTTTGTGACGATCGCCTTTTTTACTTCGTTGCAGGCGCGGCAGGCGCGGCCGGAGCGGCCGGTGCTGCAGGCGTCGCCTCGGGGGCCGGAGCAGGCGCAGGAGCCGGAGCCGGAGCCGCAGTCTCGGCGGGTTTCTGTTCTTCAGCTTTCTTGCACCCGACGACTGCAAAGGATAACGCCGCGACAAAAAGCAGGGAAATAATGACTGCAAATACCTTCTTCATTTGGGCACCTCCTTTCTATAAATGATGGCACTGAGGGGTCTCCCTCAAACGTGGCCGTAATTAAATTACATTTTTTTACTTGTCAAGATAATTTCAGCATTATATTAAAGCAGACCCTCCCGGTATTTGTCCGCCGGGAGGAAAGTCGCTTCGGAATAAACCGTCAAAAAGGTGTCTGTGAGGGGAAAAAGATGATGCGTGTGGTGGCTGTCCCGCCCGGCAAGGAGGAGATTGCGGCGTCCGGCCTGGACGAGAAGGATTTTCGGACGGATCCGAGAGCCTACCGGCATTTTGTCGAGCAATACCGTCGGGACTTCTTCGATTTTGAATGCGCGTTCCACGGCAAGGACCGGACGGCGGAAGGATCGCGGGACCCGGGGCTTATCGGGAGGACCCTCCCCGCAGCGGATGAGGCCTGCGCCGAGGCGTTCGAGCGGAGCCGTCCCCCCTATTCCTATCATCTGGGCTCCATTTACCGTTACCGGATTGATTGCACCGGTCCGGCCGACCGGCCAATCATTCTGGACTGCTTTCAGCGAAGCGAGATCTCTGGAAATCTCCTGGGGATCCCCTTCACCTCACAGCACCAGGGTCTGCTCATGCGGTTCTGCCTCTGGATTGAAAAGCGGCTTCGGGAACGGAAGCAAAGGGAAAAGGGTTGAAAATCAAGATGGGGCGAAGTATGTTTGCAGGCGTCGGAGGCAACGGGATGGTTGAAAGGGAAAAATGAACCGGGAACAAACATCCCTCCGCGGCATGGTTTACGCATCCCTCTTCGGGGCGCTGACCGCCGTGGGGGCCTACATCATCATCCCGCTCCCGCCGGTGCCGATCACCCTCCAAACCCTGTTTCTCGGCCTTGCCGGAACGCTCCTGGGAGGGCGTCTCGGAGCGCTCAGCCAGGTGGTTTATCTGCTTCTCGGGATCATCGGTCTTCCGGTCTTTGCCGGCGGCAAGGCGGGCCTCGGGGTCCTCTTCGGGCCGACGGGCGGCTACCTGATCGGATTTATCGCCGCGGCCTTTGTGATCGGGAAACTCGCCGCGCTGAAGGCGCGTCCCGGCTTTGCCTGGTTATGCCTCTCGCTTATCGCGGGAACCGTGGTTCTCTATACGCTGGGGGTTATCCAGCTCTCTCTGGTCGCCCGTCTGTCCCCGGCGAAGGCGCTGGCCGTCGGCGTCCTTCCCTTCCTGCCGGGCGACGGAATCAAGATCCTTCTCACGGCCTGGATCGCGCTCAAACTCCGGGACCGTCTCGGCGGGAAGCTGCTATGATTCGTGTCGAAAATCTGGTCTACCGCTACGACGACGGGGCGCCGGACTGCCTTCAGGCGGTCAACCTCGAAATCGAAGAGCGCACTCACACGGCGCTGATCGGTCCGAACGGCTGCGGGAAGACCACGCTCATCAAACATCTGAATGCGCTCCTGTTCCCGGCGGCCGGAACGGTCTGCGTGGACGGGATGATGACGACCGACAGCGCCTCCGTCCGGGAGATTCGGCGGCGGGTCGGGATGGTCTTCCAAAACCCGGACAGCCAGATCGTCGGGATGACGGTCGAGGAGGACGTCGCCTTCGGGCCGGGAAACCTTGCGCTTCCCTCCGCGGAGATCCGGCGCCGCGTGGATGAATGCCTGGCGATGGTCGGGATGACGGGTTTTGAGAAACGCGCCCCCCACACGCTCTCGGGCGGGGAGAAGCGCCTCCTCTCGATTGCCGGCGTGCTGGCGATGGACCCCCGCTATATCGCCTTCGACGAACCGACGGCCTATCTCGACCCGGCGGGGAAACAGCGCGTCCTGGAGATCATCCGGCGGCTGAATGGGGAAGGGATGGCGATCATCCACATTGCCCACGACATGCGGGACATCGCAGGAGCGGACCGGGTTGTGGTGATGGACCGGGGGCGGGTGCTCCTGAGCGGAACGCCGGCGGAGGTGTTCAAAAAGGCGGATCTGCTGCTTGCCGTCGGTCTGAACGGGTTTTCGCAAGAGGGCGGATCATGATCCGTCTGGGGCAGTACCTGCCGGGCGAAACCATCATCCACCACCTCGACCCGCGGGTAAAAATCCTCTCCGTGGTCGCGCTCAGCATCCTCATCTTTGGGGCGACGCCGGCGGAGATCCTGCTGATCAGCGCTTTTCTCATTGCGGTCATCCTCGCGGCCCGCATGACGCCCTCCCAGGCCCTGGGCGCGCTCCGGCCCGTGGCGGTTTTCATGGCGATGATCTTCCTCGTCCATCTCCTCTTCACCGATGGGCGTCCGCTTCTGTCGCTCGCACCGCTGCCGGTCCGGATCACGCAGGAGGGTCTCTTCCGGGGGATTTATGTGAGCTGGCAGTTCGCCGGTCTCGTTCTCGCTGCTGCCGTTCTGACGTTGACGACGCCCCCCTCCGACCTCGTCGGAGGAATCGAACGTCTCTTCCGGCCGCTCTCGCGGGTGGGCGTTCCATCGCAGGACCTTGCCGTGATGATCGCGATGGCGCTCCGTTTCATGCCGATGCTCCTGGAGGAATACGACCGTCTGCGGATGGCACAGATGGCGCGCGGGGCGGATTTTTCGACGGGAAGCGTTGTCCTTCGGGCCCGCGCGGTTGCGGCGCTTGCCGTTCCGCTGCTCCTCTCCTCGTTTCGCCGCGCCGACGAACTCGCCGTCGCCATGGAGGCCCGCGGTTACCGGCGTGGTCCCAGGACCACACTCCGGGAACTGCTGTTTTCCGGATGCGATTTGGGCGCTTTCGCCGTTATGGTCTCATTTTTTCTCGTGAATTTTGCATTAAGGATGGCGATCCGCTGAAAAGTCTGATAAGGGCCTCCTGAACCGGAGCGAAAGAACCTGAACCGGAGCGAAAAAATAGGACTGTCATGAAAAAAACTTGGACGTTTGTCAACACGCCCGCAAAACTGGCGAAGGCGGAAAAACCGATCCGCTCCGCGCCGGAGATCGCTCTCGATACGGAGTATGACTCCTTTCGCTTCTTCCGGGAGAAGCTCTGCCTCCTCCAGGTCCAGACCGGAGAAAAGACCTGGCTGATCGATCCGCTGGCCGGTCTCGATCTCTCCTTTCTCGGCGATGTTCTGATCGACCCGGACGTCCTCAAGATCTTCCATGCCGGCGACAACGACATCCGGATCCTGAAGCGGGACTATGATTTCGTCTTCCGGAACATCTTCGATACCCACCGTGCCGCGTCTCTCCTGGGTTTCAGGCAGCTTGCCCTTTCGACGCTTCTCGAGACCCTTCTCGGTGTCACCCTGGAGAAGAAAATGCAGCGCTCCCGCTGGGATATCCGGCCTCTATCCGAAGGGCAGTTGGACTACGCCGCCCTCGATACGGCCCATCTGCACGATCTCTACCGGAAGCTGGACGCGGATCTGCGTGAAAAGGGCCTGGAAAAGGAGGCGAAGCACCACTTCGTCGGGTTGACCGCGGTCGCCTGGCGGCCGAAGACCCTCGACCGGCTGGGCCACAGGAAACTCCCCGGCTACGGGCAGATGTCCTCCCGGCAGAAGGAGCGGCTCCGGTTGCTGTACCGCTGGCGCTTCGAGAAGGCGAAAGAAATCAACCGCGCCTGCTTCATGCTCCTGCCTGATCCGCAGCTCGTTGCCCTCGCGCGTCTGGAAGCCGCATCCCTTCAGATTATGACCGGGCCCGAACTCCTCTCGGCGGATAACCTGAACCGCTTCGGTCCGGAGATCCTCAAAATCCTCCGGCAGGACTGAAAGATGGGGCCGGCCGGATGGATTAATAAATTTCCTTTACTCAGGGATAAAATTCCGGTTGACGCCATATAGATATTGTGGTTATACAAACACCCCATACAATATATTGTGTTTCTTGTAAAATTGTATGGCTTCATGCCGGACACGACTTCATCATAAGGAGATAGCATCATGGACGTTCACCCATCCATCGTTCCGCAATTATCCAAAAACGCCACAACGGTCTTGGAGAGGCGCTATTTGCGCAAGGACTCAGACGGCCGTGTCATGGAGACCGCCGCGGATATGTTCCGGCGTGTTGCGGCGGCGATTGCCTATGCCGATCAAAAATTCAAAAAGGATGACGATACATCGACCTTGGCGGACCGTTTTTACAATGCCATGGCCGCACTTGAGTTTCTTCCGAATTCCCCCACGCTGATGAATGCCGGCCGCGAATTGGGCCAGTTGTCGGCCTGTTTTGTGCTGCCCGTCGGGGACTCGATGGATGAGATCTTCGATGCGGTCAAGCATACGGCCCTGATTCACAAGTCCGGCGGCGGCACGGGCTTCTCCTTTTCCGACCTCCGCCCCAAGAATGACGTTGTCCAGTCCACGACAGGCATTTCCAGCGGACCCATCTCCTTCATGCGGGTCTTCGACATCGCTACGGAGACGGTCAAACAGGGCGGTACGAGGCGAGGCGCCAACATGGGGATCCTGCGGGTGGATCATCCGGATGTCCTGGAATTCATCCGCTGCAAATCCGATCGGAAACAATTGAACAATTTCAACATTTCCGTAGGTTTGACCGAAAACTTCATGAAGGCATTGGAACAGGATGAATCCTATCCGTTGATCAATCCCCGGGATCGTAAAATGGCTGGAACCTTAAAGGCCGGTGATGTTTTTGACCTGATTGTCCGGCATGCCTGGGAAAATGGAGAACCGGGGATTATTTTTCTCGATCGGATGAATCGGGACAACCCCACCCCGCATATCGGCACGATCGAATCGACCAATCCCTGCGGCGAGCAGCCGCTGCTCCCCTATGAATCCTGCAACCTGGGATCCATCAACCTGGGGTTGATGGTGAAGGATGGGCAAGTCGACTGGCCGCGGCTGAAAGAGGTCGTGCACCTGGCCGTTCATTTTCTGGACAACGTGATCGAGCTCAACCGCTATCCGCTGCCGCAGATCGCCCAGATGACCTATGCCAACCGGAAGATCGGCCTGGGCGTCATGGGGTGGGCCGATATGCTCGTCGCTTTGGGGATCCCTTACAGCTCCGAGAATGCCGTCGCGTTGGGTGAAAAGGTGATGGCATTTATCAATGACGAGGGGCATGCAGCTTCCGAGCTTTTGGCCGTCGAGAGGGGCGCATTCCCCAATTTCGCAGGCTCCCTTTTTGCCCGGCAGGGGAAACCGTCGATCCGCAATGCGACCGTGACCACCATTGCCCCGACCGGAACGATCTCGATCATTGCGAACACCTCATCCGGGATCGAACCGATTTTTGCCGTCTCCTTCGTGCGACAGGTTCTGGACAACAACATCCTGGTCGAAGTCCACCCCCTGTTCGAAAAGATGGCCAAGGAACGGGGCGTCTATTCCGAAGCCCTCATGGAGAAGATCGCGGAGCACGGCACGATTCAGGGGATCCAGGAGATTCCCGCCGATCTTCGTGCGTTATTCGTTACGGCCCATGACATCACGCCGGAGGATCATATCCGGATGCAGGCGGCATTTCAGAAGAACACGGACAACGCCGTCAGCAAGACGGTGAATTTTCCCAAAACCGCGACGATTGAAGAGGTCAGGAAGGTATACGAACTGGCCTATCAATTGGACTGCAAAGGCGTTACGATCTACCGGGACGGATCCAGAGAACATCAGGTTCTGTCTACCGCCCAAACACCGCAGGAATCGGAGGCGGCAGAGAAAAAGCCGGTTCGCGATCGTCCCATGACCCTGAAAGGCTGGACGTACCGAATGCAGACCGGTTGCGGGCCTCTGTATGTGACCATCAATGAAGATGAAGAAGGGCTCTTCGAACTTTTTACGACCATGGGAAAAGCGGGCGGCTGTGCCGCTTCGCAGAGCGAGGCGATCGGCCGGATGGTTTCCCTGGCCTGGCGGAGCGGCGTTCAGCCGAAACAAGTCGTCAAGCAGCTCTTGGACATCTCCTGCCATTCGCCCGCCGGTTTCGGTGAAAAAAAGGTCCTTTCCTGCGCCGATGCGGTGGCCAAAGCCATTCAGAACCATATGTCTTCCACGGGCCACGGGGAGAAGATGGAAAAGAAATCGCTGTTCAAGGGGGCATGCCGCGAATGCGGCGGCAAGGTCGAGCATGAAGGGGGCTGTTCCGTCTGCCACTCCTGCGGGTTCAGCGAGTGCGTCTAAGTGCCGTGAAGAACGTGTTGATTATAAACGGCTCTTACCCTTACCATGCGGACGGCGAAATACGAATAAACCGAATGAACCTTTTAAAGAAGGGAGTGGGACGGAGTTGTCGCCGCCCCGCTCCCTTCTTCAACACTGTCGTTATTTGGTTGCGTTGATCTTGTCGACCCACTCCTTGTAGGTGGCGTATTCGGGCATCGCATACATCGGCGCCACCGCCTTCTGGAACTCGGCGACGTTGGCTTCACTGACGATGCACCCTTTCTTCTTGGCCTGGGCCAGATAATCGTCCTCCGCCTTGTTCCAGGCCTTGATCTGGAATCCGGTCGCCTCCTTGGCGGCGTCCTTCAAGGCCTTCTTGTCCGCGGCGTTCAGGGTGTCCCAGAATTTCTTGCTGACCATCAGCAGTTCCGGCAGCCGGGCATGGGCGTCCTTGATGAAGTTTTTGGCCACTTCATAGTGGTTCTGCGACACCCAGCTCGGGACGTTGTTCTCGGCGCCGTCCACCACGCCGGTCTGCAGCGCGCTGTAGACCTCGGCATAGTTAATCGGGGTCGGGGTGGCGCCCAGCAGCTTCACCATGTTGACCATGATCGGATTCGGCTGGACCCGGATTTTCAGACCCTTCAGATCCGCCGCGCTCTTCAGGGGCTTGGTGGTATAGAAGTTCCGGGAACCGGGGTCGAAGTAACCGAGACCGACCAGGCCGATCGGCTCCATGGCCGCCAGGAAGTGCTGGCCGACCGGACCGTTCAGGACATTCCACATGTGGTTCTGGGAACGGAAGAGATACGGCATCGAAAAGACGCCGATCTGCGGGAAAACCGAGATCGCCGGGGATGTCGAGACCCGTACGAACTCGATCACGCCCAGTTTGGCCTGTTCGACCACGTCGTTCTCGGAGCCGAGCTGGCTGTTGCCATAGACCTGGATCTTGAGCCGACCGTTCGTCTTTTTTTCGACGAGTTCTGCGAATTTCTGATCGCCCATCTCGGTCGGATACCCCTTCGGATGGACCTCGGCCAGCTTGAGCACCTTTGCCGCCGCGAAAACCTGAGCGGCGCCGAAAGTCACACCGACGAAAACAGCGATAAAGAACAAAATCCCAATACGTTTTTTCATTTCGATCTCCTCCTCCTTAAAATGTTTGAATATCCTACTACCCCAAGCCTGCGTTTCCGGAAGGCATCACCCCCATTTCGCTCTATTTCATGATCCAATTCGGCAGTACCATTGCAATATCCGGGAAGAAGGTGATGATGAAGAGGATCACGACCATCGGGATGTAGCAGACGATCAGGGACGGCATCACCTCTTCCATTTTGGCCTTGCCGACCGCGCAGCCGACGAAGAGGGCATTGCCGACCGGCGGCGTGCAGAGGCCGAGTCCCAGATTGAACACGAGAATCACCCCGAAGTGAACCGGATCGACGCCGATGGTTTTCATGATCGGGAGCAGGATCGGGGTGCAGATCACGATTGCCGGGGCCATGTCCATCACCATCCCGACGAAGAGCAGGAAGATATTGACCAGGGTCAGAATCACATATTTGTTTTCGGAGAGCGACAGCAGCCAGCCAGCGACGGCCTGCGGCACCTGCATCGAGGTCATCATCCACGCGAAGGCGGTAGAGGTGGAGATCAGCAGAAAGACCATGGCCACGGTGTTGACCGAGTTCTTGAGGATCTTCATGAACCGGGAGACCGGGATGTCCCGATAGACGATGAAGGTCAGGATGAAGGCATAGACCACCGCGACCGCGGCCGATTCGGAGGCCGTGAAGATTCCGGAGATGATCCCGCCCATGATCAGGACGGCTACTCCCACCGACAGGATGCCCTCGATAAAGATGGTGACGGCTTTTTTCCAGCCGGGCCAGTCTTCGCGCGGGAAGTTATACTTGACGGCCAGGACGTAACTGGTGACCATCAGCGACACGCCGAGCAGGATCCCCGGCAGCGCGCCGGCGAGAAAGAGCCTGCCGATCGAGGTTCCGCCCGAGGCCATCGAATAGATGATCATGTTGTGGCTCGGCGGGATGAGAACGGCTTGGACCGCGGTGGTGACGGTGAGCGCGATCGCAAAACTCTTTGAATACCCTTTTTTTTCCATGGCCGGGATCATGATCGATCCGAGGGAGGAGACATCGGCGACCGCCGAACCGGAGATGCCGCCGAAGAACAGGCTGTCCACGCAGTTGATCATCGCCAGCCCCCCCCGGATCCGCCCGACGAAGAGGCTGGCCAGATTGACCAGCCTCTCGGCAATCCGGCCTTCGCTCATGATCTGGCCGGCCAGGATGAAGAAGGGGATCGCGATCAGCGGGATCGACTCCATCCCGTTGACCATCCGCTGGGCGATGATCATCAGATCCAGACCGCTGTAAAGGGCGGTTAGAATGGAGGAAACCCCGAGGGCGAAGGCAATCGGCGTCCGTATCAGGATCAGCAAAGCGAAAGAACCGAGCAGGATGGCGATGGCAATCGGGTCCTGGATCATTCTCTTTTCCCCCTCAACACGGCAATCTGTTTGACGATCAGCTCCACGGAATAGATGAGCATCAGGAGGGCGGCCACCGGCGCGGCGGAATAGATGACGAGGCCTCGCGAAATAACGGTGGCCGGCGTATCGGTATCCTTCAGCGCCCAGGCGAGTTCGGCCCCCTTGACCAGCAAAAAGACGGAGAAACAGGCCAGCAGAATGTCGACGAAGATCATCATGATTTTTTGAGTCGATTCGGGGAAAAGGGTGGTGACGAATTCCACGCCGATATGCAGGTGCTTGCGGATGCCGATCGCCGCGCCGGTCAGTCCGAACCAGACCAGGAGGATCATGGCGACCTCCTCGGTCCAGGGGGAGATGATGTTGATGATCCGGAAACGGGCGAAGATCTGCCAGATGATGATCAGCGTCATGACGGCCAGCAGAACGGCGCCCGCCGTTTCGATGAAATTCATCAGAAAATCAAGCACTTTTTCAACCGATTTTCCGAGCCCGGGCGAGTTCCCGGTCGGGACTTTGCCGATCGACGGTTGCTCAGTTTTCAATCCAAATCCTCCTCGAATTATCCGTCGTCTGGAGAATGTCGTTTGATTGAAGATGGAAAGAGTCTGTTCCGCATTACGAAATGATCTTCCCTATAACAAAACCTCCTGGGCATGTCAATGGATATTTTGGACAAGGGTGTGCATCGGCAGGGGACTGCAAGGGATTGGTCGTCTATGCCTTCCCGAATATCCAATCCGGAATCAGAAGCACGATATCCGGAACGAAGATCAGGAGAACGCACACTGCCGAGACGGTAAAAAGGAAGGGGAGCGACTCCAGCGTATAATCGCCGACCGGACACTCCAGAATCGAGCAGACGGCGTACATGGCCGATCCCACTGGCGGAGTGAAGTTGCCGATCGTGATCGCGATGATGAAGATCAGGCCGAAATGGACGGGGTCGAGGCCCAGATCCAGGGCGATGGGCAGGAAGATCGGGGTCAGCATGATGATCAGGACCGAGCCGTCGACGAAACAGCCCGCGATCAAGAGAAATGCAATGATTAGCAACATGACGACATAGGGGTTCTCGGAAATCCCGAGCATGAAATTGGAGATCGTCTCCGGGACCCGGTCCCAGACGATGCCATAACCGAAAATCCCCGACATGGCGATGATGAACATGACGGCGCCGATGTCCACGGTGCTGCCCTCGAGGGCCTCCTTGATGGTCGCCCATTTGAGCTGCTTATAGGCGAATACGCCGACCGTGATCGCATAGACAACCGCGAAGGCCCCGATCTCCGATGGGGTGAAAATCCCAAAACGCAACCCCACCAGCAGAAAGACGGGGAAGAGGACTGCCCAGAGGCTGCTCCACGCCGCAACGATGATCTCTTTGGGCCTGGCGATGCATTCCCGCTCGGGTTTGTATCCCCGCCGCTTGGCTGTCAGCGACACGGTGATCGCCAGGGCGATCCACAGGAACAAGCCGGGGAGGATGCCGGCGGCGAAGAGTCTCCCGATGGAAACTTGGCCGACGGTTCCGTACAGGATCAAGCCGATTCCCGGCGGAATAATCGGGGTGATCAGCGAGCTGAAGGAAATGATTCCCGCCGTGTACCCCTTGGTGAAGCCCCTCTTGAGCATCTCCGGTCCCAGGATCCGGGTTTCCATCGCGGCGTCGGCGATACAGGAACCGGACACCCCTCCCATCAGGGTGGAAAGGGCGATGGTGACTTGTGCCAGCCCTCCCCGCATGTGGCCGGTCAGGACCGTCGAGAGGGTCAGAAGCCTTTCGGTGATCCCCGCTTGGTTCATGAAATTGCCCGAAAGGATGAAGAGCGGAACGGCCAGCAGGGCAAAGTTCTGGGTCTGGGAAACCGTGAGCTGTATCGGGATCGTGAAGGGAAGATTCAGGTTTTGGATGAAAAAAAGGGCGCCTGAAATGCCGATGGCGAAAGCGACGGGCATCCCGATCAGAAGAAGGACAATAAAAGCGGACACGACCAACAACATGGCTCAACCCTCCCGATTGAAGGATGGAATGGATGAAAGGCACTTTTCAATTCCCCGATGTGGCCCCCTTGAGCTCCGCACGGATCTTGAGGACCGTCGTGATCAAAAGCAGGGCCGAGCCGATCGGCAGGCTCATCGTCACCCAGGAGAAACTGAATTCGGGGATTCCCTGAAAGGCCCTGGCCCGGCTGACATAGGAGAGCCATGTCCCCGAGATGATCAAATAAGACAGAAAAACCAAAAGGATGAGGTAATTGATCATCCTGCAGGCCTTCCTGCCCTTCTCGGGCAGCAGGTTGGTCACGACTTCGACGGACATCAGCTTGTTCTTTCGGAAGGCGATATCCGCGCATAAGAAACAGGCCCAAGCGAAAAGGCACGTGGCGACGTCGATCGCCCAGTTGATGGGATGGGCAATGAGCCGCGCGATGCCGGCCCCGAAGATTAAAACGACCATGATGACCAGAAAGCTCCGTGCGATCAAGACCTCGGCGTTGCAGATGCACTCGTATAGTTTCTTCATAATTCACCTTACTCCATGAATTGGGACAGACGACGTTATAGAGAAGGTCCGGGTGTCAGAGACCGCCATACCCGCCGGAATCGCTCCTGCCGGCCGGGGGCGACCCTTGCCGATCGCCGCCGGTTTCGATGGATCATACAAGCCGGCCCCTCCGCGGGAGGGGCCGGCTCAAAAGAACCCCGAGAGCCCTTTTCAAATCTTACTTCAATCCAGCTTCCTTGTAGACCTTGTCCTTGGCATCGATGATCTTCAGGACTTCATAGGCCTTCTGCCCGGCCTTCTTGAAGGCGGCAATATCGCAATCCTCGATCGCGACCATCCCCTTGGCGATCAACTGCTTCTTGACCTCCTTCTCGGAGGCGAAGATCTTTTTGGACGTCTCCAGTCCGGCCTTGTCGCACTCCTCGACGAGGATCTTCTGGTAGTCGGCCGGCAGGCTGTTGAAGAACTTGGCGCTGATCACCTCAAAGTTGATCAGCATGATGTGCGACGTTTCGTTGGCGTACTTGAGGACCTCGTAGAAACGGCCGCCGGGGATGTTGTTGTAGACGAGCTCGACGCCGTCGATCGCCTTCTGCTGGAGCGCCGGATACATCTCGCCGAACGGAAGGGCCACGGGCGCCGCGCCCAGGGCGCGGATCGATTCCTGCCAAATGGGGGCGGGAGGCGTCCGGATGCGCATGCCCTTCAAATCCTCCGGTTTTCTGATTGGCTTGTTCGTAAAGAAATGGCGATAACCCTGAACCCAGGTGAAGGAGACGACCTTCAGCCCGTACTTGCTGGCCAGTTCGTCGACCCAGCCTTTCACTGTCGGGGTGTTCTTGACCTTTAGAACCTCCTCAAGGGTGTTGGCGAAATAGGGGCCGTTCATGATGGCGATTCCGGGGACATAATTCCCGAGACGGGCCGAGTCGGTGTTCTGCCCCACATTGGCCCCCTGCCGGATCTGCTCGATGATGTCCTCCTCAACCCCCAACTGGGCGCTGTGGAAGACCTCGATTTTGAGGCCGCCCTTGGTCTTCCGGTCAACGGCCTTGGCCCATGCGTTGAACCCCAAGTGATAGGGTTCCTTCGGACCCAATACGTGATTGAACTTCAGAACGAATTTCTGCTGTCCGAAGGCCGGCAAGGTGACGATCAGGGAGAAAATGATCGCTACCGCGAAAAGAACATAATATTTCTTGAAGTCTTTCATATACCCTCCTTCATCGGTAAACCGCTCCGCTTCCGGCGCGGGACATCTTGAACGATTCAGATGAGGGGATCCAAATTCCCTCTCTCCAGCCCCGCAGGAACCCCGATTCGAGGACGGGATCCTGCGGGTGGTTGATATAAATCCGATCCAGCCAGAGTAACCCAGTCTTTTCACCCCCCCTTTCCCACAGATTTGTTAAATATTCGGACAAGACTTCATTAACCGCTCTCCACCATCTTCCCGCCCGATGGAAGTTGCCTTCAAGGAGAGTCTCTTCGGGCAAAAGAAGGCCGCCCGGTCAATCCATGAGCGCCCCGCCGTTGACGTCGAGGATCTCTCCGGTGATGAACGAGGCGGCGTCGGAGGCCAGAAAGAGAACTGCCTCCGCCACATCCTCCGGCCTCCCAAGTCGGCCGAGGGGAATCCCCGCGATGACTTCTCGTCTCTTTTCATCGGACCATTGGGCGCTCATCTCCGTTTCAATGGCATGGGGCGCAACGGCATTCACCCGGATACCGCTGGGGGCCAACTGCCTGGCCAGGGTTTTCATCAACGCATCCGCCCCGGCCTTGGATGAACCGTATCCGGGCGCGGAGGTAATGTCCCCTGACTTTCCGGCAATGGAAGAGACATTCACGATCTTTCCCGATCTCTGGCGCTTCATGGGTCCGACCACGGCCTTGCAGCAGTTGAACGTCCCTTTCAGGTTGATGGCGATAACCCGGTCCCAGTCCTCTTCACTGACCGTCTCGATCGTTCCGCGGCGGATGATGCCGGCGTTATTGACGAGCAGATCGATCCGGCCGAAGACCTTCAATCCCTGTTCCACCATCCGCTCCACAGCGGAACGCTTTGATATGTCGCAGGTGAAAGGAAGGGCCTGTCCTCCTCGTTTTTCAATCTCTGCCTGCAGGCTCCGGAGGGCCTCACTGTCGACATCCACGGGAACGACCTTTGCCCCCTCTTCGACGAGGGTCAATGAGATGCTTCGCCCGATGCCTTTTGCGGCCCCTGTGATGATGGCCACCTGATCCTTGAATCTCATCCCTTCCTCCCGACATATTCTTGTATGCATCGATGCGCCGTTGGGGACGGTGCTGTAATCGGCCCGGGCTTTTCTTTCGCCTCATTATCCGGCGTCACGTTGCGACATTCTGTACCGCTTCGTACCCCAGTTGGGTCGACAGTTTTTCCGCCACTTCCAGCAGCGGCCCGCGAAGTTCTTTGAGCCGACTTGGGGGAAAACGGTTCTTCGGTCCCACGATGCAGAGCGCTGCGCAGACCTTTCCGGACTGGTCCCGAACAGGGGCGGCAATACAGCGGATGCCCTCGATGTGCTCCTCGTTGTCGACGGCAAACCCGTTCGTCCGGATGCGTGTAAGCTCCCGTTTCAGAACCGTGGCCGCTGTAATCGTTTTGGCGGTGAATTTCTCGAAGATAATACGGTCAATGATGTCGTCGAGTTCCTTTTCGGGCAGCCACGCCGCCAGTATCTTTCCGACGGCCGTGCAATGGATCGGTCGTAAAGTCCCGACCTTCTGGACGACGCGCACCAGTCCCTCGGAATCCCTCTTGGCCACAACCGAAACCACGCCTTCGTGGAGAATCGCCAGACTGGTCCCTTCGCCCGTGCACCGGCTCAATTCATCGATAAACGGAAGCGATAACTCTGCAAGCTGCCCCTGGGTCCAGGCACGCCCGGTAAGTTTGAAAAGTTTTGGAGCAAGTTTATAGGGTTGCGCCTCACCATCCTGGAGAAGATAACCAAAGGAGATCAACGAACGGAGCAAGTGGTGGGTGGTGCTGCGGGGCAACCCGGTTTTTCGGGCAATTACGGACGCGGGCGCGGCGCCGCCAAAATCGGCGATGGTTTCGATCACCCGCAGTCCGCGTTCGAGGGATTGATGGGTGAGTCCCGATTTCATCTGGCCTCAAGATATTTTCATATAATGAAATTTTTTTGACATTTTATCCCATACGTTGGCCATGTCAAGAAAAAAATCCTCCGTATCTCATTATTACACCGGCAAGTAAACATATCAGAGTTTGTCATGCCGGACTTGATCCGGCATCCAGTCCAGTCTTGGATTCCTGCTTTCGCGGGAATGACAGGATCGGCACTTATGGTTTCCGGAGTAATAATGTAATCGAGATCGCGGATACACTGTTTACCCGCTAGAGCAATCCGTCGCGATTTCTTCAGCGGATCATTTCAGAGTGCCCCGAAATATCCATTGACCGGGTGGGCAGAAAAATATTGACATCCAAAAATAGTTTTGTTATTGGGAACAAGGTTCCGTAATATGGAACCCTTCCCGTCTACCGGCGAAATGTTATCGTCCTCACGATCAGGAGAGTGTGGTTCATT
>DIWG01000035.1:63195-63405 GCA_002423465.1 Syntrophaceae bacterium UBA6112 | reverse complement strand
TCACGATGGTCTACTCCGCGGGCAAGGGGGCCCACGAGTTCGTTCTGAACCGGGAGGGGGAGTACGTTCTCTCCCAGGAGAATATCACCGTCAAGGAGCGCGGATCCATCTACAGCCCCGGAGGACTCCGGAAGGATTGCACCGAAAGTCATCTGAGGTTTCTCGAATATCTTGAAGCGGAGGGGTACAAGCTCCGCTACAGCGGCGGAT
>DIWG01000035.1:62902-63076 GCA_002423465.1 Syntrophaceae bacterium UBA6112 | reverse complement strand
CGCTGTCCGATTTATATCGGAAGCCGGTTCGAGGTGGAAAAGGCGATGGAATTTCTGGCGGCCGGATCATAAAGAACCGGAGACGGCCCGTGAACCCGGGCCTTTCCTATACATGAACGAGGTGAAATGATGATCTGCAATAATACGAATATGCTGAAGAAGGCTGTGGAGGGG
>DIWG01000035.1:62309-62816 GCA_002423465.1 Syntrophaceae bacterium UBA6112 | reverse complement strand
GCTGATCCGCCGGGCCGGAGCGGCGATGGGCATCCATTCCGCCTCGATCCAGGGGCTTTACGAGGCGATGGGACGGGGAGAGGTCTCCGGTTTTACGGTGCCGGCAATCAACATCCGCGCCTTGACGTACGACACGGCCCAAGCCGTCTTCCGAGCCGCTCAGGCTTCCGGCGCCGGAGCGATGATCTTCGAGATCGCACGGTCGGAGATCGATTACACCCTCCAGCGGCCGGCGGAATACACCTGCGCCGTGACGGCGGCCGCTCTAAAGACAGGATACCGGAGCCCCATCTTCCTCCAGGGCGACCACTTCCAGGNNGGGGCGAAGAAATACGCGAAGGAACCGGAGGGGGAGGTCAAGGCCGTCAAAGACCTGATCTGGGAGGCCATCGACGCGGGCTTCTACAATATCGATATCGACACATCGACCCTCGTCGATCTTACGGAAACGACCGTAAAGCAGCAGCAGACCCTCAATTACAGCCTGGCCGCGGAAATGACGACGAT
>DIWG01000035.1:0-62227 GCA_002423465.1 Syntrophaceae bacterium UBA6112 | reverse complement strand
GGATCAGCAAGATCAGCGTCCAGACCGGAACGACCCACGGGGGGATTCCCTTGGCCGACGGGAGCGTCGCCAAGGTCAAGCTCGACTTCGATACCCTTTCGAAGCTCTCCGCTGTTGCGCGGGCCGAATACGGGATGGCCGGCGCGGTTCAGCACGGCGCTTCCACATTGCCCAATGAGGCCTTCGACCGCTTCCCCGCCACCGGAACGGCAGAGATACACCTTGCCACCGGATTCCAGAATATTGTTTACGACAGCGCGAATTTTCCGCCCGCGCTCCGCGAGCAGATCTACGATTACCTGAAACGGGAAGCGGCTTCCGAGCGGAAGGAAGGCGATACGGAGGAACAGTTCTTCTACAAGACCCGCAAAAGAGGGATCGGCCCCTTCAAACAGCAGATGTGGGATCTCCCGGAGACGGTCCGAAAGGCGCTTGGCGGAGAGTTGGAGGCGCAGTTCGCCCTCCTCTTCCGGAAACTCAATGTGGGCAATACCCTGGAGGTCGTTAACCGCTTCGTGAAGCCGGTGGACATCCCGCTGCCGCCCCCGGCCGGCTTGGCGTAATCTCTGCCGCCCCAACGTTGATCTCGGAGGGTTTGAAAAATAAGGACAAGAAATAAGGGGACAGTGAAGTTCACTGTCCCCTTATTTTCCATGGATCAGCGGATCTTTGCCCCTGTTTTCGGCGGCCGGTCGAATCCCAGGAGCGTGAGGCCCTCTTCGGTGTCCGTAGCCAAGAGCATCCCGCGGGACTCGACCCCCATCAGTTTCGCCGGCTTCAGGTTGGCCACGACGACGATGGTCTTGCCGGCGAGCTCTTCCGGTTTGTAATCCTTTCCCATGCCCGCCACGATCTGCCGCTCCCCGTCGATTTCCACCGTCAACCGGAGCAGTTTGTTCGATTTGGGAACCATCTCTGCCGCAAGAACCTTTGCGACGCGGAGGTCCACCTTCTCGAACTCCTCATAGGAGATCTCCGGTTTGATGGGCGGTGGGGCAGCCGTCTTTTTGATCTCTTCCGGTTTCGCCTCCTCCGCCTTGATCTCCACACGGGGAAAGAGGGATTCCCCCCGTTTCAATTTGCTCCCCGCCCGGAGACCGCCCCAGTTTCGGATAGCCTCGAAATTCTGACCGGCGGGATCGGTGATGCCCAACTGCTCCAGAATCTTCGCGGCCGAACCCGGCATGAAGGGGGTGATCAGGACGGCAGTGATCCGCAGGGCCTCCAGGAGGTTGTAAAGGATCGTTTCCAGACGGGTGCGGTTGGCCGGATCCTTGGCCAGGACCCAGGGTTCGCGCTCGACGATGTACTTGTTCGTCACGTTGATGAATTCCCAGATCGCGATGAGCGCCTTGTGCAGGCCGAGGTTCTCGAAGCAGGCCTCCACCTCGGTTACCGTCCTTGCGGCCGTCTCCCGGAGAATGCGGTCTTCGTCGTCGGCGACCGTAGGCGCCGGAACCTGCTCGTTTCCGTATTTCACGGCCATCTGCATCGTCCGGCTGACGAGGTTCCCCAGGTCGTTGGCGAGATCCGAGTTGATCCGCTGGACGAAGGCCTCCTCCGAGAAGCTGGAATCGAGGCCGAAAACCATATCCCGGAGGAGGAAATAGCGGAAGGGGTCGAGGCCATACTTGTCCTTCAGTTCGAGGGGCTTGACGACGTTGCCCAGACTCTTGGACATCTTGCTCTGATCGACGTTCCAGTAGCCGTGCACGTTGAGGTTCCGGTACGGTTCGATCCCGGCCGCCTTGAGCATCGTCGGCCAGTAAATCCCGTGGGGTTTCAGGATGTCCTTGGCGATCAGGTGCTGCGCCGCCGGCCAGAAGGTTTTGAAGTTTTCTCCGTCCGGATAGTCGACCGCCGTGACATAGTTGATCAGTGCGTCGAACCAAACGTATGTCACATACTTCTCATCAAAAGGCAGTGTGATCCCCCAGGTGAGGCGACTCTTCGGCCGGGAGATGCAGAGATCCTCCAAAGGGTCCCGCAGAAACGCGAGCGCCTCGTTCCGGTACCGCTCCGGCCGGATGAACTCCGGATTCTCCTCGATGTGGCGGATGAGCCACTCCTGGTATTTCCCCATCCGGAAGAAGTAGTTGCTCTCCTTGCGGTGCTCGGGAAGCGTTTCGTGCTGGGGACACTTTCCCTCTGCGAGTTCTTTCTCCATATAGAATCGCTCGCAGCCGACGCAGTAGAAACCTTCGTACTGGCCGAAATAGATATCCCCCGCGTCATAAACCTTCCGGAGAATCCGCCGGACCGTCTCGACATGATTCGCGTCGGTCGTTCGGATAAAGTAATCATTCGTAACCGCAAGCTCCGGCCAGAGATTCCTAAACTGGGCACTGATCCGATCGGCGTATTCCTGCGGGGTGACACCCGCCTTGGTCGCCGCCTCGGCGATCTTGTCCCCGTGCTCGTCCGTTCCGGTGACAAAGAAGGTCCGGCAGCCGCGGAGCCGGTGGTAGCGCGCCAGGACGTCGGCGACGATGGTCGTGTATGCATGCCCGATGTGGGGCGAGGCGTTCACATAGTAAATCGGGGTTGTGATGTAAAAAGCGTCTTCCATAATTCACCTCATAAATAGGGACAGCGCCCTATTTATTTTAGGGAAAAAATAGGGCGCTGTCCCTATTTATCGCGCTGGACGTCCTTTGCCTTGAAGGTGGCCTCCTTCCCCTGTTCGAGGATCACGACGACCTCCCCTTTGAGGGCGCTCTGCCGGATCACCTTTCCCCTCCCCTCGGGGGTCTGGACCATTTTACCGCACTTCGGCATGTCCTTCTTCAGATCCGCATACGCCTCATATTCAAATCCCAGGCAGCACATCAACCTCCCGCAGAGACCGGAAATCTTCTCGGGATTCAGGGACATGTTCTGTTCCTTGGCCATCTTGACCGAAACCCGGTCCAGGCTATGCAGAAGGGTTGCACAGCACACCTCCCGTCCGCAGATCCCGAGTCCTTTGATCACGCGGGCCTCTTGTCGCGCGCCGATCTGCCGGAGCTCAATGCGGGTCCTGAACCGCTGCACGAGATCCTTCACCAAATCCCGGAAATCTACCCGGTTTTCCGCCGCGAAGGAGAAGAGCATCTTGCTCTTGTCGAAGAGACATTCCACCTCGATCATTTTCATGGGAAGCTGCCGCTCCGCGATCCTCCGGACGCAGAACTGCATTGCCTCCCTCTCCAGTTTCTGATTGTTTTCCCGGGTTCGGAAATCCTCCTCCGTCGCCGGGCGCAAAACATCCTTCAGATTGGCGGGCAACTGTTCAATCGGGACGGCCTTGACCTCCGTCACCACCGTTCCGATCGCCGGACCATTATCCGTGATGACCACGGCGAAGTCGTCCTTCTTCAAGGAAAGATCCGCCGCATGGAAGGTGTAGACCTTCCCTTCCTTTTTGAATTTAACGCCGACGATATTTTTCAAACCGAGTCACCCCAGGGTGGTTTATTTCTTCAGGCGAGCTTAATCAGCATGGCCTCCAAAGTCAATGACTTATTGGCGTTCTGAACGATGGCGCTCATCGCTGCCTCCACCGCGGCGATGTTGCGCAGAAGGTCGCGCCCCGACAGGCGACCCGCAATCGCCTCGATAACCCCGGCCCGGTCCCGAAACATCAGTTTCTCTTTTTCCCCGGTCTCCCGGAGGAACAGGCTGTCCCGGTAACCGCTCCGGAGGATCCGGAGGGCTTCGAGGACATCTTCCCGCTCCGTTCCGAAGCGGCCGGCAAACGCGAGCCTTTTTAACAGATCGGCCGGATCATCCTGCGCAAGGTGATCCAGTATCCCGTTTCGCAACGTGAGGTAGTCCTCCCGGTTCATCTCGATCGCCCGGCCGATGCTGCCGCCGGAAGAGGCGGCAAGGATCTCCGCCGCCGCCTCGTCCAGCCCTTCCTTCTCCCGGAGGAAACGGGCCACCTCCCCCCTCGGCAGCGGTGTGAAGCGCAAATGCTGGCAGCGGGAGAGGATTGTCATGGGAAGGGCATGCGAACGGGCGGTCGTCAACAAAAGGATATTCCCCGGGGACGGCTCCTCCAGGGTTTTCAGGAGGGCGTTGGCCGCGGGCGCATTCATCCGGTCCGCTTCCTCGATGATGAAGACCCGTTTCCCCTTCCCGGGCCGAAAGTTCATCCGCGCCTGGAGTTCTTTGACGGCCGCGATCTTGATGAACTGCCCCTCCGCCCGGATCGTGATGATGTTGGGGTGGTTGTGGCGCGCTGCCTTCCGGCAGGATGCACAGACATCGCACGGAGGATCTTCTCCTCCGCAGTTCACCGCCCTGGCGAAGACGGACGCCGTGGTCCTCTTCCCGATCCCCTCCATCCCATGAAAAAGAAAGGCATGGGCAATACGATCCCGGGCGATCGCACTTTTCAGGATGGAGATCGGCTTTTCGTGACCGTAGAGCTCCTGAAATCTCATGCCGTCATTCCCTTTCGGACGGAAATTGCCCAAGCAGGGCCGTCAGGTGACGACAGACCTCTCGCCTGACTGTCTCGACATCCGCCGCACCTTCGATGATTCGGAAGCGTTCCGGCTCTTCCGTTGCAAGGCGCAGATATCCTTCCCGAATTCTCCCATGGAATGCCTTGTCCTCCTGCTCGAAACGGTCCTCCGCCGCCTCCGGGCGGATACCGGCCGCCCGTTCTTCCGCTCGCGCCAGACCGTCCTCGACGGGAAGATCGAACAGGAGCGTCCGTTCCGGCGTCACGTTTTGGGAGGAGAACGCGTTCAGCATCCGGATGAACCCGATGTCCAGACCCCGGCCGAAACCCTGGTAGGCTGCAGTCGCGTCCGAAAAGCGGTCGCAGAGAACCCACCGCCCCGCTTCAAGGGCGGGAAGAATGGTCTCCTGCACGTGCTGAGCGCGCGCGGCGGTAAACAGCAGGAGTTCCGACTCGGCGCCGATGGCGAAAGATTCCCGGTTGAGCAGAATCTTCCGGATCTTCCGGCCGAGCGGCGTCCCCCCGGGTTCGGCGGTCGCGAGAACGGGAATACCGCGCTCCCGAAACCAAATCTCGGCAAGCCGAATCTGGGTGGTCTTACCACACCCCTCGATGCCCTCGAATGTGATGAATCGTCTCATTCTTGCACTTTCCCCGTTGGTTCGAATCAAAACGGATTTCGCGAGGAACGAGAGTGGAATCCCCTGCGAAAAGAGGGTTCCCGCCCGTGTCATACATCGTCTGCGGGCCCAAGCCGTCTTGAAAAAAGAGAGGGGAAAGCTTCGGCCTTTCAACGGCGTGGCGTTTCCCCCTCTTCGAAGTCAAAACCCGATACGGAGCTACTTCTCTTCTCCGGGCGTGATCGCCTCCACCGGGCACTGCTCCGCGCAGGCTCCGCAATCCGTACACAGCTTGGGATCGATGACATACTTGTCATCCCCCTCGCTGATCGCCTCCACAGGACATTCGTCTTGACAGGAACCACATGCAATGCATTCATCGGTAATGATATACGCCATATTCTTCTCCTTCTTCATTTATTTATTCTTCAGATCGGCACTGCCGGTCCGGGCTAAACGGAAACCACCGATTTGACGGCGGGAATCTCTTGTTTCAAAAACTTTTCGATCCCGTTCTTCAGGGTCATCTGGGCCATCGGGCAGCCGTGACAGGCCCCCACCAGCCTCACCTTGACCACACCGTCGTCGCCCACATCAATCAATTCCACATCCCCGCCGTCCGCCTGGAGATTGGGCCTGATCCGGTCGATGACCCTCTGCACCTCTTCCTTCATCCTTCTTGATCCTCCCATTTGCGCCGATCTCGGGCTGTCCATCAGTGCGGCATGTAACCGATCATCTCGCGGATGAGATCCCTGGCCACATCGGAAAGTTCCGGTTTGATGATCAGGTAGTCGCTGATCTTATGGTGAACCGCCATCCAGAGGATCTTCCCCGTTTTCACCTCGATCATCCGGATGGTGAGGCTGACCTTGGCGATCTTCTTTTCGTTCTCTACCGTATGGTTCCAGTAGTCAACCTGGACCAGGAGAAAAGCCTCGGCGCCGGTCAACTCGCCAATCCTTCCGCTCAACGCCGGATCGGAGAAACTGACGTTCGCAAGCTTGGCCAGGTAATCCGTGACGACTTGCCTGAATGCCTCATCCGATTTCAACCGACGACCGATGGCCTCTCCACCGACAACGTCTGCGAACCACTTCCGCTCGCTCAGCGCCTCGAAGAAAAGACGATCCACATCACTCCCGGCCCCCGCAAAAGCCATGCTGTCGGCGGGAAGGATCGCGACCCGCCGCGGATGAAAGTCCTGCGCTTCCGGCGAAGCCTCCGAATAACGGAGCCCTCCGCAGCCCAGGATACCCAGGAACAGGACGGCGGGGACGACCGTTTTCCATCTCTTCAACATCACGAAACCTCGGGTTCATAGGGTCAAACCCCTGGTTGCCAAAAGCCACAGAATGGCGCCGACGCCGGCGATGACATAACCGCTCTCCAGGAGGCCTTCCAGCACCACCCCGGAAAACCCGGACCTTCTATCATAAAGCTTGAAACAAATCCATATATAAAATACGCAGGTTAATAGAAAAAAACTGAGTGATGTTGCCCACCCGGCAGGATGGGCCGCAAAAAGCAGGACAAACAGGAGACCCGAGATTCCTTCAAGGAGGGTGAGGGTTTTCCCCTCGCCGATCAGGACGGGAAGGGTCTCTCGACCGATCAGCCGGTCGCTCTGGATATCAAGGATATCCGACAGCGCGGAACGGATAAAAACCATGCCGGCAACAAAAAAGAAGGCCACTGCGACCCCGGGCGTGAACTTCATCCCCGTCTCGACCCAAGGCAGCAGCGCCGTGACGGCCGCCCAGGCGATCGCGGTGGAGATGTTCTTCGATCCGGGGATGTCTTTCAGACTCTGAAACCTCCAGCCCGCCGGCAGGATCGGCGTATTGTAGAGGACGCCGGCGAGGGAAATGATGAACAGAAGAACGAAGGGCGCCGGTCCCGCGATCAGAGAGGCACCCAGCGCGAGAACCATCGAGAAAACGGCAATTGTGACGTAGATCTTCTCATGAAGGAGATAGGACTCCTCGCGGAAAGAGCTGATGCTGCTCGCCTTCCGATTGATGAAGCGATTCAGAACGTGCATGGCGTAAACGTAGAGGGAGGCGGTCAGGATGTGAAAGGAATTCACCGGCAGTCCCTGAAGAAGCATGGCGGCGAACGACAGGCATCCCGCACCTGCGGCGGAGTAAATGTCCGTGCGGACGGCGAAAACCCAGATCTTGAAGAGATGCCGGAGAAATTCCTTCCTCTTGCCCATGCGGCCGGTCAGATGATCCACCACCCGGTCGATGATCCAGTTGGGGGTTGAGGCCCCGGCGGAAACTCCGATCATCCGGTATGGTTCGATGTCGATTTCCCGGAGCTCATCGGAGGCTTCGATGTGGAAAGCAGGCTTCCCTTGAAGTTTCGCAAGTTCCGCAAGACGCCTTGTGTTTGCGCTGTTCCGGCCGCCGACGATGAAGACGGCGTCCGTTCCGGCCGCGAGCGCCTTGATCTCGCTCTGCCTCGTTTCCGTGGAGTCGCAGATCGTGTCGAAGACGACCGCCTCCGGAAATCGCTCCTTCACCCGCCGGACAATGGCGGCGTAATCCTCCAGGCTTTGTGTCGTCTGGGCGACGACGCACACTTTGGTCAGATCCGGGAGACGATCTACATCTCCGGGGCCGCTGAGAACGATTCCCGCTTCACCGGCAAATCCCAGCAAACCGTTCACCTCCGGGTGTTCCCAGTCCCCGGCAATCAGAATGGTAAATCCCTTGGCGGCTTGTTTCCGGATGATCGCCTGGACGTGGGCCACCTTGGGACAGGTGGCGTCGATGATCCGGAAGCCCTTATCCCGGATCTTCCTTCTTTCGGCAAGAGAGACCCCATGGGCGCGGATCACCATCGCCGCCCCGGGGGGTGCGCAGTCGAACTCATCCAGGCTCCGGATCGGGATAATGCCCCGTTTTCGGAGAAGTTCAACCGTCTGGGGGTTGTGGATCAGAGGGCCGTAGGTGTAGATGGCATCCCCGTTCTTCTGTCCCGCCATGTCGAGAACCACATCCACGGCCCGCTTAACCCCCATGCAGAAACCGGCTGTTTTTGCCAGTTTTATCCCCATGATCCCGATTCCTTCATCAACCGTTCTCCCCTTGTTTTTTTAGGCAGAGGAAAAATTCACGGTTTCCCGCCGGACCTTTGATCGGAGATTCGCAATTTCCCAAGACGGAAAGGCCGCGTTCCCGGCAGAACGCCTCCAGATCAGTGACAACCCGCTCGTGGAGCGCCGGATCCCGAACGACGCCTCGCTTGCCGACCTCGCCCTTCCCTACCTCAAACTGCGGTTTGACCAGGGCGAGGATGAGAGCGCCATCCCCGATCAGCATCAGCATGGGAGGGATCACCAGCCTGAGCGAGATGAATGATGCATCGATCACTGCGATGTCGATCCGGTCCCGGAAATCGCTGCCGTCATAATGGCGGATGTTTGTTCGTTCGATGCAGACGACCCGGGGATCCTCCCGGAGTTTCCAGGCGAGTTGGCCGTATCCAACGTCCAATGCGTAGACCTTTGCCGCCCCCGCCTGGAGAAGGCAGTCGGTGAAACCGCCGGTAGAGGCTCCCACATCGAGGGCAACGAGGTCCTGGACGGAAAGACCGAAAGCATCGAGGGCGCCCCGAAGCTTGAGACCGCCTCGGCTGACGTAGGGATTCTCATCGCCCCGGACCCGGATCTCCGCATCGGCGGGAACCGCACTTCCCGCCTTGTCCACCGGCCGATCCCCGACGAGAACCGTCCCGGCGAGGATCAGCGCCTGCGCCCGCTGCCGGCTCTCCGCCAGGCCCCGCGCGACGAGCAGACAATCCAAGCGGATTTTTGGTATTCTCGGATTCGTCATCACCTGCCTCCGATGGGATCCGATGGGGTCAGGTCTTGGGACTTGAATTGCAGCGTTTCTCCGGATACGAGAATTCAAGTCCCAAGATTTGATCTCAATTCCCGGACGGCAGAGGCAATTCCTTCCGCATCAATCCCATACATCCGCCGGAGTTCCTTTTGGGTCGCTTGCGGGGCAAACTCGTCCGGAATGCCGAGCCGCCGGATGGAAACCCCTTTGATCCCCTGTTCCGCGAAGAGTTCGAGAACAGCGCTTCCGAACCCTCCCAGCAGAACGTTTTCTTCAACGGTGACGATCCTCTTGAACTCCCGCGCAGCGCCGCAGAGGAGTTCCGCGTCGAGAGGTTTCACAAAACGGGCGTTGATCACCCGGACGTGAATCCCTTCGGTCTGAAGCATCCCGGCGGCCGTCAGGGCCGGATGGCAGCGGTTTCCGATGGCAACGATCGCGGCCGTCGCTCCCGGCGGATCAAAAAGAATCTCTCCCTTTCCGACCGGGAGGGCTTGCGGAGTCTCGTCCAGCGGCACACCGACTCCGGTTCCCCGGGGATAGCGCAGGGAAACGGGCAAGCCGCAGGTTACAGCGGTCATCAGCATGTGTTGAAGCTCGTTTTCGTCTTTCGGGGCCATGACGATGATATTCGGGACAGTGCGGAGGAAGGCGAAATCGAACAGGCCGTGGTGAGTAGGGCCGTCGGCCCCCACGAAACCTCCCCGGTCCATTGCCAGGACCACGGGCAGCTTCTGTAGGCAGACGTCATGGATCACCTGGTCATAGGCGCGCTGCATGAAGGTGGAATAGATGGCAACGATCGGGACAAACCCCTGCGTGGCCAGACCGGCGGCAAAGGTCACCCCATGCTGTTCGGCCATTCCCACGTCGTAGAACCGGGCGGGGAATTCCTGGGCGAAACCGTCCAAGCCCGTCCCCTCCGACATGGCCGCCGTGATTGCGACAATCCGCGGATTTTCCCGGGCGATCGTCATGACCGCTCGGCCGAATACCTTCGTGTAGGATGGAGGCGTCACCGTATCACCGGCAGGTTCCCCGGTCTCGATATCGAACGGGGCAATTCCATGAAATCGGGAAGGATCGTCTTCGGCAAATTTATAACCCTTCCCTTTCTGTGTCACAACATGGACGAGGACAGGCCCTTCCAGCGCCCTGACGTTTTTCAAATTTTGGATCAGATGATCGAGGTGATGTCCCTCGAGGGGACCCACATAGGTGAAGCCCAACTCTTCAAAGATTGCCCCAGGGACGAAGAATGTCTTGAGCGACTCCTCCACCTGCCGGGAAAACTTGAGCATTTGTCCGCCGATGCCGGGCACCGATTTCAGGAAGGTCTTGACCTCCGCCCGGATCCGGTTTACGGTCTGGCCGGTCATGATCCGGTTGAGATAGGAGGAGAGGGCGCCGACGTTCGGGGAGATGCACATCTCGTTGTCGTTGAGAATAATGATCAGGTTTTTACGACGGTCTCCCGTCCAGTTCAACCCCTCGAAGGCCATTCCCGCGGAGATCGCCCCATCGCCGATGATGGCGATGATCCGGAAATCCTCACCTTTCAGGCAGCGCCCCTCGGCCATTCCCGCCGCCGCGGAGATGGAAGTCCCGCTGTGTCCCACGTCGAAGGTATCGTAGGAGCTCTCCTCCCTTTTGGGGAAGCCGCTGATTCCGCCGCTCTGGCGCAGTGTGTCGAAGCGCCCCTTCCTGCCGGTGATGATCTTGTGGGTATAGGTCTGATGCCCTACGTCCCACACAAGACGGTCCCGCGGCGTGTCGAAAACGTAGTGAAGAGCGAGCGTCAATTCCACGGTTCCCAAGGAGGAGGCGAGGTGTCCGCCCCGCTTCGAGACGGTGGCGATCATCAGTTCGCGGATCTCTTCCGCGAGACGGTTCAGCTCCGTGAAGCTCAGACGCCGGATGTCCTCGGGAAAATCGACCTTCGCCAGCACACTGGAATTCTTTTTTTCGGCCATCGCCTCTCCTATGATCTCCGTTCCAGGATATGCCGGGCGATGGCGCGGAGCGGCGCCGCCCGGTCATCAAAGGATTCCAGTGAAACAATGGCCTCCCGGACAAGTTCCTCCGCCCGGAGGCGTGAAGCCTCGATCCCGATCAGGGCGGGGAAGGTGACCTTCCCGCGGGCGGCATCGCTTCCCGTTCCCTTACCGAGCAAGGACGGGTCGCCCTCCACGTTCAGAATGTCGTCGGTGATCTGGAAGGCGAGGCCGATCCGCCTCCCATAGTCCGAAAGCGCAGCGAGCTTCGTTTCACCGGCTCCGGCCAGGATCGCCCCCGCTCGAAGAGAAACGAGAATCAAAGCTCCTGTCTTGCGCTGGTGGATGGCGAACAGGTTTTGCAGATCGGCCTTTCCCCCTTCCGCGAGAAGATCCATGACCTGCCCCCCGACCATTCCGAAGAAACCGGCCGCCTCGGCAATCTCGCAAACGATTTGGAGCACCCTCTCCGGAGGGACGCCCGGCATTCCTTCCCGGTCGCCGAGCAGGCGGAAGGCCTCTGTCAGCAACGCGTCGCCGGCAAGGATGGCGATGCCCTCGCCGAAGACCTTGTGCGAGGTCGGCTTGCCGCGGCGACAATCATCGTTGTCCATCGCCGGAAGGTCATCGTGAATGAGGGAATAGGTATGGATCATTTCCAGGGCGCAGGCCGTTGTAAGGACAACATCCGTCTTTCCGCCGGCCGCAGCCGCCGCCTCCAGGCAGAGGATCGGCCGCAGCCGTTTTCCACCCGCAAACACGCTGTAACGAACGGCCTCGAAAATGACCGCCGGGTCGTTTCCCCCACCGGGAAGAAACTTCTCAAGGGCCTGATCGACCAGCGCTTTTCGCCCGTTGAGGTATTCATTCAGGGGAATTTCAGGATTCACGCTCTTCCCCCGCAAACGGCTTCGTCACCAGTTTTCCATCCTCCCGGAGGAGGAGCTCCACCCGCCGGTCGGCCTCGTCGAGTTTCTTCGCGCACAGGCGGGAGAGCTTGATCCCTTCCTCAAACGCCTTGAGGGATTCCTCCAGGGTCATTTCCCCGGCTTCCATTCGACGGACGATCTCCTCCAACTTCTCCAGCGCCTCTTCAAACTTTTCCTTGGACATCGAAAGGCTCCTTGAATATTTTTATAATTTCTGCTTGCAGACTCCCCGCAGCGAGGCGGATGTCGACCTTCTGCCCGAGAAAGGCATCCCCGGCCCGATGGAGGATGAGGCCTTCGGGCAGCCGCCGCGTGATGCTGTATCCCCGTCCGAGAACGGAAAGCGGGCTCAGGGTGGACAGAAGCGCCATCGCGGTCTGCACCCGGTTCCTTCTCCATTCGGCCCGTTTCGCCAAGGCCGCGCTTAAAGCCTTCCCGAATCCCTGCACCCTCGATCGATTCTCCTCCACCCGCAACCTGGGGGATTGGTGTTCCAGGCGGACGTTCAGATGCAACCACTGCTGGCGTCCGGTCTCCCGCAGGCGGGCGAGAGAGAATCCGATCCGCTCAAGATGATCGTCGAGGGCAATCCGCGCGTCCGCAAGACGCCTTTTCGGATCCCGAAGCCTTCCCTGAAGATCGACAATCCGGTCCCGCCGTCGCCCCGTCTGCTGACGCAGGCAGCGGGTCAGGCGGAGGCGGATCGCCTCCACAGTCCCCAGGAGCTCTGCACGAAGCGGCACGGCCAGTTCAGCCGCAGCCGAAGGGGTCGCGGCACGGAGGTCCGCGGTGAAGTCGGCGATCGTGAAGTCCGTTTCATGGCCCACCGCCGAGATCACCGGGATCCGCGACCGGAAGATCGCCCGCGACACCCCTTCATCATTGAAGGGAGCAAGATCCTCCAGCGAACCGCCACCCCGGGCGAGGATGATCACATCAACACCGGCGGTGATCTGCATCTCGCCGATCGCCCGGATAATTTCCGCCGGCGCCTCCGCCCCCTGGACGCGAACCGGGGCGATCAGGATGTCCGTCGACGGGAAACGGCGGCGGGTGACGGTCAGGATGTCCCGGATGACGGCGCCGGTCGGCGAAGTAACGACGCCGATCCGCTTGGGGAGAAACGGGAGCGGTTTTTTGCGGACCGGATCGAAGAGCCCCTCCGCATCGAGACGAGCCTTGAGTTGTTCGAAGGCCTTCTGGAGGGCGCCGAGCCCCCGCGGCTCGACGGCATCAATGACGAGCTGGTACTCGCCGCGGGGCGGATAAACGGTCACCCGCGCCCGGCAGACCAGGCTCATCCCCTCCTCGATTTCAAACCCCCTGGCGCGGCTCCAGCCCCCGCCGAACGGGCTCCGGAAGATCACCGCCCGAATTTGGCTTTTGGCATCCTTGAGGGTAAAATAGACGTGGCCCGACGCCGGGCGGCGCAGGTTTGACACCTCCCCCTCCACCCAGACGAGGGCGAACCCCTCTTCCAGAAGCGTCTTGATCCGTTCGTTCAGAGTCGAAACGGTCAGAATTTCTTTCAGGTTTCCCCGGTCCATGAGGGGGGAAGTATCAGATATCGGCCGCCGTGACAAGACCGAATTTCCGGAAGGGACGCCGCTCCGGAGCTCCGGAAAGGACAGATTCGTTGACTTTTACCCGTCGTTCCTTCATAATACAAGATAACGAGGGATTCAAGTCCCTCCGATTCCGACCGCCGATCATGTTCCGGCGGAGCAGGATTCCCGATGACGATTCACCAGGGGAGATTATGAAAAAGAAAGACTTATTGAAGACACCGGTCCGGCACATTGACATCACCTCGTTCGACGCAACGCCGATCATCGAAGCCATGCAGGGAATGTCCTTCACGGCCCGGGACCTGGCCACGGCCGCCAATCTCTACGACCGGATGCTCGCCGAGAAGAGATGCGGCATTATCCTGACCATCGCCGGGAGCACCAGTGCCGCCGGCTGCATGCAGATCTACGTGGAGATGGTGAAGAATAACATGGTCGACGCGATTGTCGCTACGGGGGCAACGGTGGTGGACATGGACTTCTTCGAGGCGCTCGGCTTCCGACACTACCAGGGGACGCCGTTCGTGGACGACCGGGTGCTCCGGAGCCTCTACATCGACCGGATCTATGACACCTTCATCGACGAAGAGGAACTCCAGGTCTGCGACAAGACCATCCAGGTCATCGCCGACGCCCTCCCTCCCCGCCCCCACTCCTCGCGGGAGTTTATCCGCGAGATGGGTCGCTACCTGGTTGAACACGGCGTCAAAAAGGACTCTCTCGTCCAGGCGGCCTTCGAACACGACGTTCCGATCTTCTGCCCCGCCTTCTCGGACAGCAGCGCCGGTTTCGGCCTCGTCCTCCACCAGGTAAAGCGTCCAAAGAATCATCTGTCCATCGATTCGGTGAAGGATTTTCTGGAGTTGACCCGGATCAAGATCAAGGCGGGAATGACGGGCCTGCTGATGATCGGCGGCGGTGTGCCGAAGAACTTCGCCCAGGATACGGTTGTCTGCGCTGAGGTTCTGGGAAAAGAGGTCCCGATGCACAAGTACGCCGTCCAGATCACCGTGGCTGACGTCCGCGACGGCGCCTGCTCCAGTTCCACGCTGAAGGAGGCCAATTCCTGGGGAAAGGTGGACAGCAGCAGCGAGCAGATGGTCTTTGCGGAGGCGACCTCCGTCCTTCCGCTGCTGGCAAGCTTCGCCTGGCACCGGGGAAACTGGAGGAAGCGAAAACCCTGGCGTTTCGCAAAGCTCTTTGCGGATTGATCCTGCGGCCGCAGTCAAGACCGATCTCCCGAGGTGTGAAAACGGTGGCGTTTTCAACCGGGAGCCGGTTGGGCTTCATGAACGGAAAAAAAGGGACAGGCACTTTGTCTTCACAAAGTGCCTGTCCCTTTTTCCCCTTGGTGGAGATGAGGGGGATCGAACCCCTGGCCTCGGCGTTGCGAACGCCGCGCTCTCCCAGCTGAGCTACATCCCCATTTTTTTATGCAAGTGGCGTGGTAACGAACTCCCCTCGCAGTTTCGGGCGGAGCATATATGATTCGCGTTTAGGCTGTCAAGAAATAGTTGGCTTCCGGATCGCTGCGAATGGGACACCATCTGCGATCCGCCATTCCCGTTATCATGACCGGGGGATTGCCCACCCCTTCGTTTGATGTTTCCTCGAAAATTATGATATAAGATTCATAAAAATAACGATGCCGGTTCCTGAAGAGGATAGCGCCATCGGACACAAAGGCGAGATACTTTGGCAAGCAAGCGGAGACAGATGTTTGGCCGATCGCTGTTGGCGGTAATGATCCTCGCGTTGATTACCGGTTGCGGAACGATGAAAAACCGCTGGGAAACAACCAAATCAGCGGACGACATCCCTGCCTATGAGGATTTTCTGAAGGAGTACCCGGAGGGCGATTTGGCAAATCTGGCAAAGGCCCGGCTCAATGCATTGCATGAACAAATGGCGTGGGGGGATGCAGAGGCGAAGGATACCCTTTCAGCCTATGAGGATTTTATCGGCAAGTATCCTCTTGGAAAATTTGGAAAAGATGCCCGCGCAAGGTTGGAAAATCTCAACTTCGAAAAGGAAAAAAAATCAAGAGCCATTGAAAAATTTCTGAAATATTATCAACGGGGTATATTTATTCATGACGCATGGGCGGCCATCGAAAAGCTCGATTTTGAACAGGCTCAGGCGGAAAACACCGCCCCGGCTTACGATGCGTTCTTGAATCGGTATCCCCAGGGGATATATTCTGGAGAAGCCCGATCGAGACGAAGCAAACTCATTGTAAACAAGCAATCCGAGTGGGGAATTCTCCTGCATCCCCGGTCCAACACCAACATCCGGGCCAAGAGATCCGTGACTTCCAAGCGGAAGGGTCAACTGAAAACCGGCCAGCTTGTCAAGGCTGATTTTCTTCAAGACGGCTGGTATGCCGTTTTTCCAGTGACGGAAAAGCAACGAGATGAAAGCCTGGCGCTGGGATATGTCTATGCGCCCCTCCTGATTGATCCGGTTGGATCCAAATCTCCCGGATCAACGGCAAATCAACAAGAATCCACAAAGGATGGGGGCTCCCCGTTGAAGAAGATCGAGACGGAAAACCCATCGGTTGATGTGAAGCGCATCACCTTCAAAATCGCCGAAGATGGAAAAGAATTGCTCTTCATCGAGTTCAACCGTTTCTATACGCCCGCCATTTCCGGAATCGAAGGGAAAGAGCCGAGGATCATCCTGGATATCGCCGATGTATCCTCGTTCAGAAAGGATTGGGCCGTCATCAACACAGGAGGCAATTTGATTCGGAGGATACGCAGCAGTATGAATCCGAAAACCCGTATGGCAAGAATTGTCCTCGACATGGAACCTTCAAAAGGATACTATGTCCATCCGGTATTCTACGAAAAAGACAATACGTATTCTCTTGAAATATCGGAGGAAAAGGAGAAGCCATGAAGTGGGTCATCGTTTTATTTGCCTTGATTTTTTTCATGGGCACGACAACCATGGCCGCATCGGATCGTGAACTCGCCCGAAGGTATATGGAGGAGCATCCGGCACCGGCGCCGGCACAGACGCCTGCAACGATAGTCGGCAAAACGGCCTTGGTCGCATCCGACGGCGAAATCGCAAGGGTCAAGACCTTTCAGGGATCCGTACAGGTTGAAAGAACGGGAAAAACGATCCCCGTGAACAGGGACGAGAAGATCTACAAAGGCGACACCCTCAAGACCGGTGCGGACGGATCCATGGGCATCACTTTCCGGGACAATACCCTCCTGTCGCTGGGTCCCGACAGTACTGTGATTATGGACGAGTTTCTCTTCGACCCCGCTCAAGGCAAACTATCCATCGTAACCCGAATCATCAAAGGAACGGCGGCATACCTTTCAGGAATTATTGCAAAGCTCTCACCTCAGTCGGTTCGATTTGAAACACCGGTCGCCACGGTTGGTTTTCGTGGGACAAGGTTTCTCGTGAAAATTGAGGAGGAGAAATCACGATGAAATCACGCATTGTTTTACGGATTAGTCCTTTCATTTTTCTCTTCCTCGTATCTTGTGCCGCCGCCCCCAAAAACCTTTTTGTTCTCCTGCCCGATCCCGACGGCAAAACCGGTCAAATCGTGGTTGCGAACCAAGGGGGAACCCAGGTGATCGACAAGCCGGGATACGTAACGGAGATCAGAGATGCGGCGACTCCGCCGACGCCCCCCCGGCTCATGGACAAAAAGGAGATTGAGCGGCTCTTCGGAACGGCCCTCTCGGCACAGCCGGTGCCGCCGGCGACCTATATACTCTACTTCAAGACCGGCGCCGCGGAATTGACGGAGGAGTCCGCCAAGAGGCTCCCGGAGATATTAGCCGCCATTGCCGAGAGAAAATCCTCCGACCTCAGCGTCGTGGGTCATTCGGATACCGTCGGCGCGAAAGAGAAAAACCAAGAAATTTCCTATAATCGGGCGCAGCGGGTGAAGGAGATCCTGGTCAAGATGGGCGTTGACCCGCGTGCAATTTCGACCGAATCGCACGGGGAAGAAAATCCGCTCGTCAAAACCCCGGACGAGGTTACAGAACCGAGGAATCGCCGGGTTGAGGTCACGGTAAGGTAATCCGGAGATGAGACAACCGTTGACGATCCCGGCAAAATCGAAAACGATCCTCCAGAAGCCGGAAAAAGGCCGGACATTCATTGTGATCGCCAGCACGCTTTTCACAGGCATTCTGGTCCTTCTCTATCTGTATCAGCCTGTTTTTTTTCGTTTTCTGGATGGAAAATCCTACGATACACTCCTCATGGCCATCCCGCAGGATACGGCCAAAACATCCGAAACGCCCGTAATCGTAGACATTGATGAAAAAAGTCTGACCAAATACGGTCAATGGCCATGGCCCCGTTACCGTGTTGCGCTTCTCTTCGAGAAATTGATGGAACTGGAACCGGCAAGCATCGGTCTCGACACCGTGCTGGCGGAGCCGGACAGGACCTCCTTCGCCGTCCTTCAGAGAGAGATCTATCGCGACCTCAAGATCAACGTGCCGACGGAACAAGTTCCGAAAGCGCTCCTGGACAACGACAAGACCCTTTCAAACACCCTTTCCCGCGGACCTTTCGTATTGGGATACAAGTTTACCTTTTCTGAAAAAAAATCTCCCGCCGGCGACTGCCTGCTTCATCCGCTGAATGTAGCCATCATCACGGACAACGGGATGCCGCCCAGCCGGAAATCTCTATTTTTCCAGGCCCGCAATGTGGTCTGCAACCTCAGAACGTTTGCTGAAAATGCGGCCTCTTCAGGGTTTTTCAATGTCACCCCCGACATGGATGGCGTGTTGAGGCGTGTCCCGCTGATCGTTGAATACAATGGAAAACAGTATCCCAGCCTTGCCTTGGCAACCCTGATCCAGGCCAAAGGGACAAAACAGGTTTTTCTGAAGATGGCCCCCGAAGGCGTTGAACATCTCCGCCTGAACCATACCGTGGTTCCACTGGACGGCAAGGGAAATCTTCTCATCCATTACCGGGGGAAAGGCAGAACATTTGAGTACTTATCGGCAGCGGACATCCTTGAGGGGCTTGTTTCAAAAAAGCAGATCCAGGGTCATATCGTTTTTCTCGGCACATCGGCCTCCGGGATTGCCGATTTTCACGCCACCCCTTTCGATACCGTCTTCCCCGGAGTTGAGGTCCATGCCACCGTCGTCGACAATATCCTGAAAAGGGACTTTTTCACCAGGCCCAACTGGATTCCCGGCGTTGAGCTGATGCTGGTCATCGCCGCGGGACTCTTTTCCACCCTCCTTCTCATCTGGACAGGCGCCCTCTGGAACCTTCTTTTTCTCTGTCTCGGCGCGTTGGGCCTCTGGAAATGTTCTCTGTGGGCGCTTCAGGGTCAAGGGATCTTCATTTCCCCCGTCGTCCCCCTGATTGCCCTGGGGAGCAATTTCACCTTGGTCACCTTGCTCAAGTACTGGCGTGAAGAGCGGGAGAAAAAGGCGCGGATGAAAGAGTTGATGCTCACCCAGGACTTTACGATCCGCTGCCTCGCATCTCTGACCGAGTGCCGGGACAGTGAGACGGGCGGACACATTCTCCGCACCCAGGCTTATGTTGCCGCCATTTGCCTTCAATTGACCACCGATCCCCGGTATGCCGAGACCCTGGACAGCGAGACAAGGGAACACCTGTACAAATCCGCCCCCCTTCACGACATCGGCAAGGTCGGAGTGCCGGACCATATTCTCCTCAAACCCGGCAAATTGACACCCGAAGAATTTGAAGAGATGAAGAAGCATACAACGTATGGTCGTGACGCCATTCAGAGGGCGGAAGAAAAATTCGGGACAGGCAAAAGCAGTGAATTTCTCCGGCTCGCAAAAGAGATCGCCTACACCCACCATGAAAAATGGGATGGAACCGGCTATCCGAAAAAGCTCAAAGGGGAGGAGATTCCCCTTTCCGGAAGAATCATGGCCCTGGCGGACGTGTATGACGCCCTGATCTGTCACCGGGTATACAAACCCCCCTTCACCCATGAAGAGGCCGTTGCCCTCATCATCCAGCTCAAGGGGATCCTCTTCGATCCCGGCGTGGTCGTTGCGTTTCTGGAAGTCCAGGAAGAGTTCAGAAAAATTTCCATCGACCTGGCAGACCACGATGAACATCGAGAAGCATTCGAAGTGAATCCGGCGCATTGACCCGACAATAAGGGGTCTCTATCAAATCAGAGAACAGGCGGGCTGATCGTGTTCTACCTGTTCCCCCAGTATTCGATTGACACCCACTGTTCTTTCCCTTACAATTTTTGACAGTATTTTTTCCTTCATGACAGGGAGGACATCATGGATCTCAACCCCCTCTTCGAACCGCGGACCATGGCGGTATTCGGGGTGTCGTCCGGCAATTACCGCCATCCGGCCAACGAGATCTTTACCAAGAATCTGCTTCGCTACCCGGTCAAGGTGTACGGGATCAATCCTCACGGCGGAACCCTGAACGGCGAGACGATCCGCCGGAGCATCTCGGAGATCCCCGAAGCGATCGACCTTGCGGTCATCGCAGTCCGGGCCGATTTCGTGCCGGATGTCCTGTCCGAGTGCATCCGGGCGAAGGTCCGCTCCGCAACCATCATCTCGGGAGGATTTGCAGAGACCGGCCGGCAGGATCTGCAGGACCGGATCATCGCGATCGCGCGGGAGGCTTCGTTCCCCTTTGTCGGACCCAACTGCCTCGGGATTTACGTCCCCTCACACGTGGACACCTTCTTCCTGCCAAGCGAGCGCATGGTCAAACCCGCCATCGGGAACGTATCCTTCGTCAGCCAGAGCGGGGGAATCCTTGTCGACCACCTAATCAAGTTCGCCGGTGAGGGAGTGGGGCTCGCCAAGGCCGTCAGCATCGGGAACAAGGCGCTTCTGGGCGAACCGGAGCTCCTGGACTATCTCGCACATGACCCGGCCACCCGGGTGATCGTTTTCTACATCGAAGGGTTCGGCAGAAATGAAGGTCGAAAATTCGTGCTCAAGGCCGGTCAGTGCGGCAAACCGGTCATCGTTCTCAAGTCCGGCAAGAGCCCGGGCGGAAGCAGGGCAGTTTCCAGCCATACGGCATCGCTCGCCGGGGATTACGCCAGCTTTTCCGCGGCCCTTTCCCAGTACGGAATCGTGGAGGCGGCAAACGAACTGGAACTCGTCTCCTTCTGCGAATCGCTGAGCATTTACCAAAAGCCGATCGAGGGCAGGGTCGGGATCGTTACGGTCAGCGGCGGGCACGGCGCTATGGCCAGCGATGCCTGCGCCGCGCGTGGGATTGCCGTTCCCGCATTGACGGACAGCGTCAGGGAGGGACTCCGCAAGGTTCTCAGCCCGAGCGTCCGGGAGATTGCCTCACTGGCAAACCCGATCGATCTCACCGGAAGCGGGATCGACGACGACTTCGTCGCTACCGCCGAAACGCTCTTTGCCATGGAGGAGATCGACTGCCTGCTGGCGCTGCTGCTCCCCTATATTCCGGGGATCACTGCCGATCTCGGCGCCAAACTCAGCAATGTCGCGGCACGGCACAGCAAACCGCTGATCGCCTACGTTCCCCACGTGGAGAAGTACGCGATGCTGATCGAGGGATTCGAACTCAACGGCGCCCCGGTTTCCCCCTCGATCGAAGGCGCGGTGCTCATGGTTGAGGCCCTCAGGAGGAACAGGCCATGATCGAATCCTCTCCCGAAATCCTGCGGATCATCGAGGAGGCCCGCAGCGACGGCTGGGTCCTTGAACCCGATGCCAAGCGGCTCTTCTCGCTGGCGGGATTTTCCGTCCCGCGATTCGTTTTCGCCCGGACCACGGGGGAAGCTCTCGGTTTTGCCCGCGAGATCGGGTTTCCCGTGGTCGCCAAGATTGTCTCCCCCCGCATCCTTCACAAATCGGACGTGGGCGGCGTGGTGGTGGGGATCGGCAACGACGGGCGCCTGGTGGAAGTATTTGAACGCTTCCAGGGTCTGGATGGCTTCCTCGGTGTCCTGGTCGAGGAAATGCTGCCCGGAGGAATCGAGCTCATCCTGGGGGCAAAGATCGACCTGCAGTTCGGCCCGATGATCCTGCTGGGGATGGGGGGCACCGGCGTGGAGATATACCAGGATGTCACCCTGCGGATGGCGCCTCTCACCGAAAAAGAAGTCCCGGCCATGATCGAGGGGCTGAAGGCCCGTCGGCTGCTCGAGGGATACCGGGGCGCCGAACCGGTGAATCAGGGAAAACTGATGGAAACCATTCTGGCCTTCTCGACCCTCGTCATGGAACTGGAGGGCCGGATCGCGTCCATCGACATCAATCCGCTTCTGTGCTCCGCCGGCCGCTGCATGGTGGCGGATGCCCGCATCATCCTCGGCGGATGAACGGGATGGTTTCCGTTGTAAGGGATGGCCCGATATGGGCCGGAAATTCGAGGCCGCATCAACGGTTCCTGTCTTCAGACCAACGGTTTTCCGGATGGGTTTGCAGGGACATCGGATATTGACACCCACGGTAAAGCGTGTTAGACGGCACCCCTCTTCCCATTGGATTGCCCCTGTAGCTCAGACGGATAGAGCGACGGATTCCTAATCCGCAGGCCCCGCGTTCGAATCGCGGCAGGGGCACCACTTATTTTAATTAGCCATACGGATTTATATTCAGGGGTTAGCAATTACTGCCGGTGTGTACCCACGTTATCCTGACAATGAGCATCGGTCTTGCGCAATACAAGCCGCCGGAAGACATGAAGGCCTTCGTTCATCGAGTTGACCAGCTCATGTATCAGGGAAAAAGAACGGGGAAGACAGGGTCTGTTTCAAGTCATGACCGAGGGAGTAGTTCAAAGGTGTTCGTTACAGGGAAGCCTTCCGGATTCCACGCTTTCTGCGGCAACCACGTCAATGCTTCCATTGTAAATGGTATTTCTGTCGGATTTCGTTTGACCCGCCATGCTATTTCCACTATACGTCTCCCAAGAAAAGCGAGTCCTGATCAAGTCAAGTATCAAGTGAGAAGAGGAGAGGATTCTGATGAAGAAAATCATATTCGCGTTTTGCATTCTGTCGCTGGTCATTTTCGGATGTACGAAGAAAGAAGAAGCCAAGATGCTCAAGGCGGCGGCATGCCCGACGTCGCCGCCCAACATGTTTGAGGAAAACGGGAAATACCAGGGGCTCGACCTGGAAATCTTTGAAGGCTTCTGCAAGGCCAGGGGATACCAATACAAACTCACGGCTTACGACTGGCAGGGGATGCTGGGGGCGGTCATGTCAGGACAGGCCGATGTGGCGTTTTCCGGCATTTCGATCACGGAAAAGCGCAAGGAGAAGATGGATTTCTCCGAACCCTACATGGACAATACCTGGAATCTGGTCAGCCTGAAGAAAAGAAACATCCTGATCAAGGACCTCGCGGAATTGAAAAAATATTCGATCGGCTATCCCCGGGGCATGGCCTACAGCGCCTTCATCAAGGACGACCTGGAACCCAAGGGGGTTTATAAGCTCAGCGCCGTCAAGATGTACCCCACCTATAACGAAGTGCTCGCCGACCTGCAGAACGGCAATCTGGACCTGGCTTTTCTGGACGGATCGGTCGCCGGCGTCTACAAAAAGAAAATCGACATTCAGGACAGCTATATCTTTACGGGGTTCGATACCTTCGGTTTCGCCTTTCCAAAGGGTTCCGCATTGCGCGATGATTTTAACCGCTACAAGAAAGAACTGGGTCCGGAAAAACTCAAGGCCCTGATCGACAAGTGGCTGGGATAGAGAGGCGCGCGGCGGGCCGATGACTTTCTGGCAGATCCTTCAAGTGCTGGCTACGGGCGCGGGCTTCACGATCCTGGTGACCGCGGCATCCATGAGCGCCGGTCTGTTGATTGGATTGGCGGCAGCCATGCTCAGCAGAATCCGCTGGAAGCCAGTGCAGCATCTGCTGGTTGCGTTCACGTTCGTCTTCCGCGGCATACCCGTCCTGGTCCTCCTGTTTATCGTCTTTTTCGGCCTGCCGAGCATCGGCATCCGGGTCCCGCCGTTCCTGTCCATGGTCCTGACCCTGGGACTCATCTCCGGGGCCTACCTGGCGGAAATTTTCCGAGGCGCCATGAATTCGGTCAACCTGGACGAAATCCTGGCCGCCGAAGCCATGGGAATGACCCGCGCTCAGGGTTTCCTGTACATCATGCTTCCGCAGATGTTCCGGTTTTCCATTCCCGGCATGATCAACGAATTCACCTCCGTCCTGAAATACACCCCCTTTGCCTACACCGTGGGAATACCTGAAATCATGAAGCAGGCGATGAGCCTGACGCCCATGATCATGCGGGGGCTGGAGGTCTATCTGGCCGTCGGGATCATCTACTTTGTCATTTACAAGCTTTGCCTGATGTGTTTTACGGCCCTGGAGAAAAGATACCGGATTCCCGGGTTGTCCGCGGATTAGACGGAAGGAAAGATGGCTCTGATCGAAGTCAACAATCTCGTGAAGCAGTTCGACGACAAGATCGTCCTGAAGGAGGTGAACCTCGCGTTGGACGAAGGGCAGGTCAAGGTGATCATGGGCCCTTCGGGATGCGGAAAATCGACCCTGCTTCGCTGCCTGAACCTGCTGGATCCTCCCACCTCGGGCCGGATCGTTTTCAAGGGGGAGGAGATCACCCGCCCGGGGGTGGACGTCCGCAAGCTCCGCCAGAGCATCGGCTTCGTATTCCAGAATTTTGCCCTTTACCGCCATCTGACGGTGCTGGACAACGTCACGCTGGCCCTGAAAAAGATCAAGAAAATGACCGCTCGAAAGGCCACAGAAAAGGCCTCCTACGAACTGGAACGGGTTGGGATGTTCGAGCATCGGGACAAGTATCCCGCCCAACTCTCCGGCGGGCAGAAGCAGCGGGCGGCGATCGTCCGGGCGTTGGCCATGGATCCGGCGGTGCTGTTCCTGGACGAGCCCACCTCGTCCCTGGACCCGCAGATGTCCAGGGAAGTGGTGAGCGTCATCAACAAGCTCTACCTGGATAACGTGACCATGTTCTGTGTCACCCACGACGCCTTCCTGGCGAAATACATTTCCGACAGCGTCGTCTTCATGGATGAGGGGGTCATCCTGGCAGAGGAGATTGCCGAGCGGCTCTTTTATGACCACCCGGACCCGCGCATCCGCCAGTTTTACCTTGGCGTGATCGACATGAAGTGACCGGTATGAATGCATTCATCCATGACCTGATCGCCTATTCGCCACAGATCCTCACCGGCCTGAAGAACACCATGCTGCTCATGGGGATCATCTCCGTGACGGGTTTCTTCGGCGGGATCGCGGTCTTCTACCTGACGCTCAGCAGCCGGAAAACCTGCCGGATCATCACCGAGAAGTACATCTCTTTCTTCATCGGAACTCCCCTGTTGGTTCATCTGTTCCTGATGTATTACGGGCTCCCGGAACTCGGCGTCCGCATCTCTCCTCTGACGGTCTCCGTCATCGGGTTTACCCTGAACGTTTCGGCATACAACGCCCGTTACCTGATGACGGCCTTCCACGGCCTGGACCGGATGGAGCTTGAAGCCGCCCGGGCCGAGGGTTTCACCCCGCTGGAAATATTCTGCCTGATCATCCTCCCCCAGACGCTGCGCCGGGCCGTTCCCTCGTTGACGAACCAGGTGATCCAGAACCTCAAGGATACCTCCGTCGCCTTTCTGATCCAGTACAACGATTTTTTCTCCCAGATTCAGGAGGTCGCCTCGACGAACTTTGAGTTCTTCAAGGCCTATGTCACGGCTGGGTTGGTCTACCTGGCGCTGGTTTCGGTCATCGTCGTCCTATCGCGGCGCCTGGAAAAGAGAATCGCTCTGCCTGGCTTTTAGGCGGAGACGCCGGGGCGGAACGCCCTGTGAAACCCCATAAAGTCGGAGTCATCCGACCCGGGACCGTCCTTTAAAGTCATAAAAGATGAGGTGATGATGAACAGGAGGATTTGTTGGGGGGTTTTATTATTATTACTGGCATTCCCGCAACCTTTCACGGTATGGGCTTCCGGCAATCCGCTCCAGAAAACCGCGAAATTCACACCCAATGTCACGGAGCCGATGCTGGAGGCCGAATTCTGGATCCGCCGCACGTCTGATCCCGACAAGGTTCTGCTGGCGCCGGAGGAAACCACCCGGTTCAATCGCCAACTCGCGGCCCGGTTCGAATTCATCAAAGAGATCGAGAACCATCCGGAGGTGTCCGGCAAAGAGCTGAAGCGCCGGATCGGGAGCTACCGGCTTCCCTATGGGGAGAACCGGTACAATGCCCGCGGCGAGCCGATGGTCGACGGCCTCTATGATGCGCTCCGGGAAGAGATGAATCTCACAGCGCTCCCCGAAAAAGTGATTCCCCGCTGGGGGGTCACCGTACGCCGGACATCGATCCGCTCTTTTCCCACCACCCAGGAGTCACTCACGGCGCCGGATCCCGACGGTTTCGATCTCTTTCAGGAGACGGAAGCCGACATCTGGACGCCGCTGGTGATCCTCCACCGAAGTAAGAACGGTCAATGGGCTTTCGTCCAAATCTACCACTACAATGGCTGGATGAAACTCAAGGATGTCGCGATTGCGGACAACAAGGAGGCGCTCTTCGGCTTCCTGAACCAGCCGGAATTTCTGGTCGCCACGGGAAGCTGGGTGGAGTCGCAGATCACCGAAAACGGCTCGCCAAAGATCCGTTTCATGATGGGAACGCGCATCCCGCTTGTGCCCCGGGAGCGGATTCCCCGGGAACTCTTCCGGCACAACCCCCAGGGAAACTACGTGGTATGGGTTCCCGCTCGCGATGCAAAAGGCCTCTTTAGGCCCGTCATGGCATACATCTCCACGCAGGCGGACGTGCATCCGGGATACCTTCCCTATACCCGGCGCAATCTTCTGAAGCAGGTTTTCAAGATGCTTGGCGAGCGCTACAGTTGGGGCGGGACATTCGAGGGACGGGACTGCTCGAGGCTGCTCGTGGATACGTACAGAACGGTCGGCATCATGCTCCCGCGCAACGCTTCGGAACAGATGAAGGTGGGACTGGACTGCTTTGAAAACAATGTCGGGAAGTGCTTCGACCGCCTCCAGCCGGGCGCCGGACTCTACATGCCCGGACATGCAATGCTGTTCATCGGCAATCATGACGGGAAAAGCTATATGATCCACAGCACCGCCGCCTATCGAAATATTCCCGGCGAGGAAATCCGTCCCGTTCGGGGCGTGGTGGTCACGGATATGTCCGTTCTCAAAGAGGGGATCAGGAGCATCCGGGCTGCGCGGGAATTCATTCTTCCCCTCTGATCCGCTTTCTTACGTTTCGAGGGGGGAGTGGATTTCAGATTTCTTTCAGGCGGCATTGAATATACGTCGTGAAACGGAGACATGGTGGAGAGGCCTGTTTTTACCGACAACGCCGCGGACGTCGTATTCACGAAACACTGCCGGATTCATTGCCGTGTGCTTCTTTTGAAGAGGGGCGGAGCCCGAATTCCCTCAACCGGATATGAGCGTTGATCAACTGTTCGATGAGGATGATTTTATCGGCGTCGTCCTTGGTGGGCAGCGACTCCATGGAGTCGATCTGTTTGGCAACCGTGTAGGTGTCCGCCGAAACGAGCAATAACGGGATTTCGAGTTTCGAAGCCTTCGCGACCAGACTCGCAGGCGGCATGATGTTGTTGGTGAGGATGATGGCCGATACTTTGCTGCCGAGGGCGGCGACGATCATGTCGCTGCGGTCGCCGCTCGTGATAACGACCTTGTGTTCTTCCTGGAAGAGGGGGTGTTTGAGGGTGGAAGCGGCCGACATCGCGCCGATGATGATGGCTTTGACGGGCCGGCAGAGTTGGGACTCACCGGTGATGATTTTCGCGAAAAGGCGGTCGGCCAGATAGCTCACCGTGAAAAGCGGAAGCTCGGCGCTGTACGGGATGATTCCCAGGACGTTGACGCCCAATTCCTTGATCTTTGGAAGGCGGGTTTCTGCGAATTCCGCGGCATTGGGCACCTTGTTGATGATGACGCCCTGAAAGCAGCTATTTTCGGTATAGCCCCAACGCTTCAGAAAGAAAATGTCATCAAGTATCTGGTTCTCGTCTCCCGACACGACGACGACCAGATTTGCGTCCGCGTACTGCGCCAGGGAAAAGGCGTCGAGATGGACGGCGTTTCCGTAGGTGATGTCACGGCCGGCCTCGATGAAGAAGCTGTCCTTTCCCTTGCCGATATTTTCGATCAAATCGCAGATCTTTTCCCGGGTCGCCGCTTCGTCGAACATGGAGAGGAGCTTCGCGTGGTGGAAGCCGATGCTCATCCCCTCGGGATCGTCATCCATTTGGAAGATGTTCGCGATGAGGGCGGCGTCATAATCCCAAAGCCTCTTCTTGTAATAGATCAAGCGCTCGCCGAATGGTTTGATATAGCCGATTTTCCCTCCCAAGGCCTTGGCGAGGCCGATGATGAGGCTCGTCTTCCCGGCACTGGCACGCATGGATGTAATGACATATTTGTTCATCGATGTTTACCTCCGATTTCCATCACCGCTGCATTCAACCTTTGGAAAGAATGATGCGCACATCAACCGCCTTGGCGCCCATCCCCTGTTCGTAGACGACCAGGGGATTGATTTCGATATCCGTTATGCCCTTGCACCTGCGGATGATGGCGCCGATCTTGATGATCGCCTCCACAAGTTTGTTGATGTCTTTCATCGCTTCGCCGCGGACCCCCAGAAGGAGAGGATAGGAGCGAATTTCCTTAACCATCGTCTGGATCTCCTTTCGGTCCAGGGGAAGCGACCGGAAAGAGACATCTTTCATTACCTCGACGTAGATCCCGCCGAGGCCGACCATGATCGTCGGTCCGAAGATGACGTCGCGGCGCGCGCCGATGATCATCTCGACGCCCGGCCGGACCATCTCGGATATCGAGACGCCTTCGATCATGGCATGGGGGACGTGCGCCCGGCAGTTCCGCATGATCGCCTCGTAGGCGTCGACGACTTCTTTGCTGTTGTCAAGATCCAGGGCGATGCCTCCCGCATCGCTTTTGTGGATGATGTCTTTGGAGATGATCTTCATGGCGACGGGATAGCCGATCGAATCGGCTGCTTTCATGGCAGCCCCCAGCGTCGCGGCATTTATGGTTCGGGGAATGGGGATATCCGCGATTTCCATGATCTTCTGGGATTCGTGGGCAAGCAGGAAATAACGTTTGGCGGCGACGGCATTTTGCACGATTTTGTCGATGGCGGCAAAGTCCATGGTAACGTCGGCGTCTTCGTCCGGCGAATCCCCGACATAGCGGCAGTAGCGGTAGACCGCGCCCAGTGTCGAGATCGCGTCATAAACGTCGTCCGTGACAGGAAGGCCTCGCCGGCGAGCCTCCATCTCGTATACGGAAGTATTCTCGCCGCCGAAGAGGGAAAAGATGATGAGTTTCCCCTTCTGTCGGTAGCGCTGGACGTTCGTTTCGACCATCGCTTTCAGATCGTCGGCGGGGACGATGGCGGTTTCACAGAAGATGCCGATGACGGTATGGATGTTGTCGGATAGCAGAGCGGCATCGAAGGCTTTCGTATAGTCCGCAGGAGACGCATTTCCGGTCACATCCACCGGATTCTTCGCGGAGCCGAAGGAGGGAATAACGGGAGCGAAGGTCTGCTTGAGGTCCTCGGCGTCGTCGTAGAGGGAAACGAAGTATTTCTCGCAGGCGTCCGTCGCCATCACACCCGCGCCTCCGCCATTGGTGATAATCACGGTGTTCTCGCTATGGGGAAGGGGATTGTTGGTGATGAATTTGCACCAGTTGAAGGCCTCTTTGGTGCTTTCCGCGCGCAGTGCCCCGCACTGGCGCGCGATGGCGTCGAAGAGGTCGTCGGACCCGGCGAGCGAACCGGTATGGGAAGCCGCCGCCATCGCGCCCCGCTGGGACCGTCCGGACTTGATGATGACGACGGGCTTGACGCGGGTGGTGTTCTTCAATGCGGCGATAAATTTCTCGCCGTTGCGGATTCCCTCGATGTACATGAGCACCATGTGCGTGTCGTCGTGACGGTGCAGATATTCGAGGAGATCCGATTCGTCGATGTCCGATTTGTTTCCCACGGATACGATGGATGAAAGGCCGATGTGTTCCACTGAGGCCTGGCCCATCAGTGTAAGCCCCAGCGCGCCGCTCTGTGTAATCATCGCCAGATGCCCGCGGGGGATGTCGCCGGAGACGAAGGTTGCATTGAGATCCGAGGAGGAGGAATAAATCCCGAAGACGTTCGGACCGAGGATGCGCATGCCATGCTCGTTCGCGTAGTCCGTAATTTTCCGCTCTTCTTCGAGATTGCCGATTTCCGAAAAACCCGCCGAGATGATAATGGCATTTTTTGCCTTGTGCCGGCACAGGTCCTGGACGGCGGCAAAGACGAGGCGGGAAGGGATCGTAACAACGGCTACGTCGATATCGCCTTCCACCTCCCGCAGCGAGCGCCGGACAGCAATTCCTTCGATCTCACCGCCGGCGGGATTGATCGGATAGAGGTCGCCGCGATAACCGCCCGAGAGAATATTTTTTAAGACCGCATAGCCAATTTTCCCGCGCTCCCGCGAGGCGCCGACCACGGCAACGGAACGCGGTTCGAAGAGTAGCTTTATACGATCATCGGGGTTTTTTGCTTTCATGATTCATAAGGTTCCGGAACATTACTTTCAGGTTGATCTGCCCGTCGAGAACGTACCACATTAAAGAGCGCTGATCAATATGGATACGGGTACTCCGGTAGAGTATTTCTCTGGTGCGTTCCGGACCATTCTTGACAATTAGTCCGATATAGAGTAGAAAACGCTAAGAAATTTCCGCGGCAGTAGTTTCCAAGACGTTTAGGTTTTTCAGTTTATCCCCTATTTGTTAAGTAAGCGATTACGACCTTTTGTCCCGTTGTTTCAGTGTGGCATCAAAAGGAATGGGTCTATGAACAAGTATCGTTATTTCGGTTTCGTTGCCTCTCTTTTATACATAGCACTGCTCATTTCCGGTTGTTCAGGTGGCGGTGGAACTGACGCGTCCGTGGATCCCCGGATTGGCTTCACTTTCCCCGATCAGGCCAACTACAGCACACTAACCTGGACAGATGCCTTCAAGGCGGCCCACGATAAGTTCTCGCGGGAGTATGCCTTCGGTGACTGGAAGGGTATAGACTGGCCCGGCCTCTACAGCCGATTTCTACCGCGCATCACACAAGCTCAAACCGCAGGAGACGAAAAAGCCTATTATCTTGCCCTGCACGAGTATGTCTGCTCGATCCCTGACGGACACATCAGTCTGGCCGCGGCAGACAACGCTGTGCCAACCTCCCTCGGAAAGGAACTGGTTGGTGGCGGGTTTGGGATCGCGGTCGCTCAACTGGATGATTCGCGGGTGATCGCGGCTAAAATCATCCCAAATGGACCGGCCGGTATGGCCGGAATGGTTGCCGGCGCCGAGATCATCACCTGGGGAGGGCAACCGGTCGAAACAGCAATCGGACGAATCGTGGTTGACGCTGTTCCTTACAAGGCTTTGACGGGTGAACTCGGCAGCGAAACTCCCCAGGCCACGCTGGAACACTACCGGCTGGAGCAGAACCGGCTCCTGACACGGGGCTCCATCGGCCAGGCCGTCGAGGTTGCATTCAAAAACCCCGGTTCGACCATTTTCCAAACCAAAACTCTCACAGCAGTCGATGATGCCGGACAGACATTTTCTCTTGTTAATTTTGCCAAGCGGCCAAGTATGTCGGAAAAAGTAGACTACCGAATCCTGCCGGAGGGGTACGGTTATGTCCTTGTCAGGATGGAACACGATGCATCGAATCCCGGTTACCCAATACGGATCTTCCAGCAATTCCGTGAGGCGATCACCTCCTTTATCGCAACCGGCGTACCCGGAGTTATCGTCGATCTGCGCGGCAATTACGGCGGCTCGGATGAGCTTGCCGCCGATCTGTGTGGCTTTTTTTATTCTGCCCCCTCTTTCTATGAGTACCAGGAATATTACGACAAGCGGACCGGCGGTTTTCTGCGGATCACCATCGACGACCGCTCTGCCATCATTGACAACTTCTCAATTAAACCGCAGACTCCCTATTTTAGCGGACCGGTGGTGGCTTTGGTTAATCCTAACACGAAAAGCTCTGGAGAAGGCATCGGTATGGGCATAGCGAGACTGCCTCAAGGAAGCGTGATCGGGTTCCATGGCACAAATGGCTCCTTCGGGATGACAGGTGGGGAGATCCCGATGCCAGGGGGTTATACCATAGGATATCCTTTCGGTCGCTCCGTAGATAAAAACGGGGTGATTCAACTTGACAGCAGAAACGGGATAGGCGGCGTGGTCCCCAACCCAAGGGTGCCGAAGACGCTTGAAAATGTGCTTGCCTTTGCGGCGGGGACCGATGTCGAAATCCAGTACGCCATTCAATATCTTAGGGGATTATGAGCGGTGAGGTTTGTCAGAAATACAAACAAATGGACCATCGCGGCGGGGAAAAAGATTACTCAAAGTGATCGAACGTCATTATATTCAATGGTATGAGTCGTTTCATCCCATCCTACTCGCTGCTTTCCGTTCAGTATTTCCTGTTTTACTGCCCATTTTCTCTTTGACATATAAGCTTCCCTTATTTTATGTTCCGAACGCGAGTGAGGGATCCCCGATCAAATAGAGAAAACGCGTCCGGATTTTGAAAGGAACCCCGCCGCGGAACGCAGCCCGGTCACCGTAGGGAGAGAACCTTGGGCTGAGCCATCAGAAACATCCGCAACGGTGTATCTAAGCAGGCCGCGTCGCGGCCCCCGGTAGCGAGGCAGGCTTCAACTTGGAACAGATCGTTCGCGGAGCCCGGATCGGCGAGAATTCATATGAGTCAATAATTCTACACCCTGGGAGCCTTCTCATGCCACTAGACATCGATCCGAGCAAAGTGCCCATCGCCCTCCTGTACAACCAGGATACTTCTTGGACCCCTCAGGAAAAATCGGAAGTGGACCAGCTCTCTTCCCAGCTCGGACATGCCGTTTCCCGCATCGGTCATCCGGTCACCCTCCTCCCGCTCTCAGACAGCGACCTCCCCACCGCACTCCGCTCCTTTGACCCGCGCTCCCACGTCATCCTCAACTGGTGTGAAGCCCTTCCCGATGTCCCGAAGAGCGAATCTCTCGTCGCCAGGATTCTCGAATCGATGGGTTTTGCATTCACCGGGGCCGACGCGTCGGCGCTGGAGCGCGCGCAGAACAAATGCGCCATGAAGGAAATCCTCCAAAGAGCGGGCATCCCTACCCCGGCTTGGCGCCTCTGTGACCACCCCGTCGCGGACGGATGGAATCAGTTTCCGGCGATCGTGAAAGCGGCCGAAGAGCACTGCAGCGAAGGGCTCACGAGGGAGTCGGTGGTGATGAACGAAACAGAACTGCAGACACGGATTGCCTATGTACTGGACACCTTCCGGCAGCCGGCCCTGGTAGAGAATTTCATCGACGGGCGTGAGCTCCACGTGTCGCTCTGGGGAAACGGCGCCATTGAAATGCTGCCCCCTGCCGAAATGGATTTTTCTCAGTTCAATGACATCCACGACCGGCTATGCACGTATGAATCCAAATTCGTTCCGGGATCCATCCACTACGAAGGCATCCACACCATCCTTCCCGCACCGCTTGGCGCGGAAGAGATGCAACGACTCTATGATGTCTGTCAGGCTTCCTACCGGGCAATCGGATGCCGCGATTACGGCCGCATCGACGTGCGGATCCGCGATGGGGTCTTCCACGTCCTGGAAGTGAACCCTAATGCCGACATCAGCGCGGATGCGAGCCTCGCGTGCGCGGCGGAATTGGCCGGCTACTCGTATGGTGAGATCGGAAGCCGGATCGTCCGCCTGGCAGCCAACCGGCACCCGGCATGGAGCGCGGGATAGGCCATCACTCATCCGGCCGTGGCGGCTGTGTTCCTTTTTCTGGCGGGTTTGTCCGTGATCCTGATCCGGGGCTTCGGAGTCCACTGGTTTTATGTGTATCAACAGGGCTACAAGGCCCTCTTCCACTGATGGCCCCAGGCAAATGAACCTTCCGATGAACCCCTTTCAACTGTTGATCAAACCGGCGTCCGGCGACTGCAACCTTGCCTGCGAGTACTGCTTCTATCGGGACGCCGTGTCGCTCTATCCGGACGGGCGCCGCCGCATGAGCCGGGAACGGGCCGAGGCGCTCATCCGGGAGATGCTCTCCTATCGCTTTCCGGAAACCATCTTTTCCTGGCAGGGTGGGGAACCGACCCTCATGGGGCTGGACTTTTTCTCACACGTGGTGGCCTGCCAGATGCGCCACGGCAGGCCGGGTCAGGTGGTGGGCAACGCCCTGCAGACCAACGGGCTCCTACTGGACCGCGAATGGGCATGTTTCCTGGCCCGCTATCGGTTTCTGGTGGGCCTCTCGCTGGACGGCCCGAAAGAGGTGCATGACTGTTACCGAATCGGCGCCGGCGGTGCGGGTTCTTTTGAGCGGGTGATGGCGGCCTCGGAACTCCTGGCCTCCGAGGGGGTGGCCTTCAATATCCTCAGCGTGGTCAGCCGCGCCGCCCAGGACCGGGCGACCCGGATCTACCGTTTTTTCCGTTCCCGGGGCTTTGACCATCTCCACTTCATTCCTTGCCTGGAGACCGACCCGGCGACCGGCCGGATCGCTGATTTCTCGGCAACACCGGAAGGGCTGACCCGATTCTTCAGCGAAATCTTCAAGCTTCAGCGAGCCGAGGGGCACATGGCGGCCTCGGAGCGAAACCTGGATGCGTTCCTCCGACTCCGCCTGGAGGGAAAGGCCGGCATCTGCACGATGGACGGCGCCTGCGGTGACTACCTTGTCGTGGAGCACAACGGCGACATTTTCCCCTGTGACTTTTTCGTCGAAAAAGACTGGCGTCTGGGAAATCTGGATGATGGGCGGCTGGCCGATTTCTTTCATCAACCGCTGATGAAGCGGTTCCGGGAGGCCCGGGGACTGATCACCCATGAGTGCCGGGCTTGCGATCTGGTGCGATCGTGCCGGGGAGGCTGCCTGAAGGATCGCCTCCCCGATCGGGCCGCTGCGGCGGGGAAGAGCCATTTCTGCGAAACCATCAAGAAACTCTATCAGATGACCGAGCCTTTCCCGGAGGTTGCGGCACGCGGACTCGATCCTGCCCGCCCGGCATCCATTCCGCCCCATCGCACAGCACCGGCGGGACGAAACGCCCCCTGCCCCTGCGGATCCGGGCTCAAGTACAAAAAGTGCTGCCTCCCCAAGGGGTGACGGTCGCTCCGTCATCGCATGTACATTCCGGTTCATCTTTCGGTTGACAAATGATATCATTCCATCATCCGGACCTGCTCCGGGAAACCGGCGCGAACCGTTCATCAGGAGCAACGCGGTGCGGGATACCTCGTGGGTTCCGCGCCCATATCATCCGCCCTCCGGGCGATATCACCAAAGGAGAAAAAAGTGGTTTTCTTTTCCGAAGATGAAGGGATGCATTACGAAGGGTATTGCATCCGGCCGCCCAGCGAGGCCGACAGCATCCTGCTGCAGGTCACCGTCGGCTGCTCCCATAACCGCTGCACTTTTTGCGGCACCTATCGCGACAAGCGCTTCCGGATCAAGGACGACCGGATCATCCTGAGCGACATCCTCTATGCCGCCCGGCACATGCAAAACGAGGACCGTCTTTTTTTGATGGACGGCGACGCGCTGATCATCCCCCAGCCAAGGCTGATCTGGATCCTGGAGCGGATTCGGGAACATCTGCCGCGGGTGAAAAGGGTCGGGGCCTATGCGAATGTGAAAAGCATCCGGAAGAAATCCGCGGAAGAGTTGAAGCAACTGCGCCAAGCCAACCTCGGGATCCTCTATTACGGCGTCGAAACCGGCGATGACGACATGCGAGCTGCAATCCACAAAGGTTCCACGGCGGCGAACTGCATCGAAATGGGACGCCGGGTCAAGGAGGCGGGCATCCGGTTGTCGGCCACGGTTCTTCTGGGAATCGGCGGCCGCGAGAACTCGCTCCGACATGCCCGGGCAACGGGCGGGCTGTTGAGCGCCATGGACCCCGATTTTGTCGGCGCCCTGACGGTGATGCTCATCCCCGGAACACCGCTGTACGAAGAATATGCAAACGGGACATTTGCATTGCCCGATGAGGCCGGTTTGCTCCGGGAATTGCGGGAAATGATCGCCTATACCGATTTGACCCGGGGGTATTTTTTCTCGAACCACGCCTCCAATTACCTCCCGGTCAAGGCCGAACTGCCTGGCGGCAAGCAAAAGGCGCTGGCGCTGATCGATGCGGCCCTGCGAGGAGAGGTCGGCCTGAAGCCCGAATGGATGCGGGCACTGTAAAAGGCGGGAGACGGCAGCCCTTGCCCCTGCAGAAACGGAGTGAAGCTCCCCGTCAAAAAGGCGGGACTTGCGGGTTGCGCTCCCGGTCAGGGATAAAAGGTGATTCATTCCAAAGAGGATTGAGCGGACCGTCTTTCGTCCTTGGGGTCTGTAACGGAATAACGATTACGTCACAGACCCTTATATTTTGCCTGACAAGGCCTTGTCTTCCAGCGTTGGTGCACCCAGAACCATTGTTCGGGGCGCCGGCGGACCTGTTGCTCGATTGTCTTGGTAAAATTTGTGGTATTCAACAAAATATCCTGATCACGGTTTCCCGAACGGATCATTTCCACTTCCCGGCCGATCTCCAGCAGATATTTTCCGTCGGGCAGGCGGTGGGTGAAGGCCGGCAGTACCGGCGAGTCCGTATGCAAGGCCAGCAGCGCGAGGCCGGAAGTGGCGCACGCCTGACGGCCGAAGAAATCGACAAAAATGCCATCGTACCACGCTACATTCTGGTCAATCAGCAGATGAACCGTCTCGCCCTTTTTCAGCAAGCGCATGATCGGCCGCATCGCCTTCTCCTTGGAGAGTGATGTAACGCCGCAAGAAGCGCGCACCGCCGTAATATTTTTTTCCAAAAAAGAATTGTCGAGAACCCTGTAAATAAAGACGAACGGTTTTGTGGTGATCGCCAGCGCGGCATTGCCCATTTCCCAATTGCCGAAATGAGCGCCGAAAAGCAAAACCCCCTTGTTTTTTTTGCACGCGGCCGTGTAATGGTCCAACCCTTCGATCGCAATGTATCCGGCGAGATTATCCCGGGTCAGTTTGGTGACGTCACAGAATTCAGCGGCAACCAGAGCAAAGCTGCGATAGGATTCTTTGGCGATTTTGATGATGTCCTTCAGGGGTTTTTCGGGAAAAGAGCACGCTATATTATGAATGGCGATCAGGCGGTGTTTCAAGGAAACATGATAGAAGGCGGAAGCCAGCGCAACGACAATAATCTTCCGCAGGCGCAAGGGAATGATCCTGACCAGTTTTATGACAAAATAATTCGGTTTCACCAATTTCCCTGCCTTTGCCATCCTGATTGCCTTTCGTCCCCCGCCAATATACCTTCTCGCCGCGAGTTTCTCCAGAATAAAAGTTCCCCACGTTTGTTACCGGTATTCTTTCCATTGCATTTCGCGGGAAGCACAAGACGATATGGATGATCCGGCTGATGCGGCGCACGGATTGCCTGCAGGACAGGCGATTTAAGCCGAAACGACCGGCCGTCGGGAAGCGTTTTTTTCTTTGGCGATCATTGCGGCGCCGAGCGCACCTACGGTATCCGGTTTTTTGGGGACGGATACCTCACGATCCATCAGAAAGGAAATGGCGCGCACAACACCTGCGTTCCGGGCGACGCCGCCGGACATGGCGACTTTCATATCCGGATACTGAAGCGTTGTCCTTTTGACCAGGGAGAGAATCCTTGCGGCGATGGCACGATTCAGCCCCATGACGATTTCGTTGACCGGGGCGCCGTCGGCAATCAGCGAGACCACCTCACTCTCCGCAAAAACCGTGCACATGCTGCTGATGGACTGTTTCCCTTCCGCGCCGATATCCATATCGGCCATGTCGTCGATATCCACCTGCAGGGCCCTTGCCATCGCCTCCAGAAAACGTCCCGTTCCGGCGGCGCATTTGTCATTCATGGCGAAATCAATGACATTGCCCTCTTTTCCGAGGAGGATCGCCTTGCTGTCCTGTCCTCCGATATCGATCAGGAGCTGGGTTCCGGGAAGAAGAGCGGTGATTCCCCGCGCGTGGCAGGTGATTTCCGTCACGGACGAAAGGCGCTCCTCCACCCGGTCGCGCCCGTAGCCCGTTGAAACAACCGCCGCGACATCCGCCCGCGCTATGCCGGCTATCCGGAGAACCTCGTCGGTTGCCCGGGCGATGGCCTCCCGGTTCCTGGCGCCGGTGGGGACCACGGCCGATGCCACAATGGTTGAACCGCCATTGATCAGGACGGCGTCGCAGGAAAGGCTTCCGATATCGATCCCGAGATAATACATGAAATGTCTCCGTTTGTTACCGCCAAAGCGGCGGTCTGGTGGCCAGCATCTCCATGAACGCTTCGAGCCGGGTCCGGAACTGTCCTTCCGTGAACTTGCGCGAATCGACGCAGTCCACCTCAAGGTTCAGCACGGGAACGCCGATCTCCTTCAGTCCGTTTTCGATGAGCCCCCGCGCACCCGTGCCCTGGCGGCATCCCCAGTTGCACGGGTTAACCGCCCCGTCGATCCTGTATTCCCGGGCAAGCTTTTTCAGGTGCTCGACCCGCCTTGCCATGGTTCCGTTAAACGGGATGGAGATCGATCTCCGGGCAAAGCCGTCGTAGGGATTTTCCGGATCGATGTCGTCCCACGTGATATCGTTGAGTTCATCGACGATGATGGAAGTTCCGTATTCCTCTTCCAGCATCTTTTCCAGCCCATGCCTGAACTGGATCCGGTTCTGTATCCAGAGCAGCCGGAATTTTCCCCCGGATTTTCCATAATCGCCGGCATCGATCCGCCTCCGGAATTCATCCCGGTATGCCCCCGCGATGGCAACGGCCTGCTCACCGCCGAGAAATAGGGCCATGACAATGCCGAAGTTGCTCAAGTCCCTGCTCGCGGCCGGCGAAGGAACATGCCGGGCGAGCGCAAAGATCTCCCGCATGATCCCGCAGGCCCGGTTTGAATTTTCCACCGTTTTCCGGAGCAGATCGTTGTCCAGTTTTCTGCCGGTGATCCGCGACACGAATGCGACCATCTCCCGCATCTGGTCGGCGAGAAATCGAACGTTGCCGGCCGAATCATTCTGCGGGATGTGCAGAACGAAGAGTTCCTTGCCGAAGCGACAGGCAAGGTTTTCCAGGACGGCCAGCCCGCCGCTGCATGGATTGGTCGTTCCGATCAGGAATTCCGGCACCGGCATCATCCCTTTTATGGCGGCCCCGCTCACGGAACGGTGATAACTGCACGCATCGGACGAGTATCCCGTGTGGTCGGTCTCTTCGATAAAGGAGCCGACTACGCCGGTTGAGGCGAGCATCGCCCCGATGAATTCCACGAAGCAGGATGTAACGCCCATGGCGTTCAGCAGGTCGAATGGAGCCGTGATCCCGCACCAGGCGATGGCATCGGTCCCTGAATAGAGCCTCCGGCCAAGGCGGGCGAGCTCAAGGGTATAGAACTTTTTGGGGCTTGAATTTCCTCCGCGAATCGCCCCCTGAATGCCCTCTTCCAGATCGGTAAAATATTCCTTCATCATATCGATCACCTCATCATTTCCACAAAGGCTTGAATCCTCGTTTTATGCTGACCGATGGAACGGAGTGTGCAGTCGCCCTCCAGCAGAAGAAGGGGAATGCCCTCCCGCTTCAGGGATTCCCGGACGCCGGGGAGACGGGCGATGTAGGGATCGCAGAATTTTGCCGTGTAACCGATGACGCCGCGGGCCCCCGTTTTTTTTGCCGCTGCGGCAACGTCGTCTCCCAGGCTTCCGGGTCTTTCCGCGCTGAATGTCCGTGCGCAGGCCGGTCGTTCAAGGATGCCGCGCGCCAGGTTCAGGAGCATGTCCCCGCCTCCGGTTTCGATGGCCGAAAACAGGCGCGAACCGGTGCAGAGATCGTCCGACACGATCCGCGCCCCGCATGATTCGAAGAGCGCAAAGGCCTCCGGTTCGGGAAGCATATTCCCGAAAAGATAGACGGGGACGCCGGCCTCGCCCTGTTGGATATCGGCGTCCTCTTTCAGAAGCGCTTCCAGAAAGTCAATGCAATCTTCGGGGGAGGATATCGATGCCCGGTTATAGGCTTCCTGAAGTTTGGCGGAATCACCCTTGAGCGCCGAACGGTTTGCTTTCCCCCGCAATTCCGTGAAAAGCGCGGAAATACGGTTATAGAGGCCGATGCTTCCGGCAAGGGAAGCTTCATCGATCACCGCGCCGTCCCACCGTTCGAGGGTCCGCGAAAGGCCTTCCAGTTCATCGCGAAAAAATTTGATGGATGAATCCGTAGCGACAGCGGGAAGATCGACGAGCACGACGTTCCTGCCGACCCTGGCCGCCTTCCATGCATCATAAAGACGGCGCATTGAGTCGCAACTGTTCATGAAGACCATTCCCTTCAGGTCGGGGAGCAGGCCGCTCATCGCCCGGTCAAGAACGCGTTTGACATGCGGGCAGAGGTTGTCGTGCAGCAGATGGCCCGCCTGGTCGGGGCAGTCGACATTCGGCAGGACCCTGTACGGTTGAAAGCCCGCCGCGTGGATGAGCGGCAACGGCGTGTAGGCACAGGCAAAACCGATCACTCCCTTATTCCGGTTCATATCTCCCCTCCCCTCCTTTGTTTATTCATGGCGCGCTCCCGACGGGGCCTTTTTTCGCAGCCACCATATCCCTTGCCTTTGGGAACAGCAAGTGGCATAATCGACAAAAAAGAGGGGATAAACGACATATCGTATCGGGAGGCAATCATGAAGAAGGTTACGATCCTTGCATTGCGCGGCGCTCCGGCATCCAGCATTACCGGCCCGATGGATGCATTCTTGTTTGCGGGTGTACTTTGGAATATTGCCTGCGGCCGGAAACCATCACCTTGTTTTGAGATCACCGTCGCCTCGCCTGACGGCGACGCGGTGAAATGCGCCAATCGACTCTATATCGAGCCTCATTGCGCCATTCATGATGTAAAAAGGTCTGATTTGATTATAATCTCCGCCATTGCCGGCAACATGGAAAGGGCCATCGGGAGAAGCAAAGAAGTGGTTGACTGGCTGGTTGGGCAGTACCAATCCGGGGCTCATATTGCAAGCATTTGCACGGGTGCTTTTATCCTGGCTGAAACCGGGCTTCTGGAGGGAAAAACGGCAACCACCCACTGGGGTTATGTCGATCTTTTCCGGAGAATGTATCCCCTCGTTCATCTCCGCCCTGATGCTCTCATCACGGACGAGGGAGATCTTTACTGTTCAGGCGGCGCAAACTCCTACAATGACCTGTCGCTTTATTTGATCGAAAAGCTGAGCAGCCGGGAGGTCGCCGTGCAGTGTTCCAAGGCGATGGTTCAGGACTTCGGTCGTGTCACCCAGGCTCCATATGCGGCATTCCCTTCCCCGAAGAGTCATACCCGTCAGGATATATTGGCCGCCCAAAGATGGATCGAGGAGAATTACACGCAGGGAATCACCATCGCGATGCTTGCCGGGAGATGCGCCATGAGCCAGCGGACATTCGAGCGTCGTTTCAAGCAATCCACGGGCGATTCCCCCATAGCCTATCTGCAGAAGGTACGGATCAATGCGGCGAAAGCCCTGTTGGAAAGGCCGCACGCTACATTTGAAGAAGTGACCTATCACGTGGGATATGAAGACATCAGTTCCTTTCGGAAAATCTTTCAACGGCATACGGGCCTCCGCCCGAAGGAGTATCAGCGGCTCTTTCAAGAACGAAGCCGGATCCGACGGGCAGCAGGGTAGGACGGGGAAAGAATGTTTCCTCAATGTTACTTTCCGAAAGTCGCCACCGGTTGGCCGGCAACAGCCGGAATGCTTTCTTTTTCCTGTTTCAAACTGGCACGATGCGCCTTTTCCAGCGCCAGGGCCGCCGCGTTTTTCTCATGGAAGGAGCGGGGTTCATAGGTCCAGCCCGCGGCAAGACGCGCCTCTTCCCGCTTCAGGGAAAACCAGACAAACCACCCGAGAGGCCAAGCGGCGATACGCGTTTTCCAGCCAAATTCGGCGTAGATATCCTTGAGCAGGCGATCCGTTTTTTCGGCCAACCGGGGATCGTTTCGATACCACTTCCGCATGGCCCAGACCGCGCCAGCATAGGTCGATCGCAACGGGAAGACCTCCCTGGCGACCCGCTTCCGGACGCGCGGCCGGGGATCGTCCCGGTACATCCGCCAGCCGTTCAAGAGAACCCGGATCATCCGGAGCACGCTCGGACCGTTCACCGAAAAGTCCCGCCCGAAGGCATCCAGAAGATATTTCTCCTCCTCGCCGTCCCGGATATGCGGATGTCGGTAATTGAAGCGGTACTGCCCATGGGCGTCGGCGACGGGAAACTCCTTTTCCGGCAGAAGCGACCCGTCCTGCCGGTGTTTTTCATACAGGGGCGTGCCCGGAATCGGCGTGTAGAGCATGAACTGGTGGAACACCGTCTCGTGACTGACCGCGTAATCGATGATGGCATCCATATTTTCCGGCCGATGATTCTCCAGGCCGATGATCGATGAACCGAGGACGCGGATTCCGTGATCCTGCAGACGGGCAACCAGCGCCCGCGTATCCACCCCGTTGAGTTTGTCGTAGGCGCTCTCCTTCCCTTCCAACCCCATCCAGACCCAGCCGATCCCCAATCGCACCAGTTGGTCAATCGTGTAGGATTGCAGAACGCGGGCCGAGCTGAAGACGTAGATGGCCCAGCTTTTTCCGTTGAATTCCATCAATTCCAGGAGCCGGAGCGCCCGCTTCTTGTGGAGGAGAAAATTCTCGTCCAGCGTGAAAAAAGATTTCACCTTGAGTTTTTTCTCCATCTCGCACATGGCCGCAAAGAGTTCGTCGCCGGTTTCGAAGAAATTGACGAATTTTCCCTTCCCGCCGAACAGGGCGGAGGTTGAGCAGAAGTTGCAGCCCACCGGGCAGCCGACCGAGGGAATCAGGATCGCCGCCGTTCCGCCGGGGCGGTTGCCCAGATCGATCCCCATCATCCTTCCGCCGAACCCCGAAATCACCGGAGGGTGCTTGATGGGTCCGCGATCGTCCTGACCCAGGTAGCGCTGAAACCAGCGGACACCCTCCCCGCGTACGATATGGTCCGCATCGATCAGCTCATTGAGACCTTCCTTGTTGCTGATATGGCCGCCGATGACGATCGTAGCGGCCGGCTGATGCCGCCGGATCAGCTTGCACATCTCCTTGACCTTGCCGATATTCGGAATGATGGCGCCGATCCCGATGATGTCGTAGCGGTTCCCGGTGATCTGCGCCGTGAAGGCCTCCAGAGTGGGGAAATCCAGCAGGGTGCAGGGAGCCTCCAGATTGTGCTGGATCATCATCAAACCGAAGGAGCGGTGAAACATCCGGAGGGAAAATCCTCCCTGGACGCGGGTGACCTGATTCTGGTAGAGTTCCATCGGGTTGATTTTCCGGCTTCCGTATTCGTCATCCCGGGCGTAAGGACCGAAGACGCTCGAGAGCAAGACGCGGGCACGACTTCCAAGGGGATGGACTGGCTGATTTGTTTCCGGCATGCTATTCTCCTTTATAAATAAGGGCCGTTTTGGCCGTCGGAAACACGCTAATTGATATTCAGAGGATTGTGAAGTGGTAAGTTGCCGTTTTACAATACTTTTACAATCCGGGAATAGGGGGACACGATGCGGCATCATGTCCCCCTATTCCTCACAGTCCGGCGCGCAGAGGGATCACGATTTTTAAGGCAGTCTCAATTTGAAAATGGCAGGATGCAAGGGTTGCTCATGAAACAAGCGAAATGGTTCATCCATCCGGTTTTTGTCTTTGTATTGTCGACCGTCGCGCTGGCAATCTCCCTTTTTCTCTACATATACTGGTACATCGGCGTCAGTGAAAACCTGAATTCGGTGATCCGGCGCTACCAGCTCGACGCGAATCAGTTTTTCGAGGCCAGAACCTGGGTGGTGATCCTCATCCTGTCGCTGCTGGTCGGCGCGATCCTGGTGGGAATTCTCATCATCTTCATCTTCAATCTGAAGACGCAGCAGCTCTACCGCCTCCAGCACAACTTTATCAACAACTTCACCCACGAGCTCAAGACCCCCGTCACCTCCCTGAAACTCTATCTCGAGACGTTCACAAAACATGAGCTACCCCGGGAGGAAAGGCTCAAATATATCGAGTTCATGCTCCAGGACGTGGAACGCCTCTCCGCCAACATCAACAGCATTCTGAATCTTGCCCGGATCGAAAGCCGGCTCCAGGAAGGAGCGCCCGCAACGGTCGATCTTCCGGAGATGATCCGGCGGTTCATCAACGACAACCGCCATATCTTCCAAAACTGCGACATTCGCGTGGACCAGCCTTCCGGAGGTCCTCTCTTTTATCCCGTGATCGCCTCCCTGTTCGAGATGCTCCTGATGAATATCCTGACGAACGCCCTCAAATACAATGTCTCCGGGAAACCCCGGATCGACATCACCTTTGAAAAAAGGGGAAAATCCCTGTTGATCCATTTCCGGGACAACGGAATCGGCATTGCCCAGGCGGAGCGCAAGCGGATCTTCCGCAAGTTCTATCAGGCCCGGCACGATGGTCCAATTCCCGTGGGGGGGAGCGGAATCGGTCTTTATCTCGTTCAGCAGGTTGCGCGGCTTCATGGGGGGAAGATGGTCGCCGACAGTGAAGGAGTGGGGAAGGGATCCGTGTTGACGCTGATCCTTCCGCAAGATTACGGAGAGGGAAAGAAATGAAACAGACCGAGAAAAGGCGAATCCTGATCGTCGAGGACGACGCTCACATTGCTGAGGGGCTGAAGCTGAATCTCACGCTACAGGGTTATGAGACGGCCATTGCCGGCAGCGGGACCGAAGGCCTCCGAATGTGGAAGGAGTGGAATCCGGACCTGATTGTTCTGGACATCATGCTCCCCGGCCTGGACGGCCTCTCCGTGCTGCGCCATATCCGTCTGAAGGACGAGCGGCTTCCCGTTCTGATCCTTTCGGCCAAGGGGGCGCCCGACGACCGGATCAAGGGCTTTTCCTGCGGCGTCGACGACTACCTGGCCAAACCCTTCAATCTGGCGGAATTTCTCCTGAGGGTTGAACGCCTGCTGACCCGCTCCCTCTGGGGGCACGATCCTTCTACCGCAAGCATGTCGGACCCGGCGGAGGTAAAGCAATACGCCTTTGGAGACAATACCATCGACTTTGCCACGATGACGGCGGAGACCCGGCAGGGGATCCTCCATTTGACCGAGCAGGAGGTCAGGCTGCTCAAGCTCTTCATCGTCAACCGGGGGAAGCCGCTGACCCGTAAAACCCTGCTGGAGGTGGGGTGGGGCTACACCGGCGTGACGTCGACCCGGACCGTGGACATCTTCCTGGTCCGGCTGCGGAGGTACTTCGAGGAGGACCCCCAGAACCCGGTCTATTTCCGGAGCCTCCGCTCCGTCGGGTATCTCTTCGATCACCCGTGAGAAACCCCTGTTGAATCTCTTCGGGTCATATCCCCGGCGATCAAGCCCCGTGAGTCGCTATTTTTTCGCGTAGGACTGCCCGGCAAAGACTGCCCGAACCTCGGCGGCCGATGCGGCATTCTGCAGCCGGTTCATGCGCTCGGTTTCTTCCTTCTGCAGCGCCCGGACGTTCGTCAGGATCGCTTCCATCTTGTTTGCGGGGAACTTGACCGCGCCGTTCTCATCCATGTGAACGATCTCGCCCGGACATACGTCCATCCCTCCCACCGATACGGGAACATTGACCGCATGGACGGCCATGTCGCCGTGCCCGGCGCACACGCCGCTCAGCATGTACTGGAATCTCATCGGGCGGATCTCGTCGATATCGCGCGAAGGGCCGTTGGAGATCACCCCCAGACAACCCACCGCCTTCATCGCCGTGGTCATGTTGCCGCCCGACAGTCCGACTTTGCCCGCGATCTCGGGGGGAAACTTCTGCTGCAAGACCAGGATCGTCGGCTTCGGAGAGGCATCGAGCGCATCGATGACATCCATGAAAGTGAGCCGCTTGAAGCCCGGATCGGGCAAACCGTAAACACACGTGACCGCATAGCCCGCGATCCGCCCGAGTTCGGGGTACATACAGCGAATCGTCTGGTCGGTATACCAGTTCTCGGTCCAGGGATTGTAAAGCCCCAGGCAGAGGGGATTCGAAGGATAGGTGGCCACCACGTTGGTGATGGACGGGGTATCAAAATTTCTGAGCGCCTGCAACATCTTCTGTTCACTCATCTTTGCCATGCCAATCGACCTCCTGTGTCAGGTAAACAACATCGTAAAAAGTCGCCACTTTAGAATAACCGAAATGACACCGTTTGTTATTTCGATCCGTTCTTGATCGCCGTAAAGCCTTCGATCGTACCCAAAAGGGACTTCAGGGAATGCGGCTCCCGTCCCGACACGGCGGCATAATAGACGGCATCCGCCAACACCTTTTTAACATACTGGCGCGTTTCCGCAAATGGGATTGTCTCGACGTAGATCGCGCCCTCGATCGATTTCGTATCGCACCACTTGCGCGCGCGGCCCGGCCCGGCGTTGTAGGCGGCCGCGGCGAGCACCGGACTGCTCTTGAATTCATCGAGAACCTGCCGCAGATAGAAGGTGCCGAGCGCGGCGTTCACCTCCGGCCGGATCAACCGGGACGGATGAAAACCTTTCATGCCGATTTTTCGTGCGACCCGGCGCGCCGTCTCCGGCATCAACTGCATCAGCCCCACGGCGCCCGCCGAAGACCGGGCATCGGCGATAAAGCGGCTCTCCTGGCGAACCAGTCCGAAGACCAGCGGTTCATCGAGTTTTCGGCTGCGCGCATGCCGGGAGAGCACATCACGGTAGGGAACGAGGTAGCGCAGGGTAAAGTTATGCTCATTGACCGTCCGGTCGGCCGTGTTGATGGCGCGGTCCCAAATCTTGTTTCGTCTTGCCAGCTCCGCGGCGGCCAGCAGCGACCGGTCGTCCATCGTGCGGACGGTCCACAGCCATTCGGTCACGGCCTCCTTCCGCAGGTCAAGCCGGTAAAGCGCCAGCGCCCGCTTCATGCCGCCCCGGGCGGCGACCTCGGCAATCTCCCCCCGGGTCGGTGTCGCCGCCTTCGGCGGGATCTCCAGCGGCATCTCCAACTCCTCCGCGGCGAGCCGACCGTAGAAATGATGTCCGCCGGCGATACGGCCAAAAAGCGCCCGTCCCTCTTCCCGAGCCCCGAGGGCGCATAGCGAGCGTCCCAGCCAGTAGGTCCAGGACGGCTCATGGCGCTCCGCCGGCGACATCCGCGCGATCGTGTTTTTCAATTCCGGCCAGTTTTCCTGACGGAGCGAGATCCGCGCACGCCAGGCAAGCTGCTCATCCGCAAGCGGGATCTCTCCTGCTTGCGTGAACCAATCCAAGGCTTCCGGAAGGTGACGACGGGCCGCGTGGGTGGCAAGCATCGCCCAGACGTACTGCTGATCTTCCCGCGGAAACCGTTCCCGCAGCCTTCCATCCCAGAAACCGACTGCGCGCTGCAGGTCACTCCGCGCAAGACTCGTGAGCGCAACAATCGCCAGCTCCCGCCAGGCCGCCGTTTTGAGCATGGCATCGGATCGCTCCAAAAACCCGGCCGGCGCCCCGGCGGCTTTGTCGATCTGAATCGCGGAAGGGGCTTGATCCGCGGGCAGACATTGCACAAGCTGCCGAGCTTCCGCCATGAGGTTGCCCCGGACGAGCAAGCGGAAGCGGTCGCGCATGTCCTGCGCCGTGAGTTCCCCGGATTGCAGCAAGGCATCGACAACCGGCGCACAACCTTCAGGCAGCTTTCGCGGTATTTTCCATAAGGATCTGATCTCGGCGAACACGGATTTATCCTGCCGTCGCCAGCGTTCCTGGAGCGCATAGCACGCGACGTCAGGATCCGTTTTAACGAGCGCCGGATGCTCCTCCCGGAAGAGTTCCCATTGGCCGTTTTTGCCCAGGAACAGCAACCAGTCGCGGCGCAACTGCTCGGCCAGGGCTGTCCCGGCGTTTACGGACAGAAAATGCCTCAATTCGTCCGGAGCGGCATCCTCCAAACGCAACTTCAGCCGCCAGAAGGCTACATAAGGTTCCAGGGCGTGGCCGCGGATCTTATCCACATAGCCGGCCAGCTTGAACCCGTCACCGGCAACATAGGCATCGCGGGCGGCCGGCACCGCCCTGTCCTGATGCGCCCCCCCGGCCGTAAAGCCCGCCGCGGGAAGCGCGATCAGGATCGCCGCGAATATTGCCCACGACGTTGCAGACTTGAACATCCTCATATTGTTTGGGGGCTACTTCTCAAAAATCCACGGATCTACGGCGCGGCGCCAGGAGACCAGTTCCTCCGGTTTGAACCACAGAGCAGCTTCCTTCACGCCGTTTTCCGGGCTGTCCGAGGCGTGGGTCAGGTTGCGGCCCACTTCCAGGGCAAAATCGTGGCGGATCGTCCCCGGCGCGGCTTCCAGAGGGCGGGTGGCGCCCATCGTCTGGCGGATCGCGGCGACCGCCTGGGGACCTTCCCAGACCATCGCCATCACCGGCGCGGACGTGATATAGGCAATCAAACCGTCATAAAAGGGTTTCCCCTGATGAATCGCATAGTGTTCTTCGGCCAGCGAACGACTGACCTGCATGAATTTCGCCCCCGCCAGAAGCAGCCCGCGCCGCTCCAGACGGGCGATCACCTTGCCCACGAGACCGCGTTGCACCCCGTCGGGTTTGACCAGAACAAGAGAACGTTCCATTTCTTCCTCCTGAGAACATGATATTCAGAACCGGCGTCCCGCCGGCGTATGGATCGACAAACGCCTTGTCGGATCGTATGAAACGATACGAAGAACCCTCCTGCATGTCAACAAGTATCCGCTTCCATCTTACACTTTGGAGATAACCATTCTGCGCGCTACCTTTCATCACTCCCTATTCCCAACTGCAATTCGAACCGTTGTTCATGGACCTCTGTGCCCCACTGGGTCCCCTCGTGTTGTTCCACAAGCATGAAGCCGTTCTTTTCATAGAGGTGTCGCGCGGGATTGAGGCCTTCAAACGTCCATAGGTAGACCCGCTGATAACCTTGGTCCCGACAGAAGCTGATTGCGGCGTCAATCATCCGGTTTCCCACGCCCATTCCCCGCAGTGCATCAGACATAATGAACCAGCGCAAATGTGCGCCTTCATGTTCGGCATGGGAGCTGTCGATGGCAATGGAGCCCTCAATGCGCCCTCCGATCGATGCGGTCCAGAAACCGTCCCTTTGCCGGTCATATCGGCCAAGGAATGCCGTCAATCCGGTGGCCACCTTGGCCTCGAAGAAAAGGCCAAACCCCCAATGCTGTTGGTAGTAGGTGCCATGAAGCTCCACCACCCGCCCGATTGAACCAGGAATGTAGCCCCTGACGATCTCGACATCCGGCATAACGTTTCCCCCTGGCTTGGATTACATCCATGCCGTCGTTGGCAGAGCAGCTCCATTGATGGTTCGCGCCGCCCTGCGGTGAAAACCAGCGATCGTTCAGCTTGTACACGTTCGCTGTGAGACGCGCGGCGCTGATTCGCAGGCGTCGCTCTCAACCGCCGGGTTAGGCGGCTTTTCAAGAATGACTTCCCACACCGACTTCGGTTTCGCATACCTGTGCACAACCCGCTCTTCGAGATGAAGGATGCGCCAGCCTGTCGCAAACAGCGCTTGCACGGAGGCTTTGCTGAAGAACCGCTTTGGTTCGCCATCGACCAGATAGTAGTTTGGCTCAATCTCCGGGTGGCCGCTGGCTCCGTAGTGGTGATCGTTCATCGAGTTCAGGCGACAAAGCAGCAGTCCGGAAGAAGGAAGGAGCTCAAAGATCTTGCGAACCAAAGCAAGCGTTTCGTCCCAAGGGAAGTAATGGAGCGAGAGGCTTGCGATGACGACATTGATCCTCGAAGCCGAAGGCGGGAACGGTGCGCGCAGATCCTGGCAATAGATCTCAGCATAGGGTGCGCGTTTGCGCGCCTTAGTCACGGCACCGGGCGAGAGATCGACAGCTACGACGCGGTGGCCGGCGGCTTCGAGCGTTGCTGTATCGAGACCCGAGCCGCAGCCAAGCTCAAGGATAGCCTGCGAGCCGACGCGTTTGGCGATAAGCGATAGCCAAGGTTCAAGCCACGGATCAATGTACATGGTCGACCTTTTTTAGCCGCCTAACGGGTGCGAAATGAGCCGCACCCATTCGTGTCGCGCAGACGACGCCAGGCGAAGTAGCGGCGCGAACGAAAAGCTCAGCCGGAGCGTAGCGACCGGGTGTATTGCCTGGTTCGCTTCATCGATAAATATCCTTGCGATGTCCAACCGTTACTACCCAAACCGTAAATTCTTTATCCTGAATAGAATAGACTATTCTGTAATGCCCTTGGCGGACGCGATATCTTTCTTTTCCTGTGAGTTTTTCGTGACCTGGCGGCCTCGGCTCACTTGCGAGAGCCTGAATGCGAAGGATGATCTTCTGTAGATCTTTCTTTGGTATTGCACAAAAATCCTTTTCAACAGATTCTTTAAAATAGATTTTATATTCGGCCATCTTTTTTCAGCCTCTTGATCATCGCGTCGTAGCTAATCAACGGCTCTTTGGCTCTTGCTTCAAAGGCCGCAATATCTTCGGCGTCCTCGGCAAGGGATTCTTTAATGGCATCATTCACAAGTTTCGAGATGGACTGCGTGGTTTCTACCGCTTTCAATCGTAAAGCTTTGTGCAATTCCGGATCCAAATACACTGTTGCGCGCATTGCCGCTGTTCCCATAATATCACCTCCTTGGATGTTGTGTAACTATAGCGCTAAAACGTCACAACATCAAATATTTTATTGCGAACACACGGCTCACCTGGAGCCGGCGTTCTCAGCGATCAGGTGCAACCGGTGCAGCCGCTGGTTATGTCCCGAACTCATTTCTAATCAGGTTCCTGTTCATGAACCTTAATGATCCGGCATGTTTAAAGATATAGGATATAACTGCGGCCAAATCTCCGCAGGCTCTCTGCTCACCTCCCACGCGGTATTGCAGGACGAAAACATTATATCCTTTCTTGCTAAGTTGTATGGCGTGAGGGAAACCTTCATGAACAGAACCGACATAGGAAAAGCCACCGCCAGGACACACGATGGCAAACGGAACCCCGGGCTTCCCCTTAAAGAAGAAAAAACCGGTGTTCCTTTTCGCTGGGTTTTCCTGCTTTTGCCGCTCTGTGTAGACGTTGTAGAAGATAACCTTTCCATCGGCCACTTGGTCAATCATGTAATTGATTGTCTCCACTACAGCCTCCGGTTCTACGTAGCTATGATACGGCAAGAGAGACCCCACTCGACTCAGTTGCATATTCCCGTCGTACGCACGATTGTCCAGCGGCAGAATAAACTGCCCAAAGCCTTTAAAGGACGGATGATTCACAACATCCTGAACAGAACTACTGGTATTCATATGCCCCTTGTTTTTGGAGACAATAAAGGCTCCCGGCTTATAGGAAACATGATCATCAGCGGCTGAAGCCCCAAGGGGCCGGCAGAGAAAGACCACGATGAGTAATGAGAAGAACAAGCGGATTTGTCGATTCATTCTCAATTCTTTGGGCATAACGGGTCCGAATGGTCCGCGCCGCTTTGCGACGAGGACCGGCAATCGATTCAGCTCGCACCCGTTCGCACCGCGAAGCGGCGCGATTGTTGCGCCGTCCCTTGCAGCAGGATGTTATGAAACATCTCTTTCATATTTAAAACCAAATCTTGAGTTATTCTGCCGAAGCCATAGATGGGCGTTGTAACTTGATGTCGGTATATCTTCTTTTCGTATTTTTCCTGCCGATATCAAACCGCTAATTGCGTAGCTGGCACTTTCGTAGTGAACCCCATCGACTGTGCAACCTCTTGGAAATATGGCCCTTACTCCCATCTCGGGGCGGCGGAACGGCTCCGTTGGTCTTGGGGATTGTGTTTCTGAAACCGTAATAACTCTCGGGAAAAATGATTCCGAGATCAACGAATCTATCTCTGGTACCTCTTGAGATTCAATTTCTGCAACAGTCTGTTCTTTTTGCGCTATTTTGTTATTAAGTTCCCGGACTTGTTCCTTTAGGTTTGCAATCTCGGATCGCAGCTGCGTAACATTTCCGCTCTTTTCCGCCCTTAAAGCATCAATGTTCTTTCCAGTTTCCAGGAGCTCCTTCTCTCTTTGGCTAATATGGTCATAGAATGCCTCAGTGTCATAGTTATCACGCCCCAGCACCTTTTCCAGCCTCTCCTGCAATTGGGTGCTTGTCAGTTCTGTAATGTCAAATGTATAAATTATTTTATCGCGAAAGGTCGGTTGGCGCCGCCACTGCGGTGAGTATATCCGAAAAGATTTCCCGTTGGTCAAGATCGCTAAAACTGGCCACTCTCTGCCACAATAGTCACTTAGTTGTTGTACATGGTTATCGAGATGCTGATTGAGAGCCTTGGTTTCAACAACGATTTTGTTTCCTATATTGATGTCGATCCGGCTGCCCTGTGCTGCATGCTCCAAATCGATGTGCTCATGCCCAAAGGACTGAAGGAAAGGGATAACTATCTTGTACTTAACGCTGTTTTCGTTCGGAATGAGGCTGGTCAAATCCAACGTAGCTAATTGACTAAGTCGTTCTAAATCCATCAGTGCTTTCCTCCCTAACGAGTGCGACAAAGCAGTGGCAGTAATATTTCTCTCATCACGAGCCATGATTCAATCAACGCCATCTTTGGGGTAGCATCCGTTACTATCGACTTCAGAAGCATCAACTTCTATGCACGTACCAGGTATTGGCGAAAAACCATCACCGAGGCTCTCTATAGCCTCAAGTGTCCTCTTGCTTTTATCAAGAAATTGGATGTACTGATCTGCATTCAAGTCATATTTCCTGAAGTGACACACGATTACTTTTTCCATTGTGGTTTCCTTATCTCTTGCATAACGGGTGCGAGATGAGCCGCACCCCCTTGGGCGCGGGAGACGCAATTTATTGCGGCTCCCGTGACAATGGGGGCGAAGCCGCCGAAGGCGGTGCGGATCGATTGATGGTTCGAGCCGCTTTGCGGCGAGGACCGGCAATCGATTCAGCTCGCACCCGTTCGCGCCGCCGCAGGCGGCACGAACGACGCAAATAACCGGACGCAAAAAGCGAAGCGCAGCGTAGCTTTTTGTGGTCCGAGTTAATTTGCCTTGTTAGGCATTTTGCTATTCATATTTTTGGCCTTTTTTTCCAAAGCATCCATTTTTTTCTGTAGCTCAATGATCTGAGAGCTCTGCTCAGTGTTTGCTCTTTCCAGAGCCTCAATCAGTGTTTTTTGTTGAGCAAGCAAATGTTCATATGCAGCTTTTTGTGTGCTGAGTTCAACTAATTGTCCCTCTATTAATTCTAAGGACTTTTGGTTTCTTGAATTCTCTATAGATAGATTTTTCTGTATGCCATCCAAAGAGGTAACTATGGCTTCTGCACTATTCTGTAGCTTGGTCTTCTGTTTTTCATTAAATGAATTTCCTGAAATGATAGCGTATGTTGTCAAGGACAAACCTAATATAGTTAAGAAGATGACAATTCCACTCAACAAGATATTCTTTTTAGAATATCGCTCTGTTACATCACCTGATGTTTTGATTTCTGCTGCTATTTGGGTTTGTATTTTGTTGGCTTCAATCATGAATTCAGAAGCCTGGACAGAAGATTCAATAAGCTGATCAAGTTGTTCTGATAGTTCATTAAAAGGCTGCAACCTTCGCTTTTCACTTTCCCGAGCCATTTCAGCAAAATCTATACTCGGATGCTCATACTCTATTGGCCGTATTTGTGGTTGGTTTATTGGCCTTATGGACTCCATTGCCTTGCTTAAAGAGTTCCCCCAAGTTAAAGTGTTTTTTATGCTATCAGTTAATTTTGACGAAAAGCCACCCAAACCAGAAACAGATTTAAACATATCCTCTAACTGCTTTTTATGTTTTTCACCCTCAAGAATAGAAAGCCGATGAAGATAGGAAGTGTTTGATTCACTTTCTTCTCTTGGATGCTCTATTTCTTTGTACTCACCATAATTGACTGTTTCACCCTTTTCATTTTTTTTCTTTTTGAATACGAGCTTTTTAAACAGATACTCGTTGTTATCGATATAAATTCCCGCTATTTTTTCAAGATCATCCTCTGATAGTTTATTCACGTCGTCATCGGTGAGAACCTGGTTTTCTGGCTTGTATTTGTTGTCTTTCAATGATTCCTTTGGAAAGCATACATATAAGCAAAAACTTCTGAGAAAATCAGAAGGAGAACATTCTTTTAATGAAGCACCTATTTTTTTGTTTAGCTCTGTTTGACCTTTTACATTTATGCTAAAGATGCAAAGCTCTCCAATGCATGTATCAATACAAGCAAATGCTTCCTGTTTTAGTAATTTTCCCAAATTCAATGCCATGTGTCCTCTTTATGCCTAACGGGTGCGAGATGAGCCGCACCCCCTTGGGCGCGGGAGGTGCAATTTATTGCAGTTCCCGTGACAATGGGGGCGAAGCCGCCGAAGGCGGTGCGGCTCCATTGATGGTTCGAGCCGCCCGCGGCGAGAACCCATCAATGGGCCAGTTCGCACCCGTTCGCGCCGCCGCAGGCGGCATGAACATCGTGTAGACCGCCTAACGGCGGCCTTCCATCACCGCCGCGCCAATGGTAACGATTTTGTAAGATGCTGACATAAGATGTGATTTCTGTCAAACTAAAATCACGCAAACCCATATTGGATATCGGAATACCGCATATGCCGACGCAGAATGAAGCCCTCGGATGTGCGTGCGGCACCGCAGGTTTGTTCCCCGGGTCAGCGCCGCGAATCACCTGCCGCCCGACGGGTTTGCCGCTGCAATCATCTCCGACAGAGTCACCTCCGGATGGTGGTAGCGCTTGTAATGCGGCGTCTTTTTGCCGAACTGGATCGCCTCCTGCGGGCACCACTGGATGCAGGCGAGGCACTGTTCGCAATGACTCAGCCAGACGGGCCTGTCGGGCTTGAGTTCGATGTTTCCGCAGGGGCAGATGGTTTTACAAATGCCGCACCCGTTGCATTTTTCGTCAACCCAGAAACTTCGATCCATCGTCGGGACGCGGGAAAAGGAAAGACGGTTGAACCCGGTAAAGAGGATATTCTTCCACAGGGGGCCTTTCTCGACCGGCAGCTTCTCCCTGGCGGCCACCGCCGCGGCGATTCTGACGATCTTTTTCCGTGCCGCCTCGATCCGCCGGATCTGTTTCTCTTCCGGTCCGGGACCACCCCAGGGGATGTAGTTGGACGGCATCTCCAGCTCGAATCCGGAGGAAAGGGTCAATCCCCTCGCCTGCATCTGTTTTTTCAGTTGAATGAGGGTGGCTGCAACCTGTCCGGCGTTTACGGCTACGGCGAAATGGTACCGGGACGGGTCGTTCCCGAGCGCGTCCACGAAGGCGATCACCCTTCGCGGCAGGCCCCAGATGTGGACGGGGAAGATGATCCCGATCACCTCGGCGCGGCTCACAATTGGATCTCCGGAAGTTCGGGAGATCGGGATGATCTCGGCGTCGCCCAATTCTTTCGCCAGCATTCTGGCCGTCCAGAGGGAATTGCCCGTGCCCGTGTAGAAGAAGAGATCGGTTTTCATCCATAACTCCTTTGCATGCAAACGGAATGAAGCGGTTATGATTCTGTCGGTTTCTCCGGCTTTGTCGTGATCGTTTTCCCCCAGTTTCCCCGGAGAGTTTCGTGGCCAAGCGATCGTTGCAATAGGGTGCGGAACGTGCGGCGCGGAATCGGGCGGGCGCCGAGGCCGGCGAGGTGGGCGGTGTCGACCTGGCAATCGATCAGGTCGAAGCCCCGCTCCCGGAGCTGCGCAACCAGGGTGATCAACGCTGCCTTGGAGGCGTTCGGAATCGCGGAGAACATCGACTCGCCGAAGAAGGCACGGCCGAGAGAGACGCCGTAGAGGCCGCCGGCGAGTTCTTCTCCTTGCCAAACCTCGACGGAGTGGGCATATCCGAGATCATGAAGGACGCAATAGGCTTCCCGCATCTCCGCCGTGATCCAGGTGCCGTCCTGCCCGGGGCGGGGTCCGCGGCAGGCGGAAATCACCCCCCGGAAGTCCCGGTCGAACGTGATCCGGACGATCCCCTTCTTCAGGAACTGCCGCATGCTCCGCGATACATGCAGTTCATCGGGAAAAAGAACAAAGCGCGGGTCCGGCGACCACCAGAGGATCGGTTCGCCGTCGCCGTACCACGGGAAGATCCCTTCCCGATAGGCCGCGAGGAGGCGTTCCGGCGAGAGGTCGCCGCCGACGGCAAGGAGGCCGCTTTTTACGGCATGGTCGACGGGAGGAAATCGAACCGCCTCAGGGAGTCGATAGACCGGCATGGGTGACCCGGACGACCACGTCGTCGTTTTCGATATCGGCCAGGGCTTCCCCGCCCTCGTGGAGGCTGCCGAAAAGAACCTCGTCCACGAAAAAGCGCTTGACCTTGTCCTGAACGAGCCGGGCGATCTCGCGCGCCCCGAATTCGGGGGAGTAGCCCTTCCGGGCAAGCCACGCGTAACAGTCGTCGGTCACCGTGAGCAGGACCTTTTTTCCGACAAGCTGCGCGGCGAAATCGGCGACGGCCCGCTTCACGATCTTCAGAACAACCTCTTCGGTGAGGCCCTGGAAGTTCACGACGCCATCGAGGCGGTTGCGGAACTCGGGGGAGAAGGTCCGTTCCAGCGCCTTGAAAACGGCATCCCGCTGGATCGGTTGCCCCTCGAAGCCGATCGTCTGCCGGCCGATTTCCCGGGCGCCCGCGTTGGAGGTCATCAGCAGGACCACATTCCGGAAATCCGCCTTCTTGCCGTTGTTGTCGGTCAGCGTCGCATAGTCCATCACCTGGAGGAGCGAATTGAAGATATCGGCATGCGCCTTCTCGATCTCGTCCAGCAGCAGCACGGCATGGGGGTTCTTCCGGACGGCCTCGGTCAGCAGGCCGCCCTCCTCGTAGCCGACGTAACCGGGAGGCGCCCCGACGAACTTCGCCACCGAGTGCTTCTCCTGGTATTCGCTCATGTCGTAGCGCAGCAGCGGCACGCCGAGCGTCGCGGCGAGCCGGCGGGCGAGTTCAGTCTTTCCGACGCCGGTCGGGCCGACGAAGAGGAGCGAGGCTACCGGCTTGTCCGGTTCGCGGAACCCGGCGCGCGACCGTTTGACCGCTTCCACCACCCGCTCCACGGCCTCCGCCTGTCCGAAGATCCAAGCCTTCAGCTCCGCCTCCAGATCCTTGAGTTTTCCGACTTCCGAGGTGGAAACGCTCTTCTCCGGGATCCGGGCGATCCGGGCGACGACGCGCTCGATCTCCTGCGCCCCGATCACCGCCGCATCCGCGGCCGCATCGGTCTCGCCGCGATTCATCGACGAGAAGGCGCCCGCCTCATCGATCACATCAATCGCCTTGTCGGGGAGGCGGCGATCGCTGATGTACCGGCCGGAAAGTTCGGCGGCCGCCCGGAGCCCTTCCTCCGTATAGGAGACACGGTGGTAGGTCTCGTACCGCTCGCGCAGCCCGTCGAGAATCCGGACGGTGTCTTCGACGGAGGGTTCCGGAACTTCGACCTTCTGGAAACGGCGGGAAAGGGCGCCGTCCTTCTCGAAATACTTCCGGTATTCGTCGTAGGTTGTCGAGCCGATGCAGCGGAGCTTCCCCGAGACGAGGGCGGGCTTGAGGATGTTGGAGGCGTCCATCGACCCGCCCGAGACGGCCCCCGCGCCGACGATGTTGTGAATCTCGTCGATGAAGAGGATCGCCTTTTCCTGTTTTTGGAGCTCGGCGAGGACCCGCTTCATGCGTTCCTCGAAGTCGCCGCGGAAGCGCGTGCCGGCGAGGACCGATCCCATGTCGAGGGAGTAGATCTTCACGTCCCGGAGTTTGGCGGGAACCTTTCCCGCCGCGACCAGTTGGGCGAGGCCCTCGGTGATTGCGGTCTTTCCCACGCCCGGCTCGCCGACGTGAACCGGGTTGTTCTTGAAGCGGCGGCAGAGGACCTGGATCGTCCGGGAGAGGATTTCATCCCGGCCGATGAGCGGGTCCATCTCGCCGGCCTTCGCCCGGGCGGTCAGCTCCGTTGTGTAAGCCCGGAGAAACTTATTCGGCTCCTCTTTTTCCTCCCGGCCGGCTTCCCCCTCCTGCGCTCCTGAATCCGGTTTGGGTCTCCCCGATTCGCCCGGCAGGACCGAGATGCCGTGAGAGATGTAATTGAGAAGGATCAGCCGGGTGATTCCCTCCCGCTGGAGGAAGAAGGAAGCGTGGGATTCCTTTTCTTCGAGGAGGGAAACCAGGATATCCCCCAGATCCAGGGTCTCCTTCTGGGCGGAAGAGGTGTGCCAGGCGGCCCGCTCGAGGACGCTCTGGAAACCAAGGGACTGGACCGCCCGGCTCACCGTCGGTGTCGCCGTGTCAGCCACGTCGAGGTGCTTTTCGAGGACCTTCTTCAGGTGCGTCGGGTCGCCGCCGCAGTGGAGAATGACATCCTTCCCCTCGTCGAAAAAAAGGCAGGCATAGAGGAGGTGTTCGGGCGTGATGAATTCATGCCGCCGGACGTTCGCCTCGGCGTATGCCGCCATGATGATGCGGTTGAGGTTTTCACTGATCTTCATAATCGATGTTCTCGCAACAAATCGGACCCTCGGTTATTGACGGCGCGGCGAAAGGGGCCCGGCCTTCACGCCTCCTCCAGGGAACATTTCAGGGGGAATTCTCGCTTCCTGGCCAGTTGATGAACCCGCATCACCCGGGTCGCCGCGATGTCATAGGTATAGATGCCGCAGATCCCCTTTCCTTTTTTGTGGACGTCGATCATGATCCTCGTGGCGTCCGCCGCCGGTTTGTGGAAGATCGCAATCAGCACCTCGATGACAAAGTCCATCGTCGTATAATCGTCGTTGTGCAGAATCACCCGGTACATCTTCGGCTCCCGGATCTCCTGGTCGACGCCCGCACCTGGTTCCGAAAAGGCGCCCGGCTCATCTGGCATCATGGTTTAGTCTCTTTTCCGCGTCTCGCCATTCCCACCATTTCCAAACCAATTCGATCGTAATATATGCAACAGCACATACGGTGTCAATGTCCCCGAATTTCCAGATTTCACAAGAGAGGCTGCTTAAAGATCAGCGGGCGAAAACGATATTTGTTCAGATCAACCACCACAAAATGTCCCGGCAAGCGATCTCCATGTTTGGCGATCAGCGCTTCCAATCGCGGCCATTTCTCTCGTCTTTCCTGGACGTCGATGCGAATCAGTATTATTCCACAAGCAGGCTTCTTCAGACGATAAACGAGTTCTCCGAAATCCTTATCCTCCGTCAACAAGATACGATCTTCAACAAAGGCGTTCTGCAAAATTTCATCATCGGAGATGCCTGCCTGTCGTTCAAGCACATAAGCGACATCGTGACCATCAGCCCGGAGGCTGGCGACGATGCAGGCATCGCAGCACTCATCGGCAAGGAATTTCACTTCTTCACCATTTATCCAAATTTATCCGAAAGCGATCAGTTCATCGGCAAGATAATCGGCGGCAAAAGCCTGGGCTGAATAGATATCCTCACGGGTCAGATGGGGATGATCCTTGATAATCTCCTCGATGGTCATCCCGCCGGACAGTTTCCTGAGAATATGCTCCACGGTAATCCGCGTGTTTTTGATTACGGGTTTTCCAAACATGATCTTCGGATTCATTTCAATCTTCTCATGCGTCTTCATAGATCCCTCCATGATCCCTGCATACTGCATGTCGTGGTTCATTCTCAAGCAGGGATACGATGATAACCGAACTGTCGATGGTCAGCTTTTTCATCAGATCTTATCCTGTCCTGATGACTGAAAGATAAGGGAAATTACGAGGGATGTCAATGTGAATCGCTATTGCACACGTCAGGGCTATCATAGAAGTCAGCGGCGGCGACCAGTTCGTTCTCTAATCACCGGCGGGCGCGGCTCCGATCCTTCAATTTTTCGGCGACGGCCAGGACCGTGTTCGCGTAGACGGTGCTCCGGTTGTATCCGAAGATGACGCGGTGCTGGCCGTCCCGGTCCATCCCCGGGCGCCAGCCGTATCCGCGCAGATAGTTGGCGATGCTGTGGAGGGCGTCCGCTTTGGCGAACGGGTCGATCCGGCCGTCGAGATCGGCGTCTACCCCGTAGGCAAAGACGTTGGAGGGCATGAACTGGCATTGGCCGATCGCCCCGTAGATCGATCCCCGGATGCCGAGCGGATCGCCGTCGTCGAGGTCGGTCAGTCGAAGCAGCGCTTTGAGCTCGTTGTAGGCCCAGTCGCCCTTTTCCCGGCAGCGGCGACGGGCGAATTCCTCGTTCTCCGGAGTGAGAAGGTCGCTTTCCAGATGCAGCCGGACGGTTTCCAGGTCATTGCTGAGGGCCATGCTGGCGAGACGGTTGAAAACGCGGCTGTTTCCGGTGTGTTGTCCGAGGTCGGTTTCGATCAGGAGGATCGATACGACGACCTCCTTCGGGACGCCGTAGAGGCTGTCGATCTCCTCCAGGACGGCCCGGTTTTCACGGATGTAGGAATGGGCGCGGGTGAGGCTCCCGCGGCTCAGGTAATCCCGGCGGATCATATGCTTCAGCCTGGCGACCAGGGAATCCGGCGTTGACAGGCTCCGGACAAGGGCCTTGATTTTGCCGGCCATCGCGTCCGGCTCGAAACGGACCTCCGGGCGGGCAAAGAGAGCCTCTATCGCGGGCCGGTTGAAACCGTCGGCGGTCAGGCGTTCGACGAGCGGGTTCCAATCGGCGGCGGCCGGCCGGGCCGATCCGAGGAAAAGTAGGAGAATAAGGATAGCGAAACTACAGGGGAAAAAGATCCGAGCCGGGGTTTTCCCGATCTGCTGCGGCACGGTTCCGGGGATGGCGGGATTCAAACAGGGGGTCATCGCATTCCTCTTGAGAGAATACTACCACAGCGTACACACAAAATCCAATGCCCGCAGCCGAAAAATCTCTTTTCTTCACGGCCAGGTTATGCTGTTCAACGTGGCGAATGCGGAAGTCGCTTCGGCAGTTCGCCCACAATCTCGATGGGCGGCCCGTCCGGGAGGAGCTGCTGGGTCCCGTCGTCCGCGGCAAACAAGAATTCGCCGATCGCCCAGGCGTAGAGCTTCTTCGCGTCATCGAGGACCGGTTTGTCCGGCACTCCGTAAACCCTCTTCTGCATTGCCTCGTCGAAGACGCCGATGCAGCCGTGGGAGGCCGGCCGGCCGGGGAGGTCCCGTGCGTGGATCCAGTAGGAGGCATGATCCTTGTCGATGAGAAAACGGATGGCGTAATCCATCGGGTATTGGGCGTTCCCCTTGGCCGTCTTGTAGAGGGAGGAGGTGTGCCGGCGGTGATAAGCCTCGGCCTTGAACAGGCCGATCGGGGCGAGGTGTCCTTCGATGCCGGTCGCCGCCGGCATGGAGAAGACGAGCTTGCCGTATTCATACGCCCCGAGCCACTGCTCGGTGACGCTCAGGTAAATGTACTTGGCATGATTACGCGCCGGCTCGTAGACATCGGGGAGCGGATGGTAGTTTCGGATCTCCTGCATGTCTTCCGGAATCTTGATCGTCATTCCCGGATAGACGTGGCGGCGGTCGATCCGGTTGAAGCGGGCAACCAAGATCCAGTCCCTGCCAAAGAGCCGCTCCAGGCTGTCCTGCGGTCTTACGAAGTGGGGCTTCCAGCGGATCTCTTTTTGGCTGGGGTATTCGTACCGGCTCAGATCTTCCTTGGCGCGATCCTCCGGCGAGGCGGCCGGATCGGCAGTCGATTTCGGATCGACGACCGCGGCGGCGACGGCGATGACGATGGCGGCCAGGATTACATAAAGGATTCGACGCAGCACAAGCCCCCATGACCAACGGCGCCAAACCATCGAAAAGTCCAGTTTCATGGCGCTTCCAGTAGCATGAACGGACGGACGGTTCAAGGGGAATCCGCGTGCGCTGTTCCCTGGCGATTCTTCGGTCGGGAGCGCAACCCGCAAGAGACGAACTTATGGGCGGTGAGCTTCACTTTCCCAATTGCGTTCCCGACGCACGACGGCATGGATTTTTGCTTGACAAGGGAATCGGAGCCGGTTTTAATCTCCCCGGCTAAAATTCCCCGTCGCTTGCGACGAAAAGAGAGTGCTTCTGATCCATCAAGATACCCAACTGCTTGTGGCAGAGAGATTCATTGAACAATATCGCCATTTTTTCAATTCAATTTCATCAGAGGGTAAATGTTGACTCGGGAACTGTCCAGAATAGCGAAACCATAACCAAAAAAGGGGGAAAGGGATGACGGAATACGACTACTGGAAAATTTTTCCACGCATGCCGAAAAAGGTGACCATCGGCGACATCACCATTCGGGACGGATTTCAGCACGAGGAGAAGACCATTTCAACCGCGGCCAAGATTTTCTATGCCGAAGAGATGATCATCGCGGGTTGCCGGGAGATCGAGCTGACAAACCTGGGGAATCCCTCCGGCATTCCCCAGTTCCGCGACGCCGAACAGGTTCTGGCGTACTTCCGGGGGGATCGTTTCCGGAGGAATTGCGAGCGCCGGGGCGTCAATCCGGCGGAGATCACTTTCACCGCCGTCACCATCCGGGAGGCGGCGGTGGACACGGCCATCGAGCTTCGCAAGCGGGGCATCGGCCCGGACC
>DIWG01000022.1 GCA_002423465.1 Syntrophaceae bacterium UBA6112 | reverse complement strand
GAACTCATGATAGTTGACTGAAGTCCGCAAAAATGATATAGTCATCGACATGCAAGATTTCGAATGGAAATAGTTAAATGCACGCTCAAAAAGGAATTATTAAAACTGCTGAATCCCAACATAAAAGGGGAATAAAATTTGGTGGTCATGCCGATTTTATGAATATTTCTTGATTATTCCGAAATTAGTCTTATAATCATTGCGCTTTTTTTAACTCTCCCCCTTCCAGAATGATTTTGTATTAACTGTGAGTCAGGATATTTAGATATTGCATGAATCAATGTAGCTGGCTGATGGCGGATATCAATAAATCGAAATGCCTAGATCAGATCGACAACTCAAATATACGAAGGATCACATCTGCACGGATGGCGGTTTTACCGATGTCAATCGTCTAAGGGAAAAGGAAAACCCTGTCCCACAGTGCAGCAACGCATGAAATCCCCCTATTTACGGATAAACTCTAAATGCATAAAACAAACGTACTGTATAACTCGCATTCAATATTTGGAGGATTACATGAAGGTATTTTCTTTTATCGGAAGTTGAGTACTTTTTGTCAGGGGGAATTTGTTATATCCTTTTCTGACAAGCATCTATGCGAAACAGCATCCTAACCTTGTAGCAAGTAACGCCATCAATCAACACTTGACATTGCAGCTTAGATATTTTAAAAAAATCAAGTTGTTGCGCATAACTTTCGGCTTCATTGACATATATAGCAAGTAAATTCATGTAACATATTGGTTTCACATGGTATTATTTCGTACGCTACTCAAGTTCAGTTTTATCGTCCTAACCGCTTTGTTGGCCCTAGCCCAACCGGTGCCAGCATTGGATCAACAAGAAAAAAAGGAATCCAGTCCCAGTTCAGTTCTCAGTGATCTTATAAAGGCTAATTTCCCAAATATATCGGGAAAAGACCTAAAATCCTTTGCCTTTAGCAAGTCACGCGATGAACCATATGGACTTGGCAAAGATTCTAAAAAGCAGGACGGTGTTCCCGAAGGGGCAATCACTAAATATCACTGGGTTAATAAAAAGACATATGTTGGAACCCAACGTGATTACTGGCTTTATGTTCCTAAACAATATGACCCTTCAAAACCTGCCTGTCTCATGATCTTTCAGGATGCTGACTATTATCTCGGTCCAGACGTTCAGTCGAACGTCGTTTTTGACAATTTGATTTACAAGGCAGATATCCCCATTATAATCGGCCTGTTTATTGGCCCGGGTGACGTAGGTCCTGGCTTACCCCTCTGGGGCGGCAAAGGCAATAGAAGTGTTGAATACGATACCGTAAGCAATTTGTATCCTCGTTTTCTGATTGAAGAAATCATCCCGGAGATAAAGAAAAATTACAACATTACGGATGACCCGGCAGGCAGGGCAATTGTGGGTATTAGTTCAGGCGGACTATGTGCCTTTAATGCTGCTTGGCAGAGACCGGATGCTTTTGGAAAAGTTATCAGTCATTGTGGTAGTTTTGTAAACATCCGGGGAGGAGATAAATATCCTGAAATGATTCGGATGTCTCCTAAAAAACCCATCAGGATATTTCTTCAATCTGGTGAAAAGGATGCAAATTTGATTTTTGGCAGTTGGGCACTAAAAAACAAAGAAACCGCTGCCGCTCTTGAATATAGCGGGTACGATTATAAGTTTGTTTTTGGAGAAGGCGGACATACTCTCATGCATGGCGGCGCAATCTTTCCAAATACCCTGCGTTGGCTCTGGTGTGATTATCCAAAATAATAGCAAAGGAGTCTGCTCTTGGCTCTTAGTTGAGCTTTTGTCAGATCGGGCGCGAGCTTTGAAATTCGGAAGAAGAATGCAACCAAGTTAGTTCGGAGATGGGAACGTCCTTCAATTATTCAATACGGCGGCTTATGAAGTGATGATCAAGTAGCGCTAAAGCCACCTGGAGCCAGTTTTCCGTTGAAGATTATACTTCACAAGATTTGATAACTATCAAACTTTTCGGACGCTTGCTTTCAGATGACATTCTTCTGGTGTGCAAGAAATCCAAGTGTAAGCATTTTTAGGTGAAATGATGTTTTACAATCGGCCTTTGATCATATTGTTTTCCAAAAGCATACTTCAACCGGATGAACAAGGCATTCCTTATAATGCAAGGAGATGTTTATGAACGAAAAGATTGCCGAAGAGTATCAGAAGAAGGTTACCAGCGCTGAAGAGGCCATCGGAAAGATTTCCCAGGGGAAAAGGATTTTTGTGGGATCTTTTTGTTCCGAGCCGCAGCATCTCGTGTCAACCTTGCTGAAAAACACCGAGAATTTCTTCGATATTGAACTGATCCGTTTTTTAAACCTGGAAGGCTCTCTGATGGGCCTCACAGCCGATGAGACGAAGGGCCGCAGTTATCATGTGCGCTTGATCTACCAAGGTTCCGGTATGCTGGACGGCCTGTCCGCGGCGAAAAGGTTTTTGACCCCCATGAACTTTTTCATGGTTCCTTCCCTTTTCTCCAAAAGACACATCCCGCTTCATTACGCCCTGGTACAGGTCAGCCCTCCCGATAATTTCGGCTGGATGAACCTCGGCGTGTCCGTGGATATCACACTTGCTGCGGCGCAGGCGGCCGACGTCATCATCGCCCAGGTCAATTCCGACATGCCCAGGATTCCCGGCTACGGAATGCTTCATGTCGATGATGTTGATTTCATTGTTGAAAAGAATGAAGAACTCCTGACAACCTATCCTCTGCCGGATCTTCCGGGAATGGAGAACATCGCCAAATTTGTCTCCAATCTCGTCGATGACGGTTCGACCATCCATCTTTCGCCCGGAATACCCGTTGAGCTGGCGTTGGCGGCGCTGGGGAACAAAAACGATCTCGGCATCCATTCCCAGTTTCTTCTCGATTCGATTCATGCTCTCTGCAACAAGGGCGTCATCACCAATCGGAAAAAGGCGTACAATGACGGGAAGATGGTTGCCTCGGGGGCCATCGGCTCCAGTGAGCTGTATCGGTTTCTGGATCAAAATCCTGCCGTTGAATTGAGGCCCTCGGATTATGTGAGCAACCCCCGGATCATATCCAATCATCATAAAATGACGGCCATCAGCCTGGCGACGAGGATCGATCTGAAAGGTCAGGTTGCCGCCGACGGCATGCCACAAAACCATTTTGCGGATGTGGCCGGGATGGTCGATTTCACGCGGGGCGCATCGATGGCCCCGGGCGGCAAGACGATCCTGATCATTCCCTCCACCCCTCTGGATGAAAGCGCAAGCAATATCGTCATGGAAATATCGGCCGGTTCCGTGGTGATTCCGGCTTTTGATGCGACCTATGTGGTCAGCGAATACGGCGTGGTCAATCTTTTCGGCAAGAACATTCAGGAAAGGGCGATGGCCATGATCAGCATCGCCCATCCGAAATTCCGGGATGAGCTTTTCATGAAAGCCAAAGAGGCGGGCCTGATCGGTCAGGAACGGAAAATCAATGAATCCCTCATGGGAGTGTATCCTTCATGGATGGAAGAAACCGTTGAAATCGACGGGCAAAAAGTCACCTTCCGGCCGGCCAAAACGACCGACAGCCGTCTCATCCAGGAGCATTTCTACGAAATGGACAAATCGGATGTCAATAAGCGTTTCTTCGGAATGCGGATCCATTTTTTCTGGGATGAAATGAAGAACATCTTCATGGTGGACTACAAAAATAAATTTTCCGTGATCGCTTATCTCGGCGAGGAAGGGCTGGGAAAAGTGATCGGCATCGGCATGTATGGCGCCGACGAAGGCAAGGATATGGCGGAAGTGGCCTATTCGCTGGACGGCCAATGGCAAGGCAAAGGCATTGCATCGAAACTGCAACTGAAAATCGTCGACGCCGCCAGGCACAATGGTTTTGCCGGGCTCTATGCAATGACCTTTTCCGATAACAAAACGATGATCAAGCTCTTCAAAAAACTGCCCTACAAGGTATCCAGCCGTTACGAGGACGGAGATCTGATGATGGAAGCGCGTTTCTCGGAGCCCAATGAAGCCTGATTTCATATCAACCAAACGGAAAAGGAGGTAGGAAATGGGTAAGGTATTCAATATGGTGGTGGATGAGAAGGGGATCGGGGTGATCACGTTCGACGTGGTCGGCGAGGCGATGAACACCTGGACGGAGGACGCCTTCAACGGCTTCGACCGGGTCATGCAGGAACTGGAGATCGCCAAGGGGATCCGCGGGATCATCTTCATTTCGGGAAAGCCGGAGAACTTTCTTGCCGGCGCAAACCTGAAGCTGATCTCCCAGATCGAAAGTGCAGAGGAGGTGCGCAAGACCCTGGATCTCTTCCATGGATCCTTCGCCCGTTTGGTCGCCTTGGGAATCCCGGCGGTTGCGGCCATCCACGGCCACTGTCTGGGCGGCGGCCTTGAATTTGCCCTGGCGTGTACGGGAAGGATCGCGAAAGAAGGAAAGAACACCCTCATCGGTCTGCCGGAATGCAATGTGGGCCTCTTTCCGGGCGGCGGCGGGACGCAGCGCCTGCCCCGTCTGATCGGATACGGCGCCTTCGAACTGATCCTGAAGGGGACGATGCTGCCGGCCGCCAAGGCGTATGAACTGGCCATCGTGGACCGGCTGATTCCCGCGGAAGCCGACCTGCTCGCATCGGCGAGGGCTTTTCTCGAAGAGATCATCGCGGGAACGGCGAACCTGAAGCGGCCCGTCCAGGATTTCTCCCAGATCGACGCCATCGCCGAGATGGCGAAGGCCGGGATCCTCAAGGCGACCAAGGGCCGGGAGATCCCCGGGCCGATGCTTGCCCTCAAATCGATGCACGAGGGGCTGAAGTTACCCCTGGAAGAGGGATTGGAACTGGAGAAGGCCAACTTCGTCGAGGTCGTCCTCTCCAAGGAGGCCAAGGGAAGCATCAACACCTTCTTTATCAAGGGGATGACGGACAAGCCGAAGGCGATGATGACCAAGGGATTCGTCCCCAAGCCGCTCGGCAAGGCGGCGGTCCTCGGCTTCGGGACGATGGGGCGGGGGATCGTGATCGAGATCCTCCGGAACACCCAGCTCCCGGTGCTGGTGAAGGACATTCCGGAGGCGCTGGAGCCGGGCAAGGCCTTCGTCCGGAAGATCCTGGACGGGATGGCCGAGAAGAAGCGGCTCAAGGAGCCGGTCGATGAGATCATGGCCCGCCTCACGCCCGTCTCGGAGTACACCCCGGCCTTCCGTGAGCTGGACATCGTCATCGAGGCGGTCTTCGAGGCGATCGACGTGAAGAAGCAGGTCTACGGGGAGCTCTCCCGGGTGATCCGCGAGGATTGCATCGTCGCGAGCAACACCTCGTCGATCCCCATCACCTCGATGTCCCCCTTTGTCACGAACCCGGGGCGGTTCGGGGGGCTCCACTTCTTCTCCCCGGTCTGGCTGATGCAACTCGTCGAGGTGATCCGGGGCGAGAAGACCGGCCAGGAGACGATCGACAACCTCCTGAACTTCGTCGGCCTGATCCGGAAGCGACCGATCGTCTGCCGGGACAACCCGGGCTTCGTCGTCAACGCGATGCTCTTCCCCAACCTCGTCCACTCGCTCAAATACATCGAGGAGGGGAATTCCATCGAAAAGGTGGACCGGGCGATGACCCGCTTCGGGATGCCCGTGGGGCCGATCAAACTCACGGACGAGGTGGGAATCGACATTCCCTACAAGGTCCTTGTCGGGATGGGAATCAAACAGGATACCCTCAAGAACGTCGTGGAATCGGGGCGTCTCGGGCTTAAAAAGTCGGGGAAGGGTTTCTTCCTGAAGGATGGAAGCGTCGACCCCGATGTCCTGCCGCTCATCGCGAAAAGCACGCCGCGCGAGGTCAGTGAAGAGGAGATCCAGATGGGGATCCTGACCGCAATGGTGCAGATGGGGAAAGACCTCCTCGACCGGAAGATCGTCGATGACGTCCGGATGATCGACGTCGGGATGATCTGGGGGATCGGTTTTCCGCCGGACAAGGGCGGGCCGATGAAATGGGCCGACCTGATCGGCTTGAGCCGGAAGCTCTTCGGCCGGAATTTCTATGGATAGGACAGGGCTCTAAAAGGGCGTCCCGGGATGGATCCGGGGCGCCCTTTTGCTTCCGACCCCGGCGGACTTTTGGGGGGATATGCCCCGCCATGTCCGGGCTATCCGCATCGGAACCCATCCCCGCACCGAAGGTCGCGATGTGGTCAGGGGTGCGGTCTCCTTCCAGTAGCCAACAGATTTGATCAAGCCAGATGAGGAGTCGCTTTCAAAATACTACTCTTCAATTTGGCTGATCGGTACAGACCATTGAATCCGGTTTGCAATGTGCGCTGTTTTTTCGAATGCCTTGATTGACTGATCTTGAAAAGTATGCAATATTACTTAAAGTAGTAGTTCTCTCCACGTATGGAATGAAGAATTGAACCTACTGGACGTGACTGTCCTTTCATTGAATTGCCGCTGTCATAAATTTGGAAAGGAGGCAGAGTATGTTAAAAAGCGATGAGATTCTCGATTTCCTTAAACAACACAGACAGGACATCGAAGCACGGTTTTCCGTGAAACGTATCGGCTTGTTCGGGTCTGTCCTTCGCGGTTCCGAAAGTGACAGGAGCGACGTGGATATTCTGGTCGAACTGACTCATCCAACCTTCGATCAGTATATGGATCTGAAGTTCTTCCTCGAAGATAAACTGGGAAGGCCCGTAGACCTCGTTTTGGCAGATTCCTTGAAGCCCCGTCTCCAGCCAATCATCACCCGCGAGGTCGCCTATGCTTAGGGATTTCCGGCTTTATCTCGATGATATTTTAGAAGCCATCCATCAAATCCGAACATATTTGGCGGACCAAGACGAAGAGGCTTTCAAAAAGGACCGAAAAACCCAGGACGCCATCATCCGGAACCTTTAGATTATCGGTGAGGCCGCAGGAAAACTGCCTGAGCAAATGCAAAACGATGAGCCGGAGATCGATTGGCGTAAGATTAAAGGATTACGCAACATTCTCATTCATGAGTATTTCGGTATCAATTTACAAATTGTATGGGATGTGGTTTAAAACAAACTGGATCCGCTGGAATCATCCTGTCGAAGACTTATGGAGAGAGTTGCCGAACAGCCTGACCAAGAGACTCTATAGCATTTCCGATTCCAAGATTTCTCGCCAGTTTGCCATGATCGGTAACACGAAAAACTTCAAATACAAAGGTGAAGATTGACTTTTCTGACCAATATATTGATAATCGATCGAAAGGCGGCATTTTTGAGGGATAATTGGGGCAACCGCAACTTTCTGAAAGCAACAATTACGAGGTCTCAATAAAAATTCCACGTTTCTTCTGGCAATGATCATCGATACCGCCCCCACGTATCTTTCTGAGAAAATGGGGACCCCCAGAACCGCCTCTGCCCGGTGAGGGTCTCTTACCCCCACCGGGTGAATGGCAGATAGAAATAACGGTATCTTTTCCTGTCCTCCGAGTTTTTTCTGGATATCTTTACAGATTCCTTTTACCGACGGCTTTGGTTTTGTTGTTGCACCATCCATCGAAAATTACGAGAGCAGAATGGTCGTTTAGGGAATGATAGTTTTTTACCATGACGCTGTTGTGCGCCGCTTTGTTGCTGTCGTACACACGGACATCGAAGACATGTTTCTCATCTGACCGGGAAAGAATCACCGCCTTCAGATTCCAGACCAGATCCGGGTTCATGCCTTCCTTCGTCACCAGATAGCTGCCAACCGCTTGGGGTATGTCTTTTGGACCCGGAAGATTTTTGGTCTGACCCTCACTTTTCCAAAACATCCAATTCATTGATTTATCCTCCCTGATATTTCTTGTCGGCGATACTCATTTGGTCATAGGAGCCGTGGAACTCTGCATCGGAGCATTTGTCGTTTCTGCGACAGGCTTTGTTCCCTGCGCTTAAACTATTGCTTTAGATAGGAACGATCACCCCATGGTCAAACGTGCCATTCTACTGTTTAGCCGGAACATAGGTAACGGTCACTTGCTCATTTAGCTTGACCGAACCATTTGTTGCATCAATATTGATAACATTTTTACCCTCGTTTAGCGTGACATCGGTGGAGTACTTATCGTCTTTAACAGGCGCGTCTGCTCCATTAATACTTACCTTTGTCCCTGAAGTTTGGGTTCCAGCCAAACGGCCACTTACCTGTACCATAGACTTATTAACAGTGGTGCCATCTTTAGGCGTGTCGACTTTCAGAACCAGAGTCGACGCACCATCGGTGCATCCAGTCAGTGGCAAGGCCAATAGAGAAAGTACGAATAGAATACTTATCAATTTATATAGTTTATCCATGATTTACTCCTTTATCGAATTACTACTTGTTGGCATGTATCAATAAAAAGAGATTCCCCTGTTCAGGATTCCCATCTCAAATTAAAACCTGCGACCCACCTGCTCCAGAGATCCTGGTAGGAAGGGAAACTTCAGGAGTGTTACTCCAGTTCTGTCCAATGGTTTTTTTACAGAATGGCAATGCGGTGAGGGGGACCCCTATTGGGATTGGTGAGAAGATCTTCGGAAAGAGGATTAAAGGATGTTCCCGGAATGTAATTTTCTGAAATGATTTTCGTGAAAATTTTTACCGCCGAAGCATGGACGGGATCAAGAGCATAGTTGATCTGAACCTTCTGGAGGGAGCCGTAGAGTTCGGTAAGGAACTGCGGGGAATAGATAACGACTTCGTGTTTTCTTCCCTCATGTTGTACAATAAAACCAAAGGAACCTACGCTCAGCAAGACCAGCAATAGGAAAGGCAAAGTTCTTTGTAACCATGCTGACCGAAAGAATCTCATCGCTTCTTCATTCTCCGCATCATTACAAGGGTTGACCCATAAATTGGTGTCCCATAAATTGGTTGCGGGAGAACAGATGTTCTGCTATATGTAAGCAACAATGAATTTTTATTCATGAAGTATTTTTCATGTGTTTAGTCCCTAAATGAATTGCTTGTCAAGTAAAAAGATGGCTTGCCCCATGATTAATGTTAACCCCCAAAAAATCAGTCGTCACAGTGAGTGCAAAAAGCCGTGGACCTTTATAACAAACCACTCGGCGGTTCTATTGCTGCTGGCCAATCATCCTCGGATCACCGCCAGGGAGATTTCTCAGGAGGTGGGTATCACGGAGCGCAGCGTCCGTATGATCATCAGCGATCTGGACCAAGATGGCTACATCAGTAAAATACATGAAGGGAGGGGTATACGATATCTAGTGGATTTTGAGCGGCCCATGCGCCGTAAGACGCAGCGGGATGTCGCCGTTGGCCACCTTATGTCGATTCTGAGCGCAAAATGTTATTCTACTAAAAAAGAACGTATCACCTGATTTTCATCGTGAGGAAACTTTCCAATTCATTCATGAAGTGCAGGCGAGTAGAGTTCAACTGATAATCTTCATTTGAATTTCATACAGAAAATCATTTGTTTATAGGTGACTGCGATAACCGGCGCATGCCTTTTGGGGTAAGCACTCCGGGTTGAAAGCTACCACACAAGTGAATCAGCCACGACTATTGACTTCAATAAAAAATCCCCCAGGTTCGTTGAAAATGTCATACGCTTGCTTCGAAAATGCAGCCCTGTTGTTTTCGAGAATGATCATGTCGTTGAAAGGGTCATAAAATCTCCTTGACAGATCCAGCCGCCTCCCCTACCCTTGCCCCGCTTGAAAGGGGTTCTTGCCGGGGTTGTCAACAACATTTCACGAGGCCTGACCGTGCATTTTGATCTGTGTAAGAGGATCATTGAAAACGTATCCCATGTAATTGTCGGGAAGGAGCATTCCATCGAGCTTCTTCTGGTCGCGCTCTTGGCCGAAGGCCATGTGTTGATCGAAGACATTCCGGGTCTGGGAAAGACCCTGATCGCCAAGTCCCTGGCCAGGAGCATCGGCGCCTCCTTCAAGAGGGTGCAGTTCACCCCCGACCTGCTGCCGGGGGACATCACCGGCTTCAACGTCTACGATCAGCATGCGGGCCACTTCATCTTCCAGCCGGGCCCGGTCATGACCCACGTGCTTCTGGCCGACGAGATCAACCGGACCATCCCCCGGACCCAGTCGAGCCTNNCTGGAGAGCATGGAGGAGCGCCAGGTCACGGTGGACGGGAAAACATACGGCCTGCCCCATCCCTTTTTCGTCATGGCGACCCAGAATCCGATCGAGCTCGAGGGAACCTTTCCCCTGCCCGAGGCGCAGCTCGACCGGTTCCTGCTGCGCATCCGGCTGGGTTATCCGGATCAGCAGGAGGAGATCGCGATCCTCGAACGCTTCCGGGAGAAGGACCCGCTGCGGGAACTGGCGCCCGTGGCGACCCCCGAACAGATTGCCGGATTGCAGGAGGCCCGCAAGAAGATCCGCATATCCATGCCCGTGAAGGAGTACATCACGGCCATCGTGAGCGCGACCCGCCGCAGTCCTTCTCTGCGGCTCGGCGCAAGTCCGCGGGGTTCGCTGAGCCTTATGCGCGCCGGCCAGGCCTGGGCGGCGCTCCGCGACCGGGATTATGTGCTTCCCGACGACATCAAGACCCTGGCCGTGCCCGTCCTGGCGCACCGCCTGATCCTCAAGGAAGAGGAGCGGCTGCGGGGGGAGAACCAGGAGCCGCTCCTCGAAGAGATCGTCCGTCAGATCCCCGTGCCCGCTCCCGGCGCGTGAGGGAGACGATGAACGACGCCGATCGCCCGCTGCCCTCGCTTTTTTTTGTCCCGCTCGTGCTGGCCTTTGCCGGCCTCTTTCTCTTCATGGCCCTGCTCAACGGCCAGCGGGACCTCACGGTGCTCTGCCTCACCCTTCTCGGGGTCGCCGCCGGGGCGAAACTCTGGAGCCGGTGGAGCCTGGCCGGCATCGAATGCGGTGTCGGCCTCGACAGGCGCAGGGTGTTTCCCGGCGAAAAGCTCGTTCTAAAGGCGACGGCGGAAAACAGAAAAATCCTCCCCGTGCGGCTGGAGGTCCGGGCGCCCGTCGGCGGCCTCATCCATGGCGATGGCGCCGGAACCGCGGTCAAGGCTGAAACCGGCCTGCTGTGGTATCAGAAGGCGAGCTTCCAATGGGAGCTCACCGCACTGCGCAGGGGAATCCACAGAATCGGGCCGATCGGCCTTATCACGGGCGATCTGTTCGGCTTCTTCCTGAAGAAGAAGGAGATGGCCGAAACGATCGAGGTGGTGGTCTATCCCCGCCTCATTCCGCTCAAGACGCTTTCGCTGCCGCGGCGCGATTTCTTCGGCATTCCGGGGTCCGAGAGCCCCGTGGACGACCCCGTCTACATCCTCGGCACCCGGGACTACCAGCACGGACGGCCCGCGAAATACATCCACTGGAAGGCGACCGCACGCCATCACAAGCTGCAGGAGAAGATTTTCGAGCCCTCGGCGCAGGAGAAGATCCTGCTCGTCGTCGATGTCGGCGCATTCGCGCAAAACGGGGCGGAGGAGGCGTTCGATCGCATGCTGGAAACGGTTGCATCGGTGGCCGTTCGGCTCGCCGAACGCGGCTGCGCCGTGGGGCTGGCCACGAACGGCCGGATGGCGGGGGCAGCTTCATCCATCGTGCCGGTGACGAGAAATCCTCGCCAGCTCGCCATCCTGCTCGAAGCGCTTGCCAGAATGCGGATGGAGCCGTCCCTGGGGCTCATCGAGACGTTCTGCCTTCATCTGAGGATGCCCTGGGGGGTCAGTTGCCTCTATTTCTCGCTCGACAAGGACGAGACGGCCCGGACGGCCCGGGACTATTTTGCGCAGCGGCGGGTGCCTTTCCTGTTTTACAGCCGCGACTATCGTGCCGATTCGGCGGCAGTCGGCGCCGCAGGCCCCGCGACAATCGATGGGTTCGATGATCGCCGTGACGGGGAGGGCCTTGGCTGATGGCTACGCGCAAGGGGATGCTCTGGTATCTCACCAACGGCGCCATGGAGCTGAGCTGGTTTCTGGGCTGGGCCATGTTCCTGTCGCTGATGACCATGCATCGCCCTTTCCCGTTTTTCGAGACCGTCGCCGCCTTTGCCCTGGCCGCTTTCGTGGGCCGCTTCTCGACGGGGAAGGGATGGCGGATCGTGAGCGTCCTGGTGATCTGGATGCTCGGCTTGATCTGCGCCGCTTTGCTGCTGATCCATGGGATCTATTACGATTCGTATCCGCTTTTGCAGGGCGGCTGGCTCGCTGCGTTTTGGGAGGGTCCGCAGGATCTGTCGGAAGGGCTCATCCTTTCGATGAATCTCCTGCTGATCCTGATCCTGTGCGCATTGGGGGTGGCTTTTGCCCGCAGGCACACGGGATATTTCCACACCTGCAACCGCTTCGATCTCGGCCTCGGCGCCTTTTTTGCCCTCTTCATCATCAAACTCGTTGCCCTGACCAAAGGGGAAGCGATGGCGGAGGATTCCCTCTCTCTCCTCTTCGTTTTTCCCTTCTTCCTGTTCGGCCTTCTGTCGATCGGCATCGCCCGTATGCGGGGCCGCGCCGCTACGAAAGCCTTTCTCCCCGGGTTCCGGGGGATCGGCGTCATCCTGAGCTTTTTCGCGGCGGTGCTTCTCGGCACCGGAGGGCTGCTGCTCTTTTTCCTGCCCGGCCTGACCGCGGCCGCGCAGGTGGGATACCGCGCACTCACGGCGGCCGGCCGGCCGCTCGTCCCGGTATTGATCGCCATCCTGCGCTTTATCTTCGGACCGCACGGCAATCGTCCTGCCGAGGTTGCGATGAACTCCTCCTCCCCTCTGGCAGATCTGGACAAGATCGTGCCGCAGACGCCCAGTTGGTGGATGGCGTGGCTGGAAAAGATCTTGGGCTGGGGGCTCTGGGGGCTGATGCTGCTCGTACTGGTCGTCGGCTCTGCCGTCGTTCTTTATTTTATTGTGAAATGGCTTCTCTCCCGGACCGAGGGGGGCGGTCGCCGGGCGACGCCGATTTCGGCGCGGTTCGCGGCGCTGCGGGCTTTCTGGGCCGGTCTTCGGAGGAAGATTTTTCACGGCGTCATGGGCTATCCCCAGGCGGCCGAACTCTACGGCGCACTCCTGGCATGGGCCGGACGCAGCGGTTTTCAGAACGATCGCGGTGAGACGCCCCTTGAGTTCGGGACGCGTTTGAACGGCCGTTTCCCTGCCTTGAAACCGCCTGTCGATCTCATCATCGGCGCCTACAACCGGGAGGTCTACGGCGAGACGGTCCTGGACGGCAAGAGCCTGGCGGCGGCGAACACCGCATGGCAGTTCCTGCGGAGCCCCCTGCGCTGGCCCGCGCGTCTCAAGAGCTGGTTCGCCGGCTCCCGCTGACAGGCCGTTGAAAAACGCTCATCTGCTGCGTTGCGCTGCAAACCTCATCGCTCAGCGTATTTCGATATACGCCTCGCTCTTCGGTTTTTGCGCGCCTTGCATCCGACCATTTTTGAACAGCCTTTCCTGTCCGGTGAGGTGTTTTCAACACCCCACCCTAAAAGTCGATTACGACCTTGATCGCGGCGGGGTCGTTGGCGGCGACGGCGAAAGCCTCCGCGACCCGCGAGATCGGGAACCGGTGGGTGATCAGAGGCTCGAGCTGCAACTGGCCCTGCATGACCGGCCGCAGGGCGAGCGGCGTCCAGAGGGTCCGCTGCATGATCCCGTGGTGGACGAGGCCCGTGTTGATCACTTCCAGGCTGTTGTTGTGCCAGCGGGAGATGTTCACGGTGATGTCCTGGGTGATCCAGCTATAGAAGACCATGATCCCATTGTGTTTGACCGCGGCGGTGCAGAGGTTCACGGAATCGGCCGAGCCGGCCATGTCGACGACGACGTCGGCCCCGAGGCCGTGCGTGAACGCCATCACCGCCTGCAGGGGGTCTTCCTTCGCCCCGTTGACGGCATGGTCGAGGCCGAGTTTTTTGGCGAGTTCCAGCTTTCCGTCCACCACGTCGACGCCGATCACCTTCCAGGCCCCCTTGGCTTTGGCGACCTGGGCCATGATCTGGCCGGCGAAACCCATCCCGAAAACGGCGACGACATCACCGAACTGGATTCTGGACATCAACCCCGAGAAGACCGCGCAGCCGATCGGCTCGCCGAGAGAGGCCAGGTCCATATCCATACCTTCCGGGACCTTCTGCAGGTCTTCCTCCTTGCCTTTGAAAAACTCCGAGAGCGTCTCGATCCAACCGAAGGAGATCACCCGGTCGCCCACGGAAAGGCCGCGGACCTGCCCGCCCACGGCCACGACCGTGCCGCCCCCTTCGTGCCCCAGAAAATAGGGGTAGGCAAAGGCGGTGCGCATCTCCGTATTCAGGCCGCCGGAGGGGGGGATGATCCCGTGGTAGAGGTTCTTATCCTGGCCGCAGATTCCGGCCAAGTGGGTCTTGACCAGGACCTCGTCCGGTCCGACGGCGAGCTCCCTTTGTCTGGCTTCGATCTGATCTACACCTGTGAGACAGGCGCTTTTTGTTTTCATCGTTTTTTCTCCTTTTCCCGTTCCGACCGTTTCGCCGTGAGAAGTTCCCGCCAGGTGTGGCGTTGGAGGAACGATCCCTCCACGTTCGTCTCCATCTCCCGGAACAGGGCAAACGGCATGGCGAAACTGAGGAGGTTGTCGCCGAGTTGCTTGCGGATGCAGACCCGCGCCGAAAGGTCGGTCAGCCCCACGACGGCCCGGGGTCGGTCGGATTTTGCCTCGCGGTAGGGGTAGATGCCGATCGTCTGGCAGCCGGCGGCGTAGGGGATGATCACGTTTTCGTTGTCGCCCCGGCTGTAGTTGGCCAGGACGACGAGTGCCGACAGCTCGTCCGGGTCGGCGAAGAAGATCACTGTCTGTGGCGTCTCGTTTTTGGGATCGATATCGGCGAGCGGCCGGAAGACGACGTAGCGCTTCGGGATCTGCGTGATGGGAAGCGCCTTGAGGAAGCGCTTCACCAATTCCGGCGAACGGATGTAACGCTCGCCATGGATGAAGTTGTCGTAGGCTTCGCCCCGCAGGAAGGGTTTGACCATCTCGGCCACGGCAGGGCCTTCCGCCCATCCCTCGCTGCCGGAGGAGAGGAAGTGGCAGAATCCCTCCTCGCTGCCGGGGAAACTCTTATAACAATCTCCGAAGCCCATCCCGACGCCGCCGCCGACGCAACCGAAAGTCGCCGCATCGCAGACGGCGGGCCTTCCCTTGGCGGCGGCGGCGGCGAGCCACATCACGCAGCCCCATTTGCCCTCCAGGAACTGCATCGCCCCTGCGGGTTTTTCGTCCGTCCAGAGCAGGGCGATGGGGGAATGCTTTGTCTCAATGGCTTGCGCGATGCTGCTTTCCATGAAGGCCCTCCTGATCGGTCTGAAATTCAAGTTTTCGAAAGGATTATATCCAATTTCCCGGAAAAGGGAAACCCCAATGATGCAAAAGACCGGGAAGCTTCGGTCGCCACAGGGGGACCTCGCGGCTTTCGCAGGGTATTTACAATGCCGCCGCCATCTTCCGGAACTGCCACGACCCATCGCTCTTCAGCGCGAGGTGCAGGCTATGCCATTTCAGTATGGAGCTGCGGTGTCCGACGCTGACCAGGATCGATTGCGGAAGGCGATCCTTCAGCATTCCATAGAGCCTCGCTTCCGTCGTTTCATCGAGTGATGCCGAAGCTTCATCCAGAAAGACGTGGGTCGGTTTCAAAAAAAGGATCCGGGCGAAGGCGATCCGCTGCTGTTCCCCCGGGGAGAGGGTCTGGGACCAGTTGCCCTCCTCGTCTATGTGGTCCCGAAGATGGGAAAGACCGCACAACTCCATAATTTCCTGGACCGCTGTGTCGTTGTTTCCGACATTTGTAGGATAGAAGAGGGCCTCGCGCAAACTCCCCAGGGGCAGATAGGGCTTCTGGGACAGGAACATCATCTCCTTGGCGCCGGGGATGCAGACCTCTCCCTCACCGTATGGCCAGATGTTCGCCAACACCCTCAGAAGGGTGCTCTTCCCGCACCCTGATGGGCCGGTCACGACCAGCGAATCGCCCGGTTTCAGGCAGAGGTTGATATCCCGGGAGAGGAACCTCCCGTTGGGCAATTGCACATTCAGTTGATTCAATTCGACTTTTCCATCCCGGGAATGGGTCATTCGGATCTTCTCCAATGCCCGCAAGGAATCCACACGCCGCATCGTCTCTGCAAATCCAATGAGGCGCTCCACGACGGCCTTCCACTCGGCGATCCCCACGAAGCTGTCCACGATGAACGAAAGCGCCCGATGGACTTCGCCGAAGGCATTGGCGATCTGCATCAGGCCGCCGAGCTGGATCTGGCCGGCAAAGAAACGGGGTGACGCGACCAGGAGAGGGAATACGACGGACAACTGGTTGTAGCTGCTCGTCAGCCAGGTCAGGCGCTTCTGCCGGAGCATGATCCGGCGGAAGTTGCCCACGAGGGCCATGAACCGCTGCATGAAGCCCGCTTTTTCCCGCGCCTCGCCCCCGTAGATGGCCACGCTTTCGCTGTTTTCCCGCAGCCGGACGAGGCTGTATCGGAAATCCGCCTCCAGTCTCTGCTGGTTGAAATTCAGGCCGACCAGCGGACTGCCGACGCGCATGGTCAGCCAGGTGCCGCCGACGGCGTAGAGAATCGCCGCCCAGACCATGTACCCGGGAACGACCAGTTCGCCCATGTCGCCCAGCGGGATCGTCAGGGGGCCGGAGATCCCCCAGAGGATGAAGACGAAGGAAGCCAGGCTCACCACCGCCCGGAGGAGACCCAGACCCAGATTCAGGGTCAGGTTCACCAACGCGTTGATATCCTCGCTGATCCGCTGGTCGGGGTTGTCCGTGGTCCGTTCAAAGACCTGGATGCGGTAGTAGGTCTGGCGGGCCAGCCATTTGTCCAGGTATTGCTCCGTCAGCCAGGTCCGCCAGCGGATCTGGAGCATCTGGCTCAGGTAGAGCATGTAGACGGCGACGGCGATGAAGGCGCCGGCAATCCAGATGAAGTCGTACAGGGATGTGACGAACTTTGCCTTGTCGAGAGCCTGGATGGCGTTGTAGAAGCCGTTCATCCAGCGATTGAAGACAACGCTGATGTAAACGAGGCCCAGATTGAGGCCGACGACGACGCCGAGCAGGCCCCAGGCCGCCCATTTCTGTTCGGACGACCAGTAAGGGGCAACCAGCGCCCAGAAACCCCGGAAGAACTCCCTGTCAAATTTTTTCATTCCGCCGACCTCTCCTGATATCATTCGTTCTGCCATTCCTTTTTTCGTTTCCGGAAGCGTTGCGAAAGCGGTATTTTCTAATCGATTCGGTCATTCCTGACAAGGGAATTTTTCGCCATCCGCCCTTTCCCTCGCGATGCGTTCATTTTGTAATGATTGAAAGAAACGGGGTCTGCAATGACAATCATTCTTTATGGAGAAGGGTTCGTTACATCCGGATGCCGTAGGCGAGGGCGGTTCGGTCAATCACGACCCGAAGGGAGGCGTGAAGGAACTCATTGTGATGGAGAACAAACGGGTGGAACTCCAGGCGGGCTTCTTCCAGCGTGATCCGAAGGCCGGCAAGTTTCGGATAGAGTTTTCGCCTATCCGTGATCATCTGCGCGAGATTGATGATGATGCCTTCTGCCGCTTCGGCCGGAGGGAGAGTGACCGGATGGATGGAACCGGCGGGGAGACAATCGATCTCACTGCCCAGCGGACGGAAGATGGTCATCTGACGGGACCAGCGGGCGTAGAGGGCAGGGTTGATCTTGAAGGCCGGCGACCAGAAATAGAGAGGCGCCGCCTCCAAGGCGGGGGTGACCGCCTTCGGCAGGTTTGCGATCCGGATCAGGTCGGCCCAGGAGGCGAGATCGATCCCCTCGAATCGGGGCTTCATCCGCCAGAACGGGAGGTGGATAGCGATCTCCTCCGATCCCGGCGGCGGAATCATCAAGGCGAACGCCACCTTTTCGAAGTTCCGGTCGGCACAGGACCAGGCCGAATTGCAGTTCCGGCAAAGCAAAACCAGCGAGTCTCTTTCCCCTTCCATGTCCCATCCGCAATCGGGGCAGAGGGTCGGGATAAAATGGACCTGACCCGGCGGCGCGGAGGACGAGGCGCGCGGACGTTCCAGATCCTCGAAATTGCCGGTTGAAACCGCTCTTCCCAGGATGGCGTCGTAGAGCGTATCTCCCCGGAGAAGCAGCGGGGCATGAATCAGGCTGACCGCTTCACCGATAAAAATCCGGCAGAAAATGCCCCCCGGTGTCTTACCCAGATCGGGTAGTGCCTGCTCGGCGGTCCGGTCTGCGGGGAGGAATTTTCCCTCCGTGGCCGGGGTAACGAAGCGGAGTTTGAGAACCTGCGGCCGAAGACCCAGGGTAGGCGGTAAATCCGGGATATCCGCGGCAAGAGCATGTGTATCGACGAAGCGGTTGGTCATCCCGGGGGCGGCGACGGTGAAGCAAGAACCTCGGAGGCGCCAGTAGGGGATGTAGAAGAGTTCGCCTTTCCCTCCGGAAGCCGGTGGAATCAGGTAGCGGAAGGTTCGCTCCGGGGCGAGATAAAGCCTCACCCGGCAGAAGGGGCAGGCGAGAAGCCGGTCCGTCTCCTCCAGTGTGACCGGCGCCCCGCATTGGGGGCAGGCCTGTTCAATTTGCCACTGCGTTTCGTTCACCCTATGCGGGGACGCCTTGCGGCAAGGCGTCCCCGCAGCCGTCACATTTTTGTCCGCACTGGTTGCAGAAGGTCGCGTTTGCCAGGTTCGCCGTGCCGCAATGAGGACACTTCTTCTCCTGAGGTTTCTCCTCAACGGGGCGTCCGCACTGGATGCAGAACTTCGCGCTCGGGGGGAGGTTCTTTCCGCAGAATGCGCATTTCTGGAATATCAAGAGCTGATGTCCGCAGTGGGGGCAGAATTTTGCCTCCTTCTGGATCGGAAGCCGGCAGTCCGGGCAGGTGATGAGCTCCGTTGCGGCAGCCGGGGAGGATCCGCCCCGGAAGGCCTCGGCGAACATCGCCGGCATCATGAACCCCATCCCCATCCCGAGGCCTGCGCCCGCCTCGCCCTGCGTCTGGGCGGCGCTTTCCATGGCCATGGCAGCCTTCATTTTGAGGAGCTTGTTCATGTCGTCGAAGACGCCCAGGCGACTCTTGTCGTCAATCGCCTTCTGCACTTCCGGCGGCGGAGTGATCGAATTGATGTAGAGGTCCGCGAGCCCGAGACCGAACTGAGCGAAATCGTTATCGAGGAGCTTGCGGAGCCCCTCGGAGAGTTCGCCATAACGCGCCGGCAGGTCGAAGATCGTGTCGATCTTTTCCCCCATGAAGTCGTTGAAGCGCGAGACGATGACCCGGTTCAGGTATTCGGCGACGGCCTCGGTGGTATAGACCCCCTGTGTTCCGACCAGGCTGTTGATGAAAAGAAGCGGCTGGAGGATCCGGAGATTGAAGACGCCGAACGCCCGCAGGCGGATCAGCCCCAGTTCCCTGTCCCGGAAAGCGACCGGGTCGCGGGTGCCCCATGTGAGATTCGGGAAAATTTTCATGCTCGTGAAGTACACCTCGGCCCGCAGCGGACTCGTCAGGCCCCAGGGGAGGCTGAGGATCTTCGTCAGCAGGGGGATGTTGGCTGTCTTGAGGGTGTGGCGTCCCGGACCGAAGGCGTCGTAAGCCTTTCCGTTGTAGAAGAAAACAGCGGCCTGGCTTTCGCGGACGGTCATCTGTGCTCCCCATTTGATCTCGCCGGAGCCGCTTTCCGGGATGCGGTGGACCAGTTCCTTTCCTGATTCGTCAAACCATTCGATGACTTCCAGAAAAACAACGTTGTTGGTTCCCATGGTTCACCTATGCAAGGGTTTTATCAATAAGATGTGAGAAGTTTTCAAGTTTCCGGACCGGAAATATAGAGGAACCCTGTCGCGAAGTCAAGAAGGGAAAACCTCCCGTTTGCTATTTGGGTGCGAATATTGTAAAGGTTCCACCATGAAGACGTTGCCTGCCGAATATGCGGGGACCTACCAGGGGATGGCGCTGATTGCCGATCCCATTTACAAGTATGCCTCCTTTACCGTTCCCGCAGCGGACGGCGGTGAGAAGACCGAGAAGGACCTGATCGACTCCCCCTGGGTGCAGCGTCTCCGGCGGATCTACCAGCTTCAGAGCGCCCGCTGGGTCTATCCGGCCGCCGAACACACGCGCTTCCAGCATTCCCTTGGAACAATGCACATGGCAGGCGAGTTCTGCCGTCACCTCTATCCGTCCCTGAAGGAGGTCTGTCCGGATGCACCCTCCACAAATTGCGTGGAGGAACTTCTCCGGGTAGCGGGGCTGCTTCATGACGTGGGTCACGGGCCCTTCGGCCATTTCTTCGACGACCATTTTCTGGACGGCTACGGGCTGACCCATGAGGAAATGGGATGCCTGATCATCCGCCGGAAGCTGGGAAGGGTGATCTCCCGAATCAGGCGGAGCCCGTCGGGACCCTTTGCCGAAGGCGAGGCGCTCGATCCCGCCCATGTGGCCTTCCTGATTCGGATGCCGAACGAACGGGACGACGGCGAACCCAGGTGGCTTCAACTGCTCCGCCAGCTATTTTCGGGCACCTACACGGTCGATAATCTCGACTATGTCCAGCGGGACGCCTTCATGACGGGGTTTTCCCTGGACATCGTGGACATCGTCCGGCTTCGCTTCTATACCTTCTTCACGAAACAGGGGCTCACGCTCCACCAGGCGGGCGTCTCGGCCCTCGGCCGCTTTCTGAATGCGAGACTGAACCTCTATTCCAACGTCTATTTCCATCGGACCACGCGGGCGCTGGATCTCCATCTCCAAGAGATCTTCCGCGAAACGATGGACCTGATCCTGCCGGTCAATCCCGCTGATAACCTGGATGCGTACCTGGATTGCGATGAGTGGCGTCTCTATTCCGAGGTCCGGTCGTGGCGCGACAGCACCGATCGGCGGAAACGGACGCTCGGTCGAGAATGGGAAAAGCTCCACCGCCGGGAGGTCAAGTGGAAGATGTCGTTTTCGGCTGAACTTTCCATCGACCAGATCCAGAGGGGAACCCGCTTCTCCCCCGCGCCCGACTATGAGGAACAGATCCGCTCCTGTCTGCCCGGTCCTCTGAAGAAAAAATCCTTCCGCGTCGATCTGGCGACGCAGGATCCGCGGCCGGTCAATCCGATGGCGGAGTCGGACAAACGGGTGAACATCTTCGACCCCGCGACGGGGACGACGTCACCCGAACCTCTCCGGGAGATCTACCGCTTCATCCCGGCCCGGGTTGTCCATCTCCGGGTTTTTTCCCTGAACCACGACCACGACGAGATCCTCGCCCGTGCGGCGGAGCGAATCCTCAGCAGCGTGGACGGGGCTTCCCGAACCAACATTTGAATCCGACCATGACGACCAATCCGGAAACCACCGACATCACACTTTTCGTCCGGACCTCCGGCGAGGAGGCTGTACGCTGGAACCGCCGGCGGATCGTCGAGGCCCTGATCCGCGAGGCGGGGATCGACGAGGAGACCGCCGAGGCGATCAGCCGGGAGGTGGAAAAACAGATTGTTTCCTCCGGGATCAGCCTGCTGACAACGGCGCTGATCCGGGAACTCGTGGATGCCAAACTGATTGAGCGGGGGCTGGAACAGGCGCGTCGGCTTCATGCCCGCCTCGGCTTTCCCCTCTACGACGTCCGGCAGCTCATCTTCCACCAGAACAAGGAAAACGCGAACGTTCCCCACGCCCCCGAGGGGACGAGTCTGGCCCTTGTCGAGGGGATCAAACGGGAATACGCCCTCCACGACGTTTTTTCGCGGGAAGTGGGCGACGCCCACGTCTCCGGTGACATTCATCTCCACGGCCTGGGTTACATCGACCGGCCCTACAGCGCCTTCCAGTCCCTCGAATACCTCAAACAGTTCGGCCTCAAACTGCCCCATTCGGTGACGGTTGCCGGACCGGCGCGTCATGCGGAAGTTCTCCTGGCCCACATGGTTCGTTTCGGGGCCTCGCTTCAGGGACACTTCGCCGGGGTGATCGGCTGGGATGCGGTCAACCACTCTTTTGCCCCTTATCTGACCGATATGGGGGAGCGGGAGGTCGAACAGTTCGCCCAAATGCTGGTCTACGAATTCTCGCAGCTTACCTCGTCGCGCGGGGGGCAGGCGATCTTCACCGACATCCACCTCTACTGGGAGGTCCCGGACTTTCTGGTCGGGCTGCCCGCAGTCGGTCCCGGAGGAAAGCCCACCGGCCGGACTTTTGGGGAATACGGGGAGGAAGCCCGACGATTCGCCCGGGCGCTCATGGCGGTTTACCGGGCAGGCGACGCCGAGGGAAAACCCTTCATCTTTCCACGGCCCATCATTCACGTCACGGACGCGTTCTTCCGAACCCCCGGCCACGAGGCATTCCTGGCGGAGGCATGCGGCGCCGCCGCGGCGAAGGGAAATCCCTGCTTTATCCTCGACCGGGAGCAGGGAGTGCGAATTTCCCCATGCGGCGGTGCGGATTTCCGGGAAGGAACGGAAGGCGGTTGGATCGAACCCTGGAAAAGGCGATGCGCGTCGATCCAGAACGTCACGATCAATTTGCCCCGTCTCGGGTATCGCTGCGGGGGCGACGACGGCAAACTTCGGTCGCTCCTGGGGGAGGTCATGGGGCTCGCGGCGAAGGCGCACGTCCAGAAACTTGAATTCATTGAAAACCTCCTCTCATTAGGCGATGCCGGACCGCTTGCCATGCTTGCGATGCAAAACGACGGATCACCCTACCTCCGTACGGTCGATGCCTCCTGTCTGATCGGGATGACGGGGCTCGATGAACTGGTCCGGATCCGGAGAGGAAAATCGCTGCACGAATCGGGGGAAGCCCTGGAATTCGGTTTGGCGATCGTCGGTCATCTGCGGGAGGAGGCTGACAGGCTCGGCGCGATCCACGGGATAAGGTTTGTCCTGGAACAGACCCCCGCGGAGACCACCGCCTACCGTTTCGCTCGCCTCGACCTGAAGCATTTCTCGCCGCTGTCGGGCCGGTACGTCCGGGGCGATCTTGTCCGGGGGGAGATTTATTACACCAATTCGTCCCACCTCCCGCCGGCGGCCAAGGTCGATCCGGCGACGCGGATCCGGATCGAGGGGCGGTTTCACCCCCTCTTCCGGGCGGGGGCGGTGACACACATCGAATTGGGGGAGGGCGAACCTCCCGTTTCCTTTCTTGCCGATCTGGTCGTCCGAGCCTTCCGGGAGACGAAGAACAACCAGATCGTTTTTTCCCCGGAGTTCACCTGCTGCGAGCGCTGCGGAGCCACCCTGCGGGGGCTGCATAACATATGCCGGCTTTGCGGTTCCACGGAGGTGGACGGCCTCGCCCGGATCACCCAATATTTCAGCCGGGTCTCCGGTTGGAACCGGGGAAAGCGGGCGGAGCTCCGCGACCGGAACCGCAATCGGGAAGCCTTCCCCGCTGAACCCCTCTTCTGAATGCGGCTCATATCAGGTTCCCGGCCGTTTTCCGTGAAAATGATTGCTGGATTTTTTCCCTGCGGCTGAACAAGGTCGTTTTCTCTTCGCGGGCCGACATTCTTTTTGGGCAGACTGGGTTAATATTAAAATCGACCGGGTTCCCTTGACAGGCTCCGGGTTGATTCTTATATTAATCGCGATTTGAGAGGATTCCCGAAAAAACCGACGGGAAAGGGCGGCATGGAAGATTATATTATTAAGATATTCCGGGAGTCGGGCCAGGTCAAGGAGACCTTTGTCAACGAAAACCTCAACCGGATCGTGGCCGCGGTCGAAGCGGTCACAATGGCTCTGAAGGCGGGAAACAAGATTCTGCTTTTCGGAAACGGCGGGTCCGCGGCGGACGCCCAGCACCTTGCGGCGGAATTCGTGAACCGGTTCGCGATTGAAAGGCCGCCCCTTCCGGCGATTGCACTGACGACCGATACGTCCATCATCACCAGCATCGGCAACGACTATGATTTCGCGGACATCTTCAGCAAGCAGATCCGGGCCATCGGCCATAAGGGGGATGTCGCTTGGGGGATGAGTACCAGCGGGACATCTGCAAACGTGGTCAGGGGGCTGGAGGCCGCCAGGAAGATCGGCATGGTGACGATCGGTCTGACCGGACGGGACGGCGGTGATGTCGCGAAGATTGTGGATCACGCCCTGAACGTCTCTTCCGGCAGTACCCCTCGAATTCAGGAGGTACACATCACGGTGGGGCATGTGATCTGCGAGATGGTGGATTTCAAACTCTTTCAAAGAACGGATATGAAATAGGAGAGTCATGGTTGCACGGGTAAAAAAGGATACGACGGAGGCCGGAGAGGGTCATCCGAAGAAAACGATGGAAACGCCGTCGGCGTCACAAGATCTGGAAGCGGAACTTCCTGGAGAAACGGGAAGGACGGAAGATATCATGGTGAAACTTCAAGAGGCGGAGAAGAAAGCCGCTGAAAATTACGATAAATACATGCGCACCGCCGCCGAACTGGACAATTACCGGAAACGGGCGGTTCGGGAGAAGACGGACGCGATTCAATACGGAAACGAGACCCTGCTCCGCGACATCCTGCCGCTGGTCGACGGGATGGACCGTGCCTTGGAACATGCCTGTAATTCCGACGATTTCGAGGCTTTCAAGAAGGGCCTTGAGATGATTAAGGGACAGCTCCTGGGTTGCCTTCAGAAACACGGCGTAGAGATGATCGATACAAAGGGGAAGGAGTTTGATCCGCATGTCCACGAGGCGATGATGCAGGTGGAGAGTTCCGAACATGAAGACAGCAAGGTGGTGGACGAGTTTGAGCGGGGATATCTACTGAACGGCAGATTACTCAGGCCGGCAAAGGTTTCCGTATGCAAACGCTCTTCAATGGGCGATGACCGGGATAATAATTGCGAAGAAGCTTAAGAATAAATAAGGAGGAGGAATAGATATTATGGGAAAGATTATCGGGATCGATTTGGGAACGACGAACTCGTGCGTTGCGGTGATGGAAGGCGGGGACCCCGTCGTGATCGCGAACCAGGAAGGGAATCGAACGACCCCCTCAATGGTGGCCTTCACGGAGAGCGGAGAGCGGCAGGTGGGGCAGGTCGCGAAGCGACAGGCCGTCACCAATTCGGAGAACACCGTCTACGCGATCAAGCGGCTCATCGGGAGAAAATACAATTCGAAAGAGGTGCAGTACGACAAGACGGTCAGCCCGTTCAAGATCACCGAAGCCGGAAACGGCGACGCCCAGGTGACGATCCGGGGCAAGAACTACAGCCCGGCGGAGATCTCGTCGATGATCCTGGTCAAGATGAAACAGACGGCCGACGATTACCTCGGGGAGAAGATCACCGACGCGGTCATCACCGTGCCGGCCTACTTCAATGACTCCCAGCGGCAGGCGACAAAAGACGCCGGCAAGATTGCCGGGCTGAATGTGCTCAGGATCATCAACGAGCCGACGGCGGCGGCACTCGCCTACGGCCTGGACAAGAAGAAGGACGAGAAGATCGCCGTCTTCGACCTGGGCGGCGGGACGTTTGATATCTCGATCCTCGAACTGGGCGACGGCGTCTTCGAGGTCAAATCCACGAACGGCGACACACATCTGGGCGGCGAGGATTTCGACCAGCGACTGATCGAGTATCTGGCCACCGAATTCAAGAAGGATCAGGGGATCGNNGAGAAGGCGAAGATGGAACTCTCCAGTTCGATGGAGACGGACGTCAATCTACCCTTCATTACGGCCGACGCCTCGGGACCGAAGCACATGAACATCAAACTGACCCGGGCGAAGCTGGAGGCCATCGTTGAGGACCTGATCGAAAAGATGGTTCCTCCCTGCCTGACGGCGTTGAAAGACGCAAAACTAACGCCGGCTGAAATCGACGAGGTGATCCTGGTCGGCGGNNAGAAGGTGAAGGAGATCTTCGGGAAAGAGCCCAACCGGGGTGTTAATCCCGACGAGGTGGTTGCGGTCGGTGCGGCGATTCAGGGTGGTGTCCTCACCGGCGACGTGAAAGACGTCCTGCTCCTGGATGTGACGCCGCTGTCCCTTGGCATCGAGACGCTGGGCGGCGTGATGACGCGGCTGATCGAGAAGAACACGACGATCCCGACCAAGAAGAGCCAGGTCTTTTCGACGGCGGCGGACAACCAGCCGGCGGTGAGCATCCATGTCCTCCAGGGGGAACGGTCCATGGCGGGCGACAACCGGACGCTTGGGCGGTTCGAACTGGTGGGGATTCCCGCGGCGCCGAGAGGCGTGCCGCAGATCGAGGTGACCTTCGACATCGACGCGAACGGCATTGTCCACGTCTCGGCGAAGGACCTGGGAACCGGCAAGGAGCAGAGCATCAAGATCACCGCCTCCAGCGGTCTGTCGGAGGAAGAAATCAAGAAACTGGTGAAGGATGCCGACGCCCATGCCGAGGAGGACAAGAAGAAAAAGGAATTGATCGAAGTGAGAAACCACGCCGATGCCATGGCCTACAGTGTGGAAAAGAACGTCAAGGAGTTCGGCGATAAGATCGACGCCGCCGAGAAGGCGAAGATCGAGGAGGGGATCGCCAAGGTGAGGAAGGCGATCGAGGGCGACGACCTTGAGGCGATCAAGAGCGCCCAGGAGGAGTTGACCAACGCCTCCCACAAACTGGCGGAAGCAATGTATGCAAAGACCGCGCAGCAGGCGGGAGGGGGCGCCGGCCCCCAGCCCGGGGCGGATGCCGGTCCGGGCGAGGGCGCTCAAGCAGGCGGTGGCAAGAAGGATGACGACGTGGTCGACGCTGACTTTGAGGATGTGAAGAAGTAACTCATCCAGAACCGTTAGCCCGGGCGTCCCTCGCGGATGCCCGGGCTTTTTTTATCGACGACGGATTCCGATGTGGTATAAGAGATCCGGAAGAAGGGTGGAGGGAGATCTGTATATTTGACCTCTCCGTCGAGAGGTGTTTGGCGCTGCATGTGGTGGTTCGCAGTTCGACGGGCTGACTGTGACCTCGCTCACCCAACAGCTTCTTTTTCATCGTTCCCACACGCCACCCAACTGTGGCGGGGCCGGTGATGGTCTGCGAACGGGGGTGAATCGGAGGACCTGATGATGAAACAGGCTCACGGGGTGATGCGACGGATGATCATGGCGGCGTTTCTTCCGATCCTTCTGGTTTTTCCGCCGGCGGGGGACGCCGCGCAACCCGGAGTCAAGGCTGCGGTCACTTCGCCGCAGGCGGTTGTGGAGGCAAAGCTGCTCCTGGACCGGGGTTACTTCACCGCCCTCCTGGACGGCGTCGATCGCGCCCGATCGGAGGTCTTCCTTTCCGCCTATCTCTTCCGGACGATCGAGAATGCGAAGGGTTATCCCGAAGCGGTTCTGAAACGCCTTCTCGCGGCGGCGAAGCGGGGCGTTCGGGTTGATGTGGTCATCGAACGGAATCAGGATGCAGGCGACCTCAACCGGAACAATGCCGAGACGGCGGAGAGGCTGAAACAGGGTGGAATCCGAGTCTGCATGGACGCCCCGGACCGGGTGACGCATACGAAGCTTGTTGTCATCGACCGGCGGTATCTCCTGATCGGGAGTCACAACCTGACGCAGTCGGCCCTGAAATACAACCATGAGGCCTCCGTCTGGATCGATTCGGCTCCCTTGGCCGAGGAGGCGCTGCGCTATATGAAGTTCCTCTGCCCCGGAGAGTGGAAGTGAAAACAATGATGCAGTCAAAATAATAGTAATTCCCCCTCCCCGAACGGGATTCAGGGTGGTGCTTTATTTGTGGGATTGCTCCTGCACGTCCTGATGGTCAAGGACGGCCGGATCATCGAGGTGAAATGAGGATGGCGAAACGTTTTCTTCTGACCAACGACGACGGGATCTATGCGCGGGGGCTCCTCGCCCTCTATCAGGAGCTCTCCCAAGACGCGGAGTGCCTCATCGTGGCGCCCGAGGTCGAACAGAGCGCGGTCGGTCACGCAATCACGCTCTCTCGGCCGTTAATGGTGCGGAAAGCCAGGAAGAACGGCGGCTTCCTCGGCTATGCCGTCCTCGGAACGCCGGCCGACTGCGTCAAGATCGGCCTCGGCGAACTGGCGGAGGGGCCGGTCGATCTGGTCGTCTCCGGGATCAATCGCGGGGCGAACGTGGGGATCAATGTCCTCTATTCGGGGACCGTCTCCGCGGCCACGGAGGCAGCAATCCTGGGGGTGCCTTCACTCGCGATTTCGCTGGATACGCATGACGAAGCGGACTATTCGGCGGCCGCCCGTTTCGCCCGGAAGATGGCCGCATTCATTCTCGAAAATCCGCTGCCGAACGTGGCGCTGAACGTAAACGTTCCGGCGATTCCAGAAGAGCAGATCGGGGGTGTCGTGGTCGCGAAGCAGGGCCGGGCGCGCCTGATGGAGAGCTTCGACAAGCGGGTCGATCCGCGCGAAAACATCTACTACTGGCTTGCCGGAGAGACCGAACTTCCCCCGCAGGAAAAGGACGATACGGACGCAGGCGCCCTCAAGCGGGGAATGATCACCGTCACTCCGATCCATTTCGACCTCACCCGCCACGACCTGCTGGAAGACCTGAGGGCCCGCGTCAAAAAGAACTTCTGACTCGCGGTGATTACCCCGGCAAGCAAGCATGTGGGGTTAATGGCTTGGCCAACTAAACCGCTCGGATTACGACGCCACTTCTCCCGTTGAAACGACCACGCGGCAACCCGGCCTGGCGGCGCTCAAAAGCGCCGCGGCATAGTCCAGGTCACAGGCCCCAAAATCGTCGCTGCCTCCCCAGATCCGTATCGACCCATCCGCCTCGAAGCACAGGTAAGCACCGCCCATCTCTTCCACCCGTACGTCTGCAAGTCCGATTCTCACCATCTCCACCTGTGTGTTCCGGAGAATCTCCCGGTGCCACAAATCCCCCGAACGAAGCGCCATCATGCTGTTCTCCCCCCGGATAATCAATACGAGCAGTATCTTTCCTCGATACCCGTCCGGCAGAATCACCTTGGGAATCATCTCTTCAATGTCTTGTTTTTCCGATTCCATCTTTCCCATTGTGATACCGCCTTTACTCTACCGCACCGCTCTTCTTCAGAAGGACTGCAATCGACTCGGCCAGCCGACGATATCCGGCGGCATTTGGATGGATATAATCGGACCTGAGAGAAGCATCGGACAGCACCATGGCCACGGCATTCTCTTCAAACGGGATTGTCAGTTCCACGGCTGTCTCTCGATAAAAGGGCGGGGGCGACAAAGCAATACCCAGAGAAGGCACCGCGATCATAACAACGGTGACTCCCCGCTCCTGCGCTAACCGAATCATCGCCCGCAAATTATCGGCGGTTTGCTTCCGATCCAAACGCCGAATCAGGTCATTGCCTCCGTGGCACAGGATCATGAGAGCAGGGTTCTCTTGCCTGAGCACCTCCGGCAGGCGTAACAACCCTTCACTGGTTATTTCTCCCGGAACCCCGGAATTAACCACCCGGCGACCGACCATGCGCTCCAAGATCGCCGGGTAGCTTTCTGTAACTATTGCCCCGGTTCCGAAGGTCAGGCTGTCACCAAATGCGAGGATGACCGCATCACTGGCAAGACGGGGTGACTTTGCGTCGGAAGTGCAAGCCATGAGAACGGCACTTACCATGATAACCAGCAGACCGAAAACCGGAAACTTTTTTCTTTTCGTGACCATGACGTTGCCTACCCTAAGGTAAATAGATGTCGCTTTGTGACTCGGCACCCAAGCATAATATCACCATGGCGGAAGTTTTGCGATTGGGCAAATGGGTCATTGGAAAAATAAGTTGAAACAGATGTGATCATTTTTCTTTGTAATCATGTATGTTCAGGTAAGACAGGCGGGTGTGTATAGCAGGAAGCACACAAGAACTGGATGAGCCAATATCCCACCGTTCGTATTATGAATCACCCCGGGAAGCGTTCATCGTGACCGGATCTACGGTAAATGCGCCGGACGCCTACTTTCCAGACTGGAAGGGGTCCCAATCGAAGCCCCACACCTCGCTGTGCAGCGGCATCTTGTAGTTCCGCCGGTCTTCGTAAGAGGGGTATCGCCGGCCGCTTCCCTCCTCAGGGTGCATGGAGACGGGAAACTTCGGGGCGATCAGGCCGTGCTTGCGCGCCGCCGCTTCCAGCCAGACGCGGTCTTCCGGGTGGGCGATGGAGATCAGTGCCGAGGCCCTTTCATAGCCGGAAAGCCCCCGAAGATTGACGATCCCGTACTCGGTGCAGACGTACTGGGAAAACTGGGCGGGGACGTCCACCGAGGATCCTGTGGGGAGGAAGGGGACGATCCTCGATGCGCCCTTCTTGTTGCGCGAGGTGATCGCGGCGACGCCCCGACCGCCGCGGGAATGGCCGGCGAAGATCACGAAGTGGAGGAAGCCGCCCGTCCCGGAGATCGGCCGCATCTCATAGAAACTACAGCACTGCTGACCCAGGAGATCCACGGCAACGCAGTTATCGATGGCAATCATGTTGTCGATCCGGGTAATATTCTGGAGGTTGTTCGTGTAACCGGAGTCATAGACGGCCAGTTGTTGGTTCCGGTCGATCGTGTCGTAATACCACTGCGCGTCGAAAGGGAAGGCGAAAGTGTAGACGCTCTTGCGATTGTCGAGGTTCTTGTAGGCGTTGGTGACCTGTCCCGATTCGATAAGCTTGATCAGTCCGAAATTGAGCATCTCCGTGTGGATGCCGAGGTCCCTGAAGCCGGCATCCGCCATTGCCGCGACGCAGGCCGAGGGAAGCGCGCCGATTCCGAGTTGGACGACGTCCCGATCCCGCATGATGGTCATGATGTGGCCCGCGATGGCCTCCTCCTCGGGCGTGGGCCTGATTTCCCTCTCGTTGACCTGGGGCCAGGCGTACTTTGCGCAGTCCACCTCCACCCAGTAGTCGATCTCGTCGATATGAATCGTGTTGAAGCGGCCCCCTTCCGCCCAAGGGTAGTCGGAACGGACCTCGAAGACGATCTTCTTTGCCGTCTGTCGGTAGACGTTGCAGTTGCTTGTTCCGTAGGACATGTTGAAAAATCCGTGATGGTCGGGGGCCGTGGAGGCGTTGAACCACCAATCCATCCCCCGGTTTTCCCGGGTGGCGTTGGCGAAGCGGTAATGGTAGGCCCAGGTGCCGTATGCCCAGCCCCACTGGGCCCAGTCGGTCACGTTGTTTGCGTCCCGCGCCTTGCGATTCCAGGGCATGAAGAAAAAGTTGTGGATGCAGTGGTACTGCTCCAAGGGGTCGATATCCTGAAATTCCGGATGAGGATAGGCGTTTCCATGGAGCCAGAACTCGATGTCCTTGAGTTGTCCCGATCCGCGGCCGAGCCTTTTCGCGACGGCCTCGGAGCAAACCGTGGAATCGCCCCCCATGGTTCCGTGGTTGATCCAGTCCCCCGATTTCACCATGCCGGCGATCTGTTCAGGCGTTCTCTTCTTGTCGCGGATTTTCTGCTGTATCGGTGTTGTCATACATCTCCCTTTATCCCTACCTGAATGATGATCCGGTTCTTTCGTCCGGCCTTCCACACCTTCGGATGTGCCGTGAAAAACTGCCTCTCATATTCGATTCTGAGTCTGCTGACAAGAGAAATTTTCCCGTTCACGAAAGGGTGGCAGGCAACCGGGAACTGGCGCAAATCGCCAGTGTGGACGAATATGCAGGTATCGCGACTCATGGATGTTATTCCCCGGCTAATTGTGATATGAATACACGGTAATTTGCGCAATTCGGAAAATCAGGTCCATAAAGAAGATCAATCAGGAGGCGTTCTTCACTCTTGAAATTTTCCGGGGAGATCCGGAGAACCTTGAGGGAGGGCGGCCCCTTTCGATGTGAATCGGAATGAATCAGGAGGTCATTGTCATGGAGATGGTTCCCAGGCTTACCCTCGACGATGCCCGCGTCATGATGGACGCGGCAGAGGCAAAGGCGCGTGAAATCGGTGTCGACATGGATATCGCCATCACCGACGGCAGCGGTTCCTTGCTGATGTTTCACCGCATGGACAATGCGCGCATCACCAGTATCAATATCGCGATCAGCAAGGCCTTCACGGCGGCCGCCGCGCGCAAGTCGACGCGCGCGTACGGAGAGACCAGCATGCCGGGCGGGCCTTCATACGGCATCCATGTCAGCAACCAGGGACGCTTCATGATCATTGCCGGCGGACTTCCCGTCTTCCACGAGGGCCGCATCGTCGGCGGCATCGGATGCAGCTCGGGTCACGCCGATCAGGATGAAGTGGTCTCTCAGGCGGGAGTTGACGCCCTCATGGAAAGCCTGGCAAGGTGAGGCCGTTCTGAACGGAAGAGAACCCGGCAAAGAAAGGAAACCACCGCATGGCAAGAAAAGAAACCATCGAAAAACAATCCTGGAAACCCGGGAACGTTCTGTCGCCGGCGCCGCCGGTTTTGGTGAGCTGCGGGGGGACGCAGGCGTGGAAACCAAACCTGATCACGATTGCGTGGGCGGGAAACATCTGCAGTGATCCGCCGATGCTGTCGATCTCCGTCCGTCCCGAACGGTATTCCCATGAAATCATCCGAACCATGCGTGAGTTTGTCGTGAATGTGCCCTCAGCCGGGCAGGCAAGGGCGGTGGACTGGTGCGGTGTCGTTTCCGGGCGCAACGAGGACAAATTCTCGGGGGCGGGTTTGACGCCTGCCCCGGCCCTGAAAGTTGGTCCGCCGATCGTTCGGGAGTGTCCGCTCAACATCGAATGCCGCGTCCGGCAATCCCTGGAACTGGGATCGCATACGATGTTCGTGGCGGAGGTGGTCGCCGTGCAGGTTTCCGCGGACCTGATCGACGGAAAGGGGCGTCTCCGCCTGGAGAAATGCGGCCTGCTGGCATTCGCCCACGGACAGTATTTCGCACTGGGGCGCCGCATCGGGCGCTTCGGCTTCTCCGTTCGGAAGCGCAGTCGTGGGGTCCGCCGCTGAGCGCGGCATGACCCTTTCCAACGGAAGCCGACCCTCCGCTGATCGTTTCGTATCAGCAGAGAGGGCCGGCAATCAATGGTTCAGCCATCCTTCCCCAGCCGGTCGTACATTCTGAACAGCATCGTGAAGAAGACAATCATGGCGATCGTCACCCAGCCGCAGAATTGCATGAGGAATGCACCGCCCCATTGCCCGATCAGAAAGCTTCCCAGAATCCCCCCCAGGGAAGATGCCAGCGACATCCGCGCCACGGTCGCGATGCTCAGATACGTTGCGCGCATGGCCGGATGGGCTCTCCGGTCGACGAAATCGATGATTCCGAGCTGGGATAGGCCGAAGCCGGGTCCATGCAGGAGCGCCGCGGCCCACTTCCAGACGAACGGCGTCTCCAGGGTAAAGAAAGAAAAGAGAATCAGACGGATGCCGCTTAACAACAGACCGGATATGATCAGCCAACGGTTTCCGAACCGGTCGATCAGTTCCCGGGAAAACATCATCACCGGGATTTCGAAGATCGTCCAGGTGCCCAGGATGAATCCGATTTCCAGCGGCGTCTTCATGACGTCGTCAAAGAAGTAGCCGGTATAGGTGAAAGAGGAGGTGGTCACCACCCCGTGGAGAAAAATAAAAAGGAGAAACCATCGGAAAAGGATGTCTTTTTTCAGGTGATCCCAGGGGATGATGATCGGGGCCGCCGCCGGCCTGGCCTCGATGCCGGACCAGGAGGCAAATCCCAGCATGGCGAACGACAGAGAAGCGCAATAAAAAATCAGGGGGTCGTGGCGAAAATAGAAGAGCAGGAGCCCCATCAGGATCGAGGAAACGCTCCATCCGTAGGTGCCCCACAACCGGTAGACGCCATAGAATTCCCGCCGGAAGTGTTTGTTGAGAAACAGGAGGGTTTCGGCGTCGAGTATGGGCATGATCGGATAGAAAAAGCAGTTGAGAAAAAAGAGCATGACGAAAATATAGATGAATTTCCCGTTCACCGACCAGTCGCGGGCGAAATCTTCACCGATCAATCCGATCAGCAATGCGAAAAGGGAGACCCCGAAACAGAAGGTGGTAATCAGATGCTTTCCTGAATGGAATTTGTCCGCCAGAATTCCCGCGGGAATGTTCGCAACCAAGCTGACCAACGGCATTACGAAGAATATGAGGCCGATCAGGCCGATCGCGGGGGTTCCGTCCGCACGGACAATGACGTGTTTGTAAAAGATGCCGAAATAGGGCGAACTGATCCCCAGACCGAAAAAGAACAGGAAAAAAAGCGTTTTCAGGTAGCTCGACTGTTTTTGAACGGGATTCATCGGGTGGCGCTCAGCGTGTCAGCAGCACCGGGATCGTACTTTTTCGGATGATCGAGGAGGTCGTGGAACCGACCATGAGTTCCCGGAGGCGGTTGTGTCCGTAGGCCCCCATCACGAGGAGCTCCACCCCCCCCTCCCGGATAAACTTGAGGAGTTCCTTCTCCTCTTTGCCGGGGAGGATGATGGTGGCGCTGTCGATCTTGAGGGGCGTCAGAAATTCCTCCGCCTGTTTCGAGATCTTTTCACCCACGGTCTGATCGCCCGTGACGATGACGACGGACAGCGGCCAGGCGGCCCGTTCCGATAGTTCGGCGGCCAGTTTCAGCGCCTTGTCGGCCGGGTCGCTCCCGTCATAGGCGACGGCCATGCTTTCGATCTCCCGGAAGTGTTCCGGGGTAACGAGGACCGGCTTTCCGGAACGCCGGACGACGGACTGCGCCGTGGAACCAAGGATGGCGCCGCCGTCGATGTGGAAATGCTCTCCCCGCTGGGCGAGGAGAATCCAGTCGCAGCATTTCCGGCCCTCTTCAATGATCACTTCATCGATCACCCCCTTGATCTTCTTTGTTTCGCAATGCATCCCCGCCGCTTCGCACAGATCCCTGAATTCCTGGAGAATCGCATCGGCTTTGACGTCGAGGCCGCTTTCAATGGCCGGGAGGAACTCCTGGTACGAGGGGAGTCCGACGGAGCCGGAGATGTCCGTGAAGACCGGGCCGCGAATGAGTCGGATGTCCACGACGTGAAGTCCGGTCAACTGTGCGCCTAATTTCCCGGCGATATAGATTCCGTAGGCGATGGCCGTTTTCCCGAAATTGGAACCGTCAGTGGGGATAAGAATGTTCCGGATCATGGGCGCCTCCATAAAAAAAATGAAAAAGGTTACGTTTTTTTGAAATTCTGCAGATCCTTCAGCAGATTGTCCACCGTCTTCTCCCGCTCATCCGGCTCCCCGTCCATACCGTCGACGGACACACCGTGATCCAAGCCCATATCCCCGGAGACTTTTCTAACCCCCTCGAAGGTCATGAACTTTCCCACAAGCTTCCCGTTTCGATACAGGGCCTTTTCACGGAGAATCCCGTCCCGGTCGTAGGCCTCGTATTCGCCGTCCCTCCGGTCGTTCCGGAAGGCGCCCCGATCCCGGAGCCTGCCGCTTTTGTAGTAGGAACGGTACTCTCCTTCGAATTTTCCCATCCGGAAGTTCTCTTCATCGCGGATCCGGCCGTTCCGGAAGTAAAAGACGTAAGGCCCGTCGAGAAGGCCGTTCACATAGGTTTCCTTCTCGTGAAGGCCTCCATCTTCGTACCAGGAGAGGTACTCGCCGTCCAATTTTTCGTTTTTGAAAAACCCCTTCTCCCGCATCCGCCCGTCCGGGTAGAAGGAAACCGCCTCCCCCTCCCTCATGCCGTTGCGGAAGCTCATCCTGACCATCACCCGACCGCTCCCGAAGAAAGAGGTGTACTCCCCTTCGAGCTTTCCACGGAGGGTGAATTTCCGCTCCCGGATGCGTCCCCGGTCATCCCGGCTGATCTCTTCCCGGATCTCGGCGGACGGATCTGCCATCGCTAAGAGCCCCCTTTTATTCAACCCCTGTCGGGATGATGCAGATGAAACGCAGCACATCCGAGCCTTGATTGATCAGGCAGTGGTTTTCACCTTCCGGGATGAAGATGGTCGTTCCTTCGCCGATCGGGGTTTCCGTCCCGTTCTGATCGCGCACCACCCCCTTGCCGGTAAGAATGAAGACTTCGTGTTCCCAGAAGTGGGCGTGATCGGGACTCGTATGGCCGGGTGCGATTTCGAAGACGCGCATGATGAAATTTTTCGCCCCGTCGTCGGGGCCGATCAACACCCTCTTCGTGACCCCGGGCAGCGGCGCCGTCGACGGGACATTGCGGTAATCAGATATTTTCATGATAAATTTCCTTCCTCTTCAGCTTGTGTGGATTGGATCGTGATGCTGTTGCGACAATCTGGATTTTAAATATTCCATCTTCAAAATGATTGCAACCCTTTTCCGACGGCCGCAGATGGTGGCACGGGTAGCCTGCAATTTCGGCATGGAGGCGATGCGGTACAGAGCAAACATTCAGGTCAGTGGACGGTATTGGATGCCATTCACCCTTCACCTGCAAGTCCGCTACGTACGGCATCGAATTAAGGTGAACATATCGTCTGAAATCATGCCCCTTCAAGTTTGAAACCTTTCTCCCGAAATAATCTTAAACAGGCATCTGCAACAGTCTTGTCGTAAAAGATTCCTCTGTTCTTCTCGATTTCATTTAGAGCTGCATCAATGCCCAAGCCGGCACGATAGGGCCGGTGTGAGGCCATGGCTTCCACCACGTCGGCAACAGCAAGGATACGGGCCTCGATCAGGATTTCTTCCCCTTTAAGTTTACGGGGATAGCCGGAGCCGTCCATCCTTTCATGGTGCTGATGGACGATCTCCGCCAGCGGCCAGTGCGATTCTACGTCCTTCAGCATTTCGAATCCTTTGTGGGCATGTTGCTTGATCAGGGAAAACTCAAGTTCAGACAGCTTTGTCGGTTTGGATAATATCTCTGCCGGGATGGACAGTTTTCCGATGTCATGAATGGCTCCTGCCATGCGAATGCCGTCGATTATCTCTTGGGGAAGTCCCATCTCTGTGGCAATAGCACGGGCAAGATCGGCCGAACGGATCTGGTGGCCGGCCGTATAGGGGTCTCTTGACTCAACGGCCGCCACCATGACCTGGATCGTTGCGGCAAACGATTTCCGCAGACTTTCGAGGGTCCGCTGAAGTTCCTCCTCCGCCCGTTTGCGCTTGGTGATGTTGCGGGTAATGCTGAGAATATGGGGAACACCATCGAGATCGATTATCGTGGCCGACATCAACCCTTGTCGGATTTTACCGCTTTTTGTTCGAAAAGCGGCTTCGAGGTTTGTGACTGCTCCGTCCCTTCTCAATCCGGCGACCAATCTTTGCCTGTCCTCAGCTTTTTCCCAGAGATTGCATTCTATGGAGGTCTTCCCGATGATGTCTTCTTCCGTATATCCCATGATTTTGGTAAATCCCGGATTGACGGAGACATACATACCGTCTTCGAGACGGTTGATGTTTACGGAATCCGGGCTGGTATAAAAAGCCTTGCGGAATTTCTCCTCGCTATGGATTAACGCCTCCTCCGTCTGCTTACGGTCGGTGATGTCGCGGCAAATTTGAAGCAGACCATAGGGAGAACCATCTTCATTGCGAAGGACATCCCCATTGACTTCAAAGAGCAGCTTTCTGCCGTCCTTCGTGAGCAGATGATACTCCTGGGGTCCCAGCCTTCTTTCAAACATCAGGACCGTGTTTCGCGCTGCTTTGTCATGATCCTCGGGGGCGATCAGTGCAAACATGCTCTGCCCGATCAGTTCCGTACTCTGATAGCCGCTCAGGCTGAGGCCGGCATCATTGATAAAGAGGATCTCCCCATTGAGATTCATCCGAACCATGATGTCGGGCATCGTGGCGATAAGTTTGGTATGCAGCTCCTCGCTTTTCCGCAGCGCTTCCTCCGCCCGCCTGCGTTCCGCCAGTTCCATTTTCGTCCGATCATGAAGCTGGGCGTTGCGGATGGCAATCGCAGCCTGTGCGGAAAAAAGATCTAACGTGTCAACATCCATCTGGGTGTATTGGTGCGGCAGAGGAGCCATGATGTTGAGAACGCCGAGGATCTCCGTTCCCAACCGAAAGGGGGCTGCCACCAGAGCGCGGGACGGAAAAGAATCATACGCCCTGGTCCGTCCCGACCATGAATGATAATCATTGACCAGCAGCGGCGTCCCTTTCACCCATGCCTGACCCACCATACCTTCTCCGCGTTGACGTGTTTTGGCGGTGGGGATCAATGCCGTGCCGGCACTTGCAACCCGCTCCAGCAGATCCGCTTGCGGGTTGTATAGATAGCAGTTGCACGCGGTGCCGCCGATCAGGTTCAATGCACGCCGGACGATGGAATGGAGCAAGGTGTCCAGATCCAGCTCGGCCGTGAGCTCGACGCTTGTTTCATGCAGCACGGTCAATTGTCTGGCGCGTCGCATGTTTTCCTCTCGTATCTTTTCAGATGACGTTTGTTCAAGTTCCCGGATTCTCTGCTTTAAGACGGATATTTCGTCGATCCGTTTTTGATTTGACCTGGATGGATCTTTCATCTTGTTCCCCCTTCAGAAACGAAGACCGATGGAAAAAAGTGAAGCGCTTATTGGAAGTGTCTAAATTATTTGAAATAATGCCGCTTATCCATGGGGATGTCAAATGAAAAGTGGTCTGATCGGTACGGTTTACCCGCTGAAACCATCATCCTTCCTGTCTTCGACGGGTGTGTGACTTACAGCTTACGATACGTAAATCACCGAACCCGCCTGCTCCATAAAAAATCTTCTTTTCGGGTTCTCAAATCTGATCAACAACTTTTCCCGTTTCGTGGACCTCGTAGCCTCCCATCGCCAGCGCCCTCTCCTTGAAGTCGTCGGAGCGAATGATTTCGAGCAGAAGGCGGATCTTTTCGTCTTCCAGATAGGCGCTCGGGATCACCAGATCGTAGCGTTCGCGGGCGACGGGGATGAAGTCGAGCGAGAGCGCTTGTGCGGCGGCGTGGATGCCGAGGCCGGCGTCCGCCGCGCCGCAGGCTACGGCCATTGCCACGTTCATGTGTGTGTACTCCTCGTTGCCGTAACCGGTGACCCGCTCCGGCGGGATGCCGGCCTTGGCGATCTCGTAGTCGAGCAGGATCCGCGTGCCCGAGCCGCCCTGGCGGTTCACGAAAACGATGTCCGGGCGGGACAGATCGCCGATGCCCTTGATCTTTTTCGGATTGCCGGCTTGCGTCATGAAACCCTGCCAGCGGTGGACAAGCGTGACAAGTGCAACCGTCATCCCCGGAAGATAGCGCTTAATATAAGAGTGGTTGTAGTCGCCGGTGACGGTATCGAGCAGATGGGAGCCGGCGAAGTGTGCCGTCCGCCTTTTTAGCGCAAGCAGGCCGCCGAGACTGCCGACGTTGCTCGACGAGATGTGCAACCGGCCGCCGGTTTTCTCCTTCAGCAGGCTGTTGAGCAGGTCGATCGTCAGGTCGTGGGAGCCGATCGCCAGCAGCCGGTCGTTTATCGCCTCGTACGGGATCATCAGTTCCACATGCGCCGTTTCTCCTTCCGCAAGGCCGCTGACCTCCTGCGGGATGCGGAGAATCCCGTCGGCGCGCACCAGAGAGGTGATCACCCCCGCGCCGCCGCCGATCGGCATCGCGACGGTCTTCCCGCCGACATTGCCGAGGATCACGCGAACCTGCTCTTCGAGCCCCAGTTTCGACGGGATCTTCCGCCCGACGGAAACCTCGACCCGGTCATGTCCGGGCGGCACGAGTCCCTGCATGGAATAGAGGAGGGGGCGGGCAAATTCACGGAAGGCGACGGCCGCCGATACGGGATAGCCGGGGATGCCGACGACGGGCCGCCCATTCACCGCGGCCAGGAGCGCGGGCTTTCCGGGCATGACGGTGATGCCGTGAACGAGCAGTTCACCCATCTCTTCCAGCAAGGTCGGGGTAAAGTCTTCCGAACCGGCGGACGAGCCGGCGATCGTCATGATCAGATCATACCCGTCGGCGAGCGCGTCGGCGAGCGCGCTTTTGAGTTCTCCGGGTCGGTCGGGCACGATCGTCGGGCGGATCTCGGCGACGGCGCCGCACTGGACGGCCAACGAGGCGAGCATCTGTCCGTTCACCTCCAGCAGCGCGCCTTTCGGGAGGGGCGACGGAGCCTCTTCCGGGCGGACGATCTCATCGCCCGTCGGAATGATCAGGACGCGCGGCCTGGCAAATACCCCGATGGAGAGAATTCCGGCGGCCAGAAGGGCGGCCTGGTCGTACGGCCGGATGCGGTGGCGGGCCGGGAGGATGGTCTCGCCCATGACGATATCTTCCCCGGCCTTGCGGACGTTGCGCCACGGATAGGCCGCCTCGCTGATTAACCAACCCTGTTCCGTTTCCTCCACCCGTTCGACCATCACGACGGCATCCTTCCCCTCCGGGATCGGGTCGCCCGTGTCTACCATTTTTGCGGCCCCGCGCGGCAGCAGGAGCGGTTTTTCAGGCAGGGCGCCGAAGGTATCGGAGGCCTTCACCGCGATGCCGTCCATCGCGGCGGCGTGATAGGCCGGTACGGAGGCCAGCGCCTTGACCCCTCCGGCGAGCACCCGGCCGAGCGCCTCCCGCACGGAGATGCTCTCCGTTCCGACCCGCAAATTTCCGAAACGCTCCCGCAGGATCCGTCCCGCCTCGTCAAGCGTTTTCAATCGCCGATAGATTCTCTGCTTCCGCTCCATGATCAACTCCTGTTCAAAACAAAAATACGTCCACCGTCTCCCCGGCGGGAAGGCCCTCGGCGTGGATCGGCAGGACAATAAAGCCGTCCGCCTTCACCAGGGTCGAGAGCATGCCCGACTTTCCGAATACGGGCCTGGCTGCGGGAAACCCCTGCCGCTTTTCAAGTTTGACCCGCACATAGTCCTCACGCCCCTGCGCAGAGTGGACGGATGACGCCAGCACCGCGCTCACCCGCATCCCCGCCGGCGTCCGTTTCAGTTCCTGCCCCTGGAGATACAATAGAAACGGCGCGAGGAAGACCTGCGCCACCACCAGCGCCGACACCGGATGACCCGGAAGCCCGAACACCGGTTTTTCGCCTACGGAGGCGATCAACGTCGGCTTTCCCGGGCTGATCGCGATCCCGTGCGCATGAACCACGGCGCTGGGAAGGGATGAGACGACACGGAGCATGTGGTCGCGCTCGCCGACCGAACTGCCGCCGGAGAGAACGAGGATATCCACAGAGGACAGCGCCCTTTCGAGGGCACACCGGAGCAGAACCGGGTCGTCCGGGACGGGGTCGAACATCTCGACCTCGCCGCCCGCAGCCCGGACGAGGGCGGCGATGGAATGGGAGTTGATGTCCCGGATCATCCCCGGCTGCGGGGTATCGGTGACGGGAACAATTTCATCCCCGGTCGAGATGAGGGCCGCCTTCGGCCGTCGATAGACAGGGACCCGCGTAATTCCGAGGCCCGCGAGAAGGCCGATCTCCTGGGGAAGCAGCCTTTTGCCGATTGGGATCACAATGTCGCCGCGCGCCGCATCTTCCGCCTTGCCGAGGACGTTTTCCCCGGCCGTGACCGGCCGGGAGATCTCGATCGCACTCTCTCCTGCCGGGCCGGTATACTCCACCATCACCACGGCGTCCGCGCCCAGCGGGAGGAATCCTCCCGTCGGGATCGCCGCTGCTTGACCCGGGCCGACGGTGATCCCGGGGATTTGCCCCATGGTGACGGCGCCGGCTACATCGAGGAGCGTAGGAATGGAATCCGAAGCGCCGAAGGTGTCCGCGGCGCGCACGGCATATCCGTCCATCGTCGAGCGGGGAAGGGGAGGGAGATCCTCCGGCGAGGTGATATCGGCGCCGCAGACCCGGTGGAGGGCGTCGTCCAGCGGCACGGTTTCAACGGCAAGACGGTTGAATCCCAGGAGCGTTTCAAAGACTTGGACAGGCGTTACGACCTTGAAAAATTCGGGCATGATCTCCCCCAGCGGCTTACGAATGATTGATCATGAAACCCCACCCCGACGTCGTTTCTGTGCGCTCAGGTATCCGGAAGGGTCTCGATCCTCGGCCTTAAGTCCTATGCCATTGGTATCCTGCTGTCAAGCGATTGTCTCGGCAGCTCCTCCGTACGGTTCCTTGCGGTTCCACCCTTGCCTTTGGCTGGTACTTGTGTCAATATCAAAAAACATTGACAGGATTCGGATACAGGGGACTGTCACCCCATAAGTTTATGCCCATGCCGGGTGCAGACCACTCAATCCAGTCGACTCGTTTCACTTGCGGCTGATTTTTTCGCAGCTCCGCCCCTGTTGTCACGGGAGTTGCCAGAATTGCATCTTCCGCACCCAAGAGGGTGTGGCTCATCTCGCCACGCGGGGATTTATGAAAGGAGACGAATGAGAATGGAAATGCGGCGTAAGGATCGGGCAATGAAGACCCCACGGGAAATGGAACTTTTACTGGAACGGATGCCGGTCGGTCGATTGGCCGTAACGACTGAAGAGGGTCCATACATCGTTGCCGTGAACTACTTGTTTTTTGAAGGAAGCATTTACTTCCATAGCGGATTGGCTGGCCGTAAAATGGAGGCATTGCGGGCCGATTCTCGTGTCTGCTTCATGGTAGATGAGATCGGGCCTCAGGTGCTTTGGGAACAGGGTTGCGGGATCAGTCAGGTTTATAAAAGTGTCGTCTGTTTTGGAAAAGCCGAATTTGTGGAAGGGCAGGTTGAGAAGAGAAAAATCCTGGAAAAGATGGTGCAAAAATATGTGCCCTCCGGTTATGCTTTCTCCCCGATGAAAGACCAGAACATCAAGAAGACCGCTGTCGTAAGGATTGTCATCGAGTCCATGAGCGGAAAAGAAAATGCCCTTTCTCCGGCGCACACGGTAATGAACAATCCCTTTAATGAAATAGAATCAGCAAGTGGACAGGAGGAATAGTGATATGTTCATGAAAACGGTTTTCCCGGGGAAGTACATCCAGGGCGAAGGGATTCTGGACCAGTTAACCCATTGGGTCCATTTGTTAGGCAAAAACGGATTGATATTGGCATCCCGAACCGCAAGAGAAAAAGTTCTTGCCAAATGCCTCAATGATTTGACTGCGAACTCGATTTGCATCGAGCCATTCCAGGGTGAGTGCTGCGAAAAGGAATTGAGCCGTCTGTCCCGTATCATCAGCGACAAGAAGGTGGGCGTGCTCGTCGGCATGGGTGGCGGGAAGACAATCGACACTGCAAAAATAGCCGCCGACCGGGCTGGAATCCCGGTGATCGTCGTTCCCACCATAGCCTCGACCGATGCCCCATGCAGCGGCTGCGCCATCCTCTACACGGAGGAGGGAGTGTTCCATTCCGTTCTTTATCAAAAAATGAACCCGCAGGTGGTGCTGGTCGACACCCGTGTCATCGCCGAAGCCCCGATACGCTTTCTGATTTCCGGGATGGGAGACGCACTGGCGACATGGTTTGAAGCCCGATCCTGTGACCGCACCCAATCGATGAACGAGTGTGGCGGGTACAGCACAATGGCAGGGCTCAATCTCGCCAAACTCTGCTATGATACCCTGCTGATGTATGGCGCATCCGCTAAAATCGCCGGTGAGAAGCATATCGTCACACCGGCCTTGAACCACATTATCGAGGCGAACATCCTGCTGAGCGGAATCGGGTTTGAAAGCTCCGGCTTGGCGGCAGCCCATGCCATTCACAACGGACTCACAGCATTGGAAGAAACCCATTCGTTCTACCATGGCGAAAAAGTCGCCTTCGGTGTTTTGGCGGGTCTTCAACTCGCCGACGCTTCACCTCTGGAATCGGCAGCCGTGTTCTCGTTTTGCGAGGAAATCGGTTTGCCGACCACGCTGGCCGATATCGGTCTGCGAGACATCGACCTGAATAGACTGATGAAGGCGGCTGAAAAGGCGTGCGCTCCCGGGGAAGCCATCCATCACGAAGCGGGGTTGATCACTGCTGAAAACGTCCTCAATGCCATGATCGCAGCGGACGCTTTGGGTCAGGCAAGGAAAAAACCCGGCATCGAAAGGCAATAGGGAAGTACACCATCGTTTGTGGTCACCCCCGGCCCGAAAAAGGTGCTCCACCGAATGGCTCAAGGAATTAGAGGCTGTATTCGGCCTTTATTGTGAGGCGTGCTTGTGGCATATCGCCACGATTGAAGACCCGGCAAAGCTCAAAAGGCATGCAGCAGCCGTTCGATGATCGTGACCTTGTTTTCCTGAACCTCACGCCTTCACCGGGTTCATTCGTACATCTTCTCGATGACGTCCTGGTACTTCTGATTGATCACTTTCCGTTTAAGCTTCATCGTCGGGGTGATCTCGCCGTCCTCCATGGTGAAAGGGCGGGGGAGGAGGCGGAATTTCTTGACCGTCTCGTACCGGGCGAGCTCCCTCGTGTTTTCGCGTATCCGCTTCTCGTAGAACTCGATGACGGCCGGATGTTGAATCAGCTCCTCGCGCGAGTTGAAGACGATGCCGTTCTTCCGGGCGTACTCCTCCAGTGCGTCGAAGGCGGGGACGATCAGGGCCGTCACGTACTGCCGGAGGTCGCCGACGGTCGAGATCTGCTCGACGTAGAAATCGTTTCCGATCAGGGTTTCGATGAGCTGTGGAGCGATGTACTTTCCGCCCGAGGTCTTCATCAGGTCCTTGATCCGGTCGGTGATCGAAAGAAAACCGTCCTCGATGACGCCCACGTCTCCGGTCCGGAACCAGCCGTCCGGGGTGAACGCCTCGGCTGTTGCCTCCGGTTTCTTGTAGTAGCCCTTCGTGACCGTTCCCCCCTTCACCTGGACCTCGCCGTTCTCGCCGATCCGGACCTGAACGCCGGGGATCGGCTTTCCGACCGTTCCGGGGCGGAAGTGGAACTTTTCATGGCAGGTCACGGTGGCGCAGGTCTCGGTGAGTCCGTAACCGTAGGCGATCATAATCCCGGCCGCGTGGAAGAACTCCTCGATCTTCTTCGAGAGGGGCGCCCCGGCGCAGGGGAAGAAACGGATCCGCCCGCCGACGATCCCCTGGATTTTCTTTAACACGAGTTTCTCGGCGATCTTATGCCGGATCTTCAGAAATGGAGGAAGAGGCTGTTCCTCCTTCCGCAGCAGGAAGGCCTGCTCGCCCGTCCGGATTGCCCAGAGGAAGAGCTTCTTTTTCGCGGCGGGAGCGCTTTCCAATTTTTCAAAGACGGTCGCGTAGATCTTCTCGTAGAACCGCGGGACGGCACACATGATCGTCGGATGCTCATGCTGCATATATTCGACGATCTTCGCCGTGTCGTCGCAGCAGGTTACCAGCATCCCCTGATTCAAGGCGAACCGGGTCCACGCCAGCTCGAAGATGTGGGAGAGGGGGAGAAAGCACAGCGAGACGTCCCGGTCGCTCACCTCCAGCCGCTTTTCATGGGCGTCGAAGCAATGGTAGAAGGTGGAATGGTGGAGCATGACCCCCTTGGGTTCCCCGGTCGTTCCCGAGGTATAGATCAGCGTCGCCAGGTCGTCGATGGACGCCCTCCCCCGCCGGGCTTCCAGCTCTTCGTCGTTGCCGGCTCTTCGCCCCTCTTCGAGGAACTCCTTGAAATGGACCGCGTTGGGAATCCCGGCCAGCGGAATGGTCTCGTCGAAAACAACGATCCGGCGGAGACGCGGGGCGCCGTCATGGATGGCGCGGAGCTTGTCCAACTGTTCAAGCGCGCCGACGAAGACGATCCCGATCTCGGCGTCGTTCACCAGATATTCCGCCTGTTTTGCGGTGCTTGTCGCGTAGATCGGGACGGTAACGCCTCTGAGCGAGAGGATTGCGTGGTCGGCCATGATCCATTCCGGACAGTTCTGGGAGAAGATGCCGACCATTTCTCCCTCCTTGACGCCCATCGCAAGCAGGGCCTTGGCGGCCGCCCGGATCTGCTCGCCGAGGCTCCTCCAGGAAATCTCGTTCCAGACGCCGTTTCGGGGATAGCGGATCGCGGTCCGGTCGCCGTATCGGTCGATGCGCTCGAAGAGTGCGTTTGCTACATGGAATTCGGTCATGGTCGTCTCCTTCTGTTGAAAGTGAAGCTCCCGGCCTACAGGGAGGGGTTTCCCGGCAAGGAAAGGGTCTGTTATGATTACGGCCCTTTCCCCGCAAACCAGACGGAACTGGCGGGTTGCGCTCCCGGTCCATTATGGAACGAGACAGAGAAATGTCACCCGAGGGGATCATGGAGGCATCCCGTGCGGGGGCTTTACAAATGGGTGAAGGTAGTATAGGTTCTCTATCATTGCATGTCAAAGGCCTTTTACATGAAAAAGCGGAAACATCCCGGGGCGTGTGTTCCTGCCCGTTCGGGCGGTCGTGCTGGATCACCGGCGTCGGCGATTCTCGGCAATTCTCTGAAAAGATCAAGGAGGCGACAAATGGTGAACAAGAAAGCGGAAAAGACTTCCCTCGGCCGGCGGATGAAGGCCGGACGGGAAAAGATGGGGATGAGTGTCGAGGATCTCGCCCTGGAAACGGGGTACCTGCCGGAGATTCTGGCCGGAGTAGAAGAGGACCGGACTGTGCCGCCCGTCTCCCTCGTCCTGCAACTCAGCCGTGTTCTGAAACTGAATATGGACGAACTGGAGACGGAAGAGAAGACGCGGGCGACGAAGCGCCGCTCTAAAAGCCACAAGAAGCGCGTCGATTCGTACGCCTACACACCGCTCAGCAAACCTGGTCCTGATAAGCACCTGCGGGGCTATCTGGTCACGATCGACGCCCTGACCGAACACAAGGGAGTGGAGTTTCACCATGAAGGAGAGGAGTTCGACTTCGTCCTCAAGGGGGGGATCACCATCCAGATCGGCGAGAACGTCACCCGGCTGGTCCAGGGAGAGAGCATCCATTTCAATTCCGCTCTTCATCACAAGCTGAGCAACCCCCATTCCGAGGTTGCCGAACTTTTGGTTGTTGTCTACGTTCCCTGAAGGAGGTTGCGATGGCTTTTCAACTGACCGCGGAACAGGAGATGATCCGATTGATGGCCGGCGACTTCGCGAAGAAGGAACTGGAACCCTTCGCCGGAAAGTGGGACCGGGAGGAAACGTTTCCGGAGAAGGCTGTCCGGAAGATGGGCGGGCTGGGGCTCATGGGGATGATGATCCCCGTTGAATATGGCGGTGCGGGGGCCGGCGCGGTGAGCTACTCCCTCGCCCTTCAGGAGATTGCCTCCGCTTGCGCCTCTACGGCGGTTACGATGTCGGTGACGAACCTCTCTTCCGACCCGATCCTCAAATTTGGAAGCGAAGAGCAGAAGCGACGTTACCTGGTGCCGCTCGCCCGCGGCGAGATGCTCGGCGCTTTTGCCGTGACGGAACCGGACGCGGGTTCCGACCCGGGAAGCATGACGACGCGTGCGGAGGACCGGGGCGACCACTACTGCGTCAACGGTTCCAAGATCTTCATCACGAACGGAACCTACGCTGACGTGATCATCCTTATTGCCAGGACCGGTTCGGAGAAGTCGAACCGGGGGCTTTCCGCGTTCCTCCTTACGAAGGGAACACCGGGCTTTCGGATCGGCCGCAGCGAGGAGAAGATGGGATTGCGCGCCTCCGACACGGCCGAACTTCTCTTTGACAACTGCATGATTCCGAAGGAGAATCTTCTTGCCAAGGAGGGCGCCGGATTCAGTATTGCGATGGTGGCGCTCGACAGCGGCCGGATCGGGATTGCCTCCCAATCCCTTGGAATTGCCCGGGCCTGCCTCCAGGAGGCGGTGGCGTATGCAAAGACGCGCAAGCAGTTCGGGAAGAGCATCGGTTCTTTCCAGGCGATCCAGTGGATGATCGCCGACACCGCCGCGGAGATCGAGGCGGCCCATTGGCTGACCCTCTGCGCCGCCGACAAGAAGGATCAGGGGATGCCCTTTACGCGGGAGGCGTCGATGGCGAAGCTCTTCGCCTCCGAAATGGCGAACCGCGCCGCCTATCGCGCCGTTCAGATTCACGGAGGCTACGGCTACATGAAGGAATACAAAGTGGAGCGGCTCTATCGGGACGCGCGGGTCACCGCGATCTATGAGGGAACCTCCGAAGTGCAGAGGATTGTCATTGCCCGGGAGGTGATGCAAGGTTGACTATAAAACAAAGGAGACAGATTATGGAACCAATCAAGGTCGTGCTGGCGGATCACGAAATTCCACGGCAATGGTACAACATCCAGGCGGATATGCCCAAACCGATGAGCCCTCCGCTCCATCCCGGAACGGGAAAGCCGGTTACAGCGGAGGACCTGGCGCCGATCTTCCCGATGAACCTCATCGAGCAGGAGGTGAGCCAGGAGCGGTGGATCGACATTCCCGACGAGGTTCTCGATAAATACCTGATCTGGCGGCCGAGCCCCCTTTGCCGGGCGCGCAATTTCGAGAAGCTACTCGACGCCCCCGTCAAGATTTATTACAAGTACGAAGGGTCGAGTCCGGCCGGCTCCCACAAACCCAACACCGCGATTCCTCAAGCCTATTACAACAAGGCCTTCGGGATCAAGCGTCTCTCCACGGAAACCGGCGCCGGCCAGTGGGGAAGCGCCCTGGCGATGGCCTGTGCGATGTTCGGTCTGGAGTGCCGTGTCTTCATGGTCCGTGTGAGTTATGACCAGAAGCCTTACCGGCGGATGATGATGAACACTTGGGGGGCCGAGTGCTTTCCGAGCCCCAGCGAACGAACCGAGGCAGGTCGCCAGATCCTGGCCGCTCACCCCGATTCTCCGGGCAGCCTCGGGATCGCGATCAGCGAGGCTATCGAAGACGCCATTTCTCACGACAGTTCGCGCTATTCTCTGGGGAGCGTCTTAAACCATGTCGCGCTGCACCAGACGATCATTGGCCTGGAGGCCCAAAAACAGTTTGAAAAGATTGGGGCATATCCCGATGTGGTGATCGGCTGCGCCGGCGGCGGGAGCAACTTCGCCGGGATCTCGCTGCCTTTCGTTCGCGACAAAATCCACGGGAAACTGGTGCGGGTCATTGGCGCCGAACCCACCTCCTGCCCGACAATGACGCGCGGACCGTTCGCTTACGACTTCGGCGACCTCGCCAAGAAGACGCCTCTCTTGCCGATGTACACGCTGGGCCATGACTACGTTCCCGCGCCGATTCATGCGGGGGGGCTCCGTTACCACGGGATGTCGCCGATCATCAGCCATCTCCTGAGGTTGGGGCTGATTGAGGCGGCGGCGTACGACCAGATCGCCACCTTCGAGGCCGGCGTCCAGTGGGCCCGGACGGAGGGGGTCATCCCCGCTCCGGAGACCAATCATGCGATTGCCGCGGTCATCGAAGAGGCGAAGCGGGCCAAGGCGGAGGGGAAGGAGCGAACGATCCTCTTCAATTTCAGCGGTCACGGAATGGTTGATCTGGCCTCCTACGACGCCTACCTTGCGGGAAAGCTCATACCCTACAAGCTCCCCGACGAGGAGATCGCCCGAGCGCTGAAGGCGATCGAAGGCTTCCCGAAACCGTGAGACAGCCGGTTTTTCGCCGAGGGGGATTGCCCCGTGCATGGCCGGGAGCGCAGGTCCCGCCTTGCAGGCGGGGACAGGGGATGCAATAAGAAAGGACGGCTTCCTTACCGTGCGTGGGGAGCTTTACGGCGATCCGCGGTACGCCGTCATAAACGGTAACCCTGTCCGGGTCTTGCGGAAGCAAGACCCGGACAGGACATTAAACCCTCTCCCGGATGAGCAATCTTTTGGCTATTCTGTGCCGGATGTAGATTTTGACCAGCTCCATCGCGATCGGCGCGGCGAAGAAAAACGGCGCCATGAAAAGCCAGTCACCGGGCGTCAGGGGCACTGTGCCAAAGAAGGGCTGCAGGAACGGTATGTAAGTGACCAGCAGCACCAGGAGGAACGAACCGCCCGATGCCCAGACCATCCACCGGTTTGAAAAAATGCCCAAGGCAAAGATGCTGTGGTGCTCGGAGCGGGCCGTAAAGGCCCTCAGCAGTTCGGATGTGCAAAGGGTCACAAAGGCCATGGTCTGCGCGGCCTCGATATGCCCCGGGTGACCCGGGTACCGCTGCATCCCTAAATAGAAAACGGACAGGATGGCAATGGCATCAGTTAGGGCTACGACGCCGATGCCGATCGCCATGTCCGCATCGATCACCGGCTCTTTCGGCGGTCTCGGGCGCTGTTTCATGATGTCCGGCTCGCCCTTCTCCAATCCCAGGGCGAGGGCCGGGGCGCCGTCCGAGACCAGGTTGAGCCAGAGCAGTTGAATGGGTTTCAGGGGGATGGGGAAACCCATCATCATAGCGCCGAAGACGATCAGAATCTCCCCGACGTTACACGCCAGAAGAAAGTAGACGAACTTCCGGATGTTGGCATAGATGATCCTTCCCTGTTCGATGGCCGAGACGATGCTGGCGAAGTTGTCGTCGGTTAGAACCATGTCCGCCGCCTCTTTGGAGACGTCGGTGCCGGTGATCCCCATGGCGATGCCGATGTTGGCCCGCTTCAGGGCCGGCGCGTCGTTGACGCCGTCGCCGGTCATCGCCACGATGTGGCCGCGAGCCTTGAGTGCGTCAACAATCTTAGTCTTGTTCGCCGGTGAGACGCGGCAGCAGACATCGACCCTGTCTGCCTGGGACGCGAGTCCCTCATCGCTCATCCGGTCGAGCTCGGCCCCGGTCAGGACCAGTCCGCCGGGCGACAGCAAGCCGATGTCCTTGGCAATGGCTTCCGCCGTGTCCCGGTAATCGCCGGTCACCATGACGGTCTTCAGACCGGCCCCTTTGGCCAGTTTTACCGCCTCCATCACCTCCGGCCGCGGCGGATCGATCATCCCGATAAGGCCGACAAAGGTCAGTTCTGTTTCAATCTCCTCCGGGGTGTAGTTTTCCGGAGCACGGGTCAGGGGTCGGTACGCCACGCCGAGCACCCTGAGGGCGTTGCCGGCCATGTCGTGGTTCTGCTCCAGGATCTCTTTGCGTTTTTCTTCCGTCAGGGAGACGGCACGACCGTTTTGCAGCACGTGGCCGCAGAGATCCAAAATGATGTCGGGCGCCCCTTTGACGCAGGCGAAGAGGGATGAAGCGGAAAAGACTGCGGCGGGAAACCGCGCGTCGTCGCCGTTGCTCCGATGGATGGTGGTCATTCGCTTCCGATCCGAATCGAACGGAATCTCCTGCGTTCTCGGAAACGTCTTCTCCATCTCCGCACGCCGGAAACCGCCCTTGGCCGCCGCGACAACGAGGGCGCCCTCCGTGGGGTCGCCGATAATTCGCTGGGGGGAGCTCCCATCCTCTCCCCTCCTTTCTTCAAGTTGGGCGTCGCTGCAAAGCAAGCCGCCCAGCAGGAGCGCCGAGAGATCCGGATCCCTCCGGGGATCGAAAGACTTGCCCTCCAGGGTAAACTCACCGGTCGGAGAATATCCTTCGCCGGTTACCCGGAATCGCTTTTCCCCCGCCCATCCCTGGAGGACGGTCATCTTGTTCTGCGTCAGCGTTCCCGTTTTGTCGGAACAGATCACCGTGGTGCATCCCAGGGTTTCCACCGCCGGGAGCTTCCGAATCAGGGCATGGCGCTTGATCATCTGCTGCATTCCCAGCGCCAGGCAGATGGTCACGATCGCCGGGAGCCCCTCCGGCACGGCCGCAATGGCGAGGCTGACGGCGGTCATGAAGAGGTTGATGATATCCGTCTTTTCGGCGGTGAAGTAGTGGATCAGGCCGGTTTCGAGGATGCTCGTCAGATGCGTATCCCGAAAAAGTCCATAGATGAAAACGACGCCGCAGATGGCCAGGCAGGCGGTGCCGAGGATTTTCCCCATTTGTTCCAGTTTCTTCTGGAGGGGGGTATCTTCGGTTTCGTAGGACTGGAGCATTTCGGCGATCAATCCGATCTGCGTGTGCATCCCCGTGCCGGTAACGAGTCCCTTGCCTCGCCCGTAGGTGATCAGCGTGCTCATGAAGACGGTATTCTTCCGGTCGCCCAGGGGGATCTCCTTGTCCAGAACCACCCCGGCATCTTTTTCAACGGGGACGGATTCCCCCGTCAGCGAGGCCTCCTCGACTTTGAGATTGACGCTTTCCACCAGGCGCAGATCGGCGGGAACGTAGTTGCCGGCCTCCAGAAGGACGATGTCGCCTATAACGAGTTCACGGGCGGGGATCGTGATCTGGCTTCCATCACGAATGACCTGGACATTGGGAGCGGCCATTTTCTTCAGGGCGGCGATCGCCTTTTCCGCTTTTGACTCCTGAATGACCCCGACCATGGCATTCAGGACGACGATAAAGGTGATTGCGATCGCATCGATGTATTCGCCCAGAAAAATGGTGACGACGGCGGCGACGATCAGGATGATTACGAGAAAATTTTTGAACTGCTCCAGCAGCAGCGCGAAGAACCCCGGTCGGGGCCGTTCGGTGAGTTCGTTGAAACCATGCGTCCGAATGCGCTCCTGCGCATCCGTTTGTGTCAGACCATGTTGAAGGTGCGTCTGCAGTTCGCCCACAAGCTGGTCAACAGGCTTGCCGTGACAATGTTCCGTAATCGCCATAAAATGTTCCCTCCTGCCATGAAATCTATGGATTCATCGTTCCATTTTCGTACACCTCTGGATCTCGCCTATGATAAAATCTGGATGACTGCTCATGCAGTGCGGGCATAAAAAAACCTTTACCAAGGAAACATCTTGACAAAGGTCTCGCTTGTCTATTGGAACCGACCAGTGATACCGGGCATCGAGCCGTATTGACGATATCCACTGTCCAGCTACTCCCCTTTTGAAAAGCTTTATCAAGGGGGAAGGTTATTTGTCAACAACCTTTTTGAAATTTCTAAGGGCTCTTTTCTCAGAAGCCGGCGTCCCTCTCACCCCATTCGGATCGATGCCTTATGAAAAAACAGAGGGGTGATGGTTGACTTTCTGATGTCGATTGACCTAAGCTCAGCTACGATAGAAATCCTGCTCACAAGACGCCCGGGGAGATCGCCCCGGCAATGGGTCGAGACAACGCAAGGAGATGGGAGCGCCGCGATGAAGGGATTAACGGAAACAAAGCCGTATCGGGAATGGATCATCCGTTGCCCACGCCTGGGTGGGGAGGTTCCATTTTCCTACTGCGAACAGGAGTCGGGGGATCTCCCCTGCCGGCAGGTCATCCGCTGCTGGGAAGCCGGCTTTCCGGTGGCGGAATACCTGCGCGAAACCCTGATGCCGGATGCCTGGGAGCGCTTTTGCGGACTAATTCCCAAGGACAGGATGACAACAATCCTCGACGTCGCCCTGGCCGCTGGAGAGAGGCAAAAAAAATAGGGAACCGTCCCCCCTTTTTGAAGGACACCGGAATGGATCTTTTTGATCAGCAGGATGGAAGGAACGACAACAGACCGCTGGCCGAGCGGATGCGGCCGCGGACCCTCGATGAATACGTGGGACAGGGCCACCTCATCGGCGCGGAGAGTCTCCTCAGGCGGGCCGTTGCGGAGGACCGGCTCTTCTCCGTTATCTTCTGGGGGCCTCCCGGGTCCGGGAAAACAACCCTTGCCCGGATTCTGGCCCAGGAGACGAAGTCCCACTTCATCAGCTTCTCCGCGGTGCTCTCCGGCGTGAAGGAGATCCGCACCGTCGTGGATGAGGCAAAGAATCTGTGGCGGAACCAGCGCCGGCGGACGATCCTCTTCGTGGACGAGATCCATCGCTTCAACAAGGCGCAACAGGACGCCTTCCTTCCCCATGTGGAGAGCGGTCTGATCACGCTGATCGGCGCTACGACGGAGAACCCTTCTTTTGAGGTCATTTCGCCGCTCCTCTCCCGGATGCGCGTTCTGACCCTCAAGCCCTTCTCCGAGGAGGACCTTTCCCTGATCGTCCGGAATGCCCTCGCGGACCGTGAACGGGGGCTCGGCCGGTTTGATCTCGAAATCGAACCGGAGGCGCTGACACACATCGTCTGGTCGGCGGATGGGGATGCCCGCGCCGCCCTCAACAGCCTTGAAGCGGCGGCGTCACTTGCGGACGGAACCGCGGAGGCGGGAAAGCGGATTACCCGCGCCTTCGTCGAGGAGGCGATCCAGAAAAAGGCGCTCCAGTACGACAAAACCGGGGAGGAACATTACAACCTCATCTCCGCCCTCCACAAGAGCCTCCGGGGGAGCGATCCGGATGCGGCCCTTTACTGGCTTGGCCGGATGCTGATGGCGGGCGAAGATCCCCTGTACCTTGCCCGGCGTCTGGTTCGCTTTGCCTCCGAGGATGTCGGGAACGCGGACCCGCGCGCCCTGACCGTGACCATCGATGCCATGCAGGCCTACCACTTCCTCGGCTCCCCCGAAGGAGAGCTGGCCCTTGTCCAGGCGGCCGTCTACCTTGCCACTGCCCCGAAGAGTAACGCCCTCTATGTGGGCTACGGCCGGGTCCGCGCAACAATCGAAAAAACGGGGTCCCTGCCCGTTCCGCTCCATATCCGGAATGCCCCGACGAAGCTGATGAAAGAGTTGGATTACGGCAAGGGTTACCGATACGCCCACGATTTTGCCGACGCCTATGTTCCCCAGGAGTACCTCCCGGATGAGCTCCGGGGGAAGGGGGGCCGGTTCTACCGTCCAACGGACCGGGGGTATGAAAAGATCATCGGTGAGCGGCTTGAAGCCTGGCGGAAAATCCGTGAGGCAAACGCCAAAAAGCAGACTACTCCATAACCACCACCTTGACGGCCTCTGCAAAAGATACGACCTTCACGGGTGTCTCTCCTTAGCCTGGGGTTTTGATCCGCTTGAGCTGTTCGTATTCGGGGCGCTGCTTGTAGAATTCATCCAGCGGGTAGCAGCCGGAAACCAGGCCGCTGCGCGGGGCGGTGGTGCAGTCGCTGAAGGTGCGGCAGATGCGCGTCCTGGCGAGCGGCCGGCCGGCCAGGACATCGGCGGGCATTTCCGGGTAGGCCAGCGCCATGCGGCCCAAACCCACAAAATCGACCATCCCTTCGCGAACCACAGCCTGGGCGACGTTCGGCAGCCATTCCTGAAGGTAGGTATAGGCCGAGCCGACGATCGCGATGCCGGAGACGCGGTTTTTCAATTCGGCGCACAGATGGATATGACGCACCACGCCTGCAAGCGGGTCTTCGGGGGGCAGGTAGCCGTCGCTGGGCGGGTAGTAGGCCGGCCGCATTGTATGCGGATTATAGTAAGGGCTCCCGACAGTGATGTTGACCAGACGGATACCCAGGTCCTTGAGCAACGCGAGGAATTCTACCGTCTCTTCGGCATTCGGTTGGCCGGGGTGTCGGGGATCGCCGCCGAAGGCGAACGGGTACTGGCCATTTTCGTTGCGGTACTCGGTCATCCGGCCGGCGCCGTCCTCGCCGCGATGGAAGGGCGGGAAATCGAAAGCGCTGACGCGCACGCCGATGCGCAGGCCGGGACAGTCCCGGCGGATGCCGTCAACGATTTCCCGCAGGAAGCGGGTGCGGTTCTCAAAGCTGCCGCCGTAGCGCCCGGGGCGGGAATAGGCGCTCAGGAACTCGTGGCCCAGATAGCCATGGCAGTGCTTGATGTCCACGAACTCGAAGCCGATGTCGGATGCCAGGCGAGCGGCCAGGACATAGTCGCCGATCAGATCGTCGATCTCGCCGTCGGTCATCACCGGCCAATCCGGCGGGGTGTTGTAGATCGCCTCGATCGGGGGATGGTGGTAGAGGATCTTGGGTTCGAGTTTTTTCTTGTCGTTCGGGCGGCAGAAGCGGCCGGAATGGGTTAACTGGAGGCCGATCATCAGATCCTCCTCCGTGCCGAAATGGGCCTTGTGTTCATCGACCAGCGCCAGGCGGAGCTTTTCCATCTCGGTCATCGTTTGATTGATGATCATGAGCTGGTTGGGGTTGGCGCGCCCGTCCGGCCGCACGGCGGCGGCCTCGCCTCCCCAGATGAGTTTGGCGCCGCTCAGGCCGAAATGGCGCCAGCGGCGGAAGGTCAGGTCGGTCGGCTTGCCGTCGTACGTTCCGTCCCAGCCTTCCATGGGCTGGATGCAAAAACGGTTGCCGATCGTACGTCCGTCCTCGAAACGATACGGTCGGGCCAGGGGGCTCTCCGGAGCCCGGGCCACCTCCCTGTCGAAGGGGAGGTCGATCTGCAGTGAACGGAGGTATTCCAGAAAGGAATCGGCTGTCTTGAAACGGACCAAGCGGGGATAGGGTTTCGCCATGACCATCGATACCTGCTTTTCCGGCGACCTCAACGGTCAACCTTTCTCATGTACATCGCGCTTTCCCTGGCGATCTTTTCGGCCCCGTAGTTGAAATCGAAAGCCTCGACGCAGAGCCACCCGTCGTATCCCGCTTCGCGCAGGGCCGAGATAATCGGTTCATAGCGGACCTCGCCCATGCCCGGGCCCAGCAGGTTGGGATCGTTGACGTGAAAGTGGGCCAGGTATTTCGCCGATTCCCGAATGATCTGCGGGATCGGTTTGTACTCGTAGCTCATGGCCTTGACGTCCAACTGCAGGCGGAAATTGGGGTGGTCGATCCGCTCGATCAGATCCACGGCGTCGGCGGCGCACATGAGAAAATCCGTTTCCCGCGTGCTGAGGGGTTCGATTGCCAGCGTCACGCCGCGCTTTGCCGCGGACTTCAGGCACGGCGTGAAGACCTCCGCCGCGTACCCCATCGCCTGCTCGCGCCTCACGCCGGGCAACAGGTTCCGCTGCTTCGGCGAACCGATGATCATCACCTTCCCGCCCAGGTCTGCGCAGAGGCTGACAAGTTCGACAAAATACCGTGCCGTTGCCCTGCGGATGGCCGCATCCGGGTGTGTGATGTAGAGCCCCGGCGGCCTCATCAGAAGCCAGTGCAGGCCGATGATCTCCAGCCCCCTGGATTCGGCCGACCCGCGCAGCTCCGCACGCCGCTGCGGCGTGATTAAATCCGCCCGCTCGGCCAGTGTGAACGGTGCGACCTCAATGCCCTGGTAGCCGATTCCGCTTGCGAAATCACAGATCTTTTCCCACGGCCAGTTCTCAAACAGCTCATTGCAGATGCCGAGTTTCATCCCTTGTCTCCCCCTTGCTTCCGGACGATTTTTTCAGTGGGTTCTCCTCCCGGATGAAAATCCGGGGAAATCGGCCTCATTCGGAAACGGATGCGGATCATAACCGTCGCAGATGAAATCCGCCGTCGACGTTGATCACCTCGCCGGTGGAGAACGGGAGGCAACCCCGGGCAATGGCAACCACTGCGCGTGCGACATCTGCCGGTTCGCCCCAGCGTGCAATCGGCAGCAGCCCTTCGGCGATCATGCGGTCGTACTTATCCCGCACCGCACCGGTCATGTCGGTGTGGACGATGCCGGGACGCACCTCGTAGACATTGATCCCGTATCCGGCCAGACGGTCTGCGAAAAGCTGGGTCATCATCCCGACGCCGGCTTTGGAGATGCAGTACTCGCCGCGATTTATGCTGCTGGTGTAGGCGCTCAGCGAACCGATGTTGACGATCTTGGCCTGTTCGCTCTTGCGTTCGATCATTCGAAGGGCGATCAGTTGTGTCAGAAACAACGGACCCTTGAGATTCGTTGCCATCACCTCGTCGTAACCCGCCTCGGTCATCTCGAGCAGATCAAGCCTCTCCCGCGGCGCTATTCCCGCGTTGTTCACGAGCAGGTCGATCCTCCCGAATGCGGCGAGGGTCTCCGCGACCAGCCGCGCGCGATCCGCAGCAACCGAAACATCGGCCCGTACGATGATTCCCCGCCCCCCGGCCTCCTCGGCCAGTTTGAGGGTTTCTCGCGCCGCGCCCTCGTTCCCGCGGTAATTGATGACGACGCGCCACCTCTCTTTCGCCAACGCAACTGCGATGGCTCGACCGATGCCGCGCGCGGCGCCCGTGATCAGTGCGACCCGTTCATCCATGATCCTTCACCTTGTTCAATGCCTCGAGGAAGAAGTAATCGCCCCACATCACGCTTTCGTCCACCCCCAGACCTTTGCGCCGGTGATACATGCCGTGCCTGAGGATGCCCTCCCATCCCGGTGTCTCATCCGCGAAGAATTCCGGTGTGGTCAGTGTGTCGAGAATCCGGAATGCGTAATCAAGGTAGAGCCTTTTGCGGGCGGCATCTCCCGTCAATTTGGCGAGGTCCAGCATTCCGCTTGCGGCGATCGCGGCGGCGGAACTCTCATACGGCAGCGCGGGGTTCGGTTCGTCCCAGTCGTTCGGCGGAATGCCGTGCGTGGGGGTGCGTTGGATGTAATAATCCGCGCATGCCTCCGCCGTTTGCAGGAAACGGACATCGCGCGTAAAGGAGAACGCTGTCCCGAAGCCGTACAAAGCCCATGCCAACCCGCGGGCCCAAGAGGAATCGTTGCGCCATCCCTGGTGAGTCGTTTGTCGCAGGAATTCGCCGGTCTGCGTATCGAAGATCCCCTCATGCGATGTACTGCCGTCGCCGCGGACGAGATATTTGCGCGTCGTCAGGCAATGGTCCGTCGCCCTGCGGAGCAGTTCCATGTCGTTGGTCTGCTGCGCCGCATAGAAAACGATGCCGACGTTCATCATGATGTCGATGAAGATGCTTTCTTCCGCAACAAACGAGCGGAGGTACCGGCCCTTCTCACGAAAACGCAGTCCCATCGTCTGCCCGGCTTCGATCACGACCTTTCGAATGGCGAGATCGCCCGACCAATCGAACCACCTCTTCCACGTGGACCAGAACAAAAATCCCAGGTCGTGGACGGTGCGGTCGGCTTTTCGCTCCTCGATCAGGCGGGAATAGTGTTCGGCTTTTTTACGCCAATAGTCTTCCTGCGTCCTCTCATACAGCAGCCACAGTTGTCCCCCGAGAAACCCTTCGCACCAGTTCGTCCACGCCTCGCCGGCATGAACCCATTTGCCGTGAACGGTGTACATCGGAAAATAATCAGGGTGCCTTTCAATCAGATGGCGCAGTTGCCGCTGTGCAAAGGCGAACGTTCGCTCCGTTTTTTCCAGGAGGCTTCTCATGTCTGCTCCATGTTTGAAGTCTTTTCAAGAAAACGAGAATATAATGGAGTTTGTTGGCAAGAACCGATGAATTTGTGGATGAAGGATACGAATTGTGATCATTGATGTCAACAAGTTTATGTGGCCGAAAATATCCATTGTAATAAAATTTCTTGACATACGAAATTCTTTTCCACATCTTCAGTCCACGAAAAAAGCAACCGTCTGTTGATTGTTTGCTTCGATCCGTTGCCCATGCCGTGGGTTTCCTTTCCGCGATTGGTTGAATACCGTGAAGGATTCGCCTGGGATTCCCGTGTGTTTCATTTCTCGAGGCCAATGACCGTGAAGGTATCCAAAGAATCGATTCTCACCTGCCTCAGGAAAGAACCGCTTGATGCGGTTCTGGACGAAGTGAGGCAATGGCCGCCCCGCCGGGCGGTTTCTCCGCTGATTGGCTGCCTTTTCAATGGGGACGAAAGAATCAAATGGCATGCCGTATCCGCCCTGGGTGCGGTGGTGGCGGCCCTGGCGAAAGATGACATGGAGGCCGCCCGCACCATCATGCGCCGGCTGATGTGGAGCCTCAACGACGAGTCGGGGAGCATCGGCTGGGGGGTCCCGGAGACGCTGGCGGAGATCGTGGCCGGCCACGAAGGTCTGGCCGCGGAATACGGCCACATTCTGATGGCCTACATGCGTCCCTGCGAGTGCTACCTTGAGCTTCCCGCTTTGCAGCGGGGTCTGCTGTGGGGCATGGGCCGAATTGCTGCAACCCGGCCCGAAATCCTCAAAGCAGGGGATGCCCCGGTGCATCTTCTGCCCTATCTGGATTCTGAAGACCCGGAGGTGCGGGGTCTTGCCGCACGGGTCCTGGGACTCCTGCGGGTGAGTGCTGCCAGGGGGAGGTTAGCGTCCCTGAGAGATGATTCTGCTGAATTTCTTCTCTACGACCGGGGCGAACTGGCAACCACGACCGTGGGGGGGCTTGCCGGGGCGGCCCTGGACTTCATCGAACGATGACCGGTCCTGGTCTTGTTCGTTACAGTCCGATCCCCGCAGCGTCAGATGAGCTTTTTCGCTGTAGAAATATCCCCTTGACAAACAAGGTCCGCCTTCGTATCCTGCCGGCGTAGAGAAACAGATTCTCATCCGTCCCAAAGACAAGCAGGTTCTCATCGGTATCATTCAAAATCAGAAGGAGGAATCATTATGAAACGAAAGCTGTGGATGAATGCAGCCCTGGTGTCACTCATTATGTTGTTTGCTGTCGGCTCGGCCGCGGCCCAGGAATGGAAGCCGAACAAACCGATTCGGCTCATCGTTCCCTGGGGTGCAGGCGGGTCCACGGACCAGGCGGTCCGGTCCATTACCGGCGACCTCGAGGATGCGCTGGGGCAGAAAGTCGTGGTTGTGAACCAGCCCGGCGGGGGAGGGGCGATCGGAACACAGAGTGTGCTCGATGCCCCCTGCGACGGCTACACATGGGCTTCGGGAGCGGTGAAAGACCTGGGAACATACATCATTACCGGGGTCCTGAACACCAAGGTCCAAGATTGGAACATTTACCTCAATTCCGGCAATGCCACACTGGTTTCCGTAACACCGAACGCACCAATCAAGGATTTCAAGGAATTCCTGGACCTGATGAAGAAGGATTCCAAAAAGGTATCAGTGGCCGTGGCCGGCGTTCCCTCGGCCGGCCACTCAGCCATCGAGGCGATCAAACACGCCAACGGCGGGGATTATAAACTGGTCAGCTACGATGGCGGGAACCCGGCGGTGATCGCCACGGTGTCGGGCGAGACCATGGCAACCTCACAGCTCCTGAGCGAACAGATCGAAATGATCCGGGCCAAGAAGCTCCGCCCCCTCGCGGCTTTGACCCCCGAGGATATGGTCATCGACGGATACGGCACCGTTCCTTCAGCGACCAAGTGGCTTCCCAAGGTAGCCGCCGACCCCGTGTACTTTGGGATCTGGATTCCCAAGTGCGCCCCCAAGGAGGTCGTGGAAACGATGAACAAAATCTGGAAAGAGAAAATCGCATCCTCCAAGGCCTTGAAGAATTTCGCCAATATGCGCGGCCAGATTGTGGCGCCCTATTATGGGGCCGAAGCCATGAAGAAGGCGTGGCCGTCGATTGTCAACGCGGCGTGGGGACTTGCCGACGGCGGCAAAGCCAAGATAAAACCCGATACCGTGGGTATGCCGCGACCGTAGTTTCCGATGGAATTTGAAGGGGCGGACGGCAACGAGAGCCGTCCGCCCTTCTTTATCCCCCGCAAAAGGCATTTGAGTCACCGAAATGAAAAAAGCGGATTACCTGACGGGACTGGCCCTGATCCTGTTGAGCGTCTATGTCCTGGTGGAGTCTTGGCGCATGCCGCGCTTGCAGGAACTCCATGTGAATCCTTTTAGCGTTCCGGGAATCGTCCCCGCGTTTCTGGCCGTGGTCCTGATGATCTTCGGCCTGATCCTGGTGGTGCGCTCAGTCAGAGCCGGAGGGCACCACCTCAGCCTGAGCCGGGAGGGCATTCGCAAGACCCTCGCCGATCCGGGCAACCGGCGTCTGCTCTTGACGGCCGTGCTTACCTTTGTTTATGCGGCTGTCCTTGTGGGACACACGCCCTATACGCTGGTGACCGGGCTTTTCATCTTCGTCTTTGTGGCGGTCTTTGAATGGCGCCGGGACATGTCCCGCCGGGAAATGGGCCGGATGGGGCTGGCAGCCGCTGTCCTGGCGATTGTTTTCGCCGCGGCCGTTTCCTACACCTTCGAGCGGCTTTTCCTGGTCACGCTCCCTTGAGAATGTGAAGACATCATGGGTATCCTGATTGAAAACCTGATGCTTTTTCTGCAGGCGATCGGCGGATTTATCAATCCTTGGGCGCTTTTTCACATGGCCTGGTCCACGCTGCTGGGGATTGTCATCGGGGCCTTGCCGGGACTCACCGCCACGATGGGGGTGGCGCTGATCACCACGCTGACCTACAAGCTCCAGCCCGACCTGGCGATCCTCGTCCTGATGTGCGTCTATGTGGGGGCGATCTACGGCGGAAGCCGGACGGCGATCCTCCTCAATATTCCCGGCACCCCGGCCAATGCGGCAACGACCCTCGACGGCTTCCCGTTGGCCAAGCAGGGGCTGGCCGGCCGGGCCATGGGCGTGGCCACGTCGGGCTCCGTCATGGGCAGCATCATCGGCATGTTCTTCCTGGCGACGCTGGCGCCCCTTTTGGGGAACTACGCCCTCAAATTCCAGTCTTACGAGTTTTTCTGGCTGGCCATCTTCGGCATTGTGATCTCGGGGCACCTGACCTCCCTGGAGGATCCCATCAAAGGGTGGATTGCGGGATTTCTGGGTCTTATGACCGCCATGGTCGGCCAGGAGGGGATTCATGCCTATGAACGATTCACCTACGGGACCACCGAACTTATGGGGGGCTTTGCCCTCATTCCCGCCATGGTGGGGGCCTTCGGCCTGGCAGAAGTGCTGACCGTCATGCGGAATCCCCCGGCCGAAATCGCCCAGAACCCGCAGGACAGCGTCATCCCCAGGCTGGCGGATATCCTGAAATACAAGCGGACCATCATCCGGAGCGGGCTCATCGGGACGGTGATCGGCATCATCCCGGGGGTCGGCGAGGATATCGGGGCCTGGGTCTCCTATGCCGCAGCCCGGCGCAAGAGCAAGGAGGCGGAAAAGTTCGGGAAGGGCTCTGTTGAGGGGTTGATGGCCGCGGAGACGGGGAACAACGCCGTCGTCTCCGGCGCCATCATCCCCGTGCTCACCCTGGCGATTCCCGGCTCGGCCCCGGCGGCGGTGCTGCTGGCCGCCATGTTTATCCACGGGATCCGGCCGGGCCCGATGATCATGGTGGAGTCGCCCCTGTTCGTCTACCAGGTGGTGGCCATGGTCTTCTTCGCCACCATCGCGATCCTCATCTACGGCATCGCGCTCACCAAGCCGCTCCTCAAGGTCTTGGCAATCCCGCGGACCCGGCTCATGCCCGTGGTCTTCGTCCTCTGCGTCATCGGCTCCTACGCCATCACCAGCCGGGTCTTCGACATCTGGGTGATGCTCGGCTTCGGCCTCTTCGGCTATATCCTCCGGGAGATGAAATACCCCATGGCCCCGCTGGTCCTGGGGATCATCCTGGGCGACCTCCTGGACAAAAACCTGCGCCGCGGCCTGGTGCTGACCGACGGGGACATCACCCCCTTCTTCACCAGGCCGATCTGCATCGTGTTGTGGATGGTCACCTTCATCTCGATTCTGATGACCATCGAGCCGGTCCGCCATGCCCTCCAGCGGTTGTTCAAGAAAAACCTGCCGAGAAGGGCGTAGAACAGGACCTATATTTTATCCATTTCGACCCGCTTCCCCTGCTCCGCCGAAAGGTAACCCGCATAGATCGCCTTGACCGATATATAAAAAAGTGGGGAGGTTCAGAGAACCTCCCCACTTTCAGGAGTGGAAAACCCGCCGGTTTTTCCTTGGTCGTTTCGCCGTCGGCCGATCGTGCCCGCGTTCAGTCAACAGGTATTTTCGGTTTATGGATAATGCATCTCCTGTGCCAGCGACGCGATAAATCCGATAAGGTATTGAAATCAATTTATATTATGTAATCCGATTTTTTGGCGGATCCACCGAAATCGGAGGATGGACGGCAACAATTGTCACTCTCCTTTGCGGTTATTCAATAAATAAACTGTAAATACAGATATATGCATACATAAACCCGTTATGACCGGTAATCGACAAAAATGTCGAAATGACCGCCGGGGCGGTTCCGGTTCGTCGATCCTTCAGGGTGATGCAAAAAAGTGTGATACAAGAAAGCGTTGACTTTCCGGACGAATGACCTATGATGACGGCCACATGTTTTGCGGAGATTCCAGCGAACTCTCCCACCGGTATTTTTAGCGATGGCTTTCAAGAAGAAATCGAGGACGTTCCGCTGTGATCAGGGATATTCATGATGAGTCCTGAAAAGAAGATTATCTGGCAGCACCACTCCCCCCATTTCAACCGCCCCTTCCTCCAGCCGCTGGCTGTCGGTCTCGTCTGCGCCATTTTCATCGCCCTCATTCTTTTCATGGGGATCATGGACATCCGGCGGAGTGAACGGACCCTCGTCGGCTTCATGGAAGACCAGGGGAAACGGATCATCGGAGTGGTCGAGAGGCTCACCGAGGAGAACCTCAAGACCATGATCATCGCTTCGCAGAGGACGGCGGGAGGGGCTTCCGTTCCCTTGAGCGAGCAGGTTCTCACCCCCCAGAAATTGCTCACGGATGCGATCGTTGCAATGGGGCGTGAGATCGACAATCACTGGAAAAGAGAGCATCTGAGCGAATCCTATATCCGCAAATACGCGCAGGAGAATAACCTCTATCTGGTGGCCGTCCTGAATAGTTCGGGGGATGTGATCTTCCAGAGTCGGACGCTTCCGGAAAACCTTTTCGGCGAAAAGGGGCCCGCAATGAACGCGGATCGTCCGAAGAAGACCGCCAACCTGCTCAACCGCCTCAATCAGCTCAACCGTTTGAAAAAGATCGGTTTTATCGCCCTCAGCCGAAAGGACGAAAGCGGGACGATCATCCTCGCCCTGGACCGCGACAGCCTCCGGTATTGGGGGACGCGGGTCTCTGTCGAAAAGGCGCTGGAAAAACTTGGCGAAGGACAGGGCATCGTCTATCTCACCGTCCGGGATAAGAAGGGGATGTCCCTGGGGATGGTCGGAGATTTTTCCACCGAGTGGAAGAAGACGGATTCGCTTTTCCCGAAGATCCTCGCCGGAGCCGTGACGTTTGAGAGCCGCAAGGTAAGCTTCGGCGGGAAGAGCCTGCTGCAGATCATTGCCCCTCTCCGCCTGGGCGGCGAGATCGACGGGATTGTTCGCCTCGGACTGGACAGAGGGAACACCGATCAGATTCTCGACGAGAACCGGCGAAATATGTTCGTCTTTGTGGCCTTCGTCGTCCTGATTGCGCTGTTGTCGATGTGGCTCCTTTACCACAACCAGAACCGCCACCTGGCGGGGGTTGTGGAGATGACGAGGCAACTCGAAAAGGCGGAGCGGCTTTCCTCCTTGGGGCAGCTCGCTGCCGGGGTGGCCCACGAGATTCGCAATCCGCTGAATGCAATCAGTATGGCGAGCCAGCGGTTGAAGCGGGAATATATGCCCACGGACGAAGAAAAGCAGGTGGAATTTGAGACGCTGACCGGGGTGATCCGAGACGAGATCCGGCGACTCAATGGGATCATCTCGGAGTTTCTGACTTTTTCAAAGAGCCGGCGCCTGGAACTCCGCAATTGTCCCGTCCGGGAGGTTCTTGAAAAGATCACGACCCTGATCTCCGAGGAGGCTTCCACCAGAGGCATCAGCCTCCGGACCGACTGGGGAAACGAACGGATCGTTATCCCGATGGACATGGACAAGCTCCAGCAGGCCCTGTTCAATTTCGTCAAGAACGCAATGGAGTCGATCAGCGGCGAGGGAATCGTCATGCTGTCGGTCCGAAATGCGGAAAAGGGCCGCGTGAGCGTCCGAATCTCCGACACGGGGTGCGGCATGACCACCGAAGAGGTGGACCGGATCTTCAACCCCGAATATACGACCAAGGAAAAGGGGTTGGGGCTCGGCCTGCCGCTGGCGCACGAAATCATCCGCGGTCACGGCGGTGAGATTCGCGTCCTGAGCCGGAAGGGGGAGGGGACAACCTTCGAGATTCTCCTTCCCGCGGGGAAAAAAACAAACGGCAGGGGGGAAATATCCTCATGAAAAAACTCAGCATCCTGGTGGTGGAAGACGGACGGTCGCAGCGGGAGATGCTCCGTGATTTCCTCCGGAAAGAGGGTCATGTCGTCGGCGAGGCCGAGAACGGCGAGCGGGCGATTCAGCATGTCAGGGAGGGTCATTATGACCTGATTCTGCTCGATTACCGGATGCCGGGAATGGACGGGATGCAGGTTCTCCGTACCGTCAAAGGGATCAATCCCGAGATCGACATTGTGATCGTTACCGCCGAGGGAACCATCGATATGGCCGTGGAGGCCATGAAGGCGGGCGCCCTCGATTACATCACCAAACCCGTGGAGTTCGAGGAACTGCTGATTCTGGTGGCCCGTGTCGCCGAACGGCGGACGCTCTTGAAGGAAAACGAGATTCTCCGCGGTGTCTTCCGCGGTGAACCGTTTGGCGGGAAAGGGGTGACGACCGACCGGATCGTCTACCGGAGCGAGAAGATGAGCGCCCTGATCAACATGGCCGGTCGGGTGGCGGTGAGCCGCGCCACCATCCTCCTCCAGGGGGAGAGCGGGACAGGAAAGGAGCTCTTCGCGCGGCTGATTCATCAGTTGAGCCCCCGTTCCGCGCGGCCGATCATCGCGGTCAACTGCGGCGCCCTGCACGAAAATTTGTTGGAGAGCGAACTCTTCGGACACGAGAAGGGGGCCTTCACCGGAGCGACGGCCAGGCGGATCGGCCGTTTCGAAGAGGCGGACGGCGGCACCCTGTTCCTCGACGAGATCGGTGAACTCTCTCCGCCCGTCCAGGTTAAACTTCTCCGTTTCCTCCAGGAGCACGAATTCCAGCGACTCGGCGGGAACCAGACGCTCCGCACCGACGTCCGGGTGATCAGCGCAACCAACCGGGATCTGGAGCAGCGGGTGAAGGAAGGGGCTTTCCGGGAGGATCTCTTCTACCGCTTGAACGTCGTGATGATTTCGATCCCGCCGCTTCGGGAACGGAAGGAAGATGTCCCGGCGTTGATCGACTACTTCCGGAAGCGGTACGCCGATGAAAACGGAAAGAAGATCAGCGGCCTCAGCAGCGAGGCGCAGGACGTTTTGCTCAAGTACGACTATCCCGGGAACGTCCGGGAACTGGAGAACATTATCGAGCGGGCCGTTGTTATTGCCCGCGAGGAAGTGATCTTCACGGAGGATCTTCCCTTTCGCGACCTCCCGGATGCCATGCCGGAGGCCCGGCAGGGCGAGGAAGGTCTCCTGCGCGGTTCGGTCGAGGAACTGGAGAAGCGGTTGATCGTCGAGGCAATGGAAAAGGCCGGCGACCACCAGAGCCGCGCCGCCGATCTCCTCGGGATCAGCGAGCGGATGCTCCGCTACAAGCTTAAGAAGTACGGCCTGAAGGCAGGATGAGGCGCCGGCGTCCCCTTGCCCTGATGGCCGTCGTTAACCAAAGTCCGGTATCAGCGGCGCTTTTCTAACCCAGCCCTTCTCATGGAAGCTTTACCGATCCGCAAGCTTCACGCCGGCCTCTGCAGCCCCGTGACGATCTGCGACCGGATCAGCCGCGGCAGCAGCATGTGGTGATGCGGACAGATTGAGCGCGGGTTCTGGTAGACGCCGCCGGCGAAGGCCACCATGTACCGGCGGATCTCCCCNNAAGCGGACCACCTCGTCCACGAACCCCTTCTTCGCGCAGTAGATCGGCTTCGACGTCTCCTCGTAGTGCTTCACCATCTCGTTCATCTTGTCGATCACCGGCCCCAAAGGCTTGCCCGCGTCCTTCTCCTTCACGAGGCGCCTTGCATAACTGGCCGCCGCCGCCGTCTCCCCGTGCATCACGTTGATCTCCGTCGCCGGCGTCCCCAGCGTGAAGGCGCAGTGGTTGTTCGCC
>DIWG01000030.1 GCA_002423465.1 Syntrophaceae bacterium UBA6112 | reverse complement strand
AGAAACGGCGGCGAGTATTACACCGTTCGTCCGCTCGTCCGTGCCATTGTTCAGGTTGTGCAACCGAAACTCGGCGAAAGCATCTACGATGGCGCTCTCGGCTCGGCGGGTTTCCACTGCGAGACGTTCGACTACCTGAAGAAGACCTATCCCAATCGCACGGTCGCGCAGGATCGCTTCCTCCAAACCCGCACGTTCTACGGCAAGGAAAAGAAGTCGCTCGCCTTCGTCATCGGCATTATGAACATGATTCTGCATGGTATCGATGCGCCGAATATCATCCACACCAACACGCTCACCGAAAACCTTGCCGACATTCAGGAAAGGGACCGGTACGACATCGTCGAGACCAATCCGCCCTTCGGCGGCAAGGAACGCAAGGAAGTGCAGCAGAACTTCCCCATCCGCACCGGCGAGACCGCCTACCTCTTTCTCCAGCATTACATCAAAATTCTCAAAGCCGGTGGTCGCGCCGGCATCGTCATCAAGAACACATTCCTCTCCAATACCGACAACGCCTCCGTCAGCCTCCGCAAGCACCTGCTGGAAAGTTGCAACCTCCACACCGTCCTCGACTGCCCCAGCGGCACATTTCAAGGCTCAGGGGTCAAGACCGTAGTGCTGTTCTTCGAGAAAGGCGCACCCACCCGGAAGATTTGGTACTACCAGCTCGATCCCGGTCGAAACATGGGCAAGACGAACCCGCTCAACGACGACGACCTTGCCGAGTTCATCGAATTACAGAAGACATTTGCCGATTCTCCCAAGAGTTGGAGCGTGGACGCCAAGACCATCGATCCGACAACCTTTGATCTATCCGTGAAGAACCCCAACGGCGTCGAGGAAATCACGCACCGCAGCCCGCAGGCCATCATGGATGAAATCGCCGCGCTGGACGCCGAGAGCGCAGAGGTGCTGGCGAACATCAGGGGGCTGCTGTGAGAGCGGGATGGAAGACGGAAGCGCTGGGTAGTCTCTGCGACATTCTTGATAACCAGCGCAAACCGATAACCAAGCGTGACCGCACGCCGGGCGAGTATCCTTACTACGGTGCCACTGGTATTCTGGATTTCGTCGAAGGCTATCTTTTCGATGAACCGTTGGTTCTTGTTGGCGAAGATGGCGCGAAATGGGGATCAGGTGAGAACACAGCATTTGCTATTCAAGGAAAGTGCTGGGTAAACAACCATGCCCATGTGTTACGCCCACATCGCTCTGTGTTAACGGACAACTGGCTCATCTATTTCCTTGTCCATTCTGATATATCTGAGTTTGTTTCGGGACTAACAGTGCCGAAGTTGAACCAAGGCAACTTGAGAGAAATTCCGCTTCCTGTTCCCCCGCTCTCCGAACAGCAGCGGATCGTCGGCATCCTTGACGAAACTTTTGAGGGCATCGCCACCGCCAAAGCCAACGCCGAAAAGAACCTCCAAAACGCCCGTGCCCTCTTTGAAAGCCACCTGCAATCAGTCTTTACCCAGCGTGGCGAGGGGTGGGTGGAGAAAACCATTGGAGAATGTTTCAAAGTAAAAAGCGGAGACTTCCTCCCCGCCAAGGTGATGATTGAAACTGGCAATATAGATGTCTATGGTGGTAATGGAATAGCAGGGAAACACAACGCCAAAAATTTGTCAGGTGAAAACATTGTAATCGGTCGAGTTGGTGCCAAATGCGGCAACGTCAGGCATGTAATCGGTGATTTGTGGTTGACGGATAACGCATTTTACATATCGGAATTTTATTGTGAGGTTGACCTTGCGTTCATGGAACGGCTCCTCACTCTCAAGAACCTACGCAACAGTGCTCGTCAAGCTGCACAGCCTGTAATCTCTTACACGACAATAAAGGATGTTGTGCTTGAGTTTCCAGTTTCCAAGGCGGTACAGAAGGAGATCGCTGATATGATCGACACACTTGAGATCGAAACCCAACGTCTCGAATCCATTTACCAGCAGAAGCTCGCCGCGCTGGAGGCGTTAAAAAAGTCGCTACTGCACCAGGCGTTCAGCGGCCACTTGTAAGGAGTCGAACCATGCCGATTCAGCCCGCCATTTTCGAGACCCACGAAATCCGCCGCGTGTACGATGAAGCCAACGAAACCTGGTGGTTTTCCGTGGTGGACATCATTCAGGTGCTGACCCAGCAGCCCGACCACCAGACAGCGCGTAAGTACTGGAATAAGTTGAAAGAGCGGCTGGGCAAGGAAGGTAGTCAGTCGGTGACAGATTGTCACCGACTGAAACTGCTTGCCGCCGATGGCAAAAACTACCTCACCGACGTGGCCACCGCCGAAACCCTGCTGCGCCTGGTGCAGTCCGTTCCCAGCCCGAAGGCGGAGGCGATAAAGTTGTGGCTGGCCAAGGTCGGCTATGAGCGCATGAAGGAAATGGCCGACCCGGCGTTGTCGCTGGATCGCGCCCGCGAGACCTGGCAGAAGCATGGGCGCAGCGAGAAGTGGATCCAGCAGCGCATGACCGGGCAGGAGACGCGCAACAAGCTGACCGATTACTGGGCTAATCACGACATCAAAAAAGGTGACGAATTCGCCATCCTCACCAACGTTATTCATCAGGAATGGTCGGGGGTAACTGTAAGAGATCACAAAGCGATAAAAAGCCTGAAAAGCCAAAACCTGCGCGACCACATGAACGAGGCGGAACTGATTTTCACCGCACTGGCGGAGTTATCGACGCGGCAAATTGCCGAGACGGATGACGCCACCGGCATGGACGAAAACAAGGTGGCCGCCACAAAGGGCGGGACGATTGCCAGGCAGGCACGTCAGGCGCTGGAGACCAAGACCGGCAGGCCGGTGGTGTCCGCCGACAATTTTCTACCGCCCGGCAGGGATTCGCGTCTAAAGGGTCTGAAGGAAAAATGAACGAAGCCGAGACCAGAGCCGAACATATTGACCCCGCGCTGAAAGCGGCGGGCTGGGGCGTCATCGACGGCAGCAAGATTCTCCGCGAATATCACATCACGCCGGGCCGCATCGAAGGGCTCGGGCGACGTGGCAAACCTCTTATCGCCGACTATGTTCTGGTCTATCGAAACCACAAGCTGGCCGTGATCGAGGCCAAGGCGTGGGAGAAACCGCTGACTGAAGGTGTGGGTCAATCCAAGGACTACGCAGAAAAGATTGCCGTGCGCTTCGCCTATGCCACCAATGGACAGGGTATCTACGGCATCGACATGCAGACCGGCAAGGAAGGTGAGTTGCCGGGCTACCCTACACCGGACACACTCTGGAATCTGACCTTTGCCGAACAAAACGCTTGGCGTGACCGCTTCGCCGCCGTGCCATTTGAGGACAAGGGGGGTTCGCATCCCAGCCGCTACTATCAGGACATCGCCGTTGAGCGGGTGATGGAGGCCATTGCGGAGAATCGTCCAAAGATTCTGATCACGCTCGCTACCGGCACGGGCAAGACATTTATCGCTTTCCAGATCGCTTGGAAACTGTTTCACAGCCGCTGGAACCTGAGCCGTGAGCCTTCCCGCCGTCCGCGGATTCTCTTTCTCGCTGACCGCAACATTCTCGCCAATCAAGCCTACAACGCCTTCTCCGCCTTCCCGGAGGATGCGATGGTGCGAATCGAACCGGATTCCATTCGGCAAAAAGGCAGAGTGCCCACAAACGGCAGCATCTTCTTTACGATCTTCCAGACCTTTATGAGTGGTCCGCCAAAAGACGGCGAGCCCTCGCCCTATTTCGGCGAATACCCGACAGACTTCTTCGATTTCATTGTCATCGACGAGTGCCATCGTGGCGGTGCGAACGACGAAAGCAACTGGCGCGATATTCTGAACTACTTCGCCCCCGCTGTCCAGATGGGTATGACCGCTACACCCAAGCGCAGGGACAACGTGGACACCTACGCCTACTTCGGCGAGCCGGTCTACATCTACTCGCTCAAGGAAGGCATCAACGACGGCTTCCTGACCCCGTTCAAAGTGAAGCAGATTTCCACGACGCTCGACGAGTATGTCTATACGCCCGACGATACGGTAGTCGAAGGTGAGATCGAGGTGGGTAAGCGGTACGAGGAAGAAGATTTCAACAAGATCATCGAGATCAAGGAGCGGGAGAAGAAGCGGGTCGAAATCTTCATGTCGCAGATCGACCAGAGAGAGAAGGCTCTGGTATTCTGTGCCACGCAGATTCATGCGCTGGCCGTTCGCGACCTCATCAACCAGATGAAGACCAGCAAAGACCCGAACTATTGCCAGCGGGTCACAGCCAACGACGGCAAAATAGGCGACCAGCACTTGCGAGCCTTTCAGGACAACGAGAAGACGATCCCGACGATCCTGACCACATCGCAAAAACTTGCCACTGGCGTGGACGCCCGCAATATCCGGAACATCGTTCTCATGCGCCCGATTAACTCCATCATCGAGTTCAAGCAGATCATTGGGCGCGGGACACGGCTGTACGACGGCAAGGACTACTTCACCATCTACGACTTCGTGAAGGCGCATCACCATTTCAGCGATCCGGAATGGGATGGGGAGCCGATCGAGTCCGAACCACAGGAACCCGGACGGACACCATCGTCGCCGCGTTCATCAGAAGCAGTGAGCGAGCTGAAAGCGGAATACCCGAAACGGCAAAAGATTAAGGTGAAACTCGCCGACGGCAAGGAGCGGACCATTCAGCACATGATGGTAACGAGTTTCTGGCATCCTGACGGCACACCCATGTCGGCCCAGCAGTTCATGGAGATGCTCTTTGGCAAACTGCCGGAGTTCTTCAAGGATGAAGAGGACCTTCGTGCCTTGTGGAGTGCGCCGGATACACGCAAAAAGTTACTGGAGGGACTTGCCGAGAAGGGCTTTGGCAGGGATCAACTTGCCGAAATGCAGAAGATCATTGACGCGGAGAAGAGCGACCTGTTCGACGTGTTGGCTCACATCGCCTATGCCCTGCCTCCGCTCACCCGTGAAGAACGGGCTACCAAGGCCAAGGTGATTATCAGCACGCACTTCAACGGCAAGCAGCAGGTTTTTCTTGATTTCGTGTTATCCCACTACGTCAGCGTCGGCGTGGAAGAGCTTGATCAGAGCAAGCTTGCCCCACTGCTGTATCTGAAATATCATGATTCGATGGCCGACGCCGTTGCCGACCTTGGAAGACCGGAGGAGATCGGGCGAGTCTTCGTAGGATTCCAGAAATTTCTATATCAACGACGGGCCGTCGCATAACAGACGGCTGGAAGGAAAGACCTGTATGAGAGCAAGTTTTATGAGAAGACCTTCACCTTTTATGATGATGAGTGTTCCATCTTATGATATCTGATACCACTCAAGGAGAGAACCCATGAAAGAGATCGGTTTCCTTCGGGGCGTGCCGGCTCACCTTCCCTTCGGTCAGCCCGGAGGAGATCGAACAGGGGATCGAACGGATCGGCAAAACCTACAAAGAGAAACGTTCGTCCGCAACTTCATAGAATAACGGGAAACATGACCATGCGCCGCTCACTTTCTGTTCTTGAACCTTACATTCGATATCAGGAGGAAACATCATGAAGGATTGCGTAATTGTATCGGCTTGCCGGACCGCCGTCGGCACCTTTGGCGGATCGCTCCGGGACCTCAACTGTGCCACCCTCGGGGCCGTCGTCATGAAGGAGGCGGTGAAACGGGCGGGGATTGATCCCGCGCTGATCGACGACGTTCGTTTCGGCTGTTGCATGGAGCCGGTGGACACGCTGAACGTCACCCGGATCGCCGCGCTGATGGCGGGCATCCCCGAGACCGTCACGGCCGTGACCGTGAATCGGGTCTGCATCTCCGGGATGGAGGCGGTCGTCTCCGGGATGGCAATGATCCAGGCCGGAATGGCGGACATAATCCTCGCCGGCGGGATGGAGCACATGTCGGGCATCCCCTATTCCGTCCCGAATGCCCGCTGGGGCTGCCGCTTCCAGGACCAGGTTTTCGTGGACGAAATCGTCCACGGCCTCCATGCGGGGTCGCATCTTCTCCCCGGTCTGGAAAAGGGACCGGTCAAGGAGGGGGGCGTGGTTGAACTCTTCCGCGGCAAGCCCTACATCATGGGGGTCACGGCCGAGCTGATCGCCCAGATGTACAATCTTGGTCGGGAGGAGATCGACGAAGTCGCACTGCGCAGCCACAACAACGCTGAACGGGCCACCCGCAAGGGGGATTTCCTTGAAGAGATCGTTCCCGTGGAAATCCCGCAGCGAAAGGGAAAACCGCCCGTGATCTTTGCGAAGGATGAACATTTCCGCCCCGGCCTGACGGCAGCCGACCTTGCGGCCCTTCCTGCCGCTTTCGTTCCCAAGACCGGCAAGGTAACCGCGGGGAACTCCTCCGGCGTAAACGACGGGGCGAGCGCCATGCTCATCATGTCCGCCGAAAAGGCAAATGACCTGGGGCTCAAACCGATCGCCCGGATCAGGGCGATCGGCCGTGGCGGCTGCCATCCTTCCGTCATGGGACTGAGCCCCGTCCCGGCGGTCCGGAACCTTCTCGACCGGTCGGGTCTCAAACTCACGGACTTCGAACTGATCGAAGTAAACGAGGCCTTTGCCGCCCAGTACCTGGGATGCGAGCGGGAGCTGAGTCTCAACCGTGAATTGACGAACGTCAACGGCTCGGGTGTCGGTCTCGGCCACCCCGTGGGCTCCACGGGCTGCCGGATCATGGTCACCCTTCTCCATGCGATGAAAAAACGGGGGAAAACCCTCGGCATGGCGACTCTCTGCGGCGGCGGCGGCGTATCACTGGCCACCGTCCTGGAGATCTGCTGAACGAATTTCGGGGCGGGCCTTCGAGCCCGCCCCTTTTTTCGGATCGGTCCCTCTTCCGCTTCTCCAACCAGATTATGTTGCCGGAGTAATTGATTCCTTTCCGGGTCCTCCTCTTTCCTCCTCTTGATTTTTTCAGGCATATATTTTTTTTCTTGACATCCCCTTTCGGCTCGGGTAGTTTCCAAAATCGGTCTTACCGGTCTGACCAATTTTGAGGGAACGGATGATTTTCGAAAAGGTAGCCCAAACCCGGTTCAAGAAAAAGAGCTCGTTCATCGCCGACGAGATTCTGCGGATGATCAATGCCGGCCGCTACAAGGCGGGCAGCAGGCTGCCCTCGGAGCGGGTCATCACGGAACAGATGGGCGTCAGCCGCCCCTCCCTGCGTGAGGCGATCAGCGCGCTTCAAATCGTCGGCATCCTCGAAAGCCGTCCCGGTGACGGCACCTATGTCTCCGCCCCGGCAGCCAACGAAGACCTTTCACACCGGGCCCTGACCGTCCTGGAGGAGTGCGACAGCCCTTACGAGAACATGCAGGCGCGCAAAGCCATGGAGATTGGTGCGGCTCAGTTGGCCATTCAGGTGGCCACGGACGCCGATCTTGTCGCGCTGAGGGAGGCATGGGACGAAAAGTGCGAGCGCGGCAGGAAAGGGGATCTCGAAGAATACCTTCGCTACGGCAAAGAATTTCATCTTGCCATCGCCCGGGCCACGAAGAACCGCATCATCGAGGGGATCATGGAAAAACTTCTCGACCTGACCATACAACCCCTCTGGATCAATATGCGCCGGGAATACTTCCGGGATGACCCCACCCGGATCGAGCTGATGCTCGACATCCATGACCGGATCGTGAAGGCCATCAGCACTCGGGATGTCCAAAGGACAATCTGTGAACTGGAGATGCACTTCGACATCCAAATCGACCAGATTTACAACCAGAATGATGAAAATCATTCCGATCATAGCGGCAAATGATACAGAATCGAAGAAGGAAAAGGGGGGTGATCACAGCAGGATTTTTTGAAAAAGCGGGTATCGGTTTTGCGGTTGTCCTTGGTTTTCAGTCCGGAAGCGACAGGATTTTGAACGGTTCTTGTCAGTATGCCGGAATTCATGATGGAGGAAAAGAATGAAAAAGCTATCCACGTTATCCGTATTGTTTCTGGCGGTCCTGTTTGTCGCCATCGGGGCGGGAAACGCGCTGGGCGCAGGCAAGTACCCCGAAAAACCCGTCACCATCATCATCCATGCCAGCGCCGGCGGGGGAAGCGACATCTTCGCGCGAACCATGACCTCGGCGATCGAGAAAGAAAAATTGTTTCCACAACCGATGGTGGTTGAGAACAAGCCCGGTGGAAGCGGGGCGATCGCCTTCTCTTACGTCGCCGGTAAAAAGAAGGATCCCTACTACATGGTCACCGCAGTCACCAGCTTTCTGACCACCCCGTTGATGGGCAAGTCGCCGGTCGGCCTGAAAGACTTCACCCCGGTGGCTAACTTTGCCTTTGATGAATACATGCTGATGGTCAATGCCGGTTCAAAATACAAATCCGTTAAAGACATCATTGATTATGCCAAAGCCAATCCCAAAAAGATCACGATCGGCGGAACGCAATTGGGCTCGTCCGACTCAATCTGCGCCTACCTGATCGAAAAAGCGGCCGGCGTCCAACTCAACTACGTCGTTTTCAACGGCGGCGGCGAGGTGAATGCGGCACTCCTCGGAGGCCATATCGACCTTGCGGTTTCCAACCCCGGCGAGGCCTTGGAACTCTACAAGGCAGGCAAGGTCAAGGTTCTCGGCGTCTTTGCGGAGAAGCGGCTGGCCGGCGCCCCGGACGTTCCGACGATGAAGGAACAGGGGGTCAACGCCACGTATGTTCAGAACCGCGGTCTCTGCGCCCCGGCGGATATCCCGGCGGACGCCCTGAAGGTTCTGGAGGAAGCATTCCTCAAGTACACGAAAACGGATGCCTTCAAGAAGTACTGCAAGGACAACATGCTGACCGAGGCCTACATGGACGGCGCGGCCTTCGGCAAGTTCCTCGATGAGTGGAACGGCAAATACGCCGTCATTCTCAAGGATATGGGTCTGATCAAGAAGAAGTAACCATCGTCATGGTTTGACCATCTCGGCGGGGGCGCGGATATTGCGCGCCTCCGCCTTTTACAAACGTAAGTTTTGTTGCCTCCTTCTCTGGAATGGAGGGAGGGATCCATACCGATATTGTGCCGGAAGAGTTCCTTCCTGCGGGCAGGGGTAAAGGGTTTGGAAAGGCGGTGCGGTCGATGAAGCGAGCGGATTTGATCACAGGCTTTGTCTTGTTGGCCCTGTCCGGATACGTGATTTGGGAGTCCTGGATGATGCCGGCGTCGGGGACATTCGGACCGGGGAGTGGTTTTCTTCCTCTCTGGTTGGGGATTCTGATGGCCCTGTTGTCGGTGATGCTGATCGTGGGCGCTTGGTTGCGCCGGCCTGTTCCGGAGGAGAAGGCGCCGTTTCCGGGGAGAAAGGCGCTCTTGCGGGTGATCGCCGTGATGGTGGGCCTGGGGGTCTACATCTCGCTGATGGAGGTTCTGGGATTTGTCCTGAATACTTTTTTGTTCGTCGCTTATTTGATGTTGGCGGTGGAGCGGGAGAAAATGAAGCTGACGATGCTGGTGGCCGTGCTGACGACGGCGGGACTCTACATCATCTTTCAGGTGTTGCTGGGGATCACACTGCCGAAGAACATGTTCGGGCTTTAGGGGGGGTGTACCTTGGATATCTTCTCGAATTTGATCATGGGATTCGATGTGGCCCTGTCCCCCATAAACCTCCTGATGTGCTTCATCGGGGTTCTGATCGGGACGCTCATCGGTGTTCTGCCGGGGATCGGGCCGACCACGGGGGTTGCGATCCTGATTCCGATCACCTTCGGGATGAATGGGACGACGGCGATCATCACGATGTGCGGAGTCTATTACGGGGCGATGTACGGGGGTTCGACGACGTCGATTCTGCTGAACGTTCCCGGGGAGTCCT
>DIWG01000021.1 GCA_002423465.1 Syntrophaceae bacterium UBA6112 | reverse complement strand
ACGCCGGGGGCGATCATCTCGATCCGGCGGTATTCCGTCGCTTCGATGGGACCCTTGCCGTCCAGGGGAGCGCCTGTAGCATCGATGACGCGGCCGAGAACCCCTTCGCCGACGGGGATCTGGGCGATCTTTCCGGTCCGCTTCACGATATCGCCTTCCTTGATGTGGGTCACTTCCCCGAGCACGGCCACGCCGACATTGTCCGTCTCCAGGTTGAGGACCATCCCGAGGATTCCCCCGGGGAATTCGAGCAGCTCCATGGCCATGGCGTTCTCCACGCCGTAGACCCGGGCAATGCCATCCCCGACGGAGAGGACCGTTCCCGTTTCGCTGATATCCAGTTTTTTCTCATACTCCTTGATCTGCCTGGATATGATCTCGCTGATTTCCTCTGCCCTGATGGTTTCCATGCGCTATATTTCCTCCCCCAAGAGATTCCTGATGTTGTTTAATTGTGCCTTTATGCTGCCGTCGTACAGCGTGTCACCGACCCGAACGACGATGCCTCCGAGCAGAGACGGCTCCTCCAGGACGGTCATCTCGACCTCTCTACCGGTCAGCCCTTCCAGCCCTTTCTGCAGACGCTGGGAGAGCTCGCCGGTGAGCGGAAAGGCTGTCTTCACCGTGACACGGACCTTCTTCAGGGCGTTGTCCATCAATTCCCGGTAACAGCCCTCGATATCGGAGAGAATGCCGATGCGGCGCTTATCGACCAGCAGTTTCAGAAAATTGGCGGTCAGTGGGGAGATGCGGATCTTCTCCAGGACCGACTCTACGACCACCTTCTTGTCCGGCTGGGCGAAGATCGGGTTGGCCAGGAATTCGCCAAGGTTTCCATTTTCCCGGAGAACGGCGGAAAAGCGGCCCAGTTCCTTATAATACTCCTCGTAACGCCTTTCCTCACCGGCGATCTCGAAGAAGGCCCGGGCGTAACGCTTTGCGATATTGCTGCTGATCAATTTTTATTCACCACCTTCTCAATGTAGTCCGTGACCATGGCTTCGTGATCGTTCGCCCGGATATTCTTCCGGAGAAGCTCTTCCGCCATCTCTGTGGACAGGCGAACCGCCTCGATCCGGAGTTCGCGGCTTGCCTTCTTGAACTCCTGCTCCATCCGCGTCTGGGTGTCTTCCTTCATCTTCTTCGCGGCGTTCCGGGCATCCTCGATCATCCTTTCCTTTTCGGTCAGCCCCTGGGCCTGGATCATCTGTTTGATCTCATCGATCTCGCCCGTCGCTTTGTCGAGTTTTGCGGAATATTCCCGGAATTTCTGTTCGGCCTCCTCGCGGGCGGTCACAGCCTCGGCAAGGGCGGTTTGAATCCCTGCACGCCGCGCGGAGAGGAAAGATTTGATTTTGTCGGCCAGAAGCCAGTAGAGGACGCCGATCAGGATGAGGAAGTTGACAACACGCCAGGCAAAACCGAACCAGTTCGGCCCCTCGTCACCTCCCCCGCCCCCGGAAGCATGCACCGCATTCACCGCGAAGAAACCAAAGTACAGACAGATGAAGAAAAAAAGCCGCCCCCTTCGCCCTCTCATCGGAGACTCCTCCCCAGGACCTTTTCCGCAATTTCAACGGACAGTTGCTGAGAATGATCCGTCAGGATCTTCTTGGCGGCGCCGATCTCCCCATCCATCCGGTCCTGGAACCGTTCCATCATCCCGGGGATTTCCGCCCTGACGGCATCGATGACGGTCTTGGCCTCATCGGCGCCTTGCCGGATGATCTCGTTTTTCTGTTCGACGGCCGTCGTCTTGGCCTGGCGGAGCTTCTCCTCGTAGGCGGCCATCTTCTGCTCCACGGTTTCCCGGAGACGTTTGATTTCAGTCTCGGACGCTTCGAACTGCTTCTTTCGCTTGTCAATCAAGCCGAGAATCGGTTTATAGAGAAGAACATTCAGGATGAAGATCAACAGGAGAAAATTAATGATCTGAATTCCCAGGGAATAATCGAGACTGACCACTGCCCATCACCTCTCATGATATTCTTCATGTAAAAAAACCGGGCGTAATGGAAAACATTACCCCGGCTGCCGGTATCCAAAAAATATGAATGAAAAAAGCATTCGCTGAGTTTGCCCAGAAAGATTTGTCTGCCGATATCGATCTGCCCGATCTTCGTTCACCCGAAACCCCTATAGCGTTGCAATGGAAATTCGGCTTGTTGGAGCATTTCTTCAAGATATCAACAAAAACGGCAACGGACTGGCAACGAATGTGAAACCTATGACTGATTACGGCGATTGCATTCGGCGACACCCGCCGGAATTTCCCCTTTCGATTCAAGAGGATTTGCAGAAATTGTTCGGTCCGGCCACGAGCAGTCAGAAAGTAAATTACGGTCAGTATCTGACCAAGGGTCACCATCCGCGCGGTAGAGTCTTTATCTTATTCTTTGCCCACTGTCAAGAGAAAAGGCAATCCAACCCAATATTTCCTGATCGCCGGAATAATGGTAAAATATCAATAAATTGAGTTATTTGTAATTTCATTTCCCTGAAATGACCCTTCAGGTCGCCGGACGGCCCGGATTTGGCGCGGTATCCGGTTGTTTCATCCCTTTTCATCGACCGCGGGATTCCCCAGCGGAAGGCTATGGACCTCGGTTTCGTTGCACTTCATGTGGCAGGTTCCTTCGAAGAACGCTCCCTCCTCGACGGAGAAGCGGGGTGTGTTGAGATCGCCCGACACCTTTCCCGTCGAATAGATCCGGATTTGCTTCTTGACGTCGATTTGTCCGCGGACCTCGCCGCTGATCATAACGCTGTCCACACGGATATCGGCCTCAAGCTCGGCGCCCTCTCCGATCACCAGCGTGCCGCTGCCGAAGATATTCCCTTTGAAATTGCCATCGATCCGGACCGAACCGTTGAACATGAGCTTGCCGGTAAATTCGGCGCCTTTCCCCAGAAAGGCCTTGACCTCTTCCTTTTCCTCTTCCCTTTTCCTTCTCCCCAGCATGGCGTTGCTCCTTTCGGATGGCTTTTCACGATGATTGAAGAATGAACCTGCGAACGCTGATATTCATCAGCAGACCGACAGCCGTCATCAAAACCACCATCGACGAACCGCCGTAGCTGAGAAATGGCAGCGGAATTCCCACGACCGGAAGAATTCCCAGGACCATTCCGATGTTGATGAACACCTCCCAAAAGATCAGCATGGTGATTCCAAGAGCGATCAACGCTCCCAGGTAGTCCTTGGAGTGGGTCATGATTTTTAACCCCCACAGGATCAGGAAAAAAAACATAACGAGCAGAACAATTCCGCCCAGGAAGCCCCACTCTTCGGCAAAAACCGAAAAGACGAAATCGGTCTGCTGCTCGGGCAGAAACTTGAGCTGGGTCTGGGAACCTTTCAAAAATCCTTTTCCGAAGATTCCCCCCGAACCGACGGCGATCATCGACTGGATAATGTGGTATCCCGATCCCAGTGGATCCCGCTCGGGACTGAAGAAGGTCAGAATCCGTTCCCGCTGGTAGTCTCTGAGAAAATACCAGCCAATGGGGATCAGGATGAGCCCCCCGGCGGCAGCGATCAGCAGTGATTTCCAGTCCAGTCCGACGTAGAAAACAATCGACAGGAAAAGGATGAGCAGGATCAGCCCCGTTCCCAGATCAGGCTGCCTGAGGATAAACAGGAACGGAACAAGAACGATTAAAAAAGGGATAAACAGTTCGGTCAGGTGGTACCCCCGGTCGAACTGGTGGCGGTCGAAGTATCTGGCCAGCGCCAGGATGATCGTCAGCTTGACCAGCTCCGACGGTTGCAGAGTGAAACCGCCGATGAAGATCCATCGCTGAGCCCCTTTCGTCTCATAACCGGCCGCAAAGACGGCAAGCAAAAGAATGATGGAGATGCCATACAGAATGTAGGCATGGCGGCCGAAAAAACGGTAATCGATGAAGAAGGCGAAGGCCATCCCAACGATGCCGATCAGAATCCACTGGAGTTGCTTCACGTAAAACGGCGTCTGGCGTAGGTCGGTAAGACTGAATCCGGCACTATAGATGTTCAGCAGCCCTATGCCGCTGATGATCAGGACCAGGATGAAAAGGGTCCAGTCGAAGTTTAGGAGGAGACGGCGGTCCAGTTTGATCATGGTTTGGTGATCCCCCGGACTTCCAAGGCTTCCTGCACCTGCGGCTGGGTCTTCGTTAGTTGTTTCCGCGCGAAGTAGGTATCAATCACTTTCCGTGCCACCGGGGCCGCAGCCGATCCGCCGTGGCCGGCGTTTTCCAGGATGACCGCCACGACAATTTCCGGATTTCCATAAGGCGCAAAACAGACAAAGAGCGCATGGTCCCGAAAATCGACCGACACACGCTTCGCCTTGCGCGCTTTTGCATCCTGCGGAAGCCCGATCACCTGCGCGGTGCCCGTCTTCCCGCAGACGTCCTGCTCCTTTCTTTTCAGGATGTACCCCGTTCCTCCCCTTTCGTTGACCGCCCCCCACAATCCCTGATTGATGATCTGAATGTTTTCGGGGCGTACCGGCAGGACGCCCTGTTTTTCCGGCGGGTATACCTTTATGACATGACCGTCGGAAGATTCAAGCTGTTTTACGAGCCGGGGCCGGTAAAGGGTGCCGCCGTTCGCCAGGGTCGCATAGGCATTTGCAAGCTGGAGCGGGGTCACGAGGTTGAACCCCTGTCCAATGGCGAGGGAGATGGTCTCGCCCATCTGCCAGGACTGTCGAAAACGGGAAAGCTTCCATTGTTTCGTAGGGATCAGGCCGCCCTTCTCGCGGGGAAGGTCGATCCCCAGCGGGGCGCCGAGACCAAAAGCCCGGGCATAGGCAGCGATCCGATCCACGCCGAGCAGCTTCCCCAGGTTGTAGAAATAGACATCGCAGGACTCAACGATGGCGCGGTGGAGATTAACATTGCCGTGACCCTTTTCCTGCCAGCAGCGAAATATGCGATCGCCCAACTCGAAGGCGCCGTTGCAGTAGAAGGTGGTCTCCGGGGTAATCAGTCCTTCTTCGAGGGCGGCCGCGGCAATGACGGCCTTGTATGTCGATCCCGGAGGATACTGTCCCGAGATCGAGCGGTTTTCCATGGGATGCCTGGGGTCGTTGGAAAGGGTTTCCCAGTCGTCGTAAGAAATGCCCCCGTTGAAGAGATTCGGATCGAAAGAGGGTGAACTCACCAGCGCGAGTACCGCGCCGTTGCGGGGGTCCAGGACCGCCACCGCGCCCCCCCGGTCGCCCATGGCCGACCATGCCGCCTCCTGGAGCGCCGAATCAATGGTCAGGACGACATTGTCGCCCGCTGTCGCCGGTATCCGGCCGAGGGAGCGGATCGCTTTGCCGGCAACGTTGACCTCCACCTGTTCGGCGCCGCTGATTCCCCGGAGGTGAGAATCCAGGAATTTCTCGATGCCGAACTTGCCGACAATATCGCCCGCTGTGAGCTTGTCTATTGAGTTTCGATCCAGCTCTTCACGGCTCACTTCTCCCGTAAAGCCGATAATCTGCGCGGTCATCTCACCGTTCAGGTACTGCCGGACGGGAGTGACCTCCGTCATTACACCGGGAAGATCGAGGGCATGGGTCTCCACCACGGCAAGTTTTTCCATGCTGACGTTCCGTTCGAGGAGAACGGGCACGAACGGTTTCACGTAGCTGGAGGGCGAGGAAACGGAGGAAAACGTCAGGGAGCGCTCGGCGTAGAGCCCCTTGATTTTATCGATGACATTCCGCATATCCTTCGTCCGGTTGGGGACGAAGATGATGTCGAAGGAGGGCTGGTTGTCCACGATAATCCGCCGGCCCTCGTCCAGGATCAGACCACGCATCGGCTTGATTTTCCGAAGGCGGACGCTGTTGTTTTCGGAGCGCTGCCGCAGTTCGCCCCCCTTGGTCACCTGCAGATACCACAGTCTTATCACGAGAAGCGACAGTGCAACGGAGACGATGATGAACAACAGCTTGATTTTGTGCCGAAACCGATCCGGATCATATCCGCCGAGCCGGTTGCCGATCTTCCACATCCAGAAAAACCTCGAAACGTTTGAAAAGGCCGAAGAAAATGGGACCCAGGAAACCTGCCGCAACGGCCTGTGGAACGACGATCTTCGGAATCTCATAAAAGATATCCACGCCGAAGACAAAGCGGTAGAGAAGAACGATCAGCAGACCTTCCATAAGCGTGCAGAATGCCGCAAAGCATCCGATCAGGACCGGCTTCCCCGCGTAGATCTTTTCCCCGACGATCATGGAGAGGTAATAGATAATGATATACAGAAACATGTAAAGCCCGAAAATCGTGCCGGTCAGACAATCCAGATAGAAACCGATCAGCAGGGAGAGTATGCCCCCGCGGAGGGCATCGAGGTGGAATCCGGCATAGATGACGATGATCATGGAGATCTCTATCCCGATCCAGCCAAAAGATAAGAGGTCAAGAATCGTGATCTGAACGATTACCAGGAGAAACAGAATCACGGGGAGAAGAAGATAGTAGATCATTTCCCGGTCCCCGCATCCGGAATCAAGGCCAGGACCTCCTCTAATTTTCCGAAATCGACGGCCGCCGCCACGTCGATTTTCTGAAAAAGGCCTTCCCCCTTCCGGGAGGCGCTCTTCACAACACCAAGAAGCAACCCTCTGGGAAATACACCGGCCAGGCCGGAGGAAAGAACCACATCTCCCGGCAGGACTTCTTCCACCCGGGAGATGTATTTCAGGTTACATCCCGCTGATCCGGCGCCCTGGAGCACCCCCTGGGCACGGCTCCGCTGAATCAGTCCGTCGATATTGCTGTTTCCATCGATCAGAAGCAGGACCTGCGAGGCATGCCAGGCGGTTTCCATGATCCGTCCGACCACCCCCTGTTCGGACACAACCGGAAATCCCACCCGCAATCCGTCGGCGGTTCCCTTGTTGATCAGGATGGTCTTGAACAGGGAGGCACGGCTGTGGTCGACCACCCGCGCGGCCACGATCCGGTTGGTTAGCCCCTCACTGAGGTTGAGGAGTTTCCGGAGACGCACCCCCTCGAGGTATCCCTCGCGGTAAAGGTTGATTTGTTCACCGAGGGCGGTGTTCTGCCTCCGCAGCCGTCGATTTTCATCCTCCATGCCGACGAGAAAGATGTACCGCTTCCAAGCATCGAACATACCTTTGAGCGAGATGTTGACGGCATTTTCGACGGGGGCCGCCGCTTCCAGGACCAGCTTTCTCAGAAAACCGGTTTCGGACAGCCGGGCCGCGCTGTAGGAGAGAACGGCCAGAGAGAAAAGCAGCAAAATCGCCGCCACGGCGAGGGAGAGGTATTTTTTGGGGACCAACATGTTTCAGCCATAATAGGGTGGTGCAGGACCTCAGACCTGAAACGTGACCTCTTTGAGAACATCCAGTTGGTCCAGGGCGATACCGGCGCCCCTGGCAACCGTGGAGAGGGGGTCATCCGCGATGGTAATGGGGAGACCCGTCTCCGCCCGGATGAGCAAATCGATGTTCCGCAGCAGGGCGCCGCCTCCGGTCAGGACGATTCCGCGGTCGACGATATCCCCGGCAAGCTCCGGAGGGGCATTCTCCAGGGCGTCCTTGATGGCGTCTACGATGAGGCTGATTGGTTCGGTGATTGCCTCGCGGATCTCGTCGGAATTGATCTCCACGATCTTTGGGATGCCGGAGATCAGATCCCTCCCCTTGACCTCCATTTTGAGAGGTTCCCGGTCGGGATCGGGGTAAGCGTTGCCGAGCGTCGTCTTGATGATCTCTCCCGACCGCTCCCCGATCAACAGGCTGTATTTCCGTTTCAGATACTGGACGATCTCCTCGTCGATCTTGTCGCCGGCGACCCGGACGGATTTGGAATAGACGATGCCGGCAAGGGAGATCACCGCCACTTCCGTGGTCCCCCCACCGATGTCCACAACCATCGAACTGATCGGTTCTGTGATCGGCAATCCCGCGCCGATCGCCGCTGCCATCGGTTCTTCGATCAAATAGATCTCCCGGGCGCCGGCCGATTCCACCGTTTCCCGAACGGCACGCCTTTCCACCTGGGTAATCCCGGAGGGGATCGAGACGATGATCCGGGGCCGCACCAGGGCGCGGCGGTTGTGCACGCTCAAGATGAAGTGCCTGAGCATCGCCTCCGTAATGTCGAAATCGGCGATCACGCCGTCCCGCATGGGCCGGATGGCAACGATATTGCCCGGCGTCCTGCCGAGCATCTTCTTCGCTTCCGTGCCGACCGCCAATACCTTCTTTTCCCCCTTGGCGTTCTTGTGGACGGCAACGACGGAAGGCTCATTGAGCACGATTCCCTTTCCTCGGACATATACAAGGGTATTGGCCGTCCCCAGATCGATGGCCAAATCGTTCGAAAATTTCCCCAAAATAAAATCGAAAATCAATTTCGTTTCCTCCTGATGATCCCGAAAATTGCATTCACAATCGAAAGGATACTTGTGATGAAGGTTTCTTCTATATCGTATTTCACAACCCTTATCAATCCATTTTTTCCAAAAAATCATTGCATTTTGAAGGTGACTATATTAGTAGTCCGAACGTAATTTTAAATCAAACACGGGAGAAAAGTGATGTTGCTTAACCTCATGCGAAAGCACGCCAGAAATTGGCTCATGAAGATCATCCTGGGGATTATCGTGATCGTCTTTGTTTTCTATTTCGGTTCGATGGGCGGAACCCAAAGGGCGGAGCGGATCGCCATGATTGACGGCAAGCCGATTGTCTATGCCGATTTTCAGCGGGAATACCAGAATCTGCTGGATATGTACCGACAGCGCCTCGGTCAGGGGCTGACGGAGGAGATGGTCAAGGCGCTCAACCTCAAACAGCAGGCGCTGGATAATCTGGTCAACCAGTCGGTTGTCCTGAAGAAGGCGGAGGAGATGAAAATCCGGGTGGCCGAAGAGGATGTCAAGGCGGCTATCCTGGCCTACCCAACCTTTCAGCGGGACGGCGTGTTCAACGAACGGATCTATGAGCAAACACTCCGGAGCAGCAAGATGTCTCCGGAAGAATTCGAAGATCTTCAGAAGAAGATGCTGATCACCCTCAAGGTAGAGGATCTCATCCAGGATGGCGTAAAGGTGTCCGATCAGGAGATCCATGACCTTTATTTAATGCAGAAAGAGAAAATGAATATCGATTTTATTCAGATTTCTCCCCGGGATTTGGTTTCCGGCGTCAAACCGACCCAGGCCGACCTGGAGGCTTTTCTGAAGACCCGCGAGGGGCAGTTCCGTGTCCCCGAACAGGTGCAGGTCAAATACCTCGCGTTCATGGCCCAAAATTATGCCGCTGCCGCAAAGATATCCGATGCGGAGATCAACGATTACTACGAACGGAACAAGTCTCAGTGGAAGAAGGGGGACAAGCCGCAGCCGCTTGCCGAGGTCCGGGAAAAGGTCATTGACGAGTTGGGACAGATCAGCGGGATGGGTGCGGCCTCGGACGAGGCCAAGAAGGCCCATGACACTATCTATCAGGAGGAGAACTTCGACGCCTATGCGGCGCAGAAGAAGCTAAAGGTCCACACGACCGGATTTTTCCGGATCAACGATGTCCCTCCTGAATTCAAACCGATTGGAGATTTCGTCAAGATCATCTCGCGTCTGGAGAAAAAAGAGATCAGCCGCGTGCTCCAGGGGGAGAAGGGATATTACATCGTTCAGGTGGACGCGCGAAAGGCGCCCTATCTACCTCCCCTGAAAGAGATCGAGGCCGGGGTGGAAAAACAGTACCGGGAAACGGAGGCGACGCGCCTGGCAAAGAAAGAGGCGGACGACCTCCTTGCCCGCCTGAAGAAGGGTGAAGGTCTGGCGGGCGTGGCCAATGAAAAGGGACTTAAGATCACAGAAACAGGGTTCTTCCATCCCGGGGGCGCCATTCCCAAGCTGGGCTCCTCCCCGGTGCTGACGGAGGCGCTCTTCCAGCTCTCGGCAAAGAAACCCTATCCGGAACAGACCTATCCGGTTGACGGAAATTACGTGATCCTCCAGCTCAAGGAGAAGAGCAGCGTGGACGACAACCAGTTCGCGTCCGAGAAAGACGCGATTGCGAATTACCTGGCCCGGACAAAGAAAATGGAGGTGGTCAAGGCCTGGATCGAGGGGAGCAAGACTGCCTTGATCAAGGAGGGACGGCTCGAATTCACCCGTGATTTTAAAGATCTTTAAAAATCCAGACCGCGAGGAATTGCCGGCCTGGGTTGGTGTGATTGTAATTCGCGCAGATTCAGCGGGCCCAAAAATCATTTTTCCTTCAGGATGTCCCGTATTTCCACAAGCAGCGCCTCTTCCTTGGAAGGCGCCGGCGGAGGGGGAATGGCGGCTTTTTCTTCTTTGCGTTTTAATGTGTTAATCGCTTTTACCAGCATGAATATTACGAATGCCACGATCGTAAAATCGACAACCGTTTGGATAAACTTGCCGTAAGCAATGACCACAGCGGCGGGATCACCCGGTATTCCTTTCAAGACAATCGAGAGTTTACTGAAATCTATCCCCCCGATGACGAGGCCGATGGGCGGCATGATCACATCGCTGACGATAGAAGAAACGATCTTGCCGAAGGCCACACCAATAATAATACCAACGGCCATGTCAACGACATTCCCTTTAACGGCGAACTCCTTGAATTCTTTTAACATGCTCATTTTATCCTCCCCATAGCGTTCAATATAATTTCCAATGACGATTCGTTTGAAAGGAGGATCCCTTCATCCAAAATCCTTGCGACCCTGCCTTCAAACCGCCAATAAATCTGATTTTATAATTACGCTTTCTTGTGAGGCATGTCAAATGCGGCGTTACCCAAATTCTCTCCCCCTTCGGTGACATTTATTTATGAGACAAATTGCGTGAAAGGCAGCGGCAACCCCCCTGCCTTTCCATGGTTCACACCGGACAGAGAAAAAGGGGTTAACCATTCGTTGGCTAACCCCTTCGTTTATTCTGGTGGAGCTGGCGAGGATCGAACTCGCGGCCTCTTGAATGCCATTCAAGCGCTCTCCCAGCTGAGCTACAACCCCACATGTTTCTTGTTTGCGGAAGAAAGCAGCACCTAACACAGGATTTCGCGCCTTGTCAATACATTTTTCTTGACATTTCGGTCCTCCTTTCCTAATAATCAGCGCCCTGCCGGAGTGGTGAAACTGGTAGACGCAGGGGACTCAAAATCCCCCTTTCCTTGCGAAAGTGTCGGTTCGATTCCGACCTCCGGCACCAGGTGAAAGTCCAGGACAGTTCCAGAGAGTCCGAAAGCCGCTAGAAATAGCGGCTTTTTTAATTTGTGTTTATCCGAGGAAGTGCTATAAGGTTTATCTGAATCCGGGGGATTCGGGGGTATATTGGGGGGTATATTTCGACACGCCAAAGCGTATACCCCCAGAAGGAGGGACACATGACACTAAATGACCTGAAGATCAGAATTTGCAAGCCATTAGAAAGACAGATTAAATTATTTGACGGCAATGGCCTCTTTCTCTTGGCCACTCCTCAAGGGGGCAAGTATTGGCGGTTCAAATATCGTTTTGCCGGAAAAGAGAAGCTTCTCGCCCTTGGAACGTATCCCGAAATCAGCCTTGCCGGGGCCAGACAGCGAAGAGATGAAGCAAGAAAACATGTAGCCCAGGGCGTTGATCCTGGGGCTCTCCGAAAAGCACAGAAGCAGGCTAGGACCGAAGCAACAGAGACCTTTGAAGTCATCGCTCGGGAATGGCACTCCAAATTTATCAACCAATGGTCAGAGGGTCATGCGGCAACAACCATGAGGCGAATGGTGCTTGATCTATTCCCGTGGATCGGCAACCGGCCAATTTCAGAAATCAAGGCGCCTGAACTTTTAGCGGTCCTGCGCCGAGTCGAAAGCCGAGGCGTCCTGGAAACTGCCCACCGGATTCGGACCATTGCCGGCCAGGTGTTCAGGTATGCGGTGGCCACCGGAAGAGCTGAACATGATATTTCGGGCGATCTGAAAGGAGCATTGCCACAGCCGCAAGTAAAGCATCATGCGGCAATTATCGACCCGAAAGAGGTTGGACCACTTCTGCGGGCTATAGAAGGCTACAACGGGGGCTTTGTCGTCAAGTGCGCCCTGAGACTATCTCCGCTGTTCTTCGTTCGTCCTGGAGAGCTCAGGCACGCTGAGTGGGCGGAAGTGGACCTGGATGAAGCTATATGGAATATCCCAGCGCAAAAGATGAAGATGAAACAAGCACACGTTGTCCCTCTGTGCCGTCAGGCGGTGGCGATTCTTACCCAGCTGAAGGATCTGACGGGCCGGAGTCGTTATGTTTTTCCGTCCGAGCGATCGTTTGCTAGGCCGATGAGTGAGAACACCATCAACGCGGCTCTTAGATATCTTGGATATGACAGAGATACAATGACGGGCCACGGCTTCCGGGCTATGGCAAGGACCATTCTTGATGAGATCCTTCATGTGCGGACAGACTTCATAGAGCATCAGCTTGCTCATGCTGTCAGGGATGTAAACGGTAGAGCGTATAATCGAACGTCACACCTTCCCGAACGCCAGAAGATGATGCAAACATGGGCAGATTACCTAAGCGGACTAAAAGCCGGAGCGGTGGTTGTGCCGTTCAAGACGGTGAAGGGATCGTAGAGAACACCGTGATATGAACACACCGCGGGAATCAACCCTTTCGCATATCGATCCAGCCTATATTGTAGAAGTCTTGACAAGATAACGACAAGAAGGTATAAAATCTTACCTTTTTAAAGTCGTTCCCTATCTCCTGCCCTAACTGTTTATTAGTCCTAGCAATATATATACTGAGGTTTATTAGCAATGTTATTTACTCAGCTTGAAAATTCAGGTGTAATTCGTGGTAATGAAGTTGTTTTTGACGTAGTCAAGAAGCTGTCTGCGAATCGCATCTTCGAATTAGCAGAAGAGGCGAGTGAACTAACGGCGGTGAACCAAGTTCCGCACGCTACATCTTTATTTGAACACTCAGCAACAATTTCTCTTTCAGGAGGTCGCCATCCCTGCGAGGGTTTGAGCTGTAGATTACAACGAGTAAGCGAGCTAGCGCGTTTTGCAGCCCTTTACAGCGACCACGTATACATACGCAATCCTTTGATGCATTACAATATTCATGTTGAGAAACGAAAAAATGTGAATATATCCATTTTACGCAAGGAACTATTTGAAGACCTTTTGGTGATGAATGAACTGAGACCGCTTGTGGAAGCTGGCCGGATCGTACCAATCACACCTCCCGGAACAAGATGTCCCCATTGCCTGTGGGATCAAAATGAAAACTCAGATGAATGCACGAAGCTCCGACCCGAGTTCGAAAGATTACAGAAAGAATTTTTCAATGGAGTTAGTGTTAAATTGGGACGAGACGGAAATGGGTATTATGCCGAACTCGAAGGAGATGAAATTTTATTAGAACACGACACCATTGTTACAATGGACTCTCTTCCTCAAGAGTTAATCTTGAACAAGGGAATCCGTACAAAACTTCGCAGCGGTAACAAAATCTTATTAGGTGATAACTGGAAGAATTTACTAGGTTTTCATAAAACTTTAGCTACTGAAACATTTGAAAATATAATTTTTGAATTAGTTCTATCAAATGTCCTGAAAACTTCTTTCCTGACGGAGAGACGACTCCATCTTCGAATATTTGACTCACTATCCTCAAACGACGGCCTAAATTTACGAAATCATACAATAGAACGTTATCTTACAGCGTTAGTCCCCTTTGCTCAGGACGTTGCAATCTCTGACCTTCTTAAGCTTCGGGAACGAGAGGGAAATTCTTTCCAGGTTTTTCGGCAGTATTTAACTAAAGTAATTGATGAGGTTAGGACTGTTCGAGGGGAATTTTCAGAAAAAGATGCACGTCAACTCTATTTTGACATGCTGGCACCCGCATTAGCAGGGTTGAATACCAAGGTGGAGGAGGCCCAGAGAGATCTAAAACGTACTGTAATGCGCCGATCAGTAACATGGATTGGAGCCATCTCTTTTGGTTTATTTACAGGGGTACTTCCGGCTGAGTTCGGGGCTCTGGCAGGAGCACTTGGCATAGTAAATGTGTTGCAGGAGACTGGAGAAATGCTAATAAACAAAGCAGACACTACCAAGGGCCTAAAAACGGACCCTTTGTATTTTTTGTGGAAGGTTCGAAATCTTTCCTCCTGATAATGAAGCAATTTGATGGCCTTAAAAAGAATTATTTGGCCAACCCCACCTCTTTTTATCGGAACGGTTTGTCCAACCCTTTTTGACGGAGCGATTTAATCGCACCCTTCCCGCCGTCGCTGATTCCTGTCAAGCAAGAGCAAGACACACAAGTCAAGGCCGCGCGAAGCGAGCCCCACGGGTAGCCTTGACGTGTGTGCCGCTCTTGCTATGTGCTCCCAGCACGGCGGGAAGAATCCACCCCCAAACATTTTTGAAAATAATCCTTGACAGATGATTTATGTTAGTCTATTGCATAATTGACATCATTAAACATAGTTACTTTATTTCGGAGGTGAGAACATGGGAAGACCAAGAGTAGAGGAACCTAGACAACAATACACCGTAATGCTCAAACCCAGCGTGGTTGCCGAAATTGATCGAATCAGGGCAATCCGTGGACGGAGAACAAGAAGCGAGATGATGTCTAATCTTATCGATCAAGGGCTGGAGGATATGCAAGCGCTTGATCGATTGGGTCTGATACAGGCTGTGGCGATTGGGGACAAAGTTTTCAAGAAATTGAAAGATGCTCTACGGAGCGGTGATATCAAGCTGAACGAGAAGGGAGATTTAGAACTCAGGAAATGAATAAAAGCGAACGTCCGGACCATGTGTCCAGCATGACCGGACGTTCTAAATCACGTTCCAGAAGCAATTAGCATCGCGGCGTCATGCATCAGAAGTGATTTGATGGGAGTATAGCATCATCTCTATCGGTGTCAACTGAAGCCTTCTGGGACGGTCCTAGGAGGCTTTTTGTGAATTCAGACAATCGAAGAAAACTGCTTGCCGAAATCTTCAGAGTATTTCCACTGGCTAGAATCATAAGTAAATCTGAGAACGTTACTGAACGATTCGAGTTATTGACCAATGGAGCCCAGGGGCTTGCTGAGCGGCCGAAGGAGCGTAATGCGGATTCGGCCGCTTGCAAGCACAACGTAGTTGACCATCGACAGCTATCCCTTTTTGATCAGGACAAAGGGGGTGGCAAATGACTATTAGCCACCCCTCAAAGGTGAATATTCGGATATTGGCATCGGGAATTGATTCCCTCTATCTCTCTGTGAGTGTGGATTGGGGGGAGGATGAGGCATTTTTTAATGCATTGCGAAATGGTCAAGAAATGGCAAGGGCTGACGGGTCGGATTATCAAATTTACCTGAAGCATATTGATCCTGATAAAACGTGGCCTTTTATAATATTACCCCATGGGTCAAAAGGGTTTGCTTGGATCATCACCAATTCTGATTTTACTTTCAAGATTGCTAATTCCCCAAAAGCAAAGACAAGGGCGAACATTGCAATTGAAATCCGGTCAGAGGCTTTATGGAGGCTTGGACCGGTTGAAGCCGTGAGGATCGCGCAGAGTTTAATTGAAGTCTATGGTGGATGTATTGAGAAGCTGAAGGTCAGTCGTGCCGACCTTTGCCTCGATTTCATAATCCCCGAGGAGTTGTGGACCGAAGATGTTTTTCAATATGCCGTTACAAGGGCCACAGATAAAAGCTTCTATCATAGTCACGATAAGCTGACGGGCGTGAGGATTGGGAAGGGGGTAGTTTCAGCCCGACTTTATGACAAGCCTTTAGAAATCCAACAGCAATCTAAAAAGGTCTGGATGTATGAAATATGGGGCATTGATCAGGTTCCTCCGGATAGCAGGGTGATTAGGATTGAATTTCAGTTAAGGCGGGAAGCTCTAAAACAGCTTGGCTTGGACTCGGTTGAAGACCTTTTTGAAAAGGTATCTCAGGTTTGGGCATATTGCACCCGGGAATGGTTAAAGTTTCAAGATAGGCCCGGGTGTCATCATACTCAACGGAAAACATTTGGATGGTATGAACAGATACAAGACGGTTTCATGGGAATTCAGGGGGCTGAGCCTCTTGTTAGAGAAAAAGCGGATTTCGCAGAACGGCGGAGGTTATTGAGTCAAGGTTACGGTTATATGGTTTCTCTATATGCCAAAATTCTTGATGAACATGATGCGGATCCTTCTAAGCCAATCAGCATTGACGATTGCCTTGATGCCTTTTTTTGGGAGCTGTTGAAAAACAAAAAACACTTATCTGACATCCGAGAGAAAGTAGCCCGAAAACGGGCAAAATATCACCGAGAAGCGGCAAGCTCCCCAGTAGAATGTCCCTTCTGAGGCTTAATGAATTATGTTGCCCAGTAGAGTAGGTTATATTTTTTAGAGGTGGAAATGGTGATGCAGAGTAATGAGGGTGAGGCTTGTAAAAAAAGGGGTTTCCTTAGGTTACCTCAAGTCCTTGAAATTCTCCCCATGTCGAAGTCAACATGGTGGAAGGGGATTAAGGAAGGGCGATTCCCCAGACCTGTTAAACTATCCGCAAGAACGAGTGCATGGTCGCGGGCAGACATTGATGCCTTATGTGATCAGTTTTTAGCTTCAAGGGTGGAAAAAGACGGCTCGCATGAAGGGGCATGCTTATGATTGTGGGGGTATTTATGGGGGTATCAATGATAATGTGATATCTGAAAGTGTAATAATGTTTACTGCATATGTTGATAGTTTGATAGAGACCTCCGACCAGGAAATATCGGGTTTGCAGAGATTGCATCTGTAAACCCTTTTTCTTTCTGGCTTTGCGGGGCACTCACCCTTTAAACGCTCACCAGTCTTCGGTTTTCGGAGCCACGTCTTCTCTTCTCGGGAAAGGGCAGGGGCGCTCATTTCGAGATACACGATAATAATCGGCAGGATGCAAACTTAGGAGAAGTGCGACATAAACGGCAACCCCAAGCCGGAGTTGAAGGAAATGATCAACGCTTTTGTGATAACATTATTTTTTATCCGCAGAACTTGATTTATTTTGTAAAAAAATTTAATGTCAATGCTGGGAGAACAAAACGAATCCCAAATCATTCGTTTGGACGAAAAAGGTTGACGCCATCTTGGAAAAGGTCGCTCATTGTAAATTCGTTGCTGTAAAATCACACGAGGATTGTTATGTAACTCTAATGTTGAAAAAGGAGTGATTTAAATCATGGATTTGGTCGGTCGGGTTAAAGGAATTGTGCTCAATCCCAAGCAGGAGTGGCAAACCATTGCAGGGGAAACCACAACCATCGCGGATTTGTACAAGAGCTACATCGTCATCCTGGCAGCCATTGGACCGGTGGCGTCAATCATCGGCATGTCCATTATCGGTATCAGCCTACCCTTCGCAGGATCATACCGAGTCCCTATAGGGTCTTCCCTTTCCTCTGCAATCGTGCAGTATGTCTTGATCCTTGCCGGCGTGTACATCCTGGCTTTGGTCATTAATGCCCTGGCTCCCACTTTTTCAGGAGAGAAGAATATCAACCAGGCCTTCAAGGTAGCTGCTTATTCATATACCCCAGGGTGGTTGGCGGGCATCTTTATGATGATCCCTGCACTGGGCATACTGGGTATTCTTGGGCTCTATGGTTTGTATATCCTATACTTGGGACTGCCCCTCCTCATGAAGGCTCCTCCGGAAAAGGCAATGGGATATCTGGTGGCAGTCATTGTTGCAGCCATCGTCATATTTGCCATCATCGGCGCGATCTCACACACCTTTATATCCTATCCGATGCCCGGAATGCGGTAGAAGGGCAGTACATCCGGTTTCTCTGGCGTTGGGAGCAATAGAACCGTCAAGGTGCTTCTGGAAAGGGGTGCAAGCGAACGGAATCGGAAACGCCATTCGGAACTTCCATGACATCTTTGCCGTGGGGCACAGCAAGCCCATGATCGTGGCGGAGACCTCAGCACCGTGAGCTCGGGCGTTACGGATTCAGGCATCCGTTTTGTCGATGGCAGAAACGGATTAGATGGAAGATGTCATGATAAGAGCGGAAAAATCCACAATCGTGCCTGAGACGACCTGCATCCGGACGGGCAAAACGGTCGAGGAGATGAAGCAGGCCATTCTCGACAATCTCGTCTGCGTCCAGGGCCGCTTTGCTCCGGTGGCGACCCGGAACGACTACTACCTTGCCGTGGCCTACACGGTTCGCGACCGTCTGCTTGCGCGATGGGCCAAGACAGCGCACACCTACTATGAAAAGGCGAGCCGGACCGTCTGCTACCTCTCGGCGGAGTTTCTCCTCGGCCCCCATCTGGAGAACCACCTGATCAACCTCGGTCTCTACGACGACGTCCGGCAAGCCGTGGAGATGCTGGGATTCGACTTTCGAGCACTGATCGATCAGGAAGAGGAGCCGGGGCTGGGAAACGGCGGTCTCGGCCGTCTTGCTGCCTGCTACCTCGATTCGCTCGCGACGCTGAACATCCCGACAATCGGCTATGGTATCCGCTATGAATTCGGCATCTTCACCCAGGAGATTTGCGACGGGTGGCAGCAGGAGGTCGCGGATCAATGGTTGCGCATGGGGAACCCCTGGGAGGTGGTTCGCCCTGAGATCGCCTACGACATCCCTTTCGGCGGCCATACCGAAAGCGGTCTCGACGACGCCGGCCGTTACTGCGTCCGCTGGATTCCGGAACGCCGGATCCGCGGCGTCGCCTACGACACGATGATCACCGGCTACGGCTCCCCTTCGGTCATCCTGCTCCGCCTCTTCAAAGCGGAAGCGACAACCTCCTTTGACCTGCGCTCGTTCAACGTCGGCGATTACTACGGGGCCGTTCACGATAAAATCGGCTCGGAAAACCTGACCAAGATTCTCTACCCCAACGACGAGCCGCTCGCCGGGAGGCAACTCCGGCTGATGCAACAGTTCCTCTTCGTCTCCTGCGCGCTGCAGGACATGATCCGCATCTATCTCCAGCGGGAGAAAGACCTCCGCCGGTTCCACGAGAAATACGCCATCCAACTCAACGACACCCACCCGGCGATCGGCGTCGCCGAACTGATGCGCCTTCTCATGGATGTCCATGACATAGGATGGGACGAGGCCTGGGAGATCACGCGCGAGACCTTCGGCTACACGAACCACACCCTCCTGTCGGAGGCGCTCGAAAAATGGTCCGTTTCGCTCTTCCGCAGCGTCCTGCCCCGCCACCTGGAGATCATCTATGAGATCAACCGGCGTTTCCTGGAGGAGGTCCGCCGGGATTTTCCTGGGGACGAGGGGCTCATCCGGCGGCTCTCGCTGGTCGACGAGGAGGGCGCACGATCCGTCCGGATGGCGAACCTGGCCTGCGTCGGCAGCCGCCGGATCAACGGCGTGGCCGGCTTGCACACGGACCTCCTGCGCGAGCAGGTTCTGAACGACTTCAACCGGATCAGCCCGGGAAAATTCATGAATGTGACGAACGGCGTGACACCCAGACGCTTCCTGCTCCTTTCCAATCCGGCGCTTGCCGCGCTGATCTCCGAATGCATCGGTCCGGCGTGGATCACGGATCTGTCCCGGCTCAGGGAGCTGGAGCCTTTTTCGCGGGACGCCTCCTTCCTCGACCGCTGGCGGGCGATCAACCGCCGCAACAAGGAGCTGCTGGCGGAGATCATCCGGTCGCGGACCGGAATCGTTGCCGATCCCGATTCGCTCTTCGACGTCCAGGTGAAACGGATTCACGAGTACAAACGCCAGCACTTGAACGTCCTGCATGTGATCACGCTCTACAGCCGGATCCGGCGCGGGGAGATCGGCGACCTGCCGCCCCGGACGGTGATCTTCGGCGGCAAAGCGGCCCCCGGTTATTTCATGGCGAAACTGATCATCAAGCTGATCCATTCCGTCGCGGAGACGATCCATGGCGACCCGAAAACGGCAGGGCTCCTGCGGGTCGTCTTCCTGCCCAACTTCAACGTCAAGACCGCCCACCGCGTCTATCCGGCGGCCGATCTCTCCGAGCAGATTTCCACGGCCGGGAAGGAGGCCTCCGGAACCGGGAACATGAAGTTCTCGATGAACGGGGCGTTGACGATCGGGACACTGGACGGCGCGAACGTCGAGATCCGGGAAGAGGTCGGCGCGGAGAATTTCTTCCTCTTCGGCCTCACCGCGGCGGAGGTGGAACAAAAAAAACGCGACGGCCGGAGCCCGGGGGAGGCGATCGCGGCCGACGCGGGGCTGCGCGAAGCGATCGAACTGCTGGAGAGCGGCTTCTTTTCCCGCGGCGACCGGGGGCTGTTTCTTCCTCTCACCCGGACGCTCCGGGAACGCGACGATTATATGCTCTGCGCCGACTATCCCTCCTACATCGCCGCCCAGGACCGGGTCGGACAGACCTGGCTCAGTCGGGAGGCGTGGCAGAAGATGAGCATCCTCAATGTCGCCCGGGTGGGGAAGTTCTCCTCGGACCGGGCGATCCGGGAATATTGCGAGAAGATCTGGCAGGTGAACCCGGTCGAGATCGACTGATGGAAAAGCCTTTTCCCGTTTCAGGCCGGGAAAAAGGAACCTGGTTGTGATAATGGCAACAATCAGACCTGTAGAAGCGCGGAATCTTGTCTACACTTTTACCACATCGAATATTACAAACGGCATTCATTGATTCCCCGGTATACAGCCGAGTGTGACGTTGGAGGTAGGTGAAATAACGTGTCAGCAACGCTCGTTTCTTTTTTCATGAAGCAGGCGGCATCAGCCGGCTGAATCAACAACCTGTCAGACGTTGAAGCGGAAGTTGATGATATCGCCGTCCTGAACGACGTACTCCTTGCCCTCGAGGCGGAGCTTCCCCGCCGTCTTGGCGGCGGCGTTGGTCCCGCCGCAGGCGATGAACTCGTCAAACCCGATCACCTCGGCCTTGATGAACCCCCGCTCGAAGTCGTTGTGGATCACGCCGGCCGCCCGGGGGGCCTTGGTACCCGCGGGGATGACCCAGGCTTTGACCTCGTCTTCGCCGACGGTGAAGTAGGAGATCCGGCCAAGCAGCGAAAAAGCCGCGCGGATCACCCGCCCAAAGGCAGCCTCCGCAACACCGAGCGAATCCAAAAACTCCTTTTGCTCCTCCGGCGGGAGGGCCGTCAGCTCCGCTTCGATCGCGCAGCAGATCCCGATCAGTGGAACGTCAGGCCCCATCTCGCGGCCAAAGGCGTCGGAGACGCCGGGGTTCTCTTCGGCGGTATTGACCACAACGAGTTCCGGCCGGATCGTCCAGAACGAGAAGCTCCGGAGGCCGTGGCGTTCTTCGTCAGCCAGGGACAACTCCCGGAGGGGCTTCCCCGCTTCGAGCTGTTCCCGGAGCCTCGGCAGGACACGGGCATGAAGCGCGTCCTGGGGCGTCATCGGCTTTTTCGCCATTTTCGCGAGCCGCTCCAGACGATTTTCGACGATCAGCAGATCGGCGAGGATCAGTTCATCCGCCAATTTCCGGTAACGGCCCAGGATCTCGGGGAGGTCCGCCGCGGTGAACGCATCGACGACATGGACGAGACCCTCGGCCCCGGAGAGACTCTGCCGGACGGCATTCCAGGCCTTCTCCCCGACGGCGTTCACGTCGCTGAAGGGAACCTTGGCGGGCGAGACTTTCATCGGCTTGAAAATCCCCGCCAGGCGGTCGAAGCGGGCGTCGGGGACCGAAGCCAGGCCCCGAACGCAGGTCTCTCCGTGCATCTCCCGGCTCCGGACGCCGGTCATGATCTCGAAGAGGGTGCTCTTGCCGCTCTGAGGGAGTCCAAGTATCCCGATTTCCATTGTCTTGTCCTCTTTTTAGGCGAAGGCCTTCTCGATCCGGGTAAGCGCCTCGTCCAGGCGGGTGTCGGGGACGGTGAGCGAGATCCGGATGAAACCTTCGCCGTACTGTCCGTAGGCGGTTCCCGATGCCACAACGACGGCCGCCTTCTCGAAGAGGAGGTTCGTAAACTCCAGCGAACCCATCCCTCTCGGCGTCGGGACCCAGAGGTAGAAGGTTCCCTTCGGCGGGTTGAAATCGATGCCGATTCCGGCCAGCGTCGCGAGGACCTTCTCCCGCCGCCGGGCATAGACGGCCAGCATCTTTTCGATGTTTCCGGTCTCCTCGCGCAACGCGCGGATCCCCGCATACTGGATCGCATTGAAGATCCCGGAGTCGGTATTCTCCTTCACCTTGCTGATCGCGGCGATGAGTTCCGGGTTCCCCGCGGCCATGCCGATCCGCCAGCCCGTCATGTTGTAGGGCTTGGAGAGAGAGTTGAGTTCGACCCCCACCTCCTTCGCCCCGTCGGCGGACAGGAAGCTCAGCCTCTCCTGCCCTTCGAAGACGACCTCGCTGTAGGGGTTGTCGTAGCAGACGGCGATATCGTTCGCCTTCGCGAAGGCGACCAGCCGGTCGAAGAACTCCCGGGTCGCGCAGGCGCCGGTCGGGTTGTTCGGATAGTTGAGGAACATTCCCCGTGCCTTTTTTAGGATCTCCGCCGGGATCTCCGCGAAGACGGGGAGATAATTGTTTTCCGGACGGATCGGGACATTGTACGGGATTCCCCCTCCCATCAGGATGCTCGCCCGGTAGGCAGGATAGCCGGGATCGGTCATCAGGACGATGTCGCCGGGGTTGATCCGGGCCATCACGAAGTGGTGGCACCCCTCCTTGGAACCGATCAGCCCCAGGATCTCCGTCGCCGGGTCGAGTGTGACGCCGTAGCGGGTCTGATACCAGCGGGCGACCTCCCGGCGGAAGGCGAACATCCCCTTCTCTTCGTCCGTCGGATAGCGGTGGTTCTCCGGATCGCGCGCCGTCCGGCAAAGCTCGTCGATGACCGAATCGGGCGTCGGTTCGACGGGGTCGCCGATCGCGAGGCTGATCACATCCACGCCGTCGGCCTTGGCCTTGGCGATCTTTTTCCTCAGTTCCATGAACAGGTAGGGCGGGATCTTCGTCAAACGGTCGGCAATCTGCAACGTTATTCTCCTTTCGAGACCTTGATGGTTCTTTTGGGCCGCAGCCGGCGAGGACGGCTCATCCGTCTATCCCTTCCAAGCATCGTCCCAGAGTGTTCCCTGATAGACCACTTTGGCCTTTCCTTCAAGATAAACTTTCGTGAAGCCGCCGTCCGTTTGCTCGTAGTAAATCCGGAGCAGCTCACCGCTCTGCACCCGAACGTCCACCGGCGATTTGACGAGCCCCTTGCAGGCGGCAATCAGGGCGGAGGCGACGGAGCCTGTCCCGCAGGCGAGGGTCTCGTCCTCCACACCGCGTTCGTAAGTCCGGACGCGGAGCGTGTTGCCGTCCACGACGGCAACAAAATTGGCGTTCGTCCCGGCGGGTTGGTAGTGTTCATGCCGGCGGATCGCCCGGCCGGTGTTGAAAACATCGAATTGATCGGGATCGCGCACGAAATAGACGACATGGGGAACGCCGGTGTTGATGCTGCTGACGAACAGCTCCTCGTTTTGGATTCGAATCCGGTCTTCGGCAACGAGATTCCGGGGATCGGGAAGACGGAGCTTGACAACATCGCCCCGGACCTCGGCATCGATAATCCCGGCCACCGTCTCGAAGGACAGATTCTCCCCGGCGATTCCGTTGAGGAAGGCGAAACGGGCCGCGCAGCGGCCGCCGTTCCCGCACATCTCCACTTCTGAACCGTCGGCGTTGAAGAAGCGCCAGCGAAAATCGACCTTGGTGGACGATTCGATCACGATCAGGCCGTCCGCCCCGACCGACATCTTCCGTTCGCAGACCCGCTTCACGAATTCAACGACATCCCCCACCGCAAGCGATCCGTCCCGGTTGTCAATCAGGATGAAGTCGTTCCCGCTTCCGCTCATCTTGGTAAATTCGATCATATTCCCTCCTCTTGGAAAATAGGGACAGATACCTATTNNAAATAGGTATCTGTCCCTATTTTCCTATTTTCCGTCACTCCAGATAACAGACGGCACGCTGGCTCTGGGGATCGGCCACCACCCTGGCGTACAGCCCGCCCGTCGCCGCCGGCAGGTCGAAGACGCGGATGAGTTCCCGGAAACGTCCCGCATCGGGCAGGAGATTCTCCAGAACGTTCGGAAACTCATCAAACACCGTCCGGTTGAACTCCGCCTCCGGGTCGCCGGGATAGAGGGGCAGATAGATGATCTGCGCCTCGACGAGATCCAGGAAAAAGTGGGTCCCGTAGGAGACTTCAGGCACCTGCCCCGCCTCCTCCCGTGCCATCTCCACGAGCACCGCCGTGTTGTTGATGTCGGCGTAGGTCACGTTCACGCCGAGGTCGATGTTGCTGCTCCCCCATCTCCCCGGCCCCATCATCATGATCCGCCCCCGGGCCACTTCGGGATGTTCATTGATCCGCCCGACGATCCGGCCGAGCGATTTCTTCACCTCCGGGGAGCCGATGGTCCCATACCACAGCGGATCAATATAGAGAAGATAGCGGATGGGCGACGTACGGCCGCCGCTGATCGTCCGGTTCGACCGGAAGAGGATCCGCTCCCGCGGAATGTTTTCGGGAATCGCCACCGGTCCCGTCGCTCCGGGCAGGCGCATCGGCCGGCACTGGAGAAGGTTGATCCGAACCCGGCCCTCGGCGTCCACCGTAGCGGTAAATTCCGTATCGAGCGGTCCGCCGTAGGCCTTCTCCAGACGCCGGAGCATCTCCCCGATCAGCCGGACGAACCCGGTCCTTGCCAGGAGGTGGTTGAAGGTCAGGATCATTGCCTCCGTCGTCGCCTCGAGGCGGCTTGTCCAGGGATCCGTCGGGTAACCGTCCCGCATCAGCGAAACGAAGAGGTCGAGGTTGGGATAGTCCCGTCCCTCCAGAACCTCCGACAACGACCGGGTTGCGATTTCGTTCCGTTCGAGGTCGATGAGGTCCACTTCCCACTGGGAATACTTGGCGATCCGGGCGCCGATTTCAGGGCGAAGCCGGGGGTGGCTCACGGCGATCATCCGGGGATAGTCGTTCCCGACACGGTTCACCGCCCGCGTCCCCAGGCCGAAGACCAGGCGGATCATCCCCTGAGCCGGATCGATCCGGTCGGTCCAGGCGTAGAGGTTCCGGGAAAAGGCGACACCGGCGAGGCTGGGGAAGAAGTACCGCTTATAGGGCGTTCCGGAGACGCGCTGAACCAGGATCGCCATCTGTTCGTCGCTCTCCCCCAGACCCCGGGCGCGGCGGTAGGTCAGCGCGTCCGGGTTCAGGGCGCTTGCGTAGACAAGCTTTACGGCGCGCAGAAACGCCTCCAGCCGCTCCTCCGGCGTCCCCTGATTCGCGCAGTACTCGCTGTGGTACTTCCCAGCGAAGGCGTTCCCGAAACTGTCCTCCAACAGGCTGCTGGAGCGGGCAATGATCGGCGCCTGGCCGAAGTAGGCGAGCATGTCCCGGAACTGCTCCAGAATCTCCGGCGAGAACGACCCGGCCAGGAAACGCTTCTCCACCTCCGCGAACTCCTCGTGGGAGATGTGCGTGGCCCGGGAGAGCTGGAGGCGCAGGCGGAAGAGGTCGTTGTTCACCAGGAAGGTGAAAAAGACGTCCGAACCGATGTAGAAGGAGTCGTGCGGCTCGAGGACCTCCGTAAAATCGATCTCCCCCGGCTCCGCCTGGAGGATGCGCCGGGCGATCAGCATCCCCGCCGCCTTGCCGCCGATCCGCCCCGAACCGATGAGGCGGTCCCGGATGGCAAAGAGGTCGTCGAGGGTGACGTAGGCGTCGACGAGACGGTTGAACTCCGGGTGGGTCCCGATCATCATCCGGGAGAGCTCCTGCTTCAGGGCGGCGATCTCCGGCGTTTTTTCGTCGAGCGCCGGACCCGCCTCGTGATACTGCATGAGGCGCCGGTAGACGCTCTCCCAGGGGGCGAGCGATTTTCCCCGGACATGGAGCGGCTTCCGGCCCGCCGATGCCGACAACGCCGCGGCCTCTCCGCTCCCGAACACCGGCGTCCAGACCGTATCGGACATCACGTGGGGGAGGAACATCTGCGGGGAGTAGCGGTCCCAGACCTTGAGCGGCTGGAGGTACATCTCCCCCTTCACCTGGTAGACATCCAGCAGGAGCTGCGTCGTGTCCCGGATCCGGGCGACGGCGCCATGCCTGTGCCGGCCGCGCGAGAGGGCGAAGTAGGCGACCGTGTCGAGTTCGAAGAGGAAAGGACAGGTCACCTGGAAGAAGTTGGCGAGGAGTTCATCTGTCGCCCACTCGACGACAAGCGCCGAGAGACTGTCAAAGACGTAGAAGACCTCCCTTCCTTCCGCCTCGATGATCTGGTGGAGGATGCCGCTGAAGGCGTCGAATCCGGCATGGGGATTGACCGTAATCGTTTCGAGCCCGTCGATCGGGGGGAGGATCGGATCATGGGGGGCAAAACGGAAGTAGATCGTCCGCCGCCCGTCCCGGATCGCCTGCCGGGCGAAGGGCTCCGCGAAGTGCCGGTAATCATCGAGGCGGTCCACCTGCCAGACGACGTTGTCGCCCAGACGGAGCCCCTGAACCACCTGATCCAGCGCCTTCAAACCGCTGGTCACCATTTTTGAATCCATTCAACGCCTTTTCACCGGCTCAGTCTGCAATCATTTCAGGAGCGATCCCCGTTTGGGCAACTCTCCCGCCGCCGTCTTGCAGGTGTTCTTCGCTCCCCGCCGACAAGGCGGGGCTTGCCGGTTGCGCTCCCGGTCATGAATGTTATACGGAATTCCCGACTTCATTCCTCCACGTCGATCTCTCTTTTGAGGATCCGGGTGACGCGGAAGACCTCCTCGATCGTCGTCACACCGGCCAGGACCTTCCGGGCGCCGTCAGCCAGCAAGTTCGTCATCCCCCGTTTCATCGCCTCGTCCTGGATCTGATTCGAGTCGGAAGTCTTCAGGATCAGCCTCTTTAGCGGATCATCCAGAATGAGGATCTCGAAAATCGCCGTCCGGCCGTGGTATCCGGTGTTCATGCAGGCGGTGCAACCCTGCTTCCGGTAGAGGGGCTGCCGGGCGAGTTGTTTCTGATCGATTCCCAGGTTGGCGAGCGATTCATCGTCGGGGGTATAGGCCTCCTTGCATTTTGGGCAGAGCACCCGGACGAGGCGCTGGGCAACGATCGCAATCACCGACGAGGTGACGAGGAAGGGCTCAATCCCCATGTCGATCAGACGCGTTACGGCGCTCGCCGCGTCGTTCGTGTGGAGGGTGGAGAAGACGAGATGGCCCGTGAGCGACGACTGGATCGCGATCTCCGCCGTCTCCCGGTCGCGGATCTCGCCGACGAGGATCACGTCCGGGTCCTGACGGACAATGGAACGAAGCCCCTGGGCGAAGGTGAGGTCGATCTTCGGGTTGACCTGGATCTGGCCGATGCCGTCGATCTGGTACTCGATCGGGTCCTCGATCGTAATGATGTTCACCGCGGGCCGGTTGATGCTCGTGAGCGCCGCATAGAGGGTCGTCGTCTTCCCGCTCCCCGTCGGTCCGGTGACGAGGACGATCCCGTAGGGGGACTGGATCAGCCGGTTGAAGATGCCGACCTTGCGCTCGTCCATCCCGAGGTCGGAGAGCATCAGAATCGACGCGGTCTTGTCGAGGAGCCGGAGGACCACCCGCTCCCCGAAGGCGGTCGGGATGGCGGAGACGCGGATATCGACGCTCCGGTCGGCGACCTTGATCTCGATCCGGCCGTCCTGGGGGAGACGTTTTTCGGCAATGTTCAATTTCGCCATGATCTTCACGCGCGAGACGAGCGGCGAGTGGATCTTCCGGGGGAGGCTGAGGATGTCGTACAGGATGCCGTCGATCCGGTAGCGGACCTTCACGGCGGCCTGGTAAGGCTCGATGTGGATATCGCTCGCCCGGTCTTTGATCGCCCCCGAGAGGAGGAGGTTCACCAGCTTGATGATCGGGGCGTCGCTGGTCTCATCGAGGAGGTCGCCGGTCTCCTCGATCTCGGAGATGATGCCGGCCGTCGCCTCCTCGTTCATCTCCTGGAAGAACGCCTTCGCCGTGCTCCGGCTGAGATCATAGGCCAGGTTGATGGCGGCCTGGATCGCCTCCTGCGTCGCGAGGACCAGCGGCCGCTCCGAGAGGCCGAGAAGGCTGCAGAGGTCGTCCACCGCCTGGAAATTGGCCGGGTCGTTGACCGCCACGACACGTCCCTGCGGCGTATCGAGAGGAACCATCTTCTGCTTCTTCAGGTACTGGATGGAGAAAAGGGCGGTGAAGCCGGTATCCATGTGGTCCGTGGGAAGCTCCACCCAGAAGGGGATGCCGTACTCTTCGCCGAATGCCGCAAGCAGTACCGTCTCCGGCAGGACCTTCTTCTGGAGCAGCAGATCGACCATCCCGGCGCCGTTCGCCCGCAGGAGCCTCCGCACCTCCGCGAGGGTATCCGGCGCCGCCCCGCGGGCGATCAGACGCGCATCGAGGGCGTTCATCCCTTGCCGCGGCGGTTCATCCCGGTCACCACGAGCCGGGGTGACCGGCGGCGCACCCCGGGGTCCGGATCGATCCCCGTTCCGGGTATCATGGTTCCGCGAGCCCTTCATTCGTTTTCCCTGCTCTCCTTCTTGCGGACCGGCGTATTCTTGATCGTACCCTCCTGAATGATCCGCATGTATTCCATCTTCTCCTCCTCGATTTTTCTCGCATCTTCCGGATTTTGGACGATACGCGGGGTGATGAAGACGAACAGGTTCTGCCGCTGGTTCACCGTGGAATTCGTTTTGAAGAGCCAACCCAAAAGCGGGATGTCGCCCAAAAGGGGCACCTTGTACGTGCCGTTTTCGGAATCGTCCTGGATCATCCCGCCGATGACGACCGTCTCCCCGCTCTTGACCACGACGGTCGTCTTGGCGGTTCGCTTCAGGGTCGTCGGCGTCAGAATCTTGTTGCCGGCCGAGTCCACCTCGGCGGACTGGGAGAGGATCTTCGTCACGGACTGGTCGATCTTCAGCCGGACAAACCCGTCCCGGTTGATCTGGGGGGTCACCTTGAGCGTCACGCCGACGTCCTTGTATTCGTAATTGCTGTAGTTGGTTGTCGAGCCTACCGTCGTGTCCTGCCGGGTGACGTAGGGGACATTCCGCCCGACGGTGATCTCCGCGTCCTCGTTGTCCAGGGTCAGCAACTGAGGCGTCGAAAGGATCCGAACGTCGCTGTCGTTCTGGTAGGCCTGAAGGACCGCGCCGATATTCGGGAAGAGCACCCCCCCGATCGTGATCCCGGCGCCGATGACGCCCATTGAGAAACCACTCGGCATCGCAACGGTTCCGCTCGAATTGGTCTGGGGGATAATGGAGGCGCCCTTAAACCCCGCCATGCCGACACTTTGCCCTCCCAGATCCGAGACTTGCGAGATGTTCGCATTGTTGAGCATGCTCCATTCGACTCCGACGCCGAAGCTTTTGTCGGCGTTCACCTCCATAATCAGCCCCTCCAGATAGACCATGGCCCGGGTGATGTCCAATTTCCGGATCACATCCTCGATGACGAGATAGTCTACCGGATCTGCGGTTATAATCAGTGAATTCGTTGATTTATCCGCTACGATCTGGACATTCTTGGAGAGGACGGCCGTGGAGGCCGACTGGGGGGCGGCTATCCCCGGGGTCGTTTTGGCCTGTTGGGGGAGGCCGGTGAGAACCTTGACCAGATCCTCCGCCTTGGCGTTCTGGAGATAATAGACCCGGATGGCCCCCGCCCCTTTCGGGACCTCCTTGTCCATGAGTTTCAGAAGTTCCCGGATCCTCGCCGTGTCGTTTTCCGCCGCCAGGATGATCAGGGCGTTGGTCCGATCATCCGCCACAACCTTGATCGGAGAGACGACCCCCTTGCCGGGTACGGGCCGCTGCTGAAAGATCGTCGCCAGGGATTTGGCCATCTCCGTCGCCGAGGCGTACTTCAAGGGAATGTAGGAGATCATCTCCCCGACCCCCTCCACGTCGAGTGCGGTCACGATATCCTGGAGCCGCTGGATGTTGGAGAGGACATCGGTGATGATCAGCATCCCCGTCGGCGGGTAGGCCAGAACGACGCTCGTCTTGGAGATCAGGGGGTCGAGCACCTTCTTCATATCGTCGGGGTTCGCGTTCTGGAGGGAGAGGATCTGGGTGACGATCCTGTCATCGGGCGCAACGCCCTCCTTCCGCAACCGGAGATCCTGGTTTTTCCCCCGGGCGTCGAGGGCGGGAATCACCTTGATCACGTCGCCCGCCGGAACCGCGGCAAAGCCGTAGATCTCGAGGATCGACTCGAAAACCTTGTATACGTCGTTCACCGCGATTTTCTTCGGGGAGATGACCGTCACCTTTCCCCGGACCTTCTCGTCGATCACGAAGTTCCTGCCGGTCAGTTCGCTGACGAACTTGATAAAGACCTGGATGTCGACGTTGTCGAAGTCGATCGTCACATACCGGCCCACCTGCGGACGGGCAGCCGGGGGCGGCGCCTGGGAAACGGGCGCCCCGGCTATTTTCGCCGGCGGGGTTTCTGCGGGTTTCTGCGGGACGTTGACCGCGGCAGGCCGCATTCCGGCGGGCGGCGGATTCGTCCGAACACGGGCGGGAGATTCCGCCGCCGAAGATGCCGGCGGCTGAGGCGATCCCGCGGGTTCGGTGGTTACCGGCTGCTCTTCTCCCGCAAGGCGGGCCGCGGAGATCGTCCCCGGCAACAGGAACGGGATCAGAACGAAAGCCATGATCATGAGCGCCGTTATCCCGGATTGGAAACATGGCCCGCCCGTACCCGGCAGGCCGGCCCACAACCGGCCGCTGTCTGCCGGACAGCGGATATTCTCCCCTTCCGGGGAGCGATGCACCCTTTTTCGTGTAAGCGGCATCAGTTTTTCTGCCCCTCCATCAGCTTCTTGAATTCGGGGGATGCAACAACGTTCCTCATGTCGGCATCCTTTTTCACCCATTGGATCACGTTGCCGTCCAGGGTCGCGGCGATCTTCAGATACCAGAGGCTCTCGTCGATCTCCTTCTTCCGTGCATAAAGACAGGCAAGGTTGTAATACGGATCCGCGTAATCCTTTTTCAACACGACGGCGCGGCTGAGAACCGTAGCGGCCTTTCCCGACTTCCCCCGGGCCAGGTAAACGACCCCGAGGTTGTTCAACGCCCGGACATGGCCGGGATCGAGCGCCAGGGCCTTCCGATAAAGAGCCTCGGCCCGTCTGAGATCCCCTTTGCGCTGGGCGACCAGGGCCTCCTCGTACGGGGCGTCCGCCCCACGCGCCGTCTGCGTCCCGCCTTGCCCGGGCGGTTGAACCGCCGCGGAAGCGGAATCCGGCGCAACCGCACGGGAGTCCCCATCCGGAACAGTCTCCTTCACCGGTCCGGATGCATCCGGCGGCGCGGGAGTCGCCGCAACAGAGGATTCGGGCGCCTTCCGGGCAGGAGGGTTCGGCTGATGCAGAAACAGGAAAGTGATCAGCACAGCCGTCGCAACGAGAATCAGCGCCGCAACAGGGACGACCCGCCTTTTCCAAAAGCGATCCGCGCCGTTGGGACCGGCGGCGATGATACCGCTGAAATCCCCGTAACGCTTTTCTTTTTCCCGCTGCGCCTTTTTCAGGGCATCATTGATATAACTCATTCCCCTCCCCCGTCAACCCATTTGACGGTTCCGTGACGCGTCAACGGAAGAACGGCCAGTGAAATCCCCCGCGGATATATCCGTATCCGGCCAGAAACAACGCCGTCCCCAAAAGCGCGGCGACGATAATTCCGCAGATGATCCGGTTCGCCCCCGCGGAGCCCGCCTCCGTCAGATATCCCGAACCGATGTCGCGGACGGCCGCCCGGACGATGCGCCGATCCACGTTCCGGAGATCCTTCCCGTAGGCGACCAGCAGCGCCCGGTCGCAGATGGCGTTGATCCGCCGCGGGATGCCCCGTGACGCCCGGTAGATCCGCCCATAGCTCCCCGGGGCGAAAATCGCCTCGGTTCGCCCGCCCGCCGTGGCGACCCGGTGCCCAATATAATGGTGAATCTCTTCCCGGGCAAGCGGTTTCAGATTATAGCGGACCGTGATCCGTTCGTTCAACTGCCGAAGCGAGGGAAGCGCCAGCAACCGGAGAAGCTCCGGCTGACCCAGCAGGATGATCTGGATCAGTTTCTCCCGGACGGTCTCCAGGTTCGACAGCATCCGGATCTGCTCCATGACGCCGTGCGGAAGGTTCTGCGCCTCGTCGATCAGCAGGACGGCGTTCTTCCCCGCGGCGTAATTCCGCATCAGAAAACCATTCAGCGCGTCGAGATACCGTTTCTTCGTTGCCCTGCCCCTCCCCATCCGGACGCCGAACTCCTGGTTGACCGTCTTGAGGAGTTCGATATCGGAAAGGGCGGGGTTGAAAATGAGCGCCGTGGCGACGGAGCCGTCCAGACCTGCGAGGAGGGAGCGGCAGAGCGTCGTCTTGCCCGTCCCGATCCCGCCGGTGACGACCATGAACCCCTTCTTTTCATGGATCCCGTAAATCAGGCAGTTCAATGCCTCCCGATGCTGCGGACTCAGGTAAAGGTACCGCGGATCCGGTGAGAGAGAAAACGGATTTTCCTGCAGACCGAAATAGGCCTCATACATGACGACATAACCTTTGGAAATAGGGAGACAGCACCCCTATTTCACTGAAACTGATAACTCAACGTCTCCGATTTCCCCTGGCGTTTGATTCCCAAAGACAGGGCCGTAGCGGACTTTACGGTGCTCAACAGCCCCATCACGTCATCCGCGGTCTGGATCTTCCGGTTGTTCACCTCCTGAATGATGTCTCCATTGGCGATCCCCATCCTCTGGTAGAGGCTCCCCGACCGGATGTTGTGGATAATGAATCCGTCGGGAACCCCCGCGTTGAAGTACGGCCGGGCCTGGGCCTGGCTGAGAAGGCTTCCCATGTCCTCCATCGCGGTCTGGATCTCGCTCCGCGGGACGACGATGGTTCCGGGCGGCGGGGGCGGACCGCCGGAAGCCGTCCCTTTCTGCAGCGGCGGAAGGATCGGCGCTTCCTTCGTTTCCACGATCCTGAGGGTGCTCTCTCGTCCCGCCACGAGGATATCCACGGCGTTTCGCTTGATCCGGATCACCTTGGCGCCGTAAACGTCGTCCCCCACCTTCACGAGGCGTTGTTTCCGCGTCGCCTTTTCTTCGATGATCGCAAAACCGTATTTCCCCTCGCCGGCAACCGTCCCCTTGACATCGAAAGGGAGCGTGGCGTCCTGCTGCGGCTGCGGGGTCCGGGCCTGGACAACCGCCTGGGTTGTCGTGCCGAAGAGGTTCCGCTCCGGGATCACCCGGTAGGCGTTCTCCGGTTCGCGAACCGCGGAAGCGGCGGCCGGCGCCTTGACCTCCGACACGGGGGCGGGACTCATCCGGATCATCCAAAGCGCCAGCCCCTTGTAGAAGATTCCCACCCCCTGATAGAGGAAAAGGGCCAAAAAAGCGAGGATCACCATCCGCCGGGAAACCAGCCCCCGGAGATTGGACGGCGAAAAATGAAAATGCGACAACCGGCCCAAATGATCCCCCGTCTTCCCTACAGAAACTTCGTCTTCAGGGACAGATCCCGGTTTTCCTCCCGGGAAATCGGGATCTGTCCCTACTTTCTCCTTACATGAACCTCGTTCTCGGGTTGCCCAGGGTGCCGCTGACGGCCAGCGTCACCCGCCGATTGCCCTGCCCCGGCATCTCGATCGTGCCGTTCAAGTCGATCCGGCTCTCCTGGATATCGTCGGAAAGAAGGACGTTCCCCTTCAGGGCCATTCGGAGTTTCTCTCCGTTCAGGGTCAGTTCCGTGATCTTCAGGGCGCCGTTTTGGAAACGGATTCTCGCATCGATCTTGTTGAACTCGATCCGGTCGAAACCGAACAGGTTCTCCAATAGCGGCCAGGCTCCGTTCGTCAACGTGAAATCGAGGTTTCCCGTTCCGTTCTTCAGCGCCTCCGCGCCGCCGCCGAAGGAAACCGACCCCTTCAACGTTCCGGTGATCCGGCGGGCCAGGGTTTCCCGGAGCCAGGCGCATTGCTCGATCCGGATCTCCCGGAAATTCGCCGCCGCCGAGAAGGGTCCCTGAACGGAAAAAATATTGGAAAATTCGATGCGTCCCCGCACCTCTCCACCGTAACCCTCCGCCGCCAGCAGAAACGCGAAACGCCCCCGGAGCAGGGAAAGCAACCCGGACCGGATCGTCAGACGGTCCGCCTGGAGGGTCGCCTCCGGCCGACCCTGAAAACCGGCCGTGATCTTCTCCAAATGAATGCCGGGCGGAATCGCCGGGCGGACCGTGTCCAGCGAAAGCGTCACCGGGGCGGCAGCCGCCCTGATGGTTTCCGTCACCACCTCTCCGGGGAAACGGAGGTAGAGGAACAGAACCAGCATTGCGACGCCGGCCAGGATGTAACCCACAAGGGCCCGATTCATTTTCGGTCTCATCTCAACGGCTCCCCGGGGACGGAAGATAGGTAAACAACCTGATCAGTACGTTCAGGTATTCCGGGTTCTCCTTCATCTTCTCGACGGACATTTTCCGAATCCGAACCAGATCATCCGGGGATTCAACCAGATAGAGGAAATCCGTCAACTGCTTCATCGTCAGTTTATCCAACCGGATCTCGACGGCGGTCTCCTCATAGGCGCCGCCCGGAGCGGATTTCAAAGGGTTGATCGACTTGATGTTCGTTTTCACCCCCGCGTCCTCCGCCCGCTTTTCCAGATAGGAGAAAAGGGTGAAACCGGGCGGCCGACGCCCGGTCACCCGGCGAATAGTCTCGGAGCGCTGCCGGAGAACGCCGAACTCCCCGCTGAGACTCGCAAGTTCGCGGAGTGTTTTTTCACTTCCGGCGATTGCGCCCCGCATTTTCTGCCGCGCATCGACATACGGAAAAACGGCGAACTGGACGAAGAGGGCCCCCGCCACGAAGACGAGGCCGGCGATCACGGTCTGTTTCTGATCCTTTGTCAGTTGTTCCCAGAAACGTCTCATCGCTTTAAGACCATCCGGAGATCAAACTCCACCCCGGTCCCCTGTTTTATGAGGTTTGTCGAGCCGATCGTCACCGTCTCGACGTATTTCGAGCCCGCGAACGTCTGCTTGATCGAATCCACGGCATCAAAATTCCGGGCCTCCCCCTTGAGGCCGACCCCATCCCCGTCCAGCGTGAGGGAGCTCAAGCGGAGATCCTGCGGCGCCAGCACCGAAAGCTCCTTCAGGAGGTCAATCGCCGTTACCGCAGCGGTTGCATTGCCCATCCCCGCCGTACCCTTTTTCGCCTCGGCGATCTTTCCCCGGAGTTGGATCACCGGATCGACAATCCGGGTCGCATCCGGGTCAATCTTCCGGAATTCAGTGGTGATCTGCTGCTTCAAACGGGCAAGACGGAGACGGGCGCCGTAATCGTCAAGTCCGAGTTCGATGCCGGCCAGGATCAGGATCAGGAGGAGCGCGGCCGCCCCTTTTTTCAGATATCCGCGGAGTTCCTCGTAACCCGCCGGCACCAACTCACGCTGGTGGAAGTTGAAACCGCTCCCCTTGCCCATCGGCCGGGCCGCCAGCGCCAGCGCCTGGTCCAGGATCGCCGGGTCCCATGATGAACGGAGGGCGGCGGCGATCTCGAAGCCTCCGGATGCGATCAGGTCCGTCCGTTCCACGCAAACGGAAAATACACGGGAGAGCCCTTCGGCAAACCCCGGCGTCCGGGCGCCGCCGCCCGCCAGGATGATCCGCGAGGGCGCCGCGGGGATCCTCCCTTGATCCAGAAGAAAGACCTGGGTATTTTTCAGTTCGGAGAGAAACCGGTTGCAAACCGCCTGGACGGCCGCCGTCGCCGATTCCGGGATTTCACCGCTTTGCTTCAACGCTTCCGCCGCGACGGAATCGATCTGCAGGGCCTCGGCGATCGCCCCGGTCGCCGCCTCCCCGCCGAAGTGAAAATGGCGGATGTGGAGGATCCGGCCCTCCCCGGCAAAGATCGCCGTCGTATCCCGGACGCCGATATCCAACAGAAGCGTGCAACCGAGAAAGCCGGCCTTTTGCAGGAGGAACGAGGCGAGGGGAACGGCATCGATGTCGATCACCGCCGTTTCGCGGACGTGGGGGGAGAGGAGCGCCGCCCGTTCACCGACGAGCGGGCGATCCGCCAGAGCCGCAAAGATCTCCGACTGTTCCCCCCTTGCGGTCACCCGATAATCAATAAAGACCTCTTCGATGGGCTGCCGGATCAACGGTTCGAGGGCAAAGGCGAGAGTCTGCCCAATTTTTTTGTTATCCCGGAACGGCAGCCGAACATTCCGGAAGGTGAGCAGGGCGGAGGGAAGGGCCGTCACGCAGATCGTCCCGCGAAAGACCGGATCCGCGACGAGCAGCGCCAGCGCCTCCGGGAGACCTCCCGCCTCACGGATGTCGATCCGGCGAACGCCGAGCACCCGGTGTGCTCTCCGGAATCCCCGGGCGAGAACCACCGCCTTGACGCTGCCGGCGCCGATGTCGAGGCCCAGAATTTTCTCGGCCATTACTCCACCTTCCAGGATAAAAGTTTGACCTTCCTCCGGTCCGACTCTCGCTTGACGACAGCGGTGATCCGCTGCGTCATTCTTCCCTGGAGGCCGATGGCCACGATCCGGAAGATATCGCTCCGGACGGAGGTCAGCCCCCCGGGGATGTTCCAACCGGACGCCCCCGGGATCCGGGAGTACCAGGCGGAATCAGCGAGATCGTTTCTCTCGTTCCGGCGGTACTCGTCGAGCTCGTCAACCGCATCCTCCGTCATCTCCGTCGACAGCGCCCGGAGGATCGGCTTCGGTGCGGTATTGATGTTGATCTTTCCGTCGCCGTAGACGGTCAAACAAGATGCCAGGCCGGGAGATTCGCCCGTGCCGTAAAACAGCTCGCGGTTCACTCCCCTTACCATCAATAATTCCTCAATGCAATCGAGAGGTGCGTTCTTCGCGGCGTAGGGCCTGTCCAGACCTGCATAGTAGTCCCCTTCCGCTCCGTCGCCGGTGACCTCGTTGTCCGCGTCGATCCAGTCCTTCACGGCATCGACGACTTCCCCGGCCTGACCCCGGGAGAGGCGGAAGGAAGGACCGGTCAGGAGGCGCAGCAGAAGGTCGCTGATGGTTGTGTTGTAGCCGTTTCCGCTGACGAGATGGTTGACGGGAATCCTTCCCCCTTCATCTTCGATCGAAAGTTTGAAGGAGCCGTTGTCGAAGAGCCCTTCGGACTTGAGGGCGAGCATCTCGGTTTTCGCCCACTCCTCCGTCAGGGCGTCAAACCCGTTTTTATCGGTCAGCAGGAGTGCCTCACCGGCATAAAATCCCGATTCGGCAACGTAACGCAGCCGGATCCCGTCGCTCAGGTTGGCCGCCTCGTAGACCTCGGAACGGGTCGAACGGTTCCACTGGATCGTGACCGCCACGATGATGCTGATCATCAGCAATACGATGATCAGGGCAACCCCCCGCCGATTATTACTCCGGCAAGTACGCATGTCGGAGGTTGTCCTGCCGCACTTGATCCGGCAGCCATTTCTGTCTTGGATTCCCGCGCCTGTCCCGAACCCGGATCCGGAATTCACGGGAATAACAGGATCGGCATTTATGGTTGCCGGAGCAATATCTGGAATCATGGCGTCACCTGGTTGAGCGGCAGGCGCACGCAGGTCATGAACGGATGGGGATGCTCCCGGTCCTTCTCGTTCACCAGGCCGAGGCGGATTTCGACCATCGCCGGGGCCCTCTTTTTCTGCGCTTCGCTCCCCCCGGCGGCGTCCCACGTTTCGTATTCTTTCCCCGTGTCGTCGTAAAAACGGTAGGTCAGGGTTTCGATCCGGTCGCACAGCAGAAATCCCCCGGCGGCGGTCTCCTCCTTTGCCGGATCGCGGCGGAGGGAATCGCTCCGGAAGAGGGCGTATCCCTCCTTTTCAGCACCCTCCTCGACGCCGTACCCGATCACGGCGATTCCGGCCGGCGCCTCCCTTTCACCGAAAGCGACATGGGCCGCGGACCGGAAGGTCAATCGCGTGAATTCCCGTTTCCCCAGACTGTAAGGCTTTGCCTGGAACGTAAACGCCCCTTTCCAGGAGGCGACCGCCTCCAGGTCCCGAGCCATCCTCTCGAGGACCGTTCTCGCCATGCCGTAGATCTCGGCGTCGGTTTCGGTCTCCCGGATGATCCGGAAGGTACCCGTATAGGACGCAAACACAGTCGAAAGAACGATCCCCAGGATGAAGACGGCGATCAGGATTTCGATCAGTGTAAACCCCTTACTCTCTCTCACGGCAGCACCACTTTGTAGAGGGTCAGACGGTAGGTGTTGCGGACAACCATCCGGTTGTGGGTCACCGTAAGAATGATCTTCCTCAGAAAGGCGATCTCCGTCTCGCCGATTTCCACCTGCCACCGATAGTCGGGAAAATCCTCCCCGAAATCTCCGTCTCCGGCGGCGACTTCCCGGGGGTCCGCCGCGTCGATCAGGGCCATCCGGCTCTGGGCCAGCAACGAGGCCGTGGTGAGAAAACGGGATGAGCCCGCCATCGAAATGCTCTGGGATTGCGACTGGTAGACGGCGACAAGGGCGATGGCCAGGATCGCTATCGCGATCATGACTTCGAGAAGCGTAAAACCCCGGGGAAAGGCTCGGAAAATTGGGGAAGATCCCGGTTTTCCCTTCCGCGAAGCGAGAAGGTGCAGGGCTGAAAAAGGTCCGGCGCACCGTGGGATCTGAACGTTTTCCCGCGACGCCTCCGACGACCCGACGGCCGATTGCCGAGACCGGGCCGCGACCGTTGCATCAAAATCCTGCGACACGGTCATCCTCGTTGAAGGTGTGATCGACATATTTTTCATGGACGCCGACGGCCGGGAGAAAGGGGTCGAAGACGAGGGTGAAGGTCCGTTCGTCCTTCACCAAATGGATCACTGTGGGTTGCACATACCCCTTGCGGAAGAAACGGATCACGGTTTCTCCTTCCGTTTTCCGGACCTCCTCCGGATGACGGACGCCGTCAATCCGGGTCCCTTCGGGAAAGCGGACCGCCCCTTTGCGGATCTCGGCCTGCTTTTCGGCAGTCGTATCGGCGCTGTAGATCCAGAAACCGGGCCGGTTGAGGTCGAGATGGAGGAGGTAATCCACCTGCTCGCGAACCGCATTGTTTCTCAGTTCGCGGGCGGCGTTGACGAGTTGCCGGGTCCCCGCCGTGAGGTCGTCGTTGAGCAGGGTGTCCCGCACCTGCGGGACGGCAATCAGCAGCATCATCCCGATGAGCAGGACGACCACGGAGAGTTCAATCAGCGTATATCCCCGGTCAGTCACTTTCCCAACTGTTGATATCCCTGTTCTTTCCCTCTCCGCCCGCTTCGCCGTCGGCGCCGCGGGAGGCGAGGTCGTAATCCCCGTGGGCTCCGGGGGAGAGATAGATGAAGTCGTTATCCCACGGATCCTTGGGGACCTTTCCCTTTTCGAGGTATCCTCCCTGCCGCCAGTTCTTCAGCGGCGTTCCCGTCGCCGGCGGCTCGACCAACGCCTGGAGTCCCTGTTCCGTCGAGGGGTAGTTCCCGTTGTCGAGCTTGTAGAGCTTCAGCGCTGTTTCAAGGCTTTCGATCTGTATCCGCGCCTTCGCCTGCCTTGCCTCGTCCGGCCGTCCCATGATCCGGGGGACGATCAACCCGGCCAGGATGCCGAGGATGACAATGACGACCATCAGCTCGATCAGCGTGAAACCCTTTTCATTGCGCCGTATCTTTCTCATACTTTCTCCTTTTCGGGGGTCAGTTCTTTAAATTTAGCGTNNACGCTAAATTTAAAGAACTGACCCCAGCCTTACCGGACGAGCTGGTTCATCTCAAAGATGGGGAGCAAAATGGAGATGACGATAAACCCGACCACGGCCCCCATCACGAGGATCATCGCCGGTTCCAAAAGGGAGGTGACCAGCAGAATGTTGGCCTCCACCTCTTTCTCGTAGCCGTCGGCGACCCGGAAGAGCATCGTCTCCATATTGCCGCTCTGTTCCCCCACGGCGATCATCTCGACGGCCATGGGAGGGAAAAAACCGTTCCGGGAGAGGGGAGCGGAGAGGCTCTGCCCTTCTTCGACCTCCCGGGCCGCCCGCCGGATCTCCTCCGCGATGACGAGGTTGTCCACGACATTCCCGGCGATATCCAGCGCTGCGAGGAGCGGCACGCTGCTCTGCAGGAGCGTCCCCAGCGTGCGGCTGAAACGCGCCACGGCGATCTTCCGGTTCAGATCTCCGAAAAGCGGGGCGTTGAGTCTCAGCCGATCCCAGAGGCGCCTGCCCTGTTCGGTTTTCCGGATCATGTAGCGCAGGCCGACGACGCCGGCCAGCAGGAGGAGCAGGAGGATCCACCAGAGGGATTTCAGAAAGCCGCTCACCAAGATCAGGAAGACGGTGATCCCCGGCAGCGTCTGCTGCATCTCCCCGAAGATTTTTGTGATATTCGGCACGACAAAGGTGACCAGAAAGAACAGGACGCCGCTTCCGATGAAGAACATGAAGATCGGGTAGGCAAGCGCCGAGCGGATCTTGGTCATCAGCGCCTGCTGACCTTCCTGAAAATCGGCCAGTCGCTCGAGCACAAGGTTGATCGTCCCCGACGCCTCCCCCGCCCGAACCATGTTGATGTAAAAAGGGGGAAAGATCTTCGGGAAATAGCCCATGCTTCGGGTCAGACTGTTCCCCTCGTTGACCTCCTCCCGAATCTGGGCAAGCGTCGTCTTGAGCAGTGGATTCCGGATCTGCGCGACAAGGACTGAGAGGGAAGGCACCAGCGGCAGCCCCGCTCCGAGGAGCGTCGCAAGCTGTCTCGTCATCGTGGCCAGTTCCCGGAGACCGACCCTCCGGAAGAGATGGATCTCGCCCCCCCGCGCGGCCGACTTCTCCCGCTTCCGGTCGGAAGCCGCGGAGAGCGCCACGGGAAAGACGTCCGTCTCGCGGAGCTTCTGACGGGCGGCGGCAACGCTTCCGGCATCAACGATCCCCTTCCGCCTGCGGCCG
>DIWG01000011.1 GCA_002423465.1 Syntrophaceae bacterium UBA6112 | reverse complement strand
TGAACATCATGCTCGTGTCGGTCACCGAACGCACCCGCGAGATCGGCATCCGATTGGCCATCGGCGCCCTCGAGCGGGAGGTTCTCACGCAGTTTCTGGTGGAGGCGGTGGTTCTCTCCTCCTTCGGCGGCCTCATCGGCATTGTCCTGGCCCTGGCCGGATCGGCCTGGCTTTCGGGCGTGTTGAAGGTTCCCTTCGTCTTCAACGGGGGGATCGTTCTCGTCGCCTTCCTCTTCTCCGCGGCGGTGGGGGTGATCTTCGGCTATTTCCCGGCGCAAAAGGCCGCCCATCTGGATCCCATCGTGGCGCTGCGCCATGAATAAGATAATGGGCGTTCCTCTGGGTTCAATAATTTCTCGGACGAAAATGAACTTATGAAGTTTTTAAGAATCAAGAACTCCGTCCCCGACAATCGAAACCGGTGGGTACGACAGATGCTAAATTGCTTCCCTGGCTGACGGCCAGGACCTCATGGAGATGATCAATATGAAGCTACTGCGCAATATAATCTTTTGGATTCACTTGTTGGTGGGGTGGGTGGGTGGTTCGGTTATCATGATCATGTCAGTCACGGGCCTGTTGCTGACTTATGAACGGCAGATCATCGCTTGGGCCGATCATAGGAACTACCATGTGGCGCTCTCTTCCGGAGGGTTAACTCGTCTTCCAGTAGAAACATTGCTGACAAAATTTCGCGAAGCGAAGCCGTATTTGATTCCCGTCACCTTCAGCCTATCTGCCGATCTGCATGCACCAGCGGTGATTGGCATTACAAAAAACGAATCTGTCTTCATCGATCCATATACCGGCGAGATTTTGGGCGAAGCATCCCAGAAGGTTAGAAGCTTTTTCCGCGTCATAACTGCGTGGCATCGCTGGCTCGGGATGCCGGAAGAATACAGGACCACTGGGCGAACGATCACCGGCATTTGTAATCTCGGATTCCTCTTTCTATTGGTCAGCGGTTTTTACCTTTGGTGGCCGCGTAAGTGGACTTGTCAAAAGATTAGAAGCACCCTATGGAGGGGCAAGAGTGGATTAACCGGCAAGATGCGGGAATTATGCTGGCATAACGTAATCGGATTTTGGTTTTTGGTGCCGCTTTTCATTATCGTCGTTTCCGGGGTTGTGATCTCGTATCAGTGGGCAGACACGCTTGTCTATCGAATCGTCGGCGAAAATCCACCGGCCTCCCGTGGAAACCGCGGTCGGCCTCCCGGAACCGATGGATTACTACGTGTCAAGGACATGAATACGGTAAGCGGGGCTCGCAATGCTGTCCAAAAAATACCTTTGCCACTGGAGGGACTTGACCGATTGTGGATTCGTGCAGAGCAACAAGTCTCCGGTTATCAAAACCTCAGTATGCGGCTACCGGCATCTGCCAACGCGCCGGTCACCTTTATCATTGATCGGGGTGACGGCGGTCAGCCCCAGAAGCGTTCGAAGCTCATCTTGGAAAGAAAGACTGCCGAGATTGTAGGCTGGGAGCAATTTTCAAGTTACCCGCTGGGCCAACAGCTTCGCTTCTTGTTGCGCTTTGCGCATACGGGTGAAGTGGCCGGGATAGCCGGCCAAACCATTGCGGGGATTGTATCGGCCGGTGGGGCTGTGCTTGTTTGGACCGGGCTTGCGATCACTTGGCGGCGTTTTCGCGCGAGGTGCCGATCGGGAGAGACGTTGCGCCATGAATAAGATAATGGGTGTTCCTCCGGGTTCAATAATTTCCCGGACGAAAATGAACTCATGAAGTTTTTAAAAATCAAGAACCCCGCCCCCGACAATCGAAACCGGTGGGTACGACAGCTGCTAAATTGCTTTCCGGGCTGACGGCCAAGACCTCATGGAGATGATCAATCAATATTATGACGTTGTCTTACCGATCCCCCCTTCGGCCAAGGTCGCTTGGGCCGGTCTTTTGTCCTTTTCTACCGAAAGAGATGCCCAGTTTTCTCATCTTGGTCCTGAGAGTGGATGGATTCATCTTCAGCAGTTTTGCCGCCCCTTTTTCTCCGCCAACGCGACCGCCCGTCGTTTCCAGGGCCTGCCTGATGTACCGTGATACGGCCTGATCCAGGCTATCGCCACTCCCATCGCGCGGCAGAGGCGTATCGGGCAACACGTTCTTCGCCGTTTCTCCAAGATCATCGAAGGTCAAGGGATTTCCCTTGCTGAGTATAAGAGCACGTTCAGTTGCATTTTGGAGTTCCCGAACATTGCCAGGCCAGGAGTAATGTATCAATTTATCAATGGCTCCCGGTGCCAAGGTGGGCAATTCCACTAAACCCATCTCCCGGGACTTCATCATCATAAAATGCTGGACAAGGGCGGGAATATCGGCACTTCGGTTCCGGAGAGGCGGAATCACAATGGGAAAGACTCGGAGACGAAAATAGAGATCCTCGCGAAATTTGCCTTCCACCAGCATGCTCTCAAGATTGCGGTGCGTAGCGGCAATGACGCGAATGTCCACAGGGAGGACCTCCGAGCCACCGACTCGTTCAATCTCCTTTTCCTGGATCACACGCAGGAGTCTGATCTGCGCCCCCGGCGTCAACTCGCCAATTTCATCGAGAAAGATCGTACCGCCCTGGGCCCGCTCGAAACGGCCCCTTTTCTGGAACAGAGCCCCGGTAAACGCCCCCTTCTCATGGCCGAATAGCTCGCTGTCCATGAGGGACTCCGGGATAGCTCCACAATTGACCTTGATAAACGGACTATTTCTGCGCGGCGATAAATTATGAATGGCCGTGGCGATGACCTCTTTTCCAACCCCCGTTTCCCCCAGTAGCAGGACAGGGCTGGTCAAGTGCGCCACCTGACCGACCATCTCCATCACCTGTTTCAGACCAAAGTTGGCGCCGACAATTTCACCCCCGGTCTTCTGCTTCAGTTCTTCCTGTAGATATCGGTTGTCGTCCGCAAGGATGTCCTTCAGACGCAAGACCTCGCGGTAACGTATGTAATTGCTGAAGGCAATAGCAAAGGGTTCGTTCAGCAGGGAAAAGAGTTGCACGTGCTCGTCGGTATACTTCACCCCTGCATGATTTCCGATGAAGATGCCGCCGAAGAGATTCCACTCCGGCTTCGGGCCGATGGCCATAAAAGACGCGTCAGGATTTTCCGCAATTGTGGAAATTGGTCCCAGGAGTGGATGTCCGCTGATACGATCGGCCACTATAACGCGAGGCGTGCGATCAGTATTATTTATAATATCGTCGATGACGCGGCGGGCCGCCTGTGGAACCACCAATTTCAGGGAGACAAGGTGGCCGCTCTGGAGATCGGCCCTTGCCAAGGTCTCTGTGATGCCTGTACCGGGATCATACACGTTCATAAAGATCATATCGGCGGGAATGTAGTCCCGGATGTAGATCAAACAGTCCCATAATGCCTTTTCGATCTCCAGGCTGCCGCAGATCCGTAGCGTCGCCTCCCGGAAAAAATCTTTTTCATCGACCATTGTGTCATCCTCCTTTCCTCCATCGTCAATGTATCTTATTTCACACTTTCACGCAATGAATGCGGAATAAAACATTAAATTGTTTTGTATGCAACACTTGCATTGGACGCTTATGTGCAAGCCATTGTATTTTAACAATTATTTAGTATGGAACGGTTTAGGCATATGAAAGTCCCATAGAATATGGCGAGGGAGAATAATATGAAACGTCTTGAGATCATTTCTTTGCGGGTTTCGGGCTGTTTGGAGCAACAGGCCCGTCAATCTATGAGGAAATTTTGCCGGATAGTCAAAAAACATCATTTGTCCGATGCTCATTTCTCCTTGTCGGGTGCTAATTTCTACGTTCATGGTTCCATTCCCAATGATCTCGCGCTCGTCATATCATCACAGGTGCAAGAAGGCAAAGACATGAGAACGGATTCGGGTGTCTATATGGCCGATTTACTAAAGCAATTCGGGCTCGTGGATTATAACTGCTGGCTTATGATCGAAGATTAATGAATATCAGGCAGCGATCAGAAAGGAGGATCAAATTTTATAGACGATTGCTGTTGTACGGGAAATTCCGTGGATGCTGAGGCTGGTGAGCGGCTATACGATGGGTTTTTTTATCACATCCTGCTGGTCATTGCCATCATCATCGTGAAGGTCAGAGTCATTGAGGACAGAGACCGTTGTAGCTGTTTGGCTCCGTACTAACCACTTCACCACAAACTTACAGAGAGGAGTAACTGCAATGAAAAAGAGAAATATCGTCATCCACTGTTTAGTGATTCTTATGATGATCGCCACCTTTGCAGCCTGTGCATCGACACCCACACGTGAAAGTACGGGTGAATACATTGACGATTCGGTCATCACGACCAAGGTAAAATCCCTGCTGGCAACAGACGATTTTCTCAAGTCATTTCAGATCAGCGTCGAAACTTACCAGGGCACCGTTCAACTGAGCGGCTTCGTTAATTCTCAAAAAGCCGTCGATAAAGCAGTCGAAATCGTAAGGAGCGTCAAAGGAGTCAAATCCATAAAGAATAATCTGATCGTGAAATAGGCGACCGTTATCCTTTCCCGGATCGAGCACGGCGGCCGTCGTTGACCCGAACGACCAGGACTCCGAAAGGCATGAGGTCTTCGGAGCAAAAGAGTTCAAAAACAACAGTAACGACAACAAAATGATGAAGGAGATTGCTATGAGGGACAAACGAAAAGCGTACGAAGAAAAGCTCGATGCACAGTTGGATGAATGGAACGCGCAGATCGCTCTGCTCAAGGCCAAGGCGGACAAGGTCAAGGCCGAGGCGAAGATCGAATACTACAAAACCATCGAAGCCTTGCAGCACAAGCAAGATGAGGTCGGGGAAAAGCTGCATGAGTTGAAGACCGCCGGTGATGAGGCATGGGAAGACCTGAAGACAGGCGCAGAGAAGGCCTGGGCTGAAGTCGAGACTGCCTTCCACCAGGCGACCTCTAAGTTCAAATAAGCCAGGCTGTTGAAATAATCAGCCTGGCAAGACATTCCCTAGGAGCCTGTCGGGCTTAGGGAATTTTTAGGTAAATCCTTCGATTTGGGGGGTCATCAAACCACTCATTTTCAAAAAAAGCGTCTTATGAGCTAATTTTGAGAGCCACTTTTATCTAAAGTCGGAAAGTCCGACAGGCTCCTAGAATCAGAATATGGCGAGGGGAAATAGTGAAACGCATAGAGGTCATTCACCCATTTTATGGGCAAGGTTTGAACCATGAAAAACTCATACAGGCGTGGTGACATCATGCAAGCTGCCTTGGAACTCATAGCCGAACGGGGTTTTCATGCTGCCCCGATGGCCGAGATCGCCAAAAAGGCTGGCGTAGCCGTTGGAACAATCTATCGTTACTTTGAAACCAAGGACGTCCTCATTACCGAATTGCATAGGGAATTGAAAGACAAGATGAGTGCAACGCTTCAGGAAGGCTACCCTGCCAAACGGCCCCTCCGGGAAAAATTTCTCTACCTGACCCGAGGACTTCTCCGATATTTCATAACGCACCCTCTCCATTTCCGTTACATGGAACAGTACCTCAACTCACCCTACGGCATCTCCCTGCACAGGGACAGGCTTTTGATTCAGCCCGGCAACCACGATAAACTGATGGATATTTTTGGACTGGGGCTAAAGCGGCAAGCTCTCAAAGAGCTTCCCGAGGGCGTATTGTTTCCCTTGGCCTTCGGCCCCCTAATCTTCATCATTCGCGACCATATCCTCGGCTTCATCGTCCTGGATGAAGCCCTGATTGATCAGACCACGGAAGCCTGCTGGGATGCCATCAAAAAATGATGCCTATGCCCTATGGGAAGTGTGAGGGTTCCCCTTAAAAGATTGAACGCTCATTTTTGTTTTGAAGTTATTTTCACCTTATTTGCCAATGATCAAAACGCTATCACTTGGGCGTAACAGACAATGTAGTCACGAAATTTGAAAGGTCAGAGGTGTTGCATGCAGATTTATGAAATGGCAAAGCAACTCGCCGCCGGGGGCGTGCTTGCCGGGATCATCATTCTCGGCGCTTGCGGGCAGACCACCATAAGTGGACCTGCCCAGGGCGGACCTCCGGAAGTCGCCGTCGTGACGATACAGCCGAAGCGGCTGGTGATCACGACGGAATTGGCCGGGCGGACCTCCGCCAATTTGGTCGCTGAAGTACGCCCGCAGGTAGGCGGAATCATCCGCAAGCGCCTGTTTACGGAAGGCGCCGATGTCAAGGCCGGCCAGGTCCTCTTTCGGATTGATGAGGCTTCTTTTCAGGCGGCGTATGACAATGCAGCGGCAAATCTTGCGGCCATGCGGAAAGCCGCCGACCGGGCGCGGGCCGCCGTGAGAGCGAGCATCGCCGGCGTCACCCGGCAGCAGGCCACCCTGGATTTCGCCCGGACGAACCGCGAGCGTTTCGATGAGCTTTCCAAGGAGGGCGCAGTCTCCGCCAGTCAGCGCGACCAGGCCGTGACCGAGGCCGACGTGGCCGAGGCCACGATCCGGGCCGCCGAGGCGCAGGTGGAAAGCGACCGGGCAGCGGTGGCCGCGGCCGAGGCGGCCATCAATCAGGCGGAAGCGGCACTGGAGACGTACCGGATCAATTTGGGGTACACATCCGTCACCGCACCCATCTCAGGCCGCATCGGAAGATCCGGCGTCACGGAGGGCGCCCTGGTGACGGCGCATCAGCCCACGGCCCTGGCCACCATTCAACAACTGGATCCCATGTACGTGGACGTGCCTCAATCGACAACCGAACTGCTGCGATTGCGGCGCCGCCTGGAGGAAGGCAGCCTCAATCGCAACGGGGAGATCCGGAACAAGGTCCGTCTCCTCATGGAAGACGACGCCAAATACCCCTTGGAAGGGGCTCTTCAATTCCGCGACGTCACCGTCGATCCGACAACCGGGTCGGTGAACCTGCGGATCGTGTTCCCCAATCCCAAGGGCGTTTTGCTGCCGGGCATGTTTGTCCGGGCGGTTGTGGAAGAAGGGGTCAATCCCAATGTCCTCCTCATTCCCCAGCAGGCCGTTTCACGGGATCCCAAGGGAACCCCTCTGGCCCTGGTCGTGGACGGCGAGGACAAGGTCCAACAGAAGATGCTCACGCTCGACCGTGCCATCGGAAATGACTGGCTTGTTTCAGCCGGCATTTCCGCCGGTGAACGGGTGATCGTCGAGGGGGGGCAGAAGGTGAAACCCGGCGTTTCCGTAAATGCTGTGCCCTTTGAAGCCGGCAACGGCAAAAAAGACGGGGAAGGCAAGAAAACCGTCCCGACTGCTGCAAAATCGAACTGACGGAGGCCATCGATGCTATCGAAATTCTTCCTGGAACGACCGGTTTTTGCCTGGGTCATCGCGATCATCATGATGGCGGCGGGGGGGGTGGCGATCTACAACCTTCCCATCTCCCAGTATCCGCAAATGGCCCCGCCATCCATCTCCATTGACGCTTTCTACCCGGGGGCTTCGGCGGAGACCGTAGAAAACAGCGTCACCCAGATCATCGAACAGAAGATGACCGGCTTCGACAAGATGCTGTATATGTCCGCCACCAGCGATTCGGCGGGCAGTTCGCGCCTCGAGCTGACCTTTGTCCCTGGAACCGATCCGGATCTTGCCTGGTCGCAGGTGCAGAACAAGCTCCAGCTCGCCATGACAAGCCTGCCCGAGGTGGTACAAAGTCAGGGTGTTACGGTCAGTAAATCCACCAAAAATTACCTAATGGTCGTGGGTTTGATCTCGGAAGACGGCAGCATGGACGGCAATGATTTGAGAGACTATGCCAAATCCAGCCTGGAAAAAATCCTGGCGCGGGTGCCGGGTGTGGGCGAGGTGGAAATCTTCGGTTCCCAGTATGCCATGCGCGTCTGGTTCAATCCCGACAAGCTGACGGATTACCAGTTGACGGTGGCAGAGGTGATCGCGGCGCTCCGGACATATAACGTGGAGGTTTCCGCGGGGCAATTCGGCGGGGCGCCGGCGGTCGCGGGCCAGCGCTTGAACGCCTCCATCGTTGTCCAGAACATGCTTAAGACCCCTGAGGAGTTTGCCGCCATCCCCATTCGCATCAATCCGGACGGTTCCACCGTGCGGATCAGGGACGTCGGACGGACGGAATTGGGGACCGAGACCTATGATATTGAGGCCTTTTACAACGGAAAACCTTCCGCCGGCTTGGCCATCCGGCAGGCCGCCGGCGCCAACGCGCTGAATACGGCCGATGCGGTCAAGGCAAAGATGGCCGAGATGAGCCGGTTCTTCCCTCCGGGGATGAATGTTATCTATCCCCATGACACCACACCCTATATCAGGGTGGCGATCAATGAGGTGGTGAAAACCCTTTTGATGGCGATTTTTCTGGTTTTCCTGGTGATGTATCTGTTCATGGGAAACATGCGCGCCACGCTGATCCCGACCATTGCGGTGCCGGTGGTGATCCTGGGGACCTTCGCGGTGCTGGGGCTATTCGGGTTTTCCATCAATATGCTGACCATGTTCGCCATGGTGCTGGCGATCGGCCTGCTGGTGGACGACGCCATCGTGGTGGTGGAGAACGTGGAGCGGATCATGAGCGAGGAAGGACTCTCTCCCAAAGAAGCCACCGCCAAGTCCATGGAACAGATCACCAGCGCCCTGATCGGCATCGGGCTTGTGCTCTCGGCGGTGTTCGGCCCCATGGCGTTTTTCCCCGGCTCCACGGGGGTCATCTACCGTCAATTCTCCGTGACCATCATTGCCTCCATGCTGCTTTCGGTGTTGGTGGCCCTGATCCTGACGCCGGTTCTCTGCGCTTCGATGCTCAAGCCGGTGGCGGCGGGGCATGAGCCGGCGGAAAACGCGGTTTTTTTCCTGCGCCCGTTTTTCAGATGGTTCGATCGCACGTTCTTTCGCCTTAGAGACCGTTATGTGCGGATGGTCGGTCATTCCCTCTCCCGGAAAAAACGCTACCTGGCCGTTTTTCTGGTGATCCTCGTGCTCATGGGGATCCTTTTTCTGCGCATGCCCACCGCCTATCTTCCGGATGAAGACCAGGGAATGCTGCTCGCCCAGGTGATCATGCCTAAGGGCGCCACGCTGGAACAGACCGGGAAGGTCACGGCTCAAATCCAGCGCCATTTCCAGGAGAACGAAAAAGAGGCGGTGTCGTCTTGTTTTACGATTTCCGGGATCGGCTTTTCCGGAAGGGGGCAGAACAACGGCATGGTGTTTGTCAAACTGAAGGACTGGAAGCTCCGCGACAGGGAGGATCTGAAAGCCAAGGCTATTGCGGGAAGGGCAACGGCTGCTCTTTCGAATATCCGCAACGCCCTGGTGTTTGCCTTTCCGCCGCCGGCCGTCGTCGAGCTGGGCACGGCCAAGGGGTTCGACTTTCAGTTGCTGGACCGGGGCGGTCTGGGACACGAGGCCCTGGCGGCGGCACAAAACCAGCTCCTCGGGATCGCGGCCAAGGACCCGAGATTAACCGCCGTGCGGCCCAACGGCATGGAAGACGTGTCCGAATACCGGATTGACGTGGACTGGGAAAAAGCCGGCGCCCTTGGGGTCCCCCTTGCCTCCATCCATACGACGATCTCGGCGGCCTTCGGCAGCGCCTATGTCAACGACTTCATTCAGGGCGGCCGGGTGAAAAGGGTATACATTCAGGCCGATGCCCCCTACCGGATGCTTCCCAAGGATCTGGAGAAACTGTACGTCCGGAATACGGCGGGGAAGATGGTTCCCTTTTCTTCTTTCGCATCCGGCCGCTGGACGTCCGGTTCCCCCAGGCTGGAGCGCTTCAACGGGTTCCCTTCCCTGAACATCTGGGGAGAACCGGCGCCGGGGAAGAGTTCGGGAGAGGCCATGCAGGCCATGGAAGAGGCGGTGGAGAAACTACCTAAGGGGTTCGGTTTTGACTGGACGGGCCTCTCCTATCAGGAACGGATGTCGAGTTCTCAGGCACCTCTTTTATATGCGTATTCGATTTTTGTGATTTTCCTGTGCCTGGCGGCGCTCTATGAAAGCTGGACCATCCCCATAGCGATCCTGTTGGTTCTGCCTCTGGGGGTTATCGGCGGTATCATTGCATCGAGCTCGCGGGGGATGGCCAATGACGTCTATTTTCAGATCGCTCTGCTCACTACGCTGGGGCTGACCACCAAGAACGCTATCCTGATCGTCCAGTTCGCCAAGGCCGGTCTGGAAAAAGGGATGGGGCTGATCGAGGCCACGGTGGAGGGGGCAAAGCTACGGTTCAGGCCCATCGTCATGACCTCTCTTGCCTTCGGTTTCGGCGTTCTGCCGCTGGCCGTGACCACCGGCGCCGGGGCGGGAGCCCAAAACGCCATCGGCACCGGCGTGCTGGGAGGGATGGTGACCGCCACGGTCCTCGTGGTCATTTTCGCACCCCTCTTCTATGTGTTGATCGAAAAGCTCTTTGGCAAACGCAAGAAATTTGAGGCCGTCAAAGCAGATGATCACAATCCGGCAGAGGATCGATGATATGAAGGATCATGATATGAGTCAAAATCTGTTTCTTCTTGTGGGCGTGATCGTCGCCCTTCTGGGGGGTTGCACGCTGGCCCCGGAATACACGCGACCCCGGTCGCCCGTCCCCGCCGATTGGCCGACCGGCGCGGCCTACCATGAAACAAAGTCCGCCGCGTCCGTGCCGATGGCGGCGGAGTTGCCGTGGTGGGAGTTCTTCACCGATGGACGCCTTCAAGAGATCATCTGGATCGCCTTGAACAACAACCGCGATCTGCGGCTTGCGGCCTTGAACGTTGAGAGAGCGCGGGCGTATTACGGCATTCAGCGGGCTGAATTGTTGCCGACGGTCGATGCGGTCGGGAGTTGGTATAAAGAACGTGTTCCGGCGGATCTTTCGTCCACCGGGAGCGCGATGACCGCCGAACAATACAGTGTCAATCTCGGTATCACTTCCTGGGAAATCGATTTCTTCGGCCGCATCCGCAGCCTGAAGGATCGGGCGCTGGAAGAATACCTCGCAACGGATGAGGTCCGCCGCGGCGCACAGATCCTGCTGGTATCCTCGGTAGCACAGGCGTATCTGGCCCTCGCTGCGGACCGGGAAGCCCTCAAACTGGTGGCCGCCACGCTTGAGACGCAGGAGACCTCCTACAATTTGATCCGGAAACGTCGTGACGTGGGGATCGCGTCCGAATTGGATCTCCGTCAAGCGCAAAGCCAGGTGGATATAGCCAGGGGAGACGTTGCACGTTACACGCAACTGGCTGCGCAAGATGAAAACATCCTGAACCTTCTGTTGGGATCTTCCATGCCGGCGGCTCTCTTGCCTTCGGATCTGGGCAGTGTCAGCCCACCCCAAGAGATTTCTCCCGGCCTGTCCTCCGAACTGCTCCTGCGCCGTCCGGATGTGTTGGCAGCGGAACATGGGCTCAAGGCGGCCAACGCCAATATCGGTGCCGCCCGTGCTGCTTTCTTTCCGCGCATCTCCCTGACAACCGCCATCGGGACCGCAAGCGCCGATCTGTCCGGACTCTTCAAATCCGGCCAGGGTACATGGAGCTTCGCCCCGCAGATTGTTATGCCGATTTTTGACGCCCGCACATGGTCGGCTTACGATGTCACAAAAGTGGAAAAGGAAATCACCGTGGCCCAATACGATAAGGCGATTCAGACGGCTTTCCGGGAAGTGGCCGATGCTCTTGCCGTGCAGGGTACAGTGACCCGGCAGATCGCAGCGCAGCAATCACTGGTCGACGCCCTTGCGGAAACCTATCGCCTTTCCAATGCGCGTTATACCAGGGGAATTGACAGCTACCTGGGTGTTCTCGACGCGCAACGTTCCCTCTATGCGGCGCAACGGGGACTGATCGTGCTCCACCTGGCCCGGCTCGTCAATCAGGTGACGCTCTATAACGTACTGGGCGGGGGTGCGTAAGAAGGAAGTAAACTATCGTTGGCCGACGACGATGATCTTTCTTGCTCTTCTGGAAAAGACAGTAATGATTCAAGGCATTGAGGGCAAGGAAATGAAGAGAAATATGATGGGAGGCGGGGATGTCAAGATCATCGGATATCGCAGTCCGTGAACGGCTTCTTACCAGCGCCCTGAGACTGTTCACCCGGAAGGGATACGCGGCAACAACGGTTCGCGAGATCGTGACCGCCGCCGGCGTGACAAAACCCGCGCTTTATTACTACTTCGGGAAAAAAGAGGGTATCTATCTTGAATTGATGAATGAAGTTTCCGCAAAGTTCGTTGCCCTTTTCGATGCCTCCCGTCACGAGCAGGGAAGCGTGACCGAGAAATTGCTTCACCTCTGCAATCAGGTATTCTCCCTCTTCATCGACAACCTCGATGCGGCAAGATTAATGTACGCGATCTATTATGGACCCCCACAGGGAGTGCCCTTTTTCGACTGTGAAAGCAGCCGGCTCAGGTTCCGACAGGAGATCAGATGCCTGATCAACGACGGCATCAGGCGGGGAGAATTCCAAAGAGGGAGGATCGAGGATATGGTGTGGGCTACTCTCGGAGCGCTGAACATTGCCATTGAGGTACAGCTTTGTCATCCCGAAGAAGAGGTGGACCGAAAAAAACTCGAGCGCATTCTAAATCTTATCTTCCGGGGAATATGGGTCGATGAAATGAGGCAAAAAAACCCATTACAATTAAGCAAAACCCCGTCGACAAGGTAGGTGGGGGTCTCCTTCCAGAGGCTTTACGACAAATTCATCCCGGGTTGGCGGAACGACAATTTCAACTTTCGCTATACATTGAGCATCCCCTGAGTTCTGCAAATATATCTTATTTCACACTTTCACGCAATGAATGCGGAATAAAACATCATATTGTTTTGTATGCAACACTTGCATTGGACGCTTATGTGCAAGCCATTGTATTTTAACAATTATTTAGTATGGAACGGTTTAGGCATATGAAACTCCCATAGAATATGGCGAGGGAGAATAAGAGGAAGAATAATATGAAACGTCTTGAGGTCATTTCTTTGCGGTCTTCTGGCTATTTGGAGCAACAGGCCCATGAGTATCTGAGGTCATTTTGCTTGAACCTTAAAAAAATAAATATATTGGATGCCAACTTTTACGTCAGTGCCTTCATTCCCGGCGACCTCGCGATCGTCATCTCATCGCAGACGGAACAAGGCAAAAAACAGAAAACTGATGAGGGAATGAGTCTGGCCGACGCGCTGAAGCGTTTCGGTTTGGTGGATCATACCTGTTGGCTTATGATCGAAGATTAATGAATATCGAGCAGCAATCAGAAAGGAGGATCAAATGTTGTAGACGATTGCTGTTGTACTGATAATTCTGTCAGTGTCGAAACTTACCAGGGCACCGTCCAACTGAGCGGCTTTGTTAATTCTCAAAAGGCCGTTGATAAAGCGCGTGAAATCGTAAGGAACGTCAAAGGGTTACAATCCTTAAAGAATGATCTGATCGTGAAATAGGCGAAGGAGAAGCACCAAACAACAGTAGCAACAATGAAAGGAGAATGTGCCATGAAAAAAATGTGTTCTATATCTCTAATGGTGGCAGCGGTGGCTCTGCTGGCGCTCAGTGTGCCTGTGCACGCGTCGACAATGGACAGCCGCATCGAATCATCCGCCAGGGACTCATATGTGTTCAAGACCTACCTCAAGGGTGATGATATCAAAATCCAATCCAAAGATGGCGCCGTCACCTTGACGGGGATCGTCTCTGAAGAATCCCACAAGTCATTGGCCCGGGAGACCGTGGCGGGCTTGCCCGGGGTCAAAACCGTGGAAAACAGGCTGGAAGTCAAAGGGGAACGCCCCGCTGAGAACTCGGATGCGTGGGTTATGATGAAAGTGAAGACCTCACTCTTGTTCCATCGCAGCGTGAGCGGGTTTAAAACGGAAGTGAAAGGCGTCAAAGACGGAATCGTCACCTTGCTGGGCGAAGCGACCAGCCAGGCACAAAAGGATCTGACGACCGAATACGCCAGGGACGTGGAAGGGGTCAAAGACGTAAAAAATGAGATGCAACCGGGCACTGGAGGAGGAAATAACCATGCGCGAGAAGGCGGAGGAAAGTCTCCAGGAAAGCCACGCCAAGCTGGAGAGAAATTTGAAGGGGACAATTGAGGTCCTCTCTGAAACGATAGAGGGGAGGGGTTCCTATCCCCCCGGTCACCATCAGCGTGTAGCGGCATTGGCGTCTGCAATCGCCCGGGAGATGGGACTGACCCTTTTTCAGGTGCAGGGGATTGAGCTGGCGGCGGCCGTTTATGATATCGGCCTGATCAATGTTCCCATCGAATTTCTTCACGATACCAACCGGCTGGAAGGAGTCGAATTGACCCTGTATCAAGGCTACCCCCAAGCCGGACATGACGCCCTGAAGAAGATCGAATTCCCCTGGCCGATTGCCGACATCGTTCGCCAGCATCGCGAGCGTTTTGACGGCTCCGGATTCCCGCAGGGGATCAAGGGGGCGGACATTCTCATTGAGGCCAGGGTCCTGGCCGTTGCGGACGCCATTGAGGATTTGACTGTCCACCGGAGTTACAGAAACGCCCTGCCCATGAACCAGGCGCTGGCGATCATCTCCAGTCACAGCGGTTCCCTGTACGACCCGGATGCTGTCGGCGCCTGTCAGAGGCTCATCCATGAGAAAGGATACAAGATGTGCGCCGCCTGGTACAAGGTAAAACCGGAAGAGCCTGGCCCTGTCGCGGCAAAACCGAAATATGGAACGGGACCTCGCTTATTGTTACCTCTGTTACCTCGCGAATTTTTCCATGGAAACAGGCATTGACGCGGAGATGTCGGAATACAGTGGAGACTTGGGCGTACTGGCGGGCGATACGATCCGCTACCTGGGCGTCCTCGACGCGCAACGTTCCCTCTATGCGGCATATGCGGCACAACGGGGACTGATCGTGTTTCACCTGGTCCGCCTCGTCAATCAGGTGACGCGCTATAACGTTCTGGGCGGGGGTGCGTAAGAAGGGAGATTCGTCAATGTTGTGTAAAGAGCGTAAAGACATTTCAAACGCCGAACGGGTCATCGCTTATTTCTCCATGGAAATAGGCATTGACGCGGAGATGCCGACATTCAGCGGAGGCCTGGGTGTACTGGCCGGTGATACGATCCGCTCAGCGGCCGATCTTAACCTTCCGATGGTCGCGTTGACCCTCCTTCATCGCAAAGGTTATTTCTACCAGCGGATCGGCGCCGACGGGCGGCAGACGGAAGAACCGGTTGAATGGGTCGTCGATGATTTTATGCAGGAGATGCCGGAAAGGGCTGCCGTTACGATTGAGGGGCGGACCGTCGTGATTCGTCCCTGGAAATTCGAAGTCAAAGGTGTCGCCGGCTTCACAGTGCCCGTCTATTTTCTGGATACGAATCTGCCCGAAAACTCGGAATGGGACAGAACGCTGACCGATTTTCTTTATGGAGGAGACCAGCACTACCGGCTCTGCCAGGAAGCCATTCTCGGGATAGGAGGCGTCCGGATCCTCCGCGCCCTCGGATATGGCCAAATCAAGCGTTTTCACATGAATGAAGGACACGCGGCATTGCTCTCCATGGAACTTTTGGATGAAGAGATTCAGCAAAACGGAAGAACAGCCGTCTCCAGAAGCGATATCGAAGAGGTCAGGCAAAAATGCATCTTCACCACCCACACCGCCGTCCCCGCCGGCCATGACCAATTCCCGATAGAGTTGGTCAGGCGCGTGTTTGGGTCAAGGGAGGGCTTTTGGGATCTGCAGGATCCTTTCCTCCTGGACCTGGCGACGCGCGTGTTCGGATTCATCAACGTGCACGGGGATATCAACAACGCTTCCGAAACCAATCTGAACATGACCCGCCTTGCCCTCAATATGAGCCACTATGTCAATGGCGTTGCCAAAAAACACGGCGAAATCTCGAAACTGATGTTTGCCGGATACGACATCAGTTCCATTACCAACGGGGTGCATGCGGCCACTTGGGCGGGGGCTTCCTTCCAGAGGCTTTACGACGAATTCATCCCGGGTTGGCGAAACGACAATTTCAACCTTCGCTATGCATTGAGCATCCCCAGAGCAATGATATGGGACGCCCACGCGGAACAGAAGAAAAAATTGATCGAGCATGTAAACCGGGAAAGCAATCTCGGCATGGGCGTGGACGTCCTGACGATCGGGTTCGCCAGGCGATCAGCCTCATACAAAAGGGGTGACCTCTTTTTCACCGATATCGAGAGACTGAGAAACATATGCACAAAATCCGGTCATATCCAGATGATCTACGCCGGAAAGGCGCATCCCAACGACTGGAGCGGCAAGGAACTCATCCAGCGGATTTATCAGGCCAGGGACGTTCTCAAAAAAGAGATTAAGATTGCCTACCTTGAGAATTACGATATCGACCTGGGGAAGATGATCACCTCCGGGGTTGATGTGTGGCTGAATACCCCCCTGCCGCCCCTCGAGGCGTCGGGGACGAGCGGGATGAAGGCCGCCCTGAACGGTGTGCCGAGTTTGAGCGTCCTGGATGGTTGGTGGATTGAGGGGTGCATCGAAGGATTGACGGGGTGGTCGATCGGGGGCAATGGAGACGGGGGTAAACAAAGTGGGGACAGATCAGGCGACGCCCTGTCCCTCTACAATAAACTGGAACGGGTGATCATTCCGCTTTTTTACCACGACCGTGATCGATTCATCGACGTCATGCTGCACTGCATTGCAATCAACGGATCGTTCTTTAATACCCATCGGATGGTCCAGCAATATGTCCTGAATGCCTATTTTTTATAGACGCGCGGGATAATGAACTGCGCCGGCACAAGGAGCGGGATTATTGAATCGAAGGAGGACTCGTCATGAAGATACAGGAGATCCGGAAAATAGCAGCGTACTGGAGTGTCAACGCGAAAATAGGTCGTTCCAAGAAGGACGTCATCCGGGATATTCAGGTCAAAGAAGGGAATGCACCGTGTTTCGGGACAAAAGAAACATGCGAAAACGACTGCCTGTGGAAGGCCGATTGCCTGAGCTGCAAAAAGTGATGTGTATCGTAAATATAAGGATTGTCCCATGTCGGTCGAGATATTGAAAAGAACCGCAAAGACGCCCATCCTCCAAATCGCACCCGAAACGGATCGGTTGCCCGAGAACATGGGCGCCCTGGGATGCTACATCTCGGGCAAGAGTGGAGGGCTTGGCGAAGTCGTGGCCGCTCTCTGTGAAGGGCTTGCGGAAAAGGGGATTGAATGCCATCTCGCGACCCTCGATCTGAAAAGACTTTTCCAGAAAGAAGGTGGCATGGATAAAAACCAGTGGCACGATTTCCGCGACAGGACCGATCCTGCCCGGATACACCTGATCAACTCTTCCATTTTTGACAACCTGCAGAGCGCTTACGGGGGAAATGCCCTCCTCAATGCCGTGGAGTTCCAAAGGCAGATCATCAATCATGTGATCACGACAATCTGCGCAAAGCATGAAGGCCGGCTGATCATTCACAGCCACGACTGGATGGCCGGCGGGGCCATTACGGCTTATGCAAAATCGAGGAACTGGCCCATCCTCCATACGGTTCACAATGTCCACACCGGCCATACGCCCGTTGAAATGTACGCCGGCGTCAACGTCGAAGAGCTTTCGCCCTACCTCTATTTTTCACAGGACAATGGGAAAACATGTATTGATTGCGAGGCATCGGCCATAAAAAATGCTTCCCTGATCAACTTTGTGGGAGAGCAATTTCTTCATGAGGTCATTGAAGACCATTTTCTGGACAGACCGATCATTTCGTACAGTGTCCGTCAGGAGGTCAAGGAGAAATATGATCAAGGATCCACCCTTTCCATCATGAATGCGCCGTCAAAAAGGATCTATCCCGAGCATTGCCCGCATCTGGTCCAGCCATACGGACCTGAAGACGAGGTCCTCGCCGCAAAAAAAAGAAGCCGTGTCGAGTTTCAAAGAAGGACCGGATTGATGGTGAACCCGGAGGCGATACTTCTCTACTGGCCATCCAGACTCGATCCTGCCCAAAAGGGAATAGAGCTTCTCGAAGATATCGCCTTCAGATTTGTCATCGAACAAGACGACGTTCAGATCGCCATTGTCGCGGATGGAATCAGCGGTGACCGATCCCACGAGGAGATCATGGGCAGGATCGCCTGCGCATCGGGAGGCAAGATAACCTATCAACACTTCAACGAGAGTCTCTCGCTTTTGGGATACGCCGCGGCCAGCGATGTCTTCGGCGCATCTTTATATGAGCCGTGTGGCCAGATCGATCAGATCGGGAATCTTTACGGCGCCACGGCAACAAACCGGGACACGGGGGGATACCACGACAAGATCAGCGAGCTTAGATTACGGGAAGACGGTTTTGCTTGCGATGAGGGGAACGGCTTCCTCTTCAGGGATTACGACGCTGGCGGGTTGTGGTACGGCCTGGAGAACAGCGTTCGTTTTCATCGAAGGCCTCCCGAAATCAGGGAACGCCAACTGAAAAGGATCATGAAAGAGACCCGGGTGAAACACGACGTGGAGAAAATGATCGATCGGTACATAGGCGTTTATGAAAAACTCAACGGCGGCGTACCGCTGACTTGAGGGGGCCGCATGGCGGGAAAATACCGACTCCGGCATCCGGCCTTCAACCCACAAAGGCCCGGGATAATCCGTCGGATTCACCATGAAAAAGAGGACTGTTCCGATGTCTAAGCACCTGAAAGCAGCCTATGTGACCGAAGTCAAGATAGAAGATCCTGATTCGGGAAACATTGTGACGGTTGGAATCTACAAAGATCACGATAGCAACGGTTTGTTTGGGGTGGAAAAACTGTTCCTTGAAAAAATCGGGCAGTGCCATCGCCGTACAATGAGGACACCATACTGACCTGTGATGGAATCTTGAGGCGCTGATATGAAAAGTAAGCCAACGTTCTTGATATCATCGATGATGCCGTTTGGTGTAGTCGGCAGGGCAGCAATCCGGTGGATCTGCCATCTGGGCGCGTCGATGATTTTCCTACTTTTGGCCGTGTTGAAGATCCTGCGACCGAAACAATTGATCAAGATCATACAGCAAGTCTATTACATAGGGGCGCGGACCACCATGATCATCATGCTTGTTGGCCTGTTCACCGGTATGGTCCTGGGTCTCCAATCGTACCATGCCCTGGTTAAATTCGGCGCACAAGGGGCTCTCGGTGCCCTGGTGGCCCTGACCCTGGTTCGGGAATTGGGACCGGTTCTCACGGCGATCATGATTGCCGCCAGGGCCGGTTCGGCCATCACCGCAGAGATCGGCATTCAACGCATCTCCGAACAGATCGACGCCCTGGACACCATGCGTATCGACCCGCTCGGATATCTCATCAGCCCGAGAATTATCGCTTCGATCATCAGCTTTCCCCTGCTCACCACCCTGTTCGACCTCGTCGGCATTATCGGCGGGTACGTCTCCGGCGTATTGCTCCTGGGCGCGAACGCCGGCACCTATGTGTATCGTGTTCAGGCCAGCATGGACATGAAAGATGTCACTGACGGCTTGATCAAGGCGGTTGTTTTTGCCGTGATCGTCTCCACGGTCTCCTGTTACCAGGGCTATTTTGCGCACATGCGATCGGACAGCCACGGCGCCAAGGCGGTCGGGCTCTCCACGACCTCGGCCGTTGTGATCTCCTGTGTGCTGATCCTGGTGTCCGACTATGTTGTGACGTCGCTGCTCATCTGAGGAAAGCCCCATGGAAAGCCCGTTAATCGAGTTCAAGGACGTCACCAAGCGCTTCGGCGACCGAAGCGTCCTTGAACGGGTCAACCTCCAGATCTACGAAGGGCAGGTTACGACCATTATCGGCCTGAGCGGTTCCGGCAAGAGCGTACTCCTCAAGCATATCATCGGGCTGCTCAAACCGGATGAAGGGACCATCCTGTTCAAGGGGAAACCCCTGAGCGAGATGAAAAAAAGCGAAAGCGCCGCCAAACTCGCTCAGATAAGCTACATGTTTCAAGACAATGCCCTCTTCGATTCCCTGACCGTCTACGACAATATCGCCCTTCCCCTTCGGGAGACGACGAACCTAACTGAAACTGAGATCGATAAAAGGGTTACGGCCAGAATCGAACAGACGGAACTTGAAGATGCGGCGCACAAATACCCTTCGGAAATATCGGGCGGCATGCAAAAGCGGGCCGCCCTGGCGCGGGCGTTGGTGACGGATCCTCAGATCGTCCTGTTTGATGAGCCTACGTCCGGCCAGGACCCGGTCCGGAAAAATGCCATCCTGGGGATGATCGCCCAGTATCAGAGGAAATTCGGGTTTACCGCGATCCTGGTCAGCCATGAGATTCCGGATGTCTATTTTATCTCGAACCGCATCCTGGCCCTCTACGATCGATCCATCGTTTTCCAGGGCTCCCCTGAGGAGCTGGAGATTTTCGACCACCCTTTCAAGGACGAGGTCATTCGCAGCCTGGAAGGGCTGCAGAATGAATTGACTGGTCTTTATTCCAAACGGCAATTCAAGGTGATGCATCAAGCCCAGTTGACGCAGTCTGCCGGTGGGGCGCCCTATTGCATCGCGGTTTTTTCGCTGGGCGATCTGGATCTGATCCGGCGGGTTGCGGGCCACGATGCGGCACAGGTGGCCATACGGAGTCTGGGAATCCATATCGATAAACACTTCGGCGCCATAGGGGGGTTTTCCACGCGCCACCGCAACAATGAATTTGTTACAGTACTCCCCTATTCGGATTTGACGGAAGCGGAGAGCATCCTCAAGGATTTTGTCAAAAATTTTCAGGAACGGGACATTCATGATGTCTGGGCTGAAATCCGCGGGCAGACAAAGGCCCCGGAGCCCACTCGGCCCAGATTATCGGCCCAGGCTGACTGTATCGATTTTGGGGTCCTGGCCGGTATTGCCCAGGGTCAACCGGCTGCCCACATCGATTCCGTTGTCGATGAGGCAAAATCTCAACAAAAAGAAATTGCCCGGCTTCGGTGTGACGGGCGGAGGTAAGCAGATGAAGAAGTACACCATGGAGACCACGGTTGGCATATTCATCGTTTTGGGGCTCTTCTGTGTTGGCTACATGACGGTTAAGCTCGGCCATGTTTCCCTGTTCGGCGACGACACCTATCCTCTCGTTGCCCGGTTCTCATCGGTCACCGGCCTCAGGGCCGGCAGCCTTGTTTACATCACCGGCATCGAGGTGGGGCGCGTGGAGAATCTCGCCATGGACCAGCAAAACCAGAAGGCAGTGGTGGAGATGCGCATCTGCAACGGCATCAAGATCTATGATGACGCCATCGCCTCCATCAAGACGGAGGGGCTGATCGGCGACATGCATCTGAGTATCGATCCGGGGGGCGCAGGAGAGCTTCTCAAGCAAGGTGGAACCATTACCGAGACGCAACCACCGGTGGACATCGCAGATCTCATCAGCAAGTATGCCTTCGGAGATGTGAAGAAACAGTAGCCACATAA
>DIWG01000013.1 GCA_002423465.1 Syntrophaceae bacterium UBA6112 | reverse complement strand
GGGGGCCGGGTCACGGGTGTCGAAACCGGCACGGGCGAAAGGATCCGGGCGCGCCATGTCCTCTCCAACGCCTCTCCGAACCTGGTCTACTGCCGGATGATCGATCCTCCCGGAGCGGTCCCGGAAGGGGCCGTCAAGCTGACCAACGCCCGGGAGACCGGGGGGAGCGCCTTTGTGGTCTATCTGGGGCTCGACTGCCCGCCCGAGGCCCTGGGCATCGAGAGCTACGGCTACTTCATCGGGCCGGACATGGATACCGAAAAGGCCTTTGAAAGCTTCTGCGCCTTCGAGCCGCCGCGCATGCAGGCGGCGATCTGCCTGAACAAGGCCAATCCCGGCTGCTCTCCCCCGGGCACGACCATCCTGTCGCTCACGGCCCTGCCGGGCCCGGACGTCTGGAAGGACGTGAAGCCGGAGGAGTACCACAAGGCCAAGGAGACGATGGCCCGGGCCATGATCGACCAGTTCTGCCAGGCCGTGGGCTGTTCGCTCTGGGAGCATATCGAAGAGGTGGAGATCGCGGCGCCGCCCACCTTCGCCCGCTATACCGGGGCCTTCAAAGGGGCGATCTACACCTACAATCAGCCCCCCTGGGACTCGGTCATCGCCCGCTCGCTCGCCGCGCCGCAGGAGCGCTACATCCGGGGGCTCGACTTCGTCGGCGGAGCCGCATCCATGGGCAGCGGCTACGAGTCCACGATCCTCTCGGGCCGGATAGCGGCCCAGATGGTGATTGCGCGGCTCAAAAAAGAGGGAGCACGCAAGGGGTGAGCGATGAAAGCCCGCCGGTGCGCTCCCTGAAACTGATCCGGAAGGATGCTGATCGGATCGACGTTTCCAAAAAAAACGGGCAACAACGGATACTCCGGCACTTCGACCATTGATAAACTTGTTATTTCTCCGGCGATCATATATGTCAGTGTCGTCATTTTTGCCCCCTCCGGGGGCGCGGCCGAGGGGTTTGTCATGGACATCGGACATAATGCCATGGAAAAGCAGTACGGCTTACTCATTGCCGACGACCTGACCGGTGGGGCCGATGCGGGCGTTCAGTTCGCCAAGCGGGGCCTGAAAACCCTCCTGGTGCCCTTCCGCGGGGAGGGCGATCCCCTTGCCGCCCGACCGGCGCAGGACATCCTGGTCATCAACACGATTACCCGCGGCCTTCCCCCGGCGGAGGCCTTCGATATTCTGTCCGGTCTCCTGAAGAGCTTCGACCCCAAACGATTCCCGATTCTTTACAAAAAGATCGATTCCACCCTCCGGGGCAACATCGGTTCCGAGATCGACGCCATCCTACGGGCGACGAATCTTCCCCTCTGTTTTTTGGCCCCGTCCTACCCGGAACAGGGTCGGGTGCTGGTCGGGGGAATCATGATGGTCGGAGAAAAACCCCTGGCGCTCACGGAGGCGGCCCGGGACGCGGCATCACCCGTACAGGAATCCCATATCTGCAAATTGCTGGCAAAACAGACCTCCCTTTCCATCGGGACAATCGATCTGACCCATATGGCGTCCGGGAAGGATGCCTTGCGGAGTCTCGTGGAGAGAGAACAGCGGGCGGGCCGCAGGATCATCATTTTTGATGCCGTAAGCCGCCAGGACCTGGCCACGATTGCCGCCGTCGCTCTTTCCATGGAAACGGTCCCCCTCCTTGCGGGCTCCGCCGGCCTGGCCGGGGAGGTCGCAAGGATAGTCGTTCCCGGGCCGGTTCCGATCGGCACGGAGAGGCAACGCACCTTCCAACACGTTCTGATTATCGGCGGCAGCGCCTCTGCCGTGACCCATGCGCAGTTGCAGCGACTTCAGGACAGAGGCCTCCCTTCCTTCGAACTCACCAAGGATCTCGTCTCCGGCAACGGTGAGACGGAAATAAGAGGTCGGCGGAAACTCGCCCGCCTGTTGGGGAGCGCCCTTGCGGGCGGAAGCGTCATCTTCCGGACCTTTGCCGAACGCTGGACCGGCAACGGCGAAGGCGAAACGGACATTCCCCAGCGGATCGCCGGTGTGATGGCCGGTGTGACCATCGAGGCGCTGCAGGGGGCGCGGATCGGTGCGGGCGACCTGGCGATGATCCTGACCGGCGGCGATACGGCCCTGGGCGTCCTGCGATTGCTGGACTATGAAGGAATCGAACTGGAAGGTGAATTGCTCGAGGGGATCGTGCGGGGGAACTTGCGGGGCGGGCCATGGGATGGCCTCACCCTTGTAACCAAGGCCGGCGCCTTCGGGAAAGAGGATGCGCTCGTGAGAATCGTAGAAAAGCTGGCGGTGGCGGGCAATATTTTATCCCATTTTCAGGAGGAGTCATTTTGAGCAAGCCATTGATCGGAATCAGCGTCGGCGATCCGGCGGGGATCGGACCGGAGATTACGGCAAAGGCCCTGGCCATGCCGGAGATCTATGAGATGTGCCGGCCTCTGGCCGTTGCGGAGTCGCGGATGATGCGGGAGGCCATCCGGTTTTCCGGGCTGGATCTTGAAGTCAGGCCGGTCGCTGCCCCCGGGGAGGGGCTTTTCCGGTGCGGCGTCATGGATGTTCTGGATTTGAAGAATATCGAACCGGACGCCATCCGGCACAAGATTTCCGCCGCCGAAACGGGCCGCGCCTCCTTTGAATACGTGAAGAAGGTGATCGATCTGGCCATGGCCGGCGAGATCGACGCGACCGTGACCGGACCCATCAGCAAGGAGGCGATCAACCTGGCCGGTTTCCATTATTCCGGTCATACGGAGATCTACGCCGATTTCACCCATACGAAGGACTATGCGATGATGCTGGTCCACGACCGTTTCCGGGTGATTCATGTCTCCACCCATGTGTCGATGCGCGAGGCCTGCGACCGGGTGAAGAAGGAGCGCGTCTGCCGGGTCATCCGGCTGGGGTATGACGCCGTGCGGAAGCTGGGGGTGGAAGAGCCGCGGATCGGCGTGGCGGGACTCAACGCCCACGCGGGGGAGGCCGGCCTCATGGGCCGCGAGGAGATCGAGGAGATCGAACCGGCCATCCGGCAGATGCGTGCGGAGGGGATCAACGTCGAAGGGCCTATCCCCCCCGACACGGTTTTTTCCAAGATGCAGGGGGGCCAGTACGACCTGGTGGTGGTGATGTACCACGACCAGGGGCATATTCCCACCAAGATCATCGGCTTTCAGTACGACGCCCGGACCAACACCTGGGGAAGCGTCTCCGGCGTCAACATCACCTGCGGCCTGCCCATCATCCGGGTTTCTGTGGACCACGGGACGGCCTTTGGCAAAGCGGGCGAGGGACGGGCGAACCCGGAGAGCCTGGTGGATGCGCTCCGGATCGCCTCCCGGTTTGCTTCGCCCGCGTAGATTCCCGCCGGGCTGGTTGACCCCGTTCATGGCATCTTCCTCATGATGACATCCTATCGGGAAGTGGAGGTCAGCGCCTGCTACAGGAGACCTGTCCGGAGAGGGTAGGGCGCGAGGATGGGGATGCCATTGCTATCGAGGGCTTGGCAGGGGCTGTTTCTTGAATCTCCTCTTTTCAAGAAGGGATGTCTACCTTGAGGGGGGTTCCCCCCATCGTTGAATGGGACTGTCGAGGCAAAGTACATCCAGAACACGGAAAACGAACTGGTCCACCAATTCATCGAGGTTTTGCGGGAGATGGTAAAAGCCGGGGCAGGCGGGCATTATGCGTACTCCCCAGTTGGATAATTTCACCATGTTTCCCAAATGGATCGGGCTTAGGGGGGCTTCCCGGGGCACAACGAGAAGAGGCCGTTTTTCCTTGAGGGTGACATCTGCGGCCCGCAGGAGGAGGTTGTCGGCATACCCTGAGGCCAGACCGGCCAGGGTCTTCATGCTGCAGGGGATGATGACCATTCCATCGGTCCGAAAAGAGCCGCTGCAAATTGGGGCCATGAGGTCATCGGGGGCATAAGTCCGAAAGGCCAGGCGGGATAGATCAACATCGGCGCCCAGCTCATGGGAGATGACGGTCCGGGCGTGTTGTGTGACGATCAGGTGAATCTCAACCGGATTGTATTGTGTCGCTTTTGCCAAAAGGCGTTGGGCATAGAGCGCCCCGCTTGCCCCCGAAACCCCAACGATAAGCCGTTTCCTCATACCCTGAGTCTTTCCCTCGTCTGCCATGTTCCTGGCTCCTCAAGTTTTTCTTCGGCGCTTTATAGATAATCGTGCAGATTGATCTTCTCGTAGTTCGGGATGGCGATGGGCTTGAAGAGTTCGTTCAAACCTCCCAGCGGGGCCGTGGCATCGAATCCGACCCGGGTCCCAAAACCGAGGGCCGAGGGATCCAGATGGGAAACCTGGATCCGCGGAATCACCTGCATGTCGCGGTCGCCCTGAAAGCGGGTGGCCATGGCCCACTCCACCTGTTCCATGTCGAAAATGTCGACGTCATCGTCAACGACGGTTACGTGCTTGATGTCCGCGTTGTTTGCCATCGCTGCGATCATCGCCACCCTCGGTTCGCCTTCGTGTTGTTTGGTCATCGATATGACCAAGTGGTAGCGGCACGTTCCTCCATAGGTCAGGTGAACGGCCCGAACGGAGGGCGCTGCACGCCGGACATCGGCCAGGAGCCCTGCCTCCCGGGGGATGGCGCCCAGAAGCAGATGCTCCCGCGCAGCCGGTAGGATCGAGTAATAGACAGGCTTGTTCCGGTGGCATATCGCGCTCAGTTTAATGGTCGGCCGAGTGGCTTCGGGGCTGTAGTAGCGCGGAAATTCTCCAAAAGGTCCCTCCACCCGGGTGTCGAGGGGATCGATGACTCCCTCCAGTACAATCTCGGAATCCGCCGGGACTTCCAGGTTGACGGTGGTGCAGCGGGCCAGCTTCAGTGGAAAACCCTCCCGCAGGGCATTGGCCACTTCCAATTCGTCTATGCCAAAGGGCAAAATGGCCTGGGATGACAGGAGCGTGAACGGGTCTACACCAACGGCGATCGCCACTTCCAGCGGGCGTTTCATCTCGATGCACTTCCGGAGGCAAAGATCCAGATGCCGGGGGAGGATCAGGAGACTCATGACGCCGTCTTCAAACACCCGGATGCGATGGATGGATGCGTTCCGGATCCCGGTTTCGGGGTCTTTGGCGATCAGAACTCCTCCTGTGATATAGGGTCCTGCATCCCTCTCATGGTAGGTTGGAATCGGGAAAAGCCTTAGGAGATTCAAATTCCGGGTCAACACGTTTTCCTGGAAGGGTGCCTTCTCGATGATTTCACAGGGCCGCGGTTTTTCCATGGCTCTCTGAAATCGGGGAATGACATTTTCTGCATCCATGCCCAGGGAAGCGGCCAGTGCCTCCCGGGAAAAAAGCAAGTTCGTCACCAGGGGCATGTCATATCCGGATACCTGTTCGAAGAGAACGGCTTTTTCCTTGCCCAATTTCTTGGTGATCCCCCCGAGGGTATATCGAGCTTCAACCGGTTTGCGGACCCTGGCCAGCCATCCCTTTTCTTCCCAAGATTCAATCCAGGATCGGAAATTTTCTGCTGTCATTGGAAACCTCCCTGATCAATCGTACACGGTTTGCGGTAATTTTGACAGTCGATGATATCCCTTTTCCTGAATGACGATCTGGTCTTCAACCCGGACGCCGCCGATCCGGCTGAGATAGGCCGTCGTCTGGAAAACCGCCAGCACCATGCCGGGCTGAAGAACATCCTGGCCGCTCCGGCAGACCATGGGAAAAAACTCCGATTGACGAAGACCACTGCCGTAACCGATATCGCCGGGAATCAATTTGTCGTATCCATAGGCTGCAAACATCTTCTCTGCGGCACCGTAGACATCGCCGGTTATGACGCCCGGTTTTGCCGCATCGAAGACGGCCCTTTGCGCCGCCAGCATGAGTTTCAGGAACTTTTTTTGTTCTTCCGACGGTTTTCCGGTAAAGGCTGTCCGGCAAAGATCCGAAGAATAGCCCTTGTGTTTTGCGCCTATGTCGATGACGACCACGTCCCTTTTGCCAACCTTCCTGGATGATGCATAGGGATGTGCCAGAAGGGTCCGGGGACCGGAGGCGACCATCGTGCCGAATGCCAATCCTTCGCTTCCCTCTTTGCGCATGGCATATTCGGCTTCTCCGGCAATCTCGATTTCAGTGATTCCCGGTTTCACTGCCTCCAACGCAGCCCTCATCCCGGCATCGGCCATTTCCGCGGCCTTCTTCATATAGCGAATTTCTTCCGGAGTCTTGATGGCCCGCATCTCATCGATTGCCCGTGTGATGGAAACAAACTCAGCCTTTGGGAAGGCGGTTGCCAGGGTGTTATAGAAACGCACCGTCATATGATCCTGCTCGATGCCGATGACGCGTGGACTGCTGACCTCTTTTTGGATGAGCTCGGCCATCTTGCCGACCATGGAAAACTCCGGGAATCGGTAGCCGACCACCCGCGTGAAAAAACTTTCCTTCCGGACTTCCTGCCCATCGAGCCAAATGCAAATTTCAATAGGTAAGGTTTGACGAAAGATGAGAAGGCCCGAGCAAATGGGCGCCGACCCTGAAAGGTAAAAAACATCCTGGGGCTTCAGGACAATCGAAACGTCCACTCCCTGCGCTGCCATCCAGGCTTTGACTTTTTCCACTCTGTTCTTCATTGCCATATTCCTTCCCATTGATATGGACGGTTTCTCGTGTGTGATAACTCTTGAGCCATTACAGCGCTTTTTTTAAAATATCAAACAATTCCGTCTCGTTTGGATGACGGGGATTCATTTTGACCATGCCGTGTCCGATTGCGCTCTTGGCCATTCCCGCCAAATCCTCTTCCTTGACTCCGAATTCCCGAAGGCGGCTCGGCAAATTGATATCCTCGGTCAGGTTACGAACAGCCTCGGCCGCCGCAAAGGCCCTATCCCTGAGACTGAGCCCCTCGACTTTTTCCCCCAATGCCAAAGCGATATCTCCGTATTTTCCCAGGTCGGCCATTGCGTTGTACTCCATGACATACGGCAAGAGCGAAGCAATGGCCATCCCGTGGCTGACATGGGCATGTCCGCTGAGGGCGGCTCCCAGAGAATGGGTAATCCCCAGGAACGCATTGTTGAAGGCCATTCCCGCCAACAGGCTGCCGAGAGACATTTCCGTTCGGGGCTCTGGCTTGCTGCCGTTGGCCACTGCTGCCCGGAGGTTTGCGCCGATGAGGGCAATCGCCTTCAAGGCCAGGGTGTCAGCCGGGGGCTGGGCCAGATTTGACACATAAGTTTCAATGGCATGGGCCAGTGCGTCCATGCCCGTGGCTGCGGTAATCCGCGGCGGCGCGGAGAGCGTCAGCAACGGATCCACCAGCGCCAGATCTGCGGCAAGATATGGGCTGCTGATCGTGATTTTTACATTATGCTCCCAATCGGAAAGAACAGCGAAGATGGTGACCTCGCTGCCCGTGCCTGACGTGGTCGGTATTGTGACCAATGGAATGGAAGACCTGGCCGGCACCTTGTTCATCCCGGCATAGTCCCGGATATGCCCCCCGTGGTCGGCCAGAATCCGGATGCCTTTAGCCGTATCCATGGGACTGCCCCCACCGAGCGCGACCAGAAAATCGGACTTCTGTTCCTTAAAAAAGGCGGCGCCCTGGTGAATGGTATCGAGCCCTGGATCCGGTTCGACATCATCAAAAACGGCGACATGGAGACCGGCATCCGCCAGAGACTTTTCAATGGGCGCCAGCAGTCCAGCCTGCCGGACGCCCTTGTCGGTCACGATCAAAACTTTGTCTTTTTTAAACTCTTTCACCTTGGTCGGCAATTGGGCGACGATACCCTTGCCGAACATCACCGTGGTCGCCATCCTGAAGATAAAATTATCAGTGCTCATGATCTTTACTCCTTTCCATTCATGCTTCCATACGATCGGTTCGCTTCCATTTTCCTATCGGTTCCCGCTTAATCCCAGCAGTTCCAGCCTGTCGGGGGTGGGAATGCCGTCAGCATCCCATCCTCGATAGTCGTAATACTCGTCCAGCATCGTCTCGAGGGGCGGGAGGTTCTCCGCCGCGCCGCCGCTGCCGCGTTTTTCGTTGAGAATTCGGTTTGGCAGGACATCGTCCTTGCGGCTTGCCCCGCATTGTACATTGAAAAGACGTTTCAGGTTGAAGATGCGCTCACCGCATTGAAGCAATTCATCAGCACCAAACGCAAGTCCTGTTGCCATGGAAAGCCATTGTGCCATGTCATTCAGGCGAACACCGCCCATCAGCAGGAATTTGCAGAGGCAGAGGGAGTCGAAGATCATCATGAGATTCTGGGCCTTGGCCGTCAGAATGCCTTTTCCTTCAACCTGGAACCGGTCCAGGGGCGCATCAATGCCTATTTCCGGCATGGACAGGGCCCGCTCGAATACGTGGCTGAAGGCCTCCAGATGGCAGGCCCCGCGATTGGCGGTGGCATAGCCGACTGCGATGCTGTTGTACGCCCGGGGGTCATGGGCCGGCAAACTCAGGCCTTTGACTGTCATGGCGATCTCTTGGGCCTTCTCGCCGAAGCGTTTGACTACGGCCGGAAACCCTTCGCCGAGGACGGCACCAAATCCTGTGCCTTCCCCCATGCCACGGATCAGTTCAATGAGTACGGCAGGGTCTCCCCAGCGGACTTCCATCCCACCCGTCTCTTCCTTGCCGATGATCCCCTTTTCGTAAGCCTCCATGCTGAAGGCGACCAGGTTGCCGACGTCCATGGTATCGATCCCATACCGATTGCACAACTCGTTTGCATAGCTGATAGCCCCCAAATCGTCAATCAGGCACGAAGCGCCCAATAGTCCTAGGGTTTCGTATTCAGGCCCTCCGCCCTTGACCCCGGCATAGGGTCCGTCGTTAATCGCAACCTGGCGTCCACACCCGATGACGCAGCCGGGGCAGTGGAACCGTCCGGTCAGGTAGGTTTCCGCAAGCTTGGTGCCGCTTATTTTCGCCGCCCCCTCTTCCCACAGGCCCTCCTGCCAGTTTTTGATCGGGAAGTCCCCCAGCATGTGACAGGGCGTCACCAGACCCGCCGTTCCGAAATTGCTGAGCCCCTTGGCCTTCTCCATGATGGTGGGGGTCATCGCCTTCATCTTTCCCCGGAGAGATTCCCTCTCCGCCAGCACAGGAGCTTGCCTGCCGTAGACGGCGATTGCCTTCACCTTTTTGGATCCGGATACCGCGCCCAGCCCGCACCGCGCCGCCGTGCGTCCTTCGTGTCCATCGGTAAAGAGACCGGCAATGGGCGACAACCGTTCGCCGGCCGGGCCGATGGTGCAGACCTCGGCCTTGGCATGGGTCAGCCCTTTGACCTTTTCAGCGGTTTGATAGGTATCCAGGCCCCATAGTACATCGGCCTGTCGGATTTCCACCCGGCCGTCGTTGATCCACAGGTAGACGGGTCCGGCCGCCTTACCTGTCAGGACCACCCCGTCATAGCCGGCCTGTTTCAGTGCCCGGCCCCAGCTTCCGCCGACGCTGGCCTCGCCCCATCGCCCGCTCAGCGGGGATTTGGCCGCCACGCTGTGCCGCGAAGAAGCGGTAACCAGCGTCCCCGTCAGGGGACCGGTAAAAAAGCAGAGGATATTTTCAGGCCCCAAAGGGTCGGTGTCGGCAGGCACATGATCATACACCGTGTAAGCCGCAAAACCGCTTCCTCCCACCCATTTTCTTGCCATATCCGCAGTCACAGGCTCCGTATGCCACTTGCCCGCCGTCAAATCCACCCACAAGATCTGACCGATGTATCCACCCAACATAGTCTTTCCTCCTAGCTAACCGCCCTGCGGTTGGAGCAGGACCTTCACGGCCTGTCCCTCCCGCAGGATATAATCCATTCGTACGGCACAGTTTTCTACTATGACAAAGACGCCTTGGGGACCATAGCCACCCAATAAACCGTGTTCATCGAGAAACTGGAGAAAATCGGCCACCGAGGCGTCGTCCTGGATCTCCATTTTTCCATCCCCCTGTCCGCCGGGAAAAGTCAGTGGAGAATAGGGTTTAAAATAGATATGCATTTTTCATCATCCTTCTGTCATCAGGCCCCGCTAATGCTGAAAGAACATCCTGGGCAGGAAGGTCACAAGCCAGGGAACATACGTGATAATCATCAGTACGCCCCAGGCCGCGCCGACCCAGACCCAGATCGGCCTGACCAACTTCTGCAGCGGTGTGCCGGTCACGATGGAGGTGGTGAAGAGGGCTACGCCGACCGGCGGCGTGATCAGACCGATGACCAGGTTGAGACTGACCACCAGCCCAAAGTGCAACGGGTCGATCCCCACCGCGTCGATCACCGGCAGGAAAACAGGCACCAGGATAATGATCGCGGCGATGGTTTCCATGACCATTCCCACAAACAGCAGAAAAATATTGACCATAAGCAGGATCAGGTACGGGTTTTGGGTCAACGACAGCATGGAGCCGGCGATCATCTGGGGAATCTGATCCAGGGCCATGGTCCAGCCCAGGATATTGGCCATCGCGACAATGATCATGATGCAGGCGCTCGTCACACCCGTCCTCTCCAGGATCAACGGGATCTGCGAGAGTTTCAGCTTTTTATAAACCACGGTGCCGAGGAATACGGCCACCACGGAAGCGGCCGCCGCCGATTCCGTAGGCGTCGTCACCCCGCCCAGAATGCCGCCGAGGATGATCAGGGGTACGATCAAGGAGGGGGCGGCTTTCACAAAACTCGTGCCGACCTCCTTGACCGTCGCCTTAGGACGGACCTCCCAGTTTGCCTTGCGCCCTTGCACGTAGATCACGATCATAAAGGAAGCTGCCAGTAAAAGACCGGGAATGATCCCCGCAAAAAACAGCTCGCCGATGGAAAGCTGGGCAGCCACCCCGTAAACGATAAAAATCATGCTGGGAGGGATGATCGGACCCAGGATGGAGGTTGCCGCCGTCAAGCAGGTGCTGAACTCATCATCGTAGCCGTCCTTCTTCATTTCCGGATGCAAGACGCGGCCCAACAGGGCTGCGGCGGCATTGGCAGAACCCAGCAAGGCGCCGAGGAAACAACCGACGATCACGGTCACATAGGCCATCCCACCTGTGATATGGCCGATTACCGACCGTGACATGTCCGCCAATTTCTCGGTCACCCCGCCGAAACCCATCAACTCACCGGCCAGGATAAACAGCGGAATCGCCATCAGGCTGAAGCTGTCGGAAGCGGCAAACATGCGCTGGGGCAGCATCACCAGCAGATAAGGGTCCTGCATGGACAGGGCGTGCATCACCCCGGTAGCGCCGAGGGCCACGGCAATCGGCAATCCAACCATCAATGATAGTATAAACGTAATCGCGATGATCATCTTAGTTTGCCCCCTTCTTTCCGGTCAGGGTTTCCACCAATAGGATAAACGATTGCAACAACAACAAGATCAGACCGACGGGCATGGCCGCATAAACATAGGACATCGGCAGCCTCATCGCGGGCGATTTTTGGCTGGTCACGCTTGGAATACCCACCAGCACGATGCTGTAATATAATAAAAACCCGAAGAGTGCACAATTCAACGCGATCGCCAGGACTCTAATCCACTTCTGCACGGGTGCGGGAAACCTCGTCACCAGCAAATCCATACAAGCCAGCAGCCCTGCCCTTAGACCTACGGCCGCGCCGATGAAGGTCATCCATACCAGCGAATAGCGGGCCAATTCCTCGGCCCAGAAGATGGGGTTTCCCAAGAAATAACGAAAAATGACCTGCAAGGTGACAATTACGGCCATAATTGCAACGCATACTTGCGTCAGCGTTTTGGCTACCTGATCAATATATCCTCCAATGGTTTCAAGCGCTTTCATAAACGCAATTCCCCCCCATTTTTGTCCAGAAGGGATGGCCATGCCCGGTACGGTACGGCCATCCCCGAGACAAATGCTACAATCTTATTTCACCGATCGGGCGTACTTGACAAATGCAGCGATGAGCGGATCCTGCGCTGCATACTTCTGCTCGATGTTCCCGGTGGCTTCAATGAAGGGCGCCAACTCCGCTGAGGTGAGCTCCGTGATCTTTACGTTCTTCGTCTTGAGGTTGGCGACGGCTTTGCTCTCAATGTCAGCAATATCATTCACGTTCTCCGATATGACCTCCTTGGCGGCATCGACGATGATCTTCCGATCCCCGGCTGACAGCGCGTTGAACTTCGCCAGGTTCATCATCAAAACCGCAGGCCAGGTGAAGTGCCTAGAAAGCGTCACGTTCTTGGCCACTTCATAGTGCTTCTCCATCTGAATCGCGGAAAGATCCATCTCGAGCCCATCAATCACCTTGTTCTGCAAGCTGCTGTAAATCTCTCCATAGGGCATCGGCGTGGGGCTGGTGCCCAGCGCCCGGAAAATGTCCAGGTGCAACGGGGTCTCGGCCACCCTGAACTTGAGTCCCTTCAAATCCTCGGGCTTCATGATCGTTTTGGAGACGGAAACAAAATGGCGGAAACCGGCGTTGTATACGGCCAAACCCTTCACGTTGTTCTTTTCAAGACCTTTCAAGAGATTGGTGGTTGCATCGCTCTTCATGACCTTTACATATTGGTCCCAGCTGGTAAAAAGAAAGGGCAACTGCAACGCCGACATCAAGGGCGTTGTACTGCCCATCGGAGCCGCCGAGATTTCTCCCATGTCCAGCGAACCCTGCTGGACCTGTTCGAAAAGCTGACGATCATCGCCCAACTGGCGGGCCGGGAAAATCGTAATCTTGATCCGTCCGTTGCTCTTGTGGGCCACTTTCTTGGCAAATTTCTCCGCTGCCACATTCATCGGGTGGGTCGGTTGAACCACATCGCCCAACCTTAAATTGATGGTGGGTTTCGCCGGGGCCTTCTCCGCACCGAAGCCAAGACCGACCGCAACCAGCAAGCTGACCAGCACCATTGCCAAAAATACCGTTATCTTACGCATGAATGTCATCATAAATCTCCTTTCTCTTTGGGTTTGTCTTGTTTTGTTATTTTGCCCTCTCTTGCCGCTTTGCTTTTATTCCAAGTTTCCCCTTTCATCCCAAAACATCGTAGCTCAGTTCCAGCCAGCGGGCATCCAGGATCGCCGCGCCGATGTCCGCAATGTCCACGCCTTTGCGGACCAGGGTAGGGATATCCTCGATCCTGATTCCCCCGGCAAAGGCAATCTGAACTTCCGAGGACAGTCTTTGCGCCTTTGTGGCCTGAAGCACCTTGTCCAGGTCTTCACAGGATCCGGTATCCACCATGACGACCGCGGCGCCATGCCGGATCGCTTCCCGGGCCTCTTCGGCAATCGGCGCAAACTCGCCCCGGACCTGGATCACTTTTATAGCCCCTTCCGCCGCCACGGCCTGAAGCGTTTGGCCGATTCCGCCGAAGAGGCGCACATAATTCTTGTCGAGATACAAAAAGGGTTGATCCGTTATCCGTTGGCCCATGCCTCCGGCGGTGACCGCTTGCCGGACCATTTCCCGGATCGCGTAAGGATGCTTCTTCCAACCTCCGCTCACCAGCCGGAGCCGGCCTTCTGCTGCATGGACGGCTTTGGCGGCCGCAGTGGCAATCCCCGATGGTTTGGCGATGAGGCCGATCACCAGATTTTCAAGCTTCAGAATCGATTCCGCCGGTCCCCGGAACCGGGCAATCTCTTCTCCTTTTTGAATTTGTTCTCCGGTTTGTTTTTTCCAGAATCCTTCGATTCCCAAAGCCCTGGCGGCATCCTGAGCCAGAGGAATCCCGGCCAGTCTTCCTTCCCCCTGAGCCCCAAGAACCGCCGTCAAAGGGCGGTTTCTGCTTTCCCCCAGAACTTTCCCATAGAACGGATCGGGAAGCGCCATTGCGGCAAGGAGATTCTCGAAATCTTTCATTCGTCCCCGCTCTTTGCAGAATGGCCCATGCCATGTGCATGTCCCCGCCAAATTTCCCGCAGTGCAGCGGCGATGTGCTCGGCCGTTTCAGCCTTGTCCCACTTCCTTGCTAGGGCTTCCAGGAGTCGATCCATACCCAGTTTCACCTCCCGGGTCGGGCCCGGAAGCGCCACGAAACGTGAGATGCCAACCTCACCCACTCCGATGCGCACCCCCTCCTTGACATGACGGCCTGTTCCGATTTTGAATTTGATGATATACGGGGTGGCGGCGGCAGGGTCCACCCGGAGAAGCGCCTCGACGGTGCAGTCTTTGGCTTCGGCGCCTACGCCCCCCGTGGTGATGATCAGGCCAAAACCCTCATCCAGAGCCCTCTGTAGTTGGTAGGCAATCGCCCCCGGCTCATCCGGCAGGATTCCACCGAATTTAACCGTGTATCCCTCCTCCTTGAGCCGTTGATCGATCAGGGGATAATTGGTATCGGCAATCATTCCCCGTTCAACCTCAAATCCCGTTGAAAAGACAATGGCCCGTTTGGCCACCCGTTCCCGGATCTCCTGGCCCATCCGCGCGGATTGCTCTATCGCCTTTTGCGACTCGACCGCATCCAGAGCAACCCAGCCCAGTGCCCCTTCCGAATGGATGCACGCCTGATCGGAAAGGGTAACACCCGGAATATCAGAGATTCTCTTGAGGAGCTCATTGCCTTTGCCTGCAATCTGTCTCGACTTGAGAACCGGCCGCAGGATGTCCAGTACGATGTGGTCTTCCCGCACGTCTACCACCAGAACCTCGCGCCGCTCCAAACCGAAGACATCGGCCACCGTTGCGGCGATCTCGTCGAGCCGGACACCCTGGAGGGTCATCCCCTCGATCCAGAGTTCGGTCTTTTCAAGAAGGTTGATTTCAGGGTCCAAAATCAACTTGCATTTCCTCCAAATATCTTTTTCCCTATACAGTTTAGTCACTAAACCGCAAAGTTGATCCAGTTTTTGGCAAGATATTATTCATGATCTGTGTAAACCCTTTGCTGTAAAGTGATTTCTGAGATTATTTTTTAATCCAACTTTTAAAATATGAGTCATATTTTCGGTTCCGGCTCGTCCGGGTTAGGAAATAGAAATCTCTCGTTTGGCCAGATCGGATGGCCGCCGGAATTGCACCGCCAGAATTCCCCCCACTATGGCCATCCCGATAAAATCGGTGACTATCTCCGGAACGATCAGCAGAAGAGCCCCTACGAGAAGCATGGCTCTTTCCCAAGGTCTGGCCCTGCGGATGAAGAAACCGATGACCGAGGCCGCCAAAGCGATCACCCCGATTAGCGTCGTGAAGGTACCCCAGACGGTCTCCCACAGGGAACCCTGCAGGACCAACGCTGGATTGTAGACGAGAACGAATGGAATCAGGAAACCCGGGATTGCTATTTTGAAAGCCTGGAGCCCCGTTTCCCAGAGGTCCGATTCGGCGATCCCCGCGGCAGTAAAAGATGCCAGGGCGACGGGGGGGGTGATCATAGAAATCACCGCAAAATAAAAAATGAATATGTGGGCTGCCAACTCGTTCACGCCAAGCTTGATCAGCAATGGAGCCAGCAGAATCGCGGCAATGAGGTAAGCCGCGCTGGTCGGCATCCCCATCCCCAGAATGATGACCGCCAGCATCACCAGGATGAGGGAGGGGAGGAGTATACCGCCCGAAAAAGAGATCAAGATATCGGTCAGTTTGAGTCCCAGGCCCGTATGGATGACGACTCCGATGATCAATCCAGCGACTGCGCACGGAATGGCGACCGTAACCGCTTCCCGTGCGGCCCTCTCCATGGCGTCGAGTATTTTCCCCGGCCCCATCCATGTCGCCCGCCTCACAAAACTCACAACGATAACGGCCAGGATGGCGCGAGCTGCAGCGGTCACAGGGGTCACCGTAAAGCTGATGATGTAGTAGATGATGAGCAGCAGAGGGAACAGAAGGTGAATCCGTTTCAGAATCCCGCTACGGACGTCGTGACGTTCACTCTTGGGAATGCCCGTGAGGCCATCTTGCATGGCTTTAAAGTCAATGGCGGCGTATAGAGCGATGTAATACAGAAGGGCCGGAATCACCGCGGCAGCAGCCACTTTCCAGTACGAGATCCCCAGGATCTGGGCCATGATGAACGCTGCGGCGCCCATGATCGGAGGCATGATCTGCCCGCCCGTCGAAGCCACAGCCTCCACGGCGCCGGCGAAGACGGGTCGAAACCCTGTTTTTTTCATCAGCGGAACCGTGAACATTCCGGTAACGACCACATTGGCCACAGCGCTTCCGGAAATGGACCCGTAGAGGGAACTGGAGATAACGCTCATCTTGGCGGCGCCGCCGCGATATTTGCCGGTGAGCAGAACTCCAAGGTCTGAGAACAGGGCGCCACCGCCGCTCTTTTCGAGAAACGTCCCGAAAAGGATAAAGTAAAAGACCAATTCGGCGGAGACGCCCAAAGGAAGGCCATACACACCGTTGCTGGAAAACGCCTGTAGGTCGATGAACCCTTCAAGAGAGATCCCGCGGTGGCCGAGGAGACCGGGAAGATAACTGCCCCCAAAGGCGTAAAAGATGAATACCACGGCCACGAAAGTCAGGCTGTATCCGACGGTGCGGCGGCAGACCTCCAGCAGCAACAGAACCAGCATGATCCCGACGGCGTAATCCATCGGTTCCAGGGCGTTGACAAAGGGAATGCGAGTGGATATCCGTTCAAAGTTTGCAACCGTGTACAGGCCGACTCCGCCGATGAGGAGAACCAATACATAATCCAATCCCTGAAGGATCGGGTTCTTCATCGAAAGAGGCCTGGCCAGAATGCCTACGGCAATTCCGAAGACCGTGTGGATCGGGTAGAGAATCATCGGATCCATGAACCCGGAGAAAACCACGTAGATCTGGAAACATGACCACAGAACCGCCGCGATTGCCGCTGGCTTTAGTCGTGCACCCCAACCCTGAACATCTGCCATACCTCCAGCCTCCCCCTCCGTTCATCCTTGGATTGAACCGATTTTCAGCCGCCATTTTGGAAATCTTTTTGGCTTCACTTCATCCAGCCCTTTTCCTTGTAATACTTCTCGGCGCCTGGATGAAGGGGCACCCCGAGGTTCTCCACCTTCCATCCGAACTGGGGATTGAAGAATTTTAATCCGGCATGCCCTTTGCCGAGGGCATCGCGGCTCTCACAGAGGGCCTTGGTGACCGCATAAGCCGTGTCGTCGGGTAATTTATCCGTAGCAACGAGACTGGTCGTGGTTCCGATCGTGTGAATGGGGGTTGTTTGTCCTTGGAAAGTGTTGGCCGGAAGCGTGGCGGGATTCCATCCAGAGGCCGACAACTTTTTGATTACTTCTTCGCTAAGACCGAGGAAAACGACGTCGGCCGTGATGGCAATTTCCGTCATGGCCGGGTGGCCGGCAGTCACCACCTGCATGAATACATCAGCCTGGCCGTCCACCAGCATTTTGGTAATGACTCCGAAAGAGGTATGAGTGACCTTTCCACCGAAGGCTTCGATGGCCTTGTAAGGTGCGCCGACGGCCTCCATGATCTGGCGGTTGGCGAACTCCCCCACGCTCCCCTTGGTCACCGTGGTCAGATGGATGGGCATTTTTTTCTTGGCGACATCCTCGAGAGAGGTGATCTTGGATTTCTTGGTAGCGATGATGCCGACAAAATACTCGTCGAACCCGCCCACCAGACCTCGCAAATTGGGCATTTTCTTATCATAGGCCATCTCACCATTATAGGCCCATTTCCCTGTGACGGGAAAACCCATTCCCAGTTCGGCATCTCCTTTGGAGACCAGATTCATGTTTCCGACCCCGCCAGCGTATGGAAGAACGTCGATCACCGATCCGGCGGGCAACTCTTTTCGGAGGATGCTACCCATGACTCCCCCGTAAACATACCAGGAACTTCCCATCGCCAGAGACGCGATTCTGAGCTTCTTGGCATCGAGCGCCCAGGAATGTTGCGCACATAGAAAAATCAGACTCATCGACAGCACAACAATCAGTAATCGCTTCATATAAACCTCCTTTTCTTGTTGATCGTTCTTTTTCCTTTATCCTTTCGCTCTTGCCCGGCGCCTCTTTTCTAATACACCGGCCTTCCCCCGCCGATATCATAGCAGTGACCGGTCACGTCGAATGCGCCGGAACCGTCATGGAGCTCCGGATCCCTTTATTCACAAGCCACAATTCTTTTGATCTTTCTATAACGGTTGTCGACCTGCTCCTGAAGCATGCCGATTTCCTCCTTCGTGAGGTGCGAAAAGCGCTTTATGGGTTTGTCATCGTTTCCCATCATCGCCTCCCGTTGAACCTCAAACTGCCAGAGTTTTGTAGAATCGAAAAATAGCGTCTATCCTCAGATCCGTCTGCCCGCCGGGAACGAAATGCATCGGATCAACGACGGTAGTCCTATCGTTTCCCTACACTAGCGAGCTCCAGTGCGACATCGACAATCATATCCTCTTGCCCGCCGACTACCTTACGTTTACCCAATTCGATTAAAATGTCTCTTGGGTCCAATCGGTATTTGTCGGCAGCCCTGGCTGTATGGAGGAGAAAACTGGAGTAGACTCCGGCATAGCCTATTGAGAGCGCCGCTTTGTCGATTACCTGCGGCCGTTGCATCAACGGCCTGACCACATCTTCGGCTGCATCCATGATGGCATACAAATCAACCCCGGTTTCATAGCCCATTTTATCGAGTACCGCGACCAGGACCTCCGTTGGTGTATTTCCCGCCCCGGCTCCCATGCCGGCCAGGCAGCCGTCGACCACGTCGGCTCCTTCTTCGATGGCCGCAATGGTATTGCCGATTGCCAACCCCAGGTTGTTATGAGCGTGATACCCTGTTTGAATCTTCAGGTTGCTCACCAGCAAACTTACCCGTTTTCTCACGTCGTCCGGAACCATGGCCCCTGCGGAATCCACGACATACACCACGTCGGCGCCGTAGGATTCCATCAACTTGGCCTGTTCCAGGACCTTTGAGGGTTCCGCCATATGCGCCAACATCAGGAATCCCACCACTTCCATGCCGATTTTCTTGGCCAGACCCATATGCTGGGCGGAGATATCCGCTTCGGTGACATGGGTTGCAATGCGCGCGACCCTTACCCCTTCATGATAAGCGATCTCCAAATCTTCCTTGATGCCAATACCCGGCAACAAAAGTGCCGCCAATTTGCTCTTTCCGATGACCTGATTGGCTGCCTGAAGCATCTCCTGATCGGAGAGCTTGCTGTAACCATATTGGATGGAAGACCCGCCCAAACCATCGCCGTGCGTTACTTCGATCGTGTCAATCCTGGCCCTGGCCAGTGCCGCGGTGATGTTGGCGACCTGATCAGCACTGTATTGGTGGCGCACGGAATGGCTGCCATCGCGAAGGGTCGTATCGATGATCCGTATTTTTCTCTTCTGTGTCATTGGGCTACCCCCTTAACCAATATTTTGCGCGCGATAACCTCTCCCGCCGCCAACGCCGCCGAGGTCATAATGTCCAGGTTTCCGGCGTATTTGGGAAGAAAATCTCCAGCGCCCTCCACTTCAACCATGATCGTTACCCGCTTCCCGTCAAAAAAAGGAGGATGCTTGAGGCGGTAACCGGGTACGTATCCGCGAATGGTCTCAACCATGGCTTCAATGGAGGCAATGATGGCCTTCTGATCCGGCTCTTGCGCAAGCACCGCGTAGATCGTATGTTGATTGAGAATCGGGGGTTCGGCCGGATTCAGAATAATGATGGACTTGGAGCGTTTTGCCCCTCCGATCACCTTGGCCCCTTTGGCGGTGGTATCTGTGAATTCGTCAATATTGGCCCGCGTTCCCGGACCTGCGCTTTTGCTCGGGATTGTGGTAATTGTCTCGGAATAGGAGACTTCGGCGACCCGGGATACGGCATAGACCATGGGAATGGTGGCCTGTCCCCCGCAAGTGACCATATTGATGTTGGCCTCCGCCATTGCGGATAGATTCATATCCACAGCCGGAACAACATAAGGCCCGATTGCGGCGGGAGTAAGGTCGATGGCAATCATCCCCGCTTCCTTGAGCAGGGGAGCATGCGCGCAATGAGACTTCGCGCTCGTGGCATCAAAAACAATCCGAATGGAGGAATCCGCCAAAATGGCATTGATTCCCGTGGCCGACGCGGCAATTCCCATTTGCCTGGCGCGTTGAATCCCCTCGGACGCCGGATCAATCCCGGAGAACATCCCCACCTCCAGATACTTGCTTTTGTCTACAATCTTGATCAGCAAGTCCGTGCCAATATTTCCTGTACCCAATAATCCGACTCTGATCCGCACCATCTCCATCCTTTCAGTTTGCAGCCATTCTTCAGCGTTATTTGAATTTGATTTTCACATCCCCGAGAAAGCCGAAGTCGGCGCGGAAGAAATCTCCTGCGGCAAATGGCACGGCCGCCGCCAAAGCGCCGGAAAGGAGGACTTCTCCTTTCTTCAGAACTATCCCGTATGCGGAGAGCTTGTTGGCCAGCCAGGCAACGGCCTGGGCCGGATGCCCCAGCACGGCTGCCCCGGCTGCCGTGCTGATCACCTCTCCATTTTTTTCCATGACCATTCCAACGGTCCGCAGATCGAAAGACTGTACAGGGCAGAGAACGCCTCCCAGCACGATCAGGGCGCTCGATGCATTGTCCGCCACCGTGTCCACCAGCTTGATTTTCCAATCCCGGATGCGGCTGTCTACGATTTCAAGGGCCGGGATCACCCCCTCGCTGCATCGCAGGACTTCCGCCATGGTTACGCCGGGACCTTGCAGATCTTCTTTCAGTACAAAGGCGATTTCGCCCTCGATTCGCGGAGCAATCAAATCGTCTACCGGGATCTTGTCGCCTTCCATGACGACCATGCCGTTGAGGATGTGCCCGTAATCGGGCTCATTGACTCCGAGCATGTTCTGCATAGCCAAGCTCGTGAGGCCGATCTTCTTGCCCACCACAACCTGCCCGGCCGCTTGCTTGAGCTCTATGACCCTAAGCTGGATGCTGTAGGCATTGTCGATGGTCACCCCGGGATCGGTCTCGGTGATGGGTCCGATAGGTTGCCGGGTCTGCTCTGCCTTCAGTAACATGTCGGCCAGTGTCTTTATCCGGTTTTCGTCCATAACTGTTCCTTTCTGGTCCGCTTCAGGGAATCTGTTTGAGAACCTGAAGATCGATTCCCCTCTGTTTCATCCACATGGGGAGGAGTTCCTTTTCAACCCTTTCGTTCACACGAGGGGCTGCCTTTTCGAGCTTTTTCGCTAAAGAGATGCTGAGGTTGAATCCACCCGGGGCGCCGTCGAAAACAATCACGTTGTCGGTTTCCGTAACCTTGTGCGCGAATTCCATGGCGCCTTCCAGGCTTTCGGCCACGACCGCCGTTTCCATGTACCGGAGGTTCTGGGAATCCATATTGAAGAGTTCGGCCTGCTCGTGGCCTACCACTACGGTGGGGACCTTTTCGGAAAAAAACTTACTCGGATAACCGACCCAGGCATTGTTCTGCACCACCATCTTGATGGCGGGATTCACCGGTGGTGTATCTGCGAGCATAGCCTTGCCTTTGTGATCATAGAAGGCTTCCGTGTACCAGGTATAGGGAGCAAGAGGAACTCCATCCAAATCGAAGAGATCCTTGTTTACCCCCAGGAAGTTGGCGTAGATCACCCCGCCGGCAAAGACGTAGCAGACCGGACAGGAAAAATCGAGGATGGCGATACACTTATCGATCTCGCCCAGAAGGGTTAAAACTTTCCCATAGTATTTCAGACCCGTCACATTGACACGCTGGTCGAGGGGTTCCAGGCTGTTGTCCGCGTCCACACTCACTACGCCGTGGGGGGACATCATCAGGAAGCAGGCGAAGGCAAATTTGCTCTGGACGAACTTTGAGTTGAAGATCGCACGGGCCACGAAGTTCGCCCCCCGGGGACCCATGTTCTGGTGGTAGGTCGACCTTGTTTCGATCCGGGCGTAGGACATTCCGAAGGGTTTGAAGGCGCGGTCCACCTGGCGGTGGAAATGGACCTCCCGGACATCGCTGTTATGGGCATGGATGACCCAGTCGGCATCATAGGCCTTATGGAGTCCATAGAGAGTGCCGATTTCGGTCTCGATGGGTATGCCCCGGTCAATCGGCGCCATGCCCATGGCTTGACCGTCAAAATATTCATCGAGCTTGAAGGTCTTTATATATTCCTCTGTTTCACGGAACCGCAGTCCCACTCCGGAGCGCAGACGCACTTGAGCACCGGTCCGGCTGGTCACGACATCCTTGATCGTCTTGATCATCTCCACATAAGGTTCGCCGCCCAGAATGGTGAACCCATGATGAGAGGTCAGAATATTGACCGTTTGCCCCTTCTGGATGTGACTCAAGTCGACCTTGGCCAGGGTCGCTTCGGTGTCTCTGCGGATGGTGGCGATCCCATCCTTCCCGGGGAAGATCGTCCGGGGAAGATCCGGAAACAGATCGGTGATCAAAACAGATGTCATTCCCGGGAGCTCGGCTCCCCGTTTTTTCACGAGCGCCGGGTCGATACCGTACTGGGATTGCCGCAAACGTGCCGGTTGGATAATTTCGTTTCTCATTTTGCTTTCCCCCCTTCCTTGGCAACGACGCGGTTCATAAGTTCCTGATCGTCCTGAAAATGGAATTTCTTGTATTGGGGTTTCTCGGCAACCTCCCGGGAAACATCCCATACTGTTGTCGTCCGGCCATACCACTGGGTCCCTTGAGCCTTTCCAGGGTCGATTCCTGCGGCTTCCAGGATCCGCAGCAGCGGCTGAATGCACTCGACACTGCAACCCGATGTCGCCCCCGTCATGGCACCGATCTCCGCCGGATTCTTGGCCCCCTTCAGGATAGCGGCGGCAATTTCTTCGGCCCGCGTCTCGGTGCAATAGCAGATGATCTGTTCCGGGTTGAATCTGGCCTTCCGGCAGATTTCATCGACCTTCACTTTGTCCACCGTTTTCATATCGACAGCGACGATGAAAGGATCATCCCGGCGAACCATTGAAATGGCCTTGTGGGGACAGCGCTGTTCGCAGTTGCCGCAACCCAGGCACCGGCTTTCATCATAAACCGGGGGAACGGCACAATGGAGGCACCGGGACGCCTCGAAGACGGCCCGTACCATATCGATTCCTCCGATGACCTCCGAAAAATCCCTTTTGGCTTCAGACCATGCTTTATGAGGAATATCGGTCCTCTTGCAGGGGTCAAAGTAATCAACGTTCATGTCCTGCAAGAGAATGACCTTGACCGGATTTTGCGTCTGGGAAGGTGTTTGATCAAAATACTGTCCGATGGTCTGCGCCGCCCGTTTCCCCATGCCGATGGCCTTGGAAACGAAGGCGGGACCCGTCACGACGTCCCCGCCACTGTAAACCTTGGGAACGGTTGTAAACATCTGGCCATCCACCTTGACCTTGCCGTCCGCCTTGGGTATTTCCTGCGGCAAGGCAGATATATCCGGGTTCTCACCAATCCCGAGAAACACCCGGTCAAACGCCAGCTCGAATTCGGAACCCGCAATGGGGATGGGACGCCTTCGGCCGGACGCATCCGGGTTCCCGAGTTGCATGCGGATGGTCTTCATCACGATCCCATCTTTTCCCGGGGCAAAGCCGACGGGAGTCTCCAGGAACCGGATCTTTACCCCTTCCTGCTCTGCTGCGGCTATTTCATCCGGGTTCGCGGGCATCTCTTCACGGGAACGGCGATAAATCAACGACACCTCGGCACCCAACCGAAGTGCAGCTCTTGCCGAATCGATGGCCGTGTTGCCCCCACCTACGACGGCAATACGCCGTCCGATGGAGGGACGCTTGCCTGAATTCACCTCCTGCAGGAAAGCTAGCCCTGGGCCGATCTGGGGCAAGTCCTCTCCCGGAACGTTCAAGGGGCTGCTCTTCGGACTCCCCGTGGCTACAAAGATGACATCGTAATTCCTCTGAATGTCCTGGAAAGCAAAATCTTTTCCCATTCGCAGACCGAATTTGAACTCGATCCCCATTTCCTTCAGTGCTTCGATCTCCTGGTCGAGAACGGCCTTGGGCAGCCGGTATTCGGGAATCCCTATCCGCAACATCCCGCCGCCGGCATCCTTCTCTTCATAAACCACAGGCTTGTATCCCCCAAGGGCGAGATAATAGGCGCAAGAAAGTCCCGCCGGGCCCGATCCGATAATAGCGATTTTCCCCCTCTTCTTTTCCTGTGGAGGGGCAAGCTTCCAACCCTTCTCATGCCCCAGGTCTCCGAGAAACCTTTCCAGTGCGTTGATGGCTACCGGTTCATCGAATTTGGCGCGGTTGCAGCTCTTTTCACAATGGGCGTAGCATACCCGGCCCGTGATCGCCGGGAAGGGGTTGGTGCTCTTGATCAGTTTCCAGGCATCCTGAAACTTTCCCTGACCGATCAGCGCAACAAACCCTTCCACATCGTTGAATGAAAGGCATTCGTTCCGGCAGGGCGGCGTCTGTTCCTTCTCCAAGGGCCGTTCTGTCGGGTTGGTAACCACGTAGAAGGGGCACACATACGTGCAGGTATGGCACCCCGTACATTTTGTGAAATCGTAGACCGCCTTAGTTGTGATTTTCTTCATCGCTCCTCCCTTCCATCGATGCGTGGAAACAATGATCGGAAAAACGTTTCTCGATGTTTTCAATGCCTCTTTTCAATCCGGCATGAACACGGGAAACATTCATAAATATCCCTTTTTATGCTAAGATTGCATTACACATTCTTTTCATTTTGGAATCGAAAAACTTCTTGATCACGATGCTTTTTCTTCAAAACATCTGAGATCCGTTCTGAGGTGCTCTTGATCAAAGGGATAAGTCGTTTCATTTCAGTACTGTTGAATCGTTCCTTGGGCCCCGAGATACTGATAGACGCAATTGTCTCGCCTGCCGAATATTTGAGGGGTGCGGCTATGCATTTCAATCCTATCTCGATCTCTTCATTATCGATGGCATAACCTTGTTTCCGAATTTGGGCTAATTCAATCTTTAAAGTTTCGATGTCCGTGATCGTATTGCTTGTGAACCGCTTCAGGCCTTTTTCTTGAATAATGTCTTTAAGGGTTTCCTCGGGTAACGATGCCAGCAGTATCTTGCCCACGCCTGTGCAGTGAACTGGAAGCCTCCATCCGACCTTGGAAACGATGCGGATGGTCTTTTCCCCTTCCACTTTATCGAGGTAAAAGGCTTCTCCGTGATCGAGAACAACGAGGTGAACGGTCTCATCACATTTTTCTTTGAGTTCTTCTAAAAAAGGATGGACCAAGTTCTTGATCTCTGAACGACCCTGCACCAAAGAGCCCAAATAATATAATTTAAATCCCAAGCGATACTTGGATGTTACGGAATCTCTTTCCAGGTAGTTTGCCTCTTCCAAGATATTTAAAATCCGAAACACAGTGGATTTATTGAGGTTCAATGATTCACGGATTTCCGTCGGAGTAATCTCTTTTCCTTTTTCGTCAAAGAGGTCTAAGATTTTTATGACTTTTTCCAATACTTTAATTTGGTACGGATTCGCATTCTTCATTTTTTCTTCTCATTGGAGTATCACATTATGAAACGCACGTGTCACAGTGTAAAAAACAAAAGGGGGATTGTCAAGAGAAAAATCACCGGAGCTTCCTGAGTGTCATTTTTATCCTGCCTCATCTCAGTAGCTGAAACAGAGTTGAAAGTCAGGGGTTTTTGTTTTCGGGGGCATCTTGATGCCCGTTTTATCAGGGAAGAGGGAAACGGCAGCAGTGTAGCCAACAGATGGCAGTTTCTTCCTTTGCCTTTATGTATTTATACATAGATCGAATCACCCGTGGCGTGGGAATGGACATCGTGGTGGAGTTGACGCCTCCCGGTTTGCTTCGCCCGCGTAGATTCCCGCCGGGCGGGATCACCGAAAGCGGTCCGCTCCAAATCAAAAAAACGAGATGGCCCGGGCGATTCCGCAAACGCAGGATCGCCCGGGTCGTTTTCATTTTCCATGATCTCGACACGAATACCGTGTTCTGCTATGATCCTCGCCGTCGAAAAGATCGCATCTCTTGTTGGCGCGACCTTCTTCCGGCGGGCTTCTTCGATCACGGGTGCGATCCGAACCAGGACCCTTACGGCAGCTACCATGGAACCGAAGCAAAAAAACGCAGACCATTCGGCGGGAGATAACTCGACGAATAGCGCGAAAGGGGAATGGCGGGCGCTCTGGATCACCGTTTTTATGGCAGGATTGTCGTTGATCCTGATGGCGTTGCCGACCCCCGCCGGTCTCTCCGTGGCGGGACAACGGGTCCTGGCCGTGGCCGTCATGGCGATCGGCCTTTGGTGCACCGATGCAATTCCGGCGGCCGTGACCGGGATTCTGTTGGTCATTTCACTGGTTGTCTCCGGGGGGGTGCCGGGATTCCCGGAGGCGCTGGTCGGTTTTGCCGAACCGGTGGCCTATTTCCTGATCGGCGTTCTAACCATCGGCCTGGCGGTATTGCGCAGCGGTCTGGCCGAGCGGGTGGCGTGTTTCTTTCTCCGGCAATGTCGGGGGCGCTCTCTATCCCTTTACCTGCAAATGTTGCTGTCATTTCCGCTGCTCACGCTTCTTCTCCCCTCGGCGACGACCCGCACGGGCATCCTCGTTTTCGTCTATGAGCAGGCGCTGGATCTCGGCCACGTGCCCCGGGGCGCACCTCTGGCCAAAGCGATCATGCTGGCGCTCAACTCCATCAATCGGCTCGCCTCCACCGTCCTGCTGACGGGAGGGATCACCCCGGTTCTGGCCGCGTCCCTGATCGGCGGGATTTCCTGGGGCCGCTGGCTGGCGCTCATGTGCGTGCCCTACGGGGTTCTGCTCGCCCTCGGCTCCGTTCTGATTTATCTTCTCTACCGCAAGGGGTTCGACGCACCGCTGACCCCGCTGCCGGCAACGGCGCCGAAACCCCTCACCGGAAAGGAGATCCGGACGCTCGTGATCACGATCGGGGCTTCTCTTCTGTGGCTCACGGATGCATGGCACCACTGGAATCCGGCCCTGCCGGCGATCCTCGCCTGGGCCTGCCTGCTGACGCCGGGCATCGGGGTGCTCACCTGGAAGGAGTTTGAGACAGGTTTCGGCTGGGCGAACTTTTTCGTGCTGGCATCGTCGCTGTCGCTGGCCCGCGCGCTCAGCAGCAGCGGCGCCAGTGCCTGGATCGCGGAGATCACGGTGCGCAGCATACCCGCCTTTTCGCAGCAGCCCGTCCTGGTCGTGCTCGTTCTGCTCCTGGCTGCCGCCCCGGTCCGGTTGCTGATCCCCAACATCACCGGTTTTCTGGCGACAAGCATCCCGATCGCCATGTCCATCGGTTCGGTAACGGGGCTCAACCCCGTTATCTGCGGCCTTGCAGTGATGATCGCCGGCGACGCGGTCCTGTACTACCCGGCACAGAGCGCCTCGTCCCTGGTGGTCTACGAACGGGGGCATCTCACCGCGGGGGAAATCTTCCGTTTCGGACTGTGGATGACGTTTGTCGCCTATCTCGTGGTGCTGTTCATTGCCCTGCCCTGGTGGGCGGCAGTCGGCGAGCCTCTGCGCCTCATTCCACGTTGATACAACCCCACCCTATTCCAAAGCGTAGAAATTGATGAGACTGCCGGCAAGCAAAATCTCCCGTTCCGCCGGGGGCAGGTTCTTCAGGTTCAGCGTCAGGGGGATGATCCGGCCGTCCCCTTTCCGGATCAGGGCTTCGAAGGTCTCGGCCCCGTCCTGAACCGCCTTCCGGACGGAGGGCAGGAAGACCCAATCCCCAACCGAAAGCTTTTCCTCGCCCTTTTCCGCCGTGGTGAACGGCAGCATTCCCCAGTTGATCAGGTTGCTCCGGTACCGCTTGGTGGCGTAATCGTTTGCGATGTTCGCCCACCCCCCCAGCACCTTCTGGCAGGAGGCCGCCTGCTCGCGCGCCGAGCCGTCCCCCGGTTTCCGCGCGAAGATGAGGCTGCCGAGCCCCGTCGTCCGGAGGAACTCCTCGATAGACATGCCGGGTGCGAACGCGGCCGCCCAGGGCTTTGCCGCCTCCCGCAGATCCTTGTCCGCCTTGCCGCCTTTCAGAAAGGCAAGCCGCTTTTTCTCCAGATCCTGGGCTTCGGCGGCTCGCCCGACATACTGCGGATCTTTCCGGGAGAGCGTGAAGGAGGCCAGCTTCAGCGGGTTGGAACGGTAGGAGGAGGTCTCCCCCGACGGGATCAGTTCGTCCGTCGTGGTCACCGGATCGGTGATCACGGATGCGACCAGCAGGCAGAGATGGTCCGGAAGCGCGGACATCTCGGGCCAGTCCACGATGTTCGGCCCGAAGCGCAGGGGGACCGCGGGCCGGGGGGTGCCGTATCCCGGATAGACCCGGTTTTCGTAGATCTCCCCGGCAAAATGGTAGCGCACACGGCGGGGATAAAAAGGGATTTCATCCGCCGCGGTCAGAATCCCCCCCTTCAGGGCGGTCGCTGCGATGGAGCGGGCGTCCATCAGCGCCACGGAGGCGATCTGGCCGTCCTGCGGCCGGGACCCTTCGCGGCTCGGGAAGTTGCGCGTCGTATGGCGGATGCTGAGGCCCCGGTTGGACGGGACGTCCCCCGCGCCGAAGCAGGGGCCGCAGAAGGCGGTCCGCATCGTCGCCCCGCTCGCCAGAAGGCTTGCCAAGAGCCCCTTTTGCACAAGCGCGATCAGGATCGGCTGACTCGCGGGATAAACGCTCAGCGAGAATTCCTCGCGGCCGATCGAATGGCCTTTCAGAAGTTTGGCGGCGTAAACGATGTTTTCAAACGTCCCTCCGGCGCAGCCGGCGATGATTCCCTGATCCACCTTCAGGTTGCCGGCGACGACCTTGTCCGTGAGACGGTATTCCAGGCCGGGGCTGTCCAGTTGCGTTGCGGTCTCCTTTTCCGTTTCACGGAGGATGTCCAGCAGGTTCGCCTTCAGTTCGCGGATCGTAAAGGCATTGCTCGGGTGAAAGGGCAGCGCGATCATCGGCTCGATCCGGGAGAGATCGACCCGGATCAGCGCGTCGTAATAGGCCACGGCCCCCGGATCGAGCCTCTGGTAATCCTCAACCCGGCCATGCGTCCGGTAGTAATCCGCCACCTTTTCATCGGTGCGCCAGATCGACGAAAGACAGGTCGTCTCCGTGGTCATCACGTCGATGCCGTTGCGGAAATCGACGGAGAGGTTTCCGACCCCCGGACCGACGAACTCCATGATCTTGTTCTGCACGAACCCGTTTTTGAAGACGGCCCGGATGATCGCCAACGCCACATCCTGCGGTCCGACCCCATAGCCGGGCGCCCCTTCCAGGAAGACGGCGACAACCTCCGGCCGGGCCGTGTCATAGGTCCGGCCCAGAACCTGCTTTACCAGCTCCGGCCCCCCCTCGCCGATCCCCATCGCACCCAGCGCGCCGTATCGGGTGTGGCTGTCCGAACCCAGGATCATCTTCCCGCAGCCGGCCATCTGTTCCCGCACGTACTGGTGGATGACGGCCTGGTGGGCCGGGACATAGATCCCGCCGTATTTTTGCGCCGCGGAGAGCCCGAAGAGGTGATCGTCCTCGTTGATCGTGCCCCCCACCGCGCAGAGGCTGTTGTGGCAGTTGGTCAGCGCGTAGGGGACGGGAAAACTCTTCAGCCCGGCGGCCCGCGCCGTCTGGATGATGCCGACATAGGTGATGTCGTGGGAAGCGAGCGCATCGAAACGGATTTTCAGCCCGTTGCCCGCCGGTCCCTGCTGATGCGCGGTGAGGATTCCATAGGCCATCGTTGCCCTGCGCGCCTCCTCCTTCCGGAGCGTCGCTTCCGCGTCCCGGAAGGAAGGGACGCTCTTCCTCACATCCGCCGGTGTCAGCCCATCCCGATAATCGACCGCATCCTTTCCATTCAACAGGAGGATGCCTCGGTTTTTCCGCAATTCGATCATGACGTCGTCTCTTTCTTGGGGAAAACGGGGAAAATCGTTTCTTTTCCGATGTTTCCGTTTACGTATTTTTAAGGGCGGAATTATAGGGGGGATGGCCGGGCCTGTCAAGATCACATTTCTTCAGCTCTGACGCCCTGTCAACGGCACCGAAATCATCCCCTCTATATCAAGGATGGAGGATGCGGTCTTCATACCAGGCTCTCCACCCGGCAGGAAAACCCCTTTGGGGATCTCAGGTTTTCGGCGCGGATTGGCCGAGGGCAAGTTTCCGCTCCAGGCGCTCCCGGCGGCGGGCAAGATTGGTGTGGTCCTCCGGCGACAGGTGGCGTCTGGCGCAGGAACAGGCGCGCATTGTCAGCGTGAGCGCCTGCCGGAAATCGCGCCGCCGGTGTTCGCACCACTTGGCGAGCTCGACGAGGGCAAAAAAGTCCTCCCCGTCCCGCCGGACCATCTCCTCCCAGAGCGCGACCGCCGCCGGCCACCGATCCGACCGCTTGTAGAGGAGGGACAATTCCCGGCCCGCCTCTCGCGCCGTCTGCGGATTGACGCACCCGCTCAGCGGTACGAGCAGACGGACGGCCTCGCCGGGGCAGTCCCGGGCCAGAAAAAGCCGCGCGGCGGCGAGCAGGTCCCCGGGATGGCGCCGGGACGTCCCGCCTTCGGGATCGATCAGCTCCGCCAGGTGGGCGGCCAGGGCCGCGAGCGACAGGATGTCCAGGCGGTTGTGCATGAAGACGTCGGCCATGAGGCGGCCGTCGCGCCTTCGGAGCCAGTCAAAGTAGCGCTGGGGGATCTCGCTCCCGGGGATGTCCCCCTCCCGCTCGAATCCGAGAAGCGACGCCTCCAGCGCGCCCAGGCGCCGGTCGGCGAGACGATGGCTCAGCAGTCGGCGGGCGGGATGGAGAAGATCGAGATGGGGAAGACCGGCGAGGGGATTCGGCAGGCGGTTCATGATGAAGCGTGTTGCAAGCAGACCGGCGTCGAAGGCCTTGCCGTTGAAGCTCACGAGGAATTCTCGTCCCCGGAGCAGTTCGCGCAGGCAGAGGAGTGTCGCCCTCTCCTCGGCGTAATCCCGGGCGAAGAGCTGCCGTGTGACGAAACCGCCCCCCTCGAACCAGCCGAGACCGATCAGAAAGGCCACCGTCCCGGTGCCGCCGGCCAGCCCTGTCGTTTCGGTATCGAGGAAGAGGGCCCGGCCGTAGTCCAACCCCCGCAGGGCCGGCTCATTGCCCAGAACGGCCAGGCGGCCCATGTCCAGGGGTGCGAGATCCCGGATGCAGCGTTCTCCGTGTCGGGAAGAGCCTCCGGCCAGGTTGTGCACGGAGAAGAAGAAACCCGCCTCATTGGCCGTTTCCGCCCCCGGAACCAGCTCCTCCAGCGGGACGCCGCGGCCCCGTCCGAGCGACGGCGACATTTTCCGTCCTTCGGGCCGCCGGGAGAGGATGGCATCGACGCGCTCCCGCAGCGCGCGGATCCCCTCAGCCCGCGATCCGTCGCCGGGATTCTTGCCGCCGACCCCCTGATTGCCTTCACCGGTTAGTCGCTGTAAGCGGGTAATGACACTCATATGCCCATGATACCACCCTACCGGGCAAGTTCAACTGCTATTTCTTGGATGGATGGACATAGGCCGGGAAATCAACGAATCAGTGCCGACACCTTTTCTACGGCGCTCGCCGCATCGGCGGCATACCCGTCCGCGCCGATCTCCTGGGCAAACTTTGCCGTGATGGGGGCGCCCCCGACGACAATTCTTATCCGATTTCCGTATGCCTGAAGTCTTTTCACGGTTTCCTTCATCTGCGGCATGGTAGTCGTCAGCAGCGCGGATATCCCAATGACTTGAGGGCGCTGATCTTCGACGACCCGGAGGAATTTCTCAATCGGAACATCGACTCCCAGATCGATCACCTTGTAGCCGGCGCCCTCGAGCATCATGATCACCAGGTTCTTCCCGATGTCATGCATGTCGCCTTTGACCGTACCGATCGCGATAACGCCTTTTTCCTTCAAACCCGAACTCGCAATCAGCGGTTTGATGACGGCAAGACCGGTGTGCATGGCCCGCGCGGCCATCAACACCTCCGGAACATACATTTCGTTGATTTTAAAGCGAGCGCCGACGACGTTCATCCCGGCGATCAGGCCGTCGTTGAGTATCAGCGAGACATCCAGGCCTTGGGCAACCGCGGTCTCGGTATATTCTTTGACGGTTTTGACGCTTCCGACTATCACTTGTTCGCTGATCTTTTCCAAAATGGACATGCTTTGGCTCCTTGCTGTTTCGGCAGCTATTTAAAGAGCAGGTTCGGCAAATATGTCACCGTCTGCGGGATGAAAATCATGGTTAAAAGGGATAGAAGCAGAACGATATAAAAAGGAATGGATGCAACGGCGAGCTGCTTCACCGAAACTTTAGCGATATCGCAGACAATAAACATGCATAACCCGAAAGGCGGACTCATATTTCCGATCATCAAAGCCAACGTGGATACCACTCCAAAAACAATCGGATCCATCCGAACACTATTGACCACCGGCATTAAAAGTGGAATAAAAATAATGATCAGCGCAGATGGGTTCAGGATGCACCCTGCTATCAGGAAGGCAGCGACGATCAGCAGCAGGATGATGGTCGGATCCGGTGAAACCGCAGTTAATAGTTTCGTCAGGTAGATACCCATCTGTTCCCTTGAAAAAACCCAGGCCAGGGCGTAGGCGCAACCCACGATAAACATGATCTTCGATGTATAAATGGCGGTGCTCACCAGTTCGGCAAAAACCTTGGAGAGATCAAAATCCCGATAGACAAAAAAAGCAATGGCCAGTGCATAAAAGCAGGCGATAACCCCTGCTTCGTTGGGTGTAAAGATGCCGCTGACCATTCCTCCGATAATCACAACCGGCGCGCTCAGCGCCGGTATGGAGATGAGAAAGGATTTTACCAGCTCCTTGAAGGGCGCCCGCTTGGATCTCGGATAATTCCTTTTTCGGGCCAGATAGTAAACCACAGCCATTAAGTACAACATCATAAAGACGCCGGGGATGACGCCCCCCACAAACAGCTTGCCCACGGATATTCCGGTAATGCCGCCGATCAAAACCATCGGAATGCTCGGCGGGAAAATGGGGCCGATGGTTGAGGCGGCGCCGGTCAGGGCGGCAGCGAATTCAGGATCATATCCCTCTTCCTTCATGGTCGGGATCAAGACCTTTCCGATGGCGCTGGCATCCGCCAATTCAGAGCCCGACATCCCGGCCATGATCAAGTTGGCCACAACATTTACCTGGGCCGTTCCGCCGGGGAAGTGGCCGACCAGGCTGTTGCTGAACCCGAAAAGCCGCCGGGTCAGACCGGAGGTGTTCATAATCCCGCCCGCCAGCATGAATAAAGGAATGGCCATCAGGCTTTCCGATTGAATCCCGGTGAGCATGCTTGAAGGAATCATGGTCGGGGATAAATGGGGAGAGGCAAAAAAATAGACCAGCGCAGCCGTACCCAGGGTAAATGCCACCGGCAGGCCGATGATGAAACCAACGGCCATGATGATCGCGACTATGGTTAACACAGTTTGTTCCCTCCCTTTTTCTCATACCAGGAGATAATCTCAAAAATGAACATGATGACGATGGATACCGGCAAGGCAGCGCTCACATATACCCGGGAGAGATCGAATGAAACCGCATATTGGTTGGCTACGGATACCGTAAACAGCATCGAATAATAGAAAATGATCGCCAGGAAGATCCGACAAACCATTCTGATGATTTTGGCCAACATGTTTTGGATGATCGCTTTTGTCCTTCCATGCAGGAAATATTCGATAATATCGACGATCATATGTTCTTTCTTGTGGAAAAGAACCGCCGCACCCAGGAAGACCATCCAAACAAAAATCCATAAAGCCGCCTCTGCCGCCCAGAGAAACGAGCTGTTGTTGAAAAATCGGGCGATCACCTGCAGAAAAAGCAGGACAACGACAATCGCCAACAACACACCATTGGTCCTTTCGATCGCTTTTGCCAGCTTCGCTGCCATGCTGATATGCCCCTCCATTGACGAACGGCGGTCTTGCGGCATGGGTAGAAAAACCCCCATGCCGCAAGAATTTAAAACCGCTTCTGCGGATTATCGAACCTTTTTCGCCTGATATTCTTTGATCTCCTTCTGAATCTCCAGATACAAACCCGGCTCCCATTTTGCGGTAAATTTATTCGGGATATCCGCCAATCTTTTCCTGAAAGCGGCCTGATCCGACGCCACAAAGACCATGCCCTTGTCGATCAGCTTTTGCTTCCATTGACTCTCCATCTGGTTTTGCAGATTATTGTGGAATTGGGTAATGTCCTTCCCGGTTTGAATGATCACTTTCTGTAAATCCGGCGTCAATCCCTGGAAGAATTTTTCGCTGACGACATACGAAAAGAAGGCCCTTTGATGTTCGGTGACATTTACGTATTTTTGGACCTCATAGAACGCCGGGGTGTAAATATACGATAAGGGGTTTTCCTGCGAATCCACCACACCCTGTTTCAGCGCCATATAAAGTTCGCCGTAAGCGATCGCCACGGGTTGCGCCCCCAACTCCTTCCAGCTTTCCACATAGATCGGCTGCAAAGGGATCCTGATTTTCAGACCTTTTGCGTCACCGGGATCTTTGATCGGCCGATTGGATGTCAAATTCCGGGGGCCTCTCAAACCGTAACCGATCATCCGGATGCCCTTGTTTTTCAGCATTTCCGCATTGACCTTTTGCCCAATCGGCCCGTTCAAAACGGAGGCGACTTCGTCCCTGCTTCCAAAAATATAATAGGCGCTCCAAATATTGTATTTCGGCGCCGCCTGCTCATGAATGGTGGTGCCCATGATGGACATATCGACGCTGCCCAATTGAAGTCCGGATACGACATCGACCTCTTTGCCCAGTTGTTCGCTGCCGAACAATTTTACCTCGATTTGTCCTTTGGTGCGTTCTTTAATCCATTTTTCAAATTGTTTCGCGGCGAGATCTTCTTCGGCGCCGGGCGCCCCGCTATAGGCGACGCTCATTTGTTTGGCAATAACGGTTCCCGCGGGAATAACCATGACCATCAATAGAACAAGGAATATTATCTTTTTCATCGACTCGGCCTCCTTTTCTTCGGTTAGACGTTTACGTTTGGTTTAGGTTCACCGAAATCATGGCCTGGCGTTTACAGCCGAATACCATGCCGACATTGCCTGCGCCGCCACACCGACCGACGAAAGCTAACGATTCCAACAAGTCAATATGGCCTCTATGTTTTCCAAAGGCACATCCACGCCCGCGACGCTGTGCCCGATCAAACCTCCTCCGTTTACGAAAAGCTTCTCTTTCATCAAAGCGGCAGCTCGATATATTTCATCGGGGGCGCCGAACGGCAACAGGTTCTGCCTGTCCATTTCCCCCCAGAATGTAATCCGCCCGGAGAATTTTTCCGCTATGTTCTCAAGACCCATGCAATGGATCTGGGAGTTGATGGCATCGATCCCCAGGTTGATAAACTCCGGATACAAGTCCAGCACATGGCCGCAGGTATGGTAGAAGATAAATTTTCCGGATCCTCTGACGATGCCCATTAGCTCCTGATAGGCAGGCTTGAAGACCTCGCGCCACATCTTCGGGGAGATCAGCAGGGATCGCTGGGTGCCGAAATCGTCGGAAAAATAGATGGCATCGACATCCTTTTCCAGCCAGTAGCGGAGATATTGCTTGAAGTAATCCGTGACCTTGTCTCTTAGGATGATTGTGCTTTCAGGATCTCCGGCAAGATCGTAGAGCAAATTCTCCGTGCCCCGGATAAACTGCATCCGCTGGAATATTTCAATATACCCTCCCAGAATGAAGCGATTCTTTTTGCGGCCCTCCACGATCTTTTGCTCCACGAGACCGTTATGTTTTTCCCATTCCTTTTCAAGCCATTCCACAGGAGGACGATACGCTGGAACCATTGAGATATCCGGAATTGCGGGTATTTTCACTTCACCGTTGATCCCCTGACGAAGTATCCGCCAGGTGCTGCCCCAGGCATCCCGGATATCGCCCACATCGGACATCTCGGGATAGAAATTCCGATCCGTAGGTCCGAACAGCCTTACAATATCGAGCGGATGCTTCTCCAAAAGTACGTTCAGCGCTTGCCCATATTTGAGTTGGGTTGCCCTGTGTATCCACATATCGACCGGCATACGATCGGGATTCTTAAATTGCAGTGCGGCAACAACCGTTTCCCTGCTGTTCATGATCTTGTTCCTCTTTTCTGTATTTCGCGGACACATGCGATCCATTGCGCATCGATATATCGCAGCACATCCTATGCCAATTTCCCTGCCAAAAAATAGATTGGCTAAGAACACGTTTTATCTGAATAATATATCAATTGTTAAAATTGCGGGACGAACAAGCTTATTTCAATGGCAGGCATGCAGCGTTGCGCAACGCGTAGAATAGTTGCATTTTACGTTGCGCATCATCTCTGAGGAACCTTGAATCATGGAGGGCAAGTTTATTGACACCGGAGAGCAACGAGATTCGGGCCGAATCGATATATTCTCTAATCCTTTTTCATGCGTCGCCAGAGAGTGGTTCTGTCCATTCCGTACATCTTCGCTATTCTAATTTTACGATAACCCTGTTTCAATAAATCGCCGAAGGATTCCTTTGTCAGAGTCATTTTATCCAATGGTCCGATCTGGATATTCGCCAAATTCACCATAACCTGCTGACCGGCATCCTGCCGCATCATTTTGTCGTCGGCCGGTTCTTCACACCCACCGGCCTTCATTTGCCGTACTTTATAATCCAACACGCGATCAACATCAGTTTGATCGATTATACAGGATTCACTCAGCACGACAAGCCTTTCGCAAGCATTCTTCAGTTCTCTGATATTGCCGTTCCAACTCAATTCCATCAACCTTTTTTTGGCCTCATCCGTGATCCTGCATAATTTCCCATCATGGGAAATCTTCCCATATTCATTGATGAAGCTATCGGCCAAAAGAGGAATGTCTTCTTTTCTGTCATCCAAAGGCGGAAGCTGTATCTTCAAGACATCCAATCGATAATAAAGGTCCTCCCTGAATTTTTCCTTTTCCACAAGGTCGAACAGGTCTTTATTGGCAGCCGATATAATCCTTACATCGACGCTGATGATCCTATCGTGTCCCAAACGCATAAGCTCTTTTTCTTGCAGAACCCTCAAAAGCCGCCCTTGAAGCGCCAATGGCATTTCGCTGATTTCATCCAGAAAAAGCGTTCCTCGATGAGCCAATTCAATAAGCCCCTGTTTCCCTCCTTTTACGGCCCCCGTAAAAGCGCCCTCGACATATCCGAACAATTCACTTTCCAGTAAATTTTCCGGGATTGCGGCACAGTTTATAGCGACAAACGGCTCATTCTTTCGTTTACTTGAATTATGGATGCTTTGGGCGAATATCTCCTTGCCGGTGCCGCTCTTCCCGATAATCAATGCATTTGAATCGACCTTACTGAATTTCTTGGCCATTTTAATGGTGTCTTGGATTTTATCACCATTGCCGAGAACATCGCAAAAATGGTGTTTTGCAACATGCCCATGCACATTTGTTTTGGTTCTGATCCTGCCCTCGACTTCCTGTATTTTGGATACATACTGAAAGGTGATGACGGATCCGACCCTTTCGCTTTTCAGTACGATCCCGGTTTTGTTTACCGCCAGAGGCATATTGTTGTGCTTGATGACCTCGTCTAAGCATGTATCCGTATGATTGATTAATTCACTAAATCGCGTTTTCGGCAGGACATCCTCGATCTTCTTGCCGATGATCCCTTGTGTTTTAATCCCGAGAATCTTTTCACAAGTCGCGTTTAGCACAGTGATCCTGTTATTTTTATCCAGGGAAATGATCCCTTCAAAAGTGTAATCCAATATCGTTTTGGATCTCTGCGCCTTTTCTTCCTCAATCCTGCTGATATAGGCAACTCTTTTTGCTTCCGTGATCGCATGCCACATCGCGTTTCTGCCCGATACAATCATGATATTGTCCATGCCCATGCCGCGTGCATAATCGCATGTCGGTTTTCCTCCCACGACAACGCAGTCATGATTTTTCAATTTCGCATATGCCCTCTCCGTTTCATTACCCATCTGCGACGGCATCAGGATGGTTTCAATGTCTAACCCCATCATTTCGGAAAGGTTGTCCGCCTGATATATGATGTTTCTTGTTCCCATGACGACAACCCTTTTGTTGCCATAGAGTTTCTTGCTCTCGATGAGGCATCGGATAATATCGTTTGCTGTCACGGGTATTTCCACAACAGGAACGTAAGACTCCATATTCCTTAGCAAATATGCTGAAAAACCCCTTGCGATTACGACATTACAATCCAACTTCATCTTCCGAATGTTTTCATGATGATATTCAACGATGATCTCAATTTCATATTCGCTTTGCTCTTCACTTTCTTTGTGAACTTTTTCATCGTGCTCCTGAAAAGTCTTCCGAAATAATTCACCAAATTCTTCATATGGCGCGACGACTGTTATCTTGATCATAGCGATTCATTTCCAAAAGACTGCGCTCGGTTTTCCGTCACGGCTTGCCCCGCGGCAAGCCGCGGGATAAACGCTCGGGCTGATTCAGCTTCTTGGGTATGATGGAGATTTCTGCTATTTCCTCCGAATGAGCCCCAGGATTGCCGAAGCTGCCTCCTTCGCCCGGGGACCGACCTCGAGGGTCGGGCCGACGCACGACGGGCAGCCGCAGGCGCACGGGCAGTTCCGGATGAGCTGCCGCGCCGAGGCGATCAGCGCGTCGTGGCGTTCGAAGAGCAGATCCGAAAAACCGATCCCCCCGGGGTAGGCGTCGAACAGAAAGATCGTCGGGTCGAAGGCGTCCGTCGTCGGGGGCGAGCCCTCCTCCATCCCGGGCGTCGCCGTGATCGTCCGCCAGTTCCGGTCTTTGCGGACGAACCACTCGCCGCTCTTGTCCCCGATCGCCCGGTCGATGTCGTGGAGGTCCGCCATCAGCGTCATCGCCGCCAGATGGTGGAGACTGTAGGCGAGTCCGGAGAGGCCGTCGATGATCTCCTCCTGGTTATAGGAAAGCCCGGCGAGGCGGTTGCGGGGGATCGTGAACCAGTAGCTTGTCGTGTGCATGTCCTTTTCCGGCAGGTTCACGTCGCCGTAGCCCAGATTCTCGGACGTGTAGAATTTGATCTTCTTGTAGCCGACAACCTTGCTCACCACCTGGACCTCGCCGTGCTCGACGAGGATCTCCTTCCCCGGTTTCTTCGCGAAGGCGTCGATCACCCGGACGTTGGTGTAGGTCATCGCGTCGGTGTAGTAGTCCGCCTCGACCTTGTGGACGTAGGCGGTTTTCCGCTCCAGATCGAGCTTGTCCACGTAGTACTGCTGGGACTCCATCATGTAGATCGCGTCGGTGTGGGCGGTGGTGAAGGCGCTGTCCCAGTCGACCTCGGCGATGACCCGATGGTTCCCGGTATCCGTCGCATCGACGATGACGACGTTCTCCGGATTGATGCTCCGGAGGCTCACCTCGTCGGCGGGGTAGCTCTCCGCCGACCAGTGCCAGCGGGCGCCGACGCGGTGGAGCACCCCCTTGCCCTCGAGATAGTCGAGCAACTCCTCCAGGTTCTCCCCGCCGAACTTCTCCCCCTTCTCGAAGGGGAGCTCGAAGGCGGCGCTCTTGATGTGGTGGAGCAGGATCAGGAGGTTGTCCGGGTTGACCCGGCAGAACTCAGGCGAGCGGGAGAAGAAGTAGTCGGGATTCTCCACGATGAACTGGTCGAGCGGCGAGCTCCGGGCGATCAGGAGTGCGAGGCTCCGGCCGGTGCGCCTTCCGGCCCGTCCGGCCTGCTGCCATGTGCTCGCGATGGAGCCGGGGTAGCCGCAGAGGATCGCCGCCTCCAGGTCGCCGATGTCGATCCCGAGCTCGAGCGCGTTCGTGGTCACGACCCCCATCACCTCGCGCCGGCGCAGCCCCGCCTCGATCTGCCGGCGGAGATTGGGGAGATACCCCCCGCGGTAGCCCGTGACGAACTGGGTGTCCACCGGCTTCCCCTTGGCGAACTGGTCCTTCAGGTACTTGGTCAGCACCTCGACGTTGAGGCGGCTGGTGGCGAAGACGATCGTCTGGATGTCGTTCTCGATCAGCTCCGCGGCCATCTTCCGGGCCGGCGTCATGGCGGACTGGCGGATGCCGAGCTCCCGGTTGACGATGGGCGGGTTGTAGAGGATGAAGGTCTTGGCCGCCGTCGGCGCCCCGCTCTCGTCGATGAGCGCCATGGGGCGCTCCAGGAGCCGCTCCGCGTGCTCCCGGGGATTGGCGACCGTGGCGGAGCAGCAGATGAAGACCGGGTCCCGGCCGTAGAAACGGCAGATCCGGACGAGCCGCCGAAGCACGTTCGTCAGGTGGGAGCCGAAGACGCCGCGGTAGACGTGGAGTTCGTCGATGACGACGTACCGGAGGTTCGCGAAGAGCTTCTGCCACTTCGTGTGGTGGGGGAGGATCCCGGCGTGGAGCATGTCGGGGTTCGTGACCACGACGTGTCCCTGCCGCCGGATCGCCTGCCGGGCGTCGTCGGGGGTGTCCCCGTCGTAGGTGTAGGTCTTGATATTGGCCTTCATCTCGCCGATCAGGCCGTGGATCTCGTGCATCTGGTCCTGGGCGAGGGCCTTGGTGGGAAAGAGGTAGAGGGCGCGGGTCTCCGGCTCTTCGAGGATCTTCTGCAGGACCGGCAGGTTGTAGCAGAGGGTCTTGCCGCTCGCGGTCGGCGTCACGAGAACGACGCTTTGCCCCTGCCGGACCAGATCCACCGCCTTCGCCTGGTGGCTGTAGAGCCGGTCGATCCCCCGGGCCGCGAGGACCTGTTTCAGGGAGGGATGGACCCAAGCCGGGTGCGGCGCGAAGACGCCGGCACGGGCCGGAATCCGCCGGATTGCGCGGACGTTCTCCATGAACCGCCGGTCCTTTTCGGCCCGCGCGAGCCACTCCTCCAGGGTCAGTTTCGCCATGAGAAGAATTTACACTTTTTCGGGGTGATTGACAATTGTATTGTGACGATCGGCGAACAGGGCCTCCTGTCCGTGTTAGGGTATCATCTTCCCACAGCGACCGGAATTATTTCCGCAACGGCTCGGCATTCGAGCCGTTGTATGGACCTGGGGTTCCACTCACCCTCGCGGGCACTGCTCACAGGACGTACTTGATGACCGCAAAGCCGCCGATGAGGAGCACCGTAAAAAGGATGGCCAGCCAGTTGAAGTAACGGTCGATGAAGTCCCGGATGGGTCCCCCGAATTTCCAGATGAGCAGCGCGACGAGAAAGAAGCGCGCGCCGCGGCTGACGAGCGAAGCGATCAGGAACATGGGCAGGTTCACATCGAAGGCCCCGCCGGAAACGGTGAAAACCTTGTAGGGGATCGGCGTGAAGCCCGCCGTGAAGATGATCCAGAAGTTCCACTGTTCGAACAGCCCCTGGATCTGATGGAAGAGATCTACGGAAAAGCCGGGAATGTGGGAGAAGAAAAACAAGGCCACGGGAGAAAAAGTCCCCGGCGCCGACCACCAGACGAAGTAGCCGATGGCATAGCCGAGGCAGGCCCCCAGCACGGAGGCTGCCGTGCAGGTCAGAGCCAGCCGAAAAGCCTTTGACGGCGCCCCCAGGACCAGGGCGATGAGCAGGGCGTCGGGCGGCACGGGAAAGAAGGACGACTCCGCAAAGGCGAGAACGAAAAGGGCCGCCGCCCCATAAGGGGTTTCGGCCCAGTGGAGAACCCAGTCGTAAAGCCGCCTAATCCATTTCATCTCAGTCTCTTTCCGTCGTTTCGTCGACTCCCCTGGGTTCATGCTCCCGGACGTTTACCTTCGAAGCCCGTTTTCGGAGCGGCCCGCCGGCCGTCGGGGACCCGTCGGCGACGGCACTGCACGAAGCAGGCCGACTTCCATAGCACAGTCAAAGAGAAAATACATCACCGATACCGGGGTTGGCAGCACCATGTGATTGTGTGGCGAAATATTCGGTTCTCGGCGCATTCAGAAAACCCGCAAGCGGCGGAATACAACCGGCACACGTTTCAAGGTTATGCGACAAGGGTTTCGATTGTGAAGGCTTCAAGCCATCGTTTTCAAACAGGGAATATTCATTCTGCCGGTTAAGCCCTTTTCGGCCCCCACATATTCAGGAGCTTGATCGCCGCCAGACACGCAACCATCATGATCAGAAACATCAGCATGGTGAAACCAAGACTCCAGTTCCAGAGAAGCGGCGCGCTCACCATAAGCATGGCGCCCAGCACGATGGGCGCGACAAAGATGTTCATAAGGCCGAGTTCCAGCGCGGTCTGGGTTTTGAACTCGGGGTCCACGATCCGAAGCAGCAAAAGACCCGTGGACACCGTGCCCGTGCACGTGCCATACATCGCCACCATACGTTCGAGGTTGTTCGACCAGATGCGGTTGCCAAGGTATACGATCACCATGGTGGTTGCCACCGTGCACAATATTGAAATGAGGAGCACCGGCACAATATAATCCCACAGCACCACAAGCTGAATCGCCATAACTGTGGAGACGATGAGGAAATCCACCGACCAGCCGGTAATCCTTCTCTGGATGCCGCGGTCAACGGTATGAATCACGCCGATTTTTGTCATTACGAAGCGCACCAAGAGCGCCACAAAGAGCCCCGCGAAAAAGAAAAAGCCCCAGAGCATGTCGGCCATCTTGGGCTGCATCATTCCGGCCGCGAATTCGATCAGCGCGTAAGTGAGGATGTACACCAGCCCCACCAGTGACAGATGGAAGGCCAGCGTGTCGACATTGCCGGAATGCGTTGTCTGGAGCCCCGCCGATTCTTTGGGTTCATCCTTTCCCGAAAGGCCCCGTAAAAACGCACGCGGTAACGCGCGGGGAGCGTTTACCGCCTGCCCCTTGCGGATGCCGCGATTGCACAGCGGGACCCCGACAAGAAACGCTGCGATATATCCCGCCGCCGCGAAGGCCAGGCCGATTGTGGCGGCGAACTGAAAACCGAATTCCGGCTGTTCCCAGACCTTGCCGATTGAAAGTGCTTGCCCCGGTCCTTCGGTAAACCCGAGCGGCGCAAGGAAACCAAATGTGGGGAAAAGCTCCGAACCGAAAAGACCGTATACAATAACAACACCCCCGCCGATGAGCGCCTGAAGGGGCAGCGTGATTCCCTCGATGAGCGCCATCCACACGGCGCCGCGCACGATATCTTTGCCGCTCCCGGGTTTCTCCGACTTTTCGCCCGGAGTGAGCCCGAGCGATATGAAGGAGATGATGAACAGGTGGTAGGCGAAAGTTTCAAGCATCGACGGGGAAACCTTCATGACGCCGAGATGAAGCAGGACAATGCCGATCATGCCGCCGATGAGACAACTGGGAATAAGGAACCGCTGGAAAAAGGTGAGTTTCGCCCTGAGCACGATTCCCGCAAGCATCATGATGCCGAGCCATCCGAAACACAGGAGCGGTTCAAAAGGAAAGGGAATATTCATCGAGACACCTCCGCTGTTGTTGTTTGATTGATCCGTATCTGAACGGCGCGTTCCACAGCGCTGCTGTCAGCGCTTACCTGGATTTCATCCCGCCATTACAGCTCCATGACCTGCCCGCCGTCCACGTTTATCGCCTGACCGGTGATATAGGACGATTCGGCCGACGCGAGAAACGCGACGAGGTCCGCAACCACGTGGGGCTGTGCGAAATACCCAAGGGGTATCTCCTTCGATATATCCTTTTCACGCTCTTCCGGTGTCGTTTCGAACCACTGGGCCTCAAGATCAAGCCGCCATTTCTGGAGCCCCGTCATGATCAGGCCCGGACATATAGCATTGACCCGAATGTGGAAAGAAGCCAGCTCCTTCGCCATGACCTTGGTGAGGGTTATCACCGCAGCCTTGGCACACGCGTAAGCGCCGTTGAACGGCAGGGGCGACTTTCCAGCCTTCGACGCCATGTTGATAATGCCCGCATCACCTCCGAACATGAGCGGAAGGATCGCCTTCGAGACCCGGTAAACGCCGTGAAAATTGATTTCAAACGTCTTCATCCAGGCGGCGTCGTCGTAGGTGTGTACGGCGCTGGGGACCCCCAGCGCGGCCCCTGCGTTATTGACGAGCACATCGACTCGGGACACCGTCTTTTTCAACTCACGCACCATGGCATCCACTGACTCCTGCGAGGTGACATCAAGCCCCAGCGGGATGACCGAGACTCCGTATCGCTTCGCGAGTTCGCCGGCCAGTGCGCTCAGCCCTTCTATCTCGGCATCCAGATCGGCAAGCACCATATTGCAACCGCATGACGCCATTTTTTGGCCCGTCGCGAATCCTATGCCATCGCGCCTGCCGGCGCCTGTAATCAAAACGGTCTTGTCTTGCAGATTGTCGTACATGAGCATTCTTCCCCGAAAAATGACAGGGCAACGAGTGGAATTCCGCTCGCCGTCCCGTATAATCCTTACACCTTGTAACCGCCGATCATCGCAAGGGCCATGGCCCCGGGACTCATCACGGTTGGATCGGTCAAAACGTTGACACAGCACGTTTTACCCGACGCGAACGCTTTTTCGAGCGCCGGACGGATCTCTTCGACCTTTTCGACCAGTATGCCGACACCGCCCATCGACTCCACGATTTTATGGTATTCGACGTTGCCGATCTCCGCTCCCTCTTCGATTGAATGGCCGAGTTTGATGTTCTGGCTGTGGCGGATCATCCCCCATCCCTTGTCGTTGCTGATAACGATCACCACCGGTATCTTTTTCCTGATGGCCGTCTCGAACTCCATGAAGTTGAAGCCGACCGATCCGTCTCCGATCAGGTTGACCACCCTCTTTCCGGGGTACAGGAGCTTCGCGGCGATCGCGTAGGGAATGCCGACCCCGAGGCAGCCATAAATACCGCTTTCCAGGTAGTGCCCGGGCGTTACCGTGGTGCGTGCAATGTTTGTCCAGATCTGGGTATCACCGCCATCACCGATCACGATGTCATCCGCGCGGTCCATAAAATCATTCACCTCTTTGGCGAGGCGGGCGGGATGGATGGGATGCTGGTCGCTTTCATAGGCGAGCCTGCCAAGGTTTTTAACGGACTCCTCCGTCTTTCGCAGCTCCTTGACCCACGGCTCGAAACGCTTTTTCAACACGTCTCCGTACTTCTTTGCATCCACGATACGGTTGCACTCTCTCATCAATTCCCTTACGTCGCTGACCACGGGAAGGTCCACGAAATGGTTCCTGCCGATCTCCTCGGGCTCGACGTCCACCTGGATGTATTTCGCGTCGGAGCACAGGAAATCGCCGCAACCATAGTAGAGGCTGATTCTGTTTCCCAGCAGCACAATAAGGTCGGCGTTCATATTGGCGAAACCGGCGCATCCCGGGCGTATCATGAGGGAGGATTCAAAGCAGAGCGGATGCGCATCCGACACCACCCCGCGACCCTGCGTGGCCGTGAAAATCGGCGCGCCGGTTTTCTCTATAAATTTGACCAGCTCGTCACCGGCTTCCGAATAATAGGCACCGCTGCCGGCGATGACGATCGGCCGCTTGGCCGGCATGAACATTTCAACCATGGTTGCCGCCTTCGCGAGGTCAACGACGCGGGTTTCCGGCAAGAGTCTCACCTTTTTAACAGTATCGGGGTCCACCATGGTGTTACCCACGTCCACCGGGATTTCCAAATATACAGGCCCAGGCCTTCCGGTGATACATGTCCGGTATGCCATATCCACAAATTCCTTGATTCGATCGGCCTTCTGGCATACGAAGGCGCGTTTTACCATTGGCGCGATAACCGGCCACTGTATCATATCCTGCAGGTCGAGTTTTTCACAGGCTCCAAGTCCCACGACGCCGGCAATAAGGAGAAGCGGCGAGTTGGCCATTCGGGCGTTGGCGATAGGCGTCAGCGCATTGGTGAACCCCGGACCGGCGGTTACCATGGCAATCCCTGGCTTTCTCGTCATCCTCCCCCAGGCTTCGGCCATAAACACCGCCGCCTGCTCGTGACGGGTGGCAAGCATACGCACGCCGTTGTTCTTAAGCCCCTCCTGCAATGAGTAGGTGTGTCCACCGGCAAGGAAGAACACCTGGTCCACACCCAGTTCCTTTAATGCATCGGCGGCGAGTTGGCCCGCACTTACCATTTTTGCAGCCATAGAGTCTCCCTGTTTCTAAATGTTATTGACAAATCGAGAACAATTGCTACATTCGTCAAGGTACATTGGCAATTTACGAAGTCACTGTCAACTTTTTTATGTAAACGATTCATAGGCCAGTTCTTGGCCACGAAGCGAGAAACGGCGGAAACAATGGAAGACGGTTTTCTAAACATGCGCGCACCGTATTTTGACCTGACACCGACTTGAAAAATACAGTTCCACGATGGGAAATATGAGAATTCCACATACGGGGCGAAGCGCAGACGAGTTGCTCGCCGAGATCGGCGAGTTGCGCGAAGGCGACGTCGACTGGCGCCATGGTCGGGCGTTCAGCCTTGTGTACAACGCCGACGATCCCGAACTCGACGATTTGCTCCACACGGTCGGAGCGATGTTTCTTCATGAGAACGCGCTCAACCCCTTCCGCTACCGGACGCTGCTCAAGATGGAAACCGAGGTCATCGAGATGGCCGTCGGCCTGTTCGGCGCCGGATGCGGGTCGATGTCGTCGGGAGGAACCGAATCGATCTTCCTCGCCGTGCAGACGGCGCGCGACCACGCCCGGTCGCGCGGCATCGAGCGCCCCCAGTTGGTTTGCACCGACACCGCCCACCCGGCGTTCGCGAAGGCGTGCCACTACCTCGACATGGAGATGGTTCGGCTCGATCACGGGCCCGATGGGCGAGCCGTACCCGAACGCTATGCCGAGGCGATCGGCGACCGGACGGCCCTGCTGGTGGCCTCAAGTCCGTGTTACCCGTTCGGGGTCATCGACCCGGTCCCCGATATCGCGGGGCTTGCTGCGAAGCACGACGTGCTCTGTCACGTCGATGCGTGCCTTGGCGGATGGATCCTCCCGTGGTGGGAGCGACTGGGGCAGCCGGTGCCGCCGTGGGACTTCCGCGTGCCGGGGGTTACGTCGCTGTCGGCCGACATCCACAAGTACGGCTACACGTTCAAGGGCGCCTCTGTGGTGCTCTACCGCGACAGCGACCTCCTGCAGAGCCAGGTCTTCCTCTACGACTCGTGGCCCGGGGGGCTCTACGTATCGTCTTCCTCGGCGGGGACGAGATCCGGCGCTCCGATTGCCGGAGCCTGGTCGGCCATCAACCACCTCGGCGAGGAGGGCTACCTGCGGCTCACGGAGCGGGTGCTCGACGCCACCATGCGTCTCCGCTCGGGGATTGCGGCGATCGACGGTCTGCGGATCACCTTCGACCCCGACCTGTCGCTGTTCGAGTTCGGCTCCGATACCGTCGACATGAACGCCGTCTGCGACGTCATGGACGACCGCGGGTGGAACCTCGACCGACAGCAGGGTGGACTCCACATGATGGTGTCGCCCGGCCACGACCGCGTGGTCGACGAGTTCCTCGGCGACCTCGCCGCCGCGGTGGCCGATCATGGTGAGGCACGTGGGGGCAACCACGTCTACGGAGGGGTGGTCATCTGACCGGACCCTGAACTTGGGTTACGCGATCTCTTCCACACCCAGCGGATAGCGGGAGAGGGGCTCGCAGTCCTTCCTGCGGATCAGGATGGGATTCTCGTACCGGAAACCGATGTTCTCGTCCGGGCAGGCGTACTGCATCGCGCAGATGATCAGCTCGTTTTCCAGATAGACGTGGTCGGGGTTCGTCCAGAAGGGGAAGGGGCCGTCGTTTATCCCGATCCGCCATTCGTCCCCGGTCATGCCGATCCCGTGCTCGAAACCGGGGACCATGTACTCGGCGAAACCTTGCGCCTCGGCGAAGTTCATCATCTTCTCGGCAAGGCCGGAAGGCGAGATCCCCGCCCGGTAGGTCTTGAGCGTCAGGGTCACGATATCGACGAAGTTCTGCGCATGCCATTTCTGCCTCTTGGTGGCCTTTCCGATCAGGTAATTGTGAGAGTGATCCCCCTGGCCGAGCTTGAACATCGCGTGGATGTCCACCATGAGCGGTTCGCCCTTGCGGATACGGCGCCGGGAGGCGGGCGTGCAGGCCCCGCCGGCCAGCCCCGTGCGATAGCCGCTGGCGATCTCATTTCCACCCGTGAAGGACCATTCCCATTCGCTGCCCGCCTTGCGCATCGCATGGGCGGCGATCCCCCCGATTTCCGTCTCCGTCTTCCCCTTGTACCCGCCGTGCACGAGCGCGGCGCGGACTGCCTTGTGGCCGATATCGACGATCCGGGAGGCCTCGCGGAACCGATTGATCGTCCCCTCGTCCTTGATCAGGGAGAGCTTGTCGATGATGTCGTAGGCGTCCACGAGGTCGGCGCCCGCAAGCGCGGCCTCAAACTGCTGGTATTCGAAATGGGTGAGAACCCCCTCCGGCAGGTAGTTGGAGAGGCCGTTTTCGACGCCGATCCGCCCTTTCTTGACGCCCAGTTCCTCCCGGATGAAATCGGCGACCAGGGGGATCTGATCCATGCCGCCCATCGGCGCGTAGCCGAGGACGTGATCGTCATCCAGCCAGGAATCGTCGGCGACCCGCGCCGCGTCGATCACGAAGGTGAAAACCGTCGGCAGCCCCTTCTTCGGGATCACCACGTAGGTCCGCCAGGGGCAGAAGGCGTCGGTAATCCAGGAGGCGGTGCGCAGCCGCGACCCCAGGTAGACGTCGATTTTGGCGGCGGCCATCGCCTTCTGGACCTTGGCCACCCGGCCGGGGAAATCGATGAAATAGGGATCCTGCTTTTCCGTAGTTTTTTTCAGGGCCATGACGAACCTCCTGTCAATAATTCGTTGGAACCGTCGCGATCACGGCGTTCATGCGATCCGCGAGCGATGCGAGCTTCAGGGCCTTGACCATGTTTCCCCGCAGTTTCAGCTTTCCGGTCATCAACGCCCGCTGTGATTTCATCTTCGCCTGGGAGATCATGGAGAAGAGCTTATGGTCGCCGGTAATCCGGAAATCGGCCGCGGGAGGGTCGTCTTCGCCCACCAGCACCTCGGTGAACACCCCCTTCTCGACTTTGAAGAAGAGGTATCTCACCTTCCCGTCGGGGCAGTTCGTATAGATGTTGGACATGGAGGTGGTGATGAATTTCATCTTTTCCGCCGGGAGGTCCACCTGTAGTTTCTTCCGGACCTCCACGGCCCATTCGGGACTCAGATAGTCGTACCGCGTCATGTTTCTTCCTCCTTACGGGTTTTTCTCCGTTGCCAGAGGCAAGCGGGAGAAAGGATTCCGGTGCCATTTTATGCGAACCCTGAGGCAATTTCAACGTTTATTCCGCTCTGCGGTCAGCGATGCGCTCTCCATTCCCCAAACAAGGCCGTCAGCGCATCTCACATGTCCCCCAGTCGGCTTCCCCCGTCATCGGTGATGGGAGGCAAATCCTCTTGACAGTCCGGCGGAAAAAGATTAGAAGACCTCCGCCCAGCGTGGCAGGGGTGTTTCTGTCGACACTTCCCGAGGAGAAAGGCGGAGGCCGGAATGAGCCCCGTTGCGATCATTGCTGATGAACTTTCCGTTCCACTCCGTTCTGAAAAAATGTTTCGGCGCCTGCCCGGGCCTTGTGATCCCGGTCTGCGCCGCAATCGCGCTCATCTTTTTTCTTGCGGGCCCGGCGGCGAAAGCCGTTGAGGTCGATATCGACCATGCCCCCCCGATCGAGGTCTTCTTCAGCCCCAACAACGGCAGCACCGACGCCATCGTCCGGGAGATCGAACGCGCCCGTGCGGAGATCCTCGTCCAGGCCTACTCCTTCACCTCCGAACCGATCGCAAGGGCGCTGCTGAAGGCCCACAAACGGGGGATCCATGTCGCGGTGATCCTCGACAAGAGCCAGAAGACCCGGAAGTATTCGTCGGCCACCTTTCTGGCACACGCCGGCATTCCGACCTTCATCGACGACAAGCACGCCATCGCCCACAACAAGATCATCCTGGTTGACCGGGCGGTCGTGATCACCGGCTCGTTCAACTTCACGAAGGCCGCCGAGGAGAAGAACGCGGAAAACCTCCTGATCATCCGCTCGAAGGAACTGGCCAAATCCTACCTTGAAAACTGGCATCACCATCGCGAACACTCTGCGTCATAGGCGCACCCGATTTTCCTCACAGCGATCTGATTTTCAAAAAGACATTCCAACCATTCTATAGGATGTCCCTATAAAATACTTGACAAGTGGTATGATGTAGGTTATCAGACAACCTCAATCAGGGCGATTACCTTTGGATGGTAAACATGCTCAAACCCATCAAAAAAGAGAGCGTCCGCGGCCAAGTCTTCTGGCAGCTCCGCGATCAGATTATTCGCCGCACTTGGCCGCCGGGGAGTAAACTTCCCTCCGAAAACGAACTTTCCCGGACCATGGGCGTGAGCCGGGTCTCCATCCGGGAAGGCATCCAGCATTTGGTCTCCCTGGGGATTCTGGAAACGCGGCACGGCGAAGGAACCTTTGTCCGGGAGTTGAACGGCGGCCAGGTTCAATTCAATGCCCTTATCCCCCTTCTGGTCCTGGACGACATCAACATCCTGCATGTCCTCGAATACCGGCGAATCGTCGAGAAGGGTTCAGCCGCGCTGGCTGCCGAGCGCGCCACCGACCAGGACCTCATCGAGATGGAGGCGGTCTACGACCAGATGGTCCAGCTCCGAGAAGACGTTGCCCAGTTCTCCCGGGCCGACCTGGAGTTCCACCTGGTTCTGGCCAAGGCCACTGGCAATCCCGTCATTATCAAGGTCAACAACGTCCTGCGCAGCATTCTCGAAGTCTCCATGGAGAATATCGTCAGCACCCTGGGCATGGAGGACGGCCTGCACTACCATCGGCTGATCATCGATGCCATCCGCAACCGCGATGTACAGGCTGCAGAAAGCATCATGCAGGAGCACGTGGACAGGACCATTGTGCGCCTCAAGGCCGAGGGCGGGTTGACCGCCCCCGGGGAAACACGAACCGCCGTCCGGCCCTCACGGGCGAGCCTGGAGGAAAGACTCGTGTTGCACCGGGCCTTCTGGGCCCTGGAGAAGCAAACCCGGCCGTTGGCCTCCTTCCGGGTGGGCGACTTCTTCTTTGCGCGCCACTTCCAGGCCGCCCTTCCCCTGCTGGAACCGGACAAGTCCATATCCCCGGAGATGTTGATTGTCTCCGAATTTCTCCCCGACTATGAGCGCATGTTCCAGAATGCAGAAGAACTCGGCCAGGACGGCTTCTGGACCGGCGAGCCTTTCACCGGCATCCCCTGGATGGAGGCCATCCTGGGGTGCTCCATCCGCGCCGGCAAGGAGAGCTTCACCTCAAGGCCCTGGCTCTCCTCGCCCGCGGAGGCTCTGGAGAAGGTCCGTTTCGATCCGCAAAATCCATGGTTGGGAAAATATCTGGAATTCACCACGGCTCTGGTGCAGCAGAGCCGCGGCCGTTACCCGGTGGGCATGCCGATCATGCGCGGCCCCACCGACATGCTCGGCGCTTTGCTGGGGCAGCAGGAGATGGTGCTGGCTCTGATGGAGACGGACCCGCAGGTGATGAGCCGTCTCATCGAGCGGGTGACCCGGGCCTTCTTATCCGTGATCGAGATGCAACGCCGTCTGATCCCGCCTTTCTATGGGGGTTGGTCCCTTGGATTTTACCATGTCTGGGCTCCCGGCCCGGCAATCTGGTTCCAGGACGACCTGTCGGCCATTCTCTCGCCCAGCCTCTACCGGCAGTTCTTCCTCGATTCGGCCCGCCTGATCCTGGCCGGCCATGACCACACCGCCGTCCACCTGCATCCGAACTCCTTTTTCATCCTGGATGAGTTGCTCACCCTTGAAAACCTGAAGGTGGTCCAGGTCAACAAGGACATCAGCGGACCGGGGATCAAGGAGATGCTGCCGGTCTTGGCCAAAATCATGCAAACGCGCGGCTTGCTCTTGTGGGGCGATCTGACCGTCGAAGACCTCGAACTGGTCAAGCAGAATCTGCCCTGCCGGGGGCTGGCCCTCAACGTGGTGGCCCCCACCGCGGAAGAAGCCGTCGCACGTCTGGAATACATAAGGAACTGGGCGTGACGCCGGCGCCTGTCCTGGACAGCCCCGCACCTGATACGGGGTTCGGGGTTCGTCTGGATGAGGCAGGGGCGGTATTCGACTTTTCACAAAGGATTTGTGCCTGCCGATGGCGGCGCGCGATCAAGTCAGCAGCAATCTGAAATCGGGAGGAAATTCACCATGGCGTCTGAACCCGTCGCAAATGTTTCCTGGCTCGAGGTCATCAGCCGGGTCATGGACAAAATTCTCTCTTACATCGTGGCGCTCCTGCTGGTGGCCATGTCAGGGGTCGTCTTCGGCAACGTCTTTTCCCGCTACCTCCTGAACACCACCTGGGGCTGGTACGAGGAGGTCTCGCGGTTCCTGCTCATCTGGATCGTCTTTCTGGGGGCCGTCGTCTGCATGATCCGGGGCGACCACCTGAGTATCGACCTGCTCTCGATCGTGTTTTCACCACGCGTCTGCCGGGCCATGGCGGTTCTGACGGACCTGCTGGTGCTGGTGGCCCTGGTGATCATGTGCAAGGGCGCCTGGGATATGGCGATCGATTCGCTGGCCAGCGGCTGGGTGGCCTCTTCGATTCCCATCCCCTACGGCTGGGTCTACATGATCGGACCCGTCAGCGCCGCGCTCATGTTTATCCAGACCCTGATCAAAACCGCCGGGGACATCCACTCCTTCAGGGAGGTGCAGCCATGATCCCCATCTTCCTCTCCTCCCTCTTCGGCTTCATCCTGATCGGGGTGCCCGTGGCCTTCGCCCTCTTCCTGACCGCCCTGGTCCTCTCCTGGGTCATGGGTTCCTGGTCGCCGCCGCTGGTGGTCCAGACGGTATTCCGCGGGATCGACAACTTCCCGCTCATGGCCATCCCCTTTTTCCTTCTGGCCGGCGAGATCATGAACACCGGCGGCATCGCCCAGCGGATCATCATGGTGGCCAAGGCCATGTTCGGCCACGTGCGCGGCGGCCTGGGCTACGTGACCGTCGTGGCCAGCATGCTCATCTCGGGCGTCTCCGGCTCGGCCGTGGCCGACGCCTCGGCCATCGGCTCGCTCCTCTACCCGGTGATGAAAAAGGAGGGCTACGACCCCGAGAAGGCCGCGGCCCTCTTCGCGGCCGCCACGACCAACGGCCCCATCATCCCCCCCTCCATCCCCATGGTCGTCTTCGGCGTCATCGCCA
>DIWG01000033.1:46363-47116 GCA_002423465.1 Syntrophaceae bacterium UBA6112 | reverse complement strand
CTCGGCCAGGGGCGGGACAACACCCGGACATTCCTGAAGGAAAACGGGGAAATTTTGGCAAAGGTCGAGGCGGAGGTCCGCGAAAAGCTCGGTATTAAACCGAAGACGGCCGTGGTCAAGGAAGAACTGAAATAAGATATGGGCGAGGACCGCGAGTTTGGCCGGGCCGAAAGAAAGGCATTCCGCCTCCTGACCCTTCGGGCGCACAGCGAAAAAGAATTGAGTGCAAAACTGCAGGCGGGCGGTTTCGCGGCGCCGGTCGTCGAGCAGGTGGTGCAGCGTTGCCGGGATCTCGGTTATCTGAACGACGGGGCCTTCGCGAGGCAGCGGGCGCGGGTGCTTGCGATCAGCCGACTCGAGGGGGACCGGCGGATCGCCCTCGATCTCCGCGAGAGGGGAATCGACGAGGAACTCTGCAGGCGGGTGATCGCGGAGGTTCGCGAGGAGCTTGATGAAAAACAAGCGGCCGAACGGCTGCTCCGGAAGAAGATCCGGGGACGGCCGGTCGCCGCGCTGACCGAACGGGAAAAAGCCAGACTGGCCAGAGGTCTGATGGGGAAGGGATTTCCCACGGGCCTCATCTTGAAGACACTGAAAAAAACGGAGGAGGAAGGGTTCCATGGCGATGACGGGGAGTGAGATCCGGGAGAGTTTCTTGAAATATTTCGAGGGAAAGGGTCATACGCGGGTGGCAAGTTCCTCCCTCGTTCCCAAAGACGACCCGACACTCCTTTTCACCAATTCGGGGATGGT
>DIWG01000033.1:0-46265 GCA_002423465.1 Syntrophaceae bacterium UBA6112 | reverse complement strand
ACCACACCTTCTTCGAGATGCTGGGAAACTTCTCCTTCGGGGATTACTTTAAAAAGGAGGCTATCGCTTGGGCGTGGGAATACCTCACCGTGACCATGGGGCTGCCGAAGGAGAGACTCTGGGTCACGATCTTTACGGACGACGACGAGGCCTTCCGGATCTGGCATGACGAGGCGGGGGTGCCGGCGGAGCGGATCGTCCGGATGGGGGAGAAGAGCAACTTCTGGATGATGGGGGAGACCGGTCCCTGCGGTCCCTGTTCCGAGATCCTCTTCGACCAGGGGGAGGGGACGGGTTGCGGAAAGCCGACGTGCGACGTGCACTGCGAATGCGACCGGCACCTCGAGATCTGGAACCTCGTCTTCACCCAGTTCGACCGCGACGCCTCCGGAAAGCTGACCCCCCTGCCGAAGCCGAACATCGACACGGGGATGGGGCTGGAGCGTTTGGCCGCCGTCGTCCAGGGGGTGACCAGCAACTACGAATCCGATCTCTTCACGGGGATCATCCGCTTCATCGAGAAGATCAGCGGCCGGACCTACGGGAAAAACGGGGAGGACGATATCTCGATCCGCGTCATCGCCGACCACAGCCGTTCGGTGACCTTCCTGATCGGCGACGGCGTTCTGCCCTCCAACGAGGGGCGCGGCTATGTCCTCCGGCGGATTCTCCGGAGGGCGGCGCGCCACGGGAAACTCCTTGGCATGAACCGACCCTTCCTTCATCAGGTGTGCGGGGTCGTGATCGACGAGATGAAGGAAGCCTACCCGGACCTGGTCGACAAGGCCTCCTTTATCCGGAAGGTCGTGGAGAGCGAGGAACAGCGTTTCATCGAGACCCTCGACGCCGGCCTCCGGATCCTCCAGGAGGAGGTGACCATTCTCAAAGAGTCCGGCGGGCAAGTGATTCCCGGCGAAATCGTCTTCAAACTCTACGACACCTTCGGTTTTCCCACGGACCTCACCGCGGATATCGTCAAAAAGGACGGCCTTTTGCTGGACATGGAGGGATTTGAAAAAGCGATGGACGCCCAGCGGGAAAAGGCGCGCGAGTCCTGGAAGGGGAGCGGCCAGGAGGCGATCTCCGAGGTCTACCACCAGCTGACCTTCGGGGGAACCTTCACGGAGTTTGCGGGCTATGAAGGGGTGACGGAAGGCCGTTCGCGCGTGACCATGCTGCTGAAACAGGGACAGTCCGCAGAGGAGATCGTGGAGGGGGATGAGGCGGAGGTCATCGTTTCCCAAACTCCGTTCTACGGGGAGATCGGCGGCCAAGTCGGCGATACCGGCGTGATCGAGGGCGACGGCTTTCTTTTCGAGGTCACTGATACGAAGCGTCCCCTCGACAAACTGATCAGCCATATCGGTCGGCTGCGAAAGGGAAAGATCCGGATGGGGGATGATGCCTTGTTGAAGGTGGATCATGAGACCCGGCGTGCTACAGAGGCCAACCATTCCGCCACCCACCTCCTTCAAGCGGCGCTGAAGACAATTCTCGGGGAGCATGTCAAGCAGTCCGGCTCCTTCGTCAACGCCGACCGGCTTCGCTTCGATTTCACCCATTTTTCCAAGATCAAAGAGGAGGAACTGGCGCGGATTGAGGATGAGGCCAACCGAATGATCCGGGAAAATGCCCCGGTGGAGACGGACGTTTTGCCCCTGGCAGAGGCGGTGAAAACGGGGGCGACGGCGGTCTTTGACGAGAAATACGGGGAGATGGTCCGTGTCGTCGGCATGGGCGCGTTCAGCAAAGAACTCTGTGGCGGGACCCATGTAAAAAGGACGGGGGATATCGGCTTTTTAAAGATCGTCCATGAGTCGTCCGTGGCTGCCGGGGTGCGTCGGATTGAGGCGGTGACGGGAAAAACGGCTGTCACCCATGTCCGGCGTCTTGAGAACGAACTCCGGAAGACCGCCTATCTGCTCAAGACCGATCTTCTGGGAACTGTCGTAAATGCGGGGACGGCGGGAGCATTGGGAACATCAGGGTCGGCAGGAACATCCGGAACGGTTGAAAAAATCCTCCGTCACCAACGCGAAATGGAGAGGGAAATCGAGACCCTCAAAGGCAAGCTGGCGGCAAAGAATTCCGGCGATCTGATGGGGCGCGTCCGGCAGATCAACGGGGTTTCGGTCCTGGCGACCGTCGTGGAGGCCTCCAATGTCAAGACCCTCCGGGATTTCGGCGACAAGCTCCGCGATCGGCTCCGTTCAGGAATCATCCTTTTGGGAAGCCGGGCGGACAACAAAGCGATGCTCCTTTGCCTGGTGACCCAGGACCTCACCGACCGTTACCATGCGGGGAAGATCATCCAGTCGATCGCCCCGCTCGTCGGCGGGAGCGGCGGCGGCCGGCCCGATATGGCCCAGGCGGGTGGACAAAAGCCGGAGAATCTGGAACAAGCCCTGGAGAAACTTCCCGACCTGCTTTGAAGCAACGGAACCCCGGTCGATCCATAACTCCGCGCCCCGATCGTCGGTGTCGCCGGATGTTTCCCGATGCAATACAGGGCATGGTCTGAGAAATCGCCGTCACCCCGGCTCGCTGCGAAATTTTGCCGAGAGGTTCTCCAGTTCCTCCCAACGCCCGTAGGCCCCTTCCAGTTCCGCTTCCAGGGCCCTCAGCCGGTCGTTGGCCCTGTTGATTTCAGCCGCGTTTCTGTCGGCGTAAAATGCGGGAGAATTCAGGGTTTCCAGCAGGCGCTGCTTCTCCTCCTCCAAGGCTTCGATTTTCTGCGGCAGCGCCTCCAACTCCCCGGTCTCTTTATAGGACAGCTTCTGCTTTTCTCTCGGGGGTTTGCCCTTCTTGGGTTTCGGGTCTTCCGGCGCCGTCTTCATCGGCTCATCCTGCTTTGTCCGTTGCCGCAGCCAGTCGTCGTAACCGCCCACGTATTCCTGCAGTCGCCCCTTGCCCTCGAAAACAATTGTCGAGGTCACCACGTTGTTGAGGAACGCACGGTCATGACTGACCATGAGGATCGTGCCGCTGTATCCCAGGAGCCGATCTTCCAGAAGTTCGAGCGTTTCGGTGTCGAGGTCGTTGGTTGGCTCATCCAGGACCAGGATGTTGGAGGGGACGAGGAAAAGTTTCGCCAACAGGAGGCGGTTGCGTTCACCGCCCGACAGGGAGCCGACCGGCGACAGGATCCGGTCCGGCGGAAAAAGGAAATCCTGGAGATAGGCCACGACATGCCGCGAGATGCCGCCCGCGACGACCATGTCGTTGCCGTCGGCGACATTGTCCTTCAGGGTCCCGTTTTCGTCGAGCTGGGCGCGGAGCTGATCAAAGTAAGCGACCTGGATTCCGGCCCCCAGGCGAATCCTGCCCTGTTGCGGCTCCAAGTCGCCGAGCAGGATCTTGAGGAGCGTGGTTTTGCCGGAACCGTTGGGTCCGATGATGCCCACCTTGTCTCCGCGGATGATCACGGTCGAGAACCCTTCCACGATCTTGTGATCGCCGAACGCGAAGTGAATCTTGTCCGCTTCCGCAACCAATCGGCCGCTGCGTTCCGCCTCCTGGATCGTCAGCCGGACGTTGCCCGTCTGCTCCTGCCTGTGCGCACGTTCCCTGCGCATTTTCATAAGCTCCCTCACCCGGCCCTCGTTTCGGGTGCGGCGAGCCTTGATTCCCCGCCGGATCCAGGTCTCCTCCCCGGCCAGTTTCTTGTCAAACTCCCGCCACCGCTTCTGTTGCGTCTCCAGCAGGGCCTGACGGCGTTCGAGGTACATACTGTAATTGCAAGGAAACGGCAGCAGGCGGCCCCGGTTGATTTCCACGATGCGTGTCGCCAGTCGCTGGAGGAAGGCACGATCATGGGTTACGAACATCAGTGTTTTTTCAAAGTTCAGAAGGAAATCCTCGAGCCAGAGGATGGCGTGGATATCCAGATGGTTTGTCGGCTCGTCCAGGAGAAGGACGTCCGGCTCGTTCACCAAGGCCTTGGCCAACAAAACCATCCGTTTCCTGCCTGCCGAAAGCAACCGGAATCCCGCATTCTCATCCAGCCCGGTCCGGGCGATCACCCTTTCCACTTGCTGATGATAATGCCAGGCGCCGGACGTTTCCAGCCGTTGCTGAATCCGATCGAGCTTTTTCAGCAGGCTTTCATCGCCGTTCCGGGACATCTGCAGGGTGAGATCGTGGTATTCCCGGAGCAGCTCCAGGTGTTCTAGGCCCCCGGAGGCCACAACATCATAGATTGTCCCCGGCAGGTTGTCGGGAACATCCTGGGACAGCATGGCGATCCGAATCTCGCCGCTGCGGATGATTTCGCCGGAATCCGGGGTGACATCGCCCATCAGCAATTTCATGAGGGTGGATTTGCCCGAACCGTTCCGGCCCAACAGCCCGATCTTCTCACCCGCTTCGATCTGGAGCGTAGCGCCGTCCAGCAACAGCGGACCGCCGAAGCTGACCGAAACCTCATTGATCCAGATGAGTCCCATAACCTTTCGCCTGTGATAATAATGGCACGCGCGCAGCCCGCAGACATTGCGCCTTTGCCTACCGGTCATGACCGCTTTTGTAAAGGATAAATTTACTCCGCTGTCGCCGCGCAAGCGTATTTACCGCAAGCCGGCCACCCGTCTGTCGTGTTCGGACAAGAATAATATCAATTATATCAAGCATCTTCATCCAGGAAACTGAAGCAGAGCTGAAAGACAGGTTTATTTGTTTTCGGATTGATCCATGCGCCTCGACCGCGACAATGACCAGAACGGCAGAGGATGGTGTGGATGATCGAAAAAACGGGCGTTTCAATTTGAAACGCCCGGAATTCAGTTCTTCGAAGTAGAGGATCAGTTGAGGGACAGCAGGACCCCTGCGGCAACGGCCGATCCGATGACACCAGCCACGTTCGGGCCCATGGCGTTCATGAGGAGGAAGTTGCCGGGGTTCTCTTGCTGACCGACCTTTTGCACGACACGGGCGGCCATGGGAACGGCAGATACTCCGGCGGCGCCGATCATGGGATTAATCTTGCCCTTGCTTAAAACACACATGAGTTTGCCAAGGAGAACGCCACCCGCGGTTCCCATCCCGAAAGCGATACAGCCGAGACAAATAATCAGGATCGTTTGAAGATTCAGGAAGTGGCCGGCGGACATCTTGGCTCCAACGGCGGTAGCGAGGAAAATAGTCACGATATTTATCAATTCATTCTGCGCTGTCTTGGACAGCCTGTCTACCACGCCGGCCTCACGCAGGAGGTTGCCAAGCATCAACATGCCAATCAGAGGAGCAGATGCCGGCACAAGGAGGGCGGAGAGAATTGTCATAATGACCGGGAATAAAATCTTGGTCTTCCGGGGAACCGGTTTTACCTCCGACATCACGATCATCCGCTCTTTCTTGGTTGTGAGAAGCTTGATGATTGGAGGCTGGATAATGGGAACCAGGGCCATATAGGTATATGCCGCGACAGCTATTGGTCCCAACAGATGATCAGCCAGTTTGGCCGTGAGGTAGATCGCCGTAGGACCATCGGCGCCGCCGATGATGCCTATAGAGCAGGCTTCGGCAAAGGTGAAAAATCCGGAGGCTTTTGCGCCCAGAAGCGTGATAAAAATACCGATCTGAGCAGCTGCGCCCAGAAGAAAAGTCTCGGGTTTGGAGAGAAGAGGACCGAAGTCGGTCATCGCTCCGATACCAAGGAAGATGAGAGGGGGGAATATCCCCGACTCTATGCCGAAATAAAAATACCTGATGAGGCCTCCATCGTCCATGAGTCCCGTTAGCGGAAGATTGACCAGAATCGCTCCGAATCCAATGGGTATGAGTAGGAGGGGTTCGAATTTCTTCACGATTGCCAGATAGAGCAGGAGGCAGCCGATGCCTATCATCAGGATCTCCTGCCAGGTTATGGCGGTGAAGCCGGTGCTGTTTATGAATCGTTCGACTAATTGGAGAATCGCCATGTCTGTTACCCCCTATGATATCTGCAGAAGCCGCTGATTCTCTTTCACCGTCTCCCCTGGGATTACGTACACATTGGTGATGGCGCCCGCGCTGCCGGCGAATACCTCGATGTCCATCTTCATGGCTTCCATGAGGATAACAAGCTGACCCTTTGTCACGGTATCTCCCTTGGAGACCATGACCTCTTTAACCGTTCCGGTCATGGGAGCGGGGAGGTCACCCGCGCCGGTGGTGGCAACGGGAGCGGCCGGCGCCGCGGTTCTGGGAGCGGATGCCACGGACGTTGCTGCCGGGGCAGTGGCAGGAATCAATGGTCGTACTGTTTTGGGGCGTTCCTGCTCAAGGAGTGTGACGTTGTAGGTCTTCCCTTCGTTGGTTATAACCAGGTCGTCTCCCGTCTGTTCGACTTCAACCGCATATTTCTGTCCATTGTATTGAAAACGGAGCTTCTTCTTCATCATCATACTCCTGTCCAGGTTTGATTTACATGTGGAGCATGTATCCAGGGATTATAGCGCTCTACTGGTTCGGGCTGCCACGAGAGAACGGACTGGGGAACCGTTTCCTCTTCGCCGTCAGATAAATAGGCGGCCACCGCGGCACAAATCCATCCAGTGTCATCAATCCCGGCTGAAGAAGCTAAAGGAGCTTCCTGCTTCCCGACAGGTATTTCCGCTTTGGCCATCTTTTTGCGGTCAGCGAAGAGGGCGTTCAACCCGACCATCACCAGATTGAAAACAAAGAGGGCGATCAGGACAATTGATATTCCGAGAATCGAAGCCAAAACACTGTACATGAAAGATTCTTGATTCATATCTGTTTCCTGTGTACCCTCAAAGAGGAATATTCCCATGTTTCTTGGAAGGTTTCTCCTCTCTCTTGGTGATGTTCATCTCGAGAGATTTGATCAGTTCGATTCTGGAGAATTTCGGATAGATGATGTCATCCACGAATCCAAAGCTAGCTGCGACGTACGGGTTCATAAAATTATCTTTGAACTCGTTGATCTTCTCTTGTCGTTTTTCAATGGGATTCGCCGCTTTCTTGATCTCTTTCCTGAAGATGACATTTGCCGCGCCTTCCGCACCCATGACAGATATTTCAGCTGTTGGGAACGCGAGGACCCGGTCGTATCCAAGGGTTTTGGAAGACATGGCGATCATGGAACCACCGTAAGATTTCCTGATTATGAGGGCAATTTTTGGAACCGAGGCTTCAGCGATCGCAAAGAGCAGCTTGGCTCCGTGTCTGATGATTCCTCCGTGTTCCTGGGCGATGCCGGGAAGATAGCCGGGAACGTCCACAAGGGAAACAATCGGGATATTGAAGCAGTCGCAGAACCTGATGAATCTGGCGCCCTTGTCCGAGGAGTTGATATCCAGCGAGGCGGCAAGGATCTTGGGCTGGTTGGCGAAAACACCTACCGTTCTTCCGGCGAGCTTGGCAAAGCCGACAACGATGTTCGTGGCGAAATCGGCATGAACCTCGAGAAATGAGTCGGCATCAAAAATCTCCCTTATAAAGTCCCTCATGTCGTATGGTTTCTTGGGATCATCGGGAAGGATATTGAACAAATCTTCGTTGACCCTATCCGCGGGATCCCCTGTAGAAGCTACCGGAGGAAGCTCTCTGTTGTTCGAGGGGAGATAGGAGAGGAGCTTGCGGATGAATGCGAAACATTCATCTTCACTGGAAAATCTGAAGTGGGCGTTTCCGCTCTTCACGCAATGGGCAACCGAGCCTCCGAGTTCGTCATGGCTGATCTCTTCACCCGTGACTGCCTTGATAACATCGGGACCAGTAATATACATATGGCCGATTCCATCGACCATGAAGACGAAATCGGTTATTGCCGGAGAATATACCGCACCACCAGCGCAAGGCCCAAGGATAACGGAGAATTGAGGGATAACTCCGGAAGCCAGAGTGTTGTTTCTGAAGATCTTACCGTATCCGTCAAGGGAAAGCACCCCTTCCTGAATACGCGCCCCGCCTGAATCGTTGATACAGATAAAGGGGGTTCCGTTTTTCATAGCGAGAATCTGGGCTTCGGAGATCTTCTGAGCATGGATCTCCCCCAGGGAGCCTCCCAGTACGGTAAAATCCTGGGAGGATATGAATACCTGTTTTCCACCAATCTTGGCGCTTCCGGTAACTACCCCGTCTCCCAGGTATTTCTTTTCAGCAACGCCGAAATCTGTTGCGCGGATAGTGATAAAACCGCCGTTTTCCACAAAAGAACCTTCATCGACAAAGCGATCGAGCCGTTCACGGGCGGAGAGCTTTCCTTTTTCGTGTTGGGAGGCGATTTTATCTTCACCGCCGCCTAACAACATCTGTGCCCGGACATCCCTATACTTTCGTAAAGAATCCTTGTTTGTCATGTTTCCCTCCGGTCAATAATTATCCGGCCGGTCGGCAAAGGGACCGAACTCCCGCGAATCATCCCCTGCTCGTGCCATCGTGTCCCTCCCTATTATGATTAGAATGATCGTTCGTTTATGTTGCGGTAATCTAAACGGCGCCTATCCGTCAATCAGGAATGTTTGATGTTTCCTCGGATTATCCTTGAAAAGATAGCGATGATGGATTCAATATCGCCTGATATTCAGGAATATGTCTATTCTATTGGGTTTTCACATATAGAGCTTGTTCTGAAGAAAATTAAAAATATGTTGCATGGGAGGTTAAAAACAATATAGTTTATTATCCATTGATGATTGCCGGGTACACAACCCCGCTGTGAGGCAATGCATACGCTGCACACCGGGCATGGTTCATTCCAAAACGGTGAAAAGAAGAAATACATACATGAAATCAAACGCATGGTATTATTCCCTCTATGGACTTTATGCTCGGTTAGGGTTAAAAGCCCGCCTGATCGTTTTGGTGTTGGCCATTGCGGTACCCTTGCTTTTCATGGCGGCCATTTCCATTAGCAACCGTGCCTTGCACATCGTGGAACAGGATTCCTATGCACAGTTGGTGAATACCCATCATCTGCTCACCACGTCTGTTTCTCTGTGGTTGGATACTCACAGCAAAGCTTTCCAATACTTTGTCTCCCAGCCGGACATCACCGGCATGACCGCCGGACTCCAGAAGCAACTCCTCCAGAAAATGGCTGCTTCTTACCCATACATGTACCTGATCAGCACAACGGACTTGAACGGGAAGAACGTCGCCCGCAGCGATGAGATGCGGCTGATAAATTACAGTGATCGCTTCTGGTTCCAGCAGGCCAAGATCGGCACCCCGGTAACGTTTGAAAGTGTCATCAGCAGGACAATCGACAAGCCGGGCCTGGTTGTTTCAATGCCGATTAAGAATGATACCGGCCGGATCGTCGGTGTAGGGATGTTTGCCATGGATCTGGACAATCTGAGCAAACAGGTCCAGGTTACCCGCCTGGGGAAGACGGGTTTTGCCTATCTTGTGGATAGTCGAAACAGGGTGATCGCCCACCCTGATCCGACTTTTTCCCGCAAATTGCGCGATCTCAGCGCCGATCCCGCGGTGGCGGCATTACGGCAGGGGAAACGAGGTCCGATTACATTCAAAGAGGGGGACGGGCAGACCTGGCTGGCTCACGTCGGTGCTCTCGCCAATGGCTGGGGAATCGTTGTGCAGCAAAAAGAAGCGGAAGTGCTCAGCGCAGGACAATTTTTTCAGCGGATGGCGCTGATGATCATTATCGGCGCCGTCATAATCCTGATCGTCTCTTCCTGGTGGGCTGTACGGCAGGCCCTTCATCCGATTGATATCCTGACCCAGGCGGTCACCGGTCTTACCTCCGGGAAATTCAGTCCATCGGATTTTGAAACAACGTATTTGCACCTGTTTAAAATCCGATCCAGGAACGACGAAATCGGCATACTGGCGGACAGTTTTTACAAGATGGCCATACAGTTACAGGAAACATTGTCGAGCCTGCAACAGGAATTGGCTGAACATAAGCGGGTCGATGCAGAACTGGAAAGAGAACGGAGCATCCTTTCCACGATTCTAAAAAACGACCCCAGCGGCGTTGTTTTGATTGATCATCAAGGCGTCTTCCAGTATGTCAACCCCGAATTTACCAACATCACCGGTTACACTCTCCTGGATATCTCTACGATACAGGAGTGGTATCAGGCGGCGTATCAAGATCCCGAATACCGGCAGAAGGTGATCAGTGTCTGGAAGAACAGAAAGAGCTTGCAGGAGAGGCGCTGGGATGTGGAATTCACCATAAACTGCAAAGATGGACAGACAAAAGATATAGAATTCAGAACGGCCTTTATCAAGGATGGCGAGGTCACCGTCTTAAATGATGTGACTGTTCGAAGACGGGCCGCCAAAGCGATCGAGGAAAGTGAAGGAAAATACCGCAATATTGTTGAGAACGCGGTGGAAGGCATTTACCAGACCACACCCGAAGGACAATTTATCAATGTCAATCCCGCATTTTCCATCATGCACGGTTACGAATCTCCCGGGGAAATGATCGCAAGCATTAATGACATCAAACATCAGCTCTACGTACATTCGGACGATCGCATCAGGTTTATGAACATTCTCGAGAAGAAAGGCATTATCGAGGCATTTGATGTCCAATTATACAAGAAGGATGGAGGAAAGATTTGGGTTTCGCTTAAAGCGCGCGCCGTTCAGAATTCGGAAGGGACAACCTTGTACTATGAGGGCATGGCTGAAAACATCACGGAACGAAAGCGGGTCGAGGAGGAGGTCCGGCAAAAAAACGAACAGCTTCGGGAGTTGAGATGGAAATTGTCGGAATTCGAGGAAAATGAACGAAAGAAGATCTCCCGTGAGCTTCATGACCTGATCGGACAGAATCTTGCCATCCTCGGTCTAAACCTGAATATGCTGCGGACATTGCTCCGTGACAAATCAACGGAATTAATCCAATCCCGTCTTAAGGACTCGCTGTCCCTCGTCAAGCAGACGACGGTCGACATACGGAACTTAATGGCGGATTTGAGGTCTCCGGTGCTGGATGATTACGGATTGATGGCCGCAATCAGGCTGTATGGGGATCAGTGCGCATTCAGGGCAGGGATCCGAGTTATTGTTCAGGGCAACGAACGGACCATTCGCTTTCCCGCCCATATTGAAAATGCCATGTTCAGGATCGTTCAAGAGGCGTTAACGAACGTGATCAAGCACGCGCAAGCGTCGGAAGTGATCATCAATATCAAGAGGGAAAACGGTCGCTTGTACGTCACCGTGACGGATAACGGTATCGGTTACAATCAGGCGGATATCGCAAGAAAGGACGAACACCGGGGATGGGGGCTCAGCACGATGATGGAGCGCGTGCTTTTGGTGGGGGGGATAGGATGCATTACTTCTAACCCGGGTGAGGGAACCTGTGTTGCCGTGGAGGTGCCGCTATGAGCATTACGGTTTTCTTGTCGGACGATCATGTCATGTTTCGTGAGGGGATCCGTTTGTTGCTGGAAACAAAACCAGACATCAGTGTTGTGGGTGAAGCAGGAAACGGACGGGATACGGTTCGTCAGGTGGCCAAACTATGTCCGAATATGGTGCTGATGGATATCGCCATGCATGGGTTGAACGGCATCGAAGCGACACAGCAGATCCGCTGCGAGTGTCCCTCGGTAAACATCATCATATTATCCATGTATTTTACAACAGAGCATATTTTCAGAGCTTTAAAGGCAGGCGCACGCGGATATATTTTGAAAGAATCGGCGGGCGCCGACATCATCAAAGCCATCAGGATGGTTCATGCCGGTAAATACTATGTCTGCGAGACGGTATCCGAACTGATCTTGGCCGATTATGTCAAAGCCCGTGAAATGATAGAAATCGAAAGCCCATTGGGGAGATTAAGCTCGCGGGAACGGGAGGTTCTGCAACTCCTCGTGGAGGGGAAGTCGAATGCAAAGGTTGCAGCCATTCTCTTTTTATCACAAAAAACCGTCGAGACATACCGCAGCCATCTGATGCAAAAACTCGGCATCAAAGACCTTCCAAGCCTGGTCAAATTCGCCATCCAGCATGGACTGACATCCATCGAATAGCCTGTTCAGCTTTTTCAAGGATAATCCAAGAAAATATCAAACATTCCTGATGGTCGGATCGATACGGTTCGACTATATTTCTGTTGCCGGCATATTTTGTTATATCGACAGAAGGGAGGCGCTCGAATTCGCTGAGTGAGGGGTTGGTGTGACGGTCTGTTGGGTACGGGTATTTATGGCAACGATTCTTGTTCAACAGGGAGGGGGAATTACGGGCTTACCCGGGCTATCTCTAATCGCTTTAGCCATTGCGGTGGTCGTCGGAATTGTCCGAAACGTGAATGTCGGACCTCTTAGCATAGCCATTGCGCTGGTGATCGCCTACTACGTCGATGGTGTTAAAATCAAGGAGTTAATAGCGGGATATCCTGTCAGCTTAAGCACGTTCCATCCATTGGACGATTTTCACATCCGCGGAGGTGATTTATGAGAACAACTTTCACACACGCCAGAACAAACTGGGATCAGCACGCAAGGGAATATCGAAAACGGATCGACATGGCCCGGCCGTTGACCGAGGGCGGCAACAGCAAGATCGTCGATCCCGCTCGAGCGGTGGCCCTTCTCGAGTCCATCATCCGCCCGGCTGATCGGGTAGGTTTGGAGGGGAACAATCAGAAGCAGGCCGATTTCCTCGCCGACTGTCTCTGCAAGGTCGATCCGGAAAAAGTCAACAGACTGCATATGGTCCAGTCGGTGATCGCCCTTCCTTCCCACTGTGAAATCTTTGAACGCGGAATCGCGGCAAAAGTCGATTTTTCGTTCTCCGGGCCCCAGGCCAGGGAGGTGGCGCGCCTGGTCAACGTCGGGAAGTTGAAGATTGGCGAGATCCATACTTACCTGGAGTTATTTTCCCGCTACTTCATCGATCTGACCCCCCAAGTCGCACTCGTGGTCGGCATCCAAGCGGACAAGAAGGGAAACCTTTACACCGGCCCCAACACCGAAGACACACCCGCTATCGTCGAGGCCACCCACTTCAAGCAGGGCATTGTTGTGGCCCAGGTGGAGAAGGTGGTGGAGAGGCTCCCGCGGGTGGACATTCCTGGGGACTGGGTCGATTTCGTCATTCCCGTGGGAAAGCCCTGCTATGTCGAGCCGCTTTTCACACGGGACCCGGCGAACATCCGTAACGTGCATATCCTGATAGGCATGATGGTGATCAAGGGAATCTACGGTGAATACGGCATCAGGTCTCTCAATCACGGAATCGGCTACGCCATGTCGGCCATCGAGCTGCTGCTGCCCACCTATGCCGAGCGGCTCGGTCTCAGGGGCAAGATCTGTACGCATTGGGCGCTCAATCCCCACCCGACGATGATCCCGGCGATCGAGTCCGGTTTCGTGGAGTCGATCCACTGCTTCGGCTCCGAGGTTGGAACGGAGGACTATGTCTCGGCCCGCCCCGACATCTTCTTCGTCGGCCCCGAAGGGAAACTGAGATCGAACCGCGCTTTCTCCCAGTGCGCCGGCCACTACGCCATCGATGCCTTCGTCGGGGCGACGCTGCAGATCGACCGCTATGGCAACAGCTCCACCGCCGTGGCCGACCGGATCGGAGGCTTCGGCGGGGCGCCCAACATGGGCTGCGACTCCCCCGGCCGGCGACACTCGAGCGGGGCCTGGCTCAAGGCGGGGCAGGAGAACGGAATGCGGGCGAGTCTGATCGGCGACATGCCCCGGGGGCGCAAGCTGGTGATCCAACTGCTGGAGACGAAGGGGCCGAAGGGGAATGACTGTTTCGTGGACAGGCTCGACGCCTGGGAACTGATGAAACGGGCCGGCCTTAGCCTCCCGCCGGTCATGATCTACGGCGATGCGGTGACCCATATCGTCTCCGAGACCGGCATCGCCCACCTGATCCGCTGCGCCGACCTGGAGGAGCGACAGGAGGCGATCAAGGCCGCGGCCGGCGAAACGGATCTCGGCCGACAGATCAATCCACAAAGAAAGGATGAACTGAGACGGAAAAAAATCTTCCAAACACCGGAGGACCTGGGAATCGACCCATCCGCGACAAACGCATCGCTGCTTGCAGCCCGTTCCATGGAGGATCTGGTGGAATGGTCGGGCGGCCTCTACAAGGTGCCTGAACAGTTTAAATAGCAACAGGCAGGATTTTGTTAAAAAACAAATAAAGATGAAATGAAAGGGAGGTGGCGACATGGATTTTTTAACGGGTATGGCTTTCTGGGTTATCATTCTCCTTGTAATCATCAACACGGTTCTCGTGATAAGAACGGACGTGGTCATCCATCAAGAAGGAGACGATGATGGCGAAAAAAAGGGTTTGAAAGGAGACGACAAGCTCTGCCGGACGACCCAGTCCTGATGCGCAAGTACTATTCTATCTTCATAATATCATAACCTTTAGTTAAAAAGGAGGTGTGAAAATGGAATACATTGTGAAAAATTGGATCATTCTTGTGCTCATGATCGTTTACATCTCAATATGCCTGGGAATCGGATGGTTTTTCAAAAGGCAGGCATCGCGAGGAGTCAAGGAATATTACATCGCAAAACGCAATATACCGGGCTGGGTCGTATCACTTGCCTTTTTTTCGACTTTTATCAGTACCAATACGTACATAGGCCAAGCGGGAACAGCCTTCAGCGCCGGTCTCAGCTGGGCCTGGGTGGGCGTGATCTGGACGGGCTTCTGCATGATGACCTGGCTCGTCCTCGGCCCCCGCATGCGCAACCAGACGGCTTATCTCAGCTCCGTCACGATACCGGATTATTTTGATTTCCGCTATCAGAGTTCTTTCTCCAAAGCACTCCGGATTCTATCGGCCTTTGTAATCATTTTTGCCACACTCTGGTATATGGCGGGAATTGCCAAAGGCTGCGCCCATTTGCTTAAATCAATACTTGATATTCCCTATTTCTGGGGAGCGTTCCTCGTCATTTTTATAACCTGCGCCTATACCGTATGGGGCGGTATGTACAGCGTCCTCTGGACCGATGCCGTTCAGGGTATTATGATGTTCGCCGTGGCCATTATCATGGTTCTTATTCCCTTTATCTATGTGGGCGGCTTCGGTGATCTGATGACGAAAATCGCCATGGTGGAACACGTAACGAAAGCGGGGAAGCCCATGGGCGACGGACTTGTCACATTCGGCGCCCTGGTGTCTTTTGCGTATATTCTTGGCATTGGCTTTTCAGTTGGAATGAAACAGCTGGCCGAACCGCGGTGCCTTATCCGATTCTATTCCATCGACAACGCGAAAAGCATGAAATTCGCCATGATTTGGACTCCGATATTTCTCGGGATCTCAATGATATGCGTCATGGGTTTGGGAGCTCTGGTGCATGGAATGACCACGAACGAAGAAGCGGCGTTCCTTGTTAAACACACGGACCAGGTTGTGGGGTGGATGCTGGCGAAATTCGGCAACCCTCTTATAAGCGGCATCTGCATGGCGGGTCTCTTCGCTGCGGGTATGTCCTCCCTCGCGTCCGTCATGCTGATTGTCGGAACGGCCATCATCGGCGACATGTGGAACGTTTGGAAACCGATGCCCAAAGATAAAATAGTTGGCCGGACCAAGATTTCAATCTGGCTGTATTGTATAATCGTCTTTCTCATTACACTCAAGCCGCCCGCAGGCATCGTAGAATTGACCGCCTTTGCAGGCGCCGTCTTCGCCGCGAGCTTCTTCCCCGCCATCTTCGGGGGTCTGTATCTCCGGTGGGGAACCGGCCACGCCGCCTTCTGGTCCATGCTCATCGGCATTGTTAGCTGCACGCTCTATCGCGAAGTCTTCAGGGTGAATATTCCGGCATTGAAAAACATTCATGAGATTTTCCCTGCGTTCATCCTGGCCTTCGTTGCCTATATTGTCATCAGCAAAATGACGCAGAGCAAAGTGCCTCCGAAGGAGCATCTTGCCCTCGTCTTCGGAGACGGTAAGACCCGGTCTTGAAGCAATCCCTGATCCGAGGCGCCCGGTCTTCACCTACCGACGGGCGCCTCCCCCGCATCGGCGTTGTCAGGTCGTGGATACGGTCCCGCAGCTCCGCCGCCTTCAAAATTCCAGCACCTTGGCTGCCGCATTCATCTCCTCCTTGAATTTATCGATGACTATGGGCGGAGCTCCTTCTCCGAGACGCAGGCGGCGGCCTCCTCGGAAACGGAGGCGGGAACGGTCACATCATTAAAGCGCCTTTCGTGCCACGATTTCAGGAAAATAATAATATGAAAAAAACCTTGCATTTCCATGAAAGATCCTTTATGATCACTTACAATTGATGTGCAGCACGTTTTTGTTATGAACAAAGTACGAAAAAGTCAACCGCACAAACCAGATAAAATGGCAAGTGCGGTTTTTTTCTGCGCAAAAACGGGCTGGCGGCCGAATCGTTCGGCATAATTGAATTGGTTCCCAGGAGGAACCCAACACAAAGGAGTCGTAAAGATGTTTGAAGGAAAAGTAAAATGGTTCAATGATTCAAAGGGGTTTGGTTTTATCGAGCAGGATGGTGGCAAGGACGTTTTCGTGCATCATTCCGCCATCCAGGCAGAGGGTTTCAAATCATTGGCCGAGGGTGACCGGGTAAGCTTCGAAGTGGTCGCCGGTGCCAAAGGTCCGGCTGCAGAGAATGTTCGCAAACTGTAAGACCTGAGTTCCATGATTTTCATAAAAAGCCCCCCCGATATCGGGGGGGCTTTTTTTATGGGTGGGCCAGGCGGGGTGCGTAGCGCCTTGTCCGGCGCTGTCGGAACCGCTTGCCTTTGCCGTGCGCGGACCCGGCGCCGTTTACGTCTTGACGTTTTCAATTTTCAACTGCCTGATCAGGAAGCGGCGGTACCGCCTAACGGCCGATCTTGGCGAGAACGCCCCGGGCAAATTCTTTTCCATCGGCCAGGTCCATCTCATTGGGGTGTTCGTGAGCCCCCTGCGCCTCTTCCGCCCATGCCCGGTGCTCTACCCGTTTCATCAGTTCCTCGATGATCTTTGCATCCACCTTGCCCCTGACCCCGAAGGTGCCAAGGACCTTCGCCCGTGTGGCGAGACCGACTGCGTGCTCCAATGCCTGTTTGGGCAGATGTCCGCCGCGAAGCGAACCGTGGGTGCAGAAGAGGGCGATGTTCTGTCCCCCGGTCAGGCCCTTGAAGAACGGGTTGAGCTTGGCGGGAACACTGTGGGCCTGGACCGGGAATCCCACGAAGATGATATCGTAGCCCTGCGTGTTCTTGACGTCCTGAACGGGGAGGAGTTCCTTGTCGATGTGAATCGCTTCGTAGATGGAGCGTGCAAGCTTCTCGGTGTTTCCGGTCTCGGAATAGTAGGTAACCAGAGCCTTCATCGTGTCCTTGCCTCCTCTGATAAATTTTGCGGAACTTTTATCGAATTCTCCCGGAAAATGCAAGGCAGATTAGGCCTTGGATACTCCCGTCACGGATTATCCTCAACGCTTTCCAGCCTTTCGTAGGTGTCGAGATCGGGTGTAACGATCGTCACGGTTCCATCCTCCTCGAAGCGGAGAAATGTCCTTGCCGCGAGGATGGAGTACCAGAAACCGATCTTCTGGCCTCTCGTGTCGATGAGATCGAATCCGTGCTGAAACTGGCGATACTCGAACGCCTTGGCCTTCATGAAGCCAACGATCTCCCGGAGTTTTCCGGGAGTTATGGCTACTTCCTTCCAGAGGGTTTCCCGGTCGAGCTGATAATCCCGGTGCAGTCCTATGAAGGCGTTGGGATAAAGGTCCGACCCGCTGATGTAGTAACGAAGCTCGGGGAAAACCACGCCGTTTTCCAGATTCCGGGCCGCCTCACCGCTGGGGAGGATACGGCCGTAGTTTTGGAAGAGGGAGCCGGAACAGGACAACAACCCGAGGGAAAGAATCAGTATCATACTCAACCCAAGACGTTTCTGAGAAGTCATTTTTCTTTTCTCCTACTTGATCCAAGGATTGACAGCGTTCAGCAGGCCCGCCTTTTTGCCCGGATATTACCGGAGGTGGATTTCGGTTGCACCTTCCTCTCTTCCGGTATCGCAATGGCCATCATTCTGTTTGTGATGATCGGCCTCGTCTCGCGCCGCGCGTGAGCGGAATCAGAATAATTTTTCAATCTCCAGTTTCTCCGTCAGGGATTCGTTGGCCTTCCGGAGCCGCTCGTCCGACGCGCAGGCGGCGAAAACCGCCTCTTTCGACGCTTTCGGGAAGTAGCGACGGGCGGCCTGCTGCAGACGTTCCGGATCGACATCGAGAACCTCTTCCCGGAACCGCCGGCGAATCGGATCGGTCAGGCCCGAAAACTTCCGGATCAGGGCGGTGTAACCCCTTCCTGCCGGGTCCAACGGCCGGTCGAGGGCGCCGATCGTGCCGATGACCGCCTTTTCCAGCTCTTCCCGCGGGACCGGATGGTTGCAGACAAAATCCGCCGCCTTTCCGAAGACATCAATTGTCTCCGTCAGATGGGGATCCCGGTAGGAGAGAAATGCGAACAGGCCGCTGATCGGCTCAAAGCGGCAGGATCCCCCGTAGGCCCCTCCCTGGACCCGGATATGACGGTAGAGATATCCGTTCGATAGCTGTCTCGCCAGTACGAAAAGGGGGGCGGAAAGCGGATCGGCGTAGGGGGGCGCCGCGATAACCTTGGCAACATAGCAGACCTCGGCGGGGATGGCGATCCCAATGTGGATCGGACGGCGGTTCTGCGTCTCCGGCTTGTTCGGCGGAGATCCGGCCGGCAGGGCCGCGATCAGGGTATCGGCCGCGGTGGTCAGCCTTTGCAGTCCCTCCGCGTCGGATGTCATGTTCAGCAGCAGCCGTCGACGGACAAAGACGATCTTGCGGAGACGTGAGAGCTTTTCCAGCAGATCTTCCCGAAGATCGTCGAGGCGGTCGGCCGTTCCGGCGATGAGCCGGAGTTGGGTTCTTCCATGCCATTGTTCGGTCCGCCAAGAGGGGGAGGAAAGGGTTGCCGCAGCCGCCATCTGGGCAAAGAGGTGGCCCGAGGGGATGACGGAGGCATGGAGATCGTTCTTTCTTTCGAGGATCAGTTCCCGCATTCGCGCGGCTTCGGTCAGATCCCCTTCCGTCAGGATGTCCCGGACAATTCCGACCGCCTCATCGGTGTTCCGGAAGAGAGCCTTGGCCGAGAAAACCATCTTCTGCCAGTTTCCCCTGCCGTCGGCGGTGGAACCGGCGGCGAGATTGACGCCGAGGCCGCCGGTCCGCAGCGAAATCCGTTTTGCCATCGCCTCGTAGGAGAGTCCCGCCGCTCCCATCTGCAGGGTGAGTTTTCCCAGCAGCGGCAGATAGGGTTGCAGCTCTTCGGGAATGTCGGAGACGTCGAAGGCCAGATCGAGATAGGCGATCCCGTTCGTAAAAAGTTCATGGCGGAGGATCGGAACGCCGCCTGCGGCCGTTTTCTCCGTGGGGATCGTCTCGATCTCGCGCGAGATGTCGCTCAGCTTCAGTTTCGGCAGGGTTGCGGCCGCCTCCGGCGGATCCGGTTCCGTCTGAAACCTTTTCAGCAGAATGGTTTCCTGGCGGATCCGCTCCTTTTCCGGGTCGGTGAGGGAGGACGCGAGGCGGGCCAACCGTTCCCGGTACTTCCGCTCCCGCTCCTCCTGGAAGGTCCTGCTCGGCTCCATGACGGAAAGCAGACGGTGGGGATTGTCAAGGAACCATTGCCGAACTACCCCTTGAAAGAGGGTGGGATGGGTCTCCCATTTCCGGCGGATTTCATGGATCGTGCGGGGAAAATTCATGTCCGTCAGCGGGTCCCCGTCATAGAGCCAGGTGTGATAGGCGCGCCCCATCAGGACGATTCCGTAGGGGTAGTTGCCGCGGACCATCTCCCGTCCGTGGAATTCCACCTGGTGCAAGGTGCCTTCGATCAGTTCCCGGTCGAAACCCCCGGCTACCGTATCCCGTAGCGTGTCAAGAATCAGGGTTTCGATCTGTGGGGCCTTATCCGGGTCGGTCCCGCGCAGGCCGACGGCAAAGGCGATCTGTCTGAGGTCGCGTTCCAGACCCGTGACCGGCGAAAGGTCCTCCCCCAAACCCGAATCGATGAGGGCCTTCCGGAGGGGGGATGCGGCGCTGCCGACAAGCAGATCGGTAACGATCGCAAGCAGCATCGCCGTCTCGCCAGCGGTGTTTTCCGCAGTCATCCAGGCCAGGTTCACCGTGGTTTTCCCCGCTGTTTTATCCTCCCGGTCGATGGGGAAATGGCCGTGAATGGAACGGGGGGTTTCCCAGCGGGTCTGAAGGACGATGGAGGAATCGACCGCGACGCGGTCGAAGTCGGCGAACATCTCGGCAAGAAAGGCGAGGTGTTCTTCCGTCGGAATGTCCCCGGAGAGAAAGAGGCGGGCATTCGTCGGCGAATAGAAGGTCCGGTGGAATGCCCGGAACTGTTCGTACGTCAGGTCGGGAATCCGCTCGGGATCGCCTCCCGAGTCGCAGGCATAAGGCGTCCCCGGATACAGGTTTTCCTGGATGGCCTTGTACATCAGGGTCTCCGGCGAGGAGTAGGCCCCCTTCATCTCGTTGTAGACGATCCCCGAAACGGTCAATTCATCCTGTTCGTCGAACTCGAGGTGGTGACCTTCCTGGAGAAAGGTCTCCCGCAGGAGGCGCGGCCGGAGGACAAGGTCGGTGTAGACGCGGGCGAGGTTGAAGAAGTCGCGCCTCTCCTGGCTAGCGACGGGGTAGATCGTCTTGTCGGGATAGGTGAAGGCGTTGATGAAGGTCTGAAGGGTTCCCCGGAGGAGTTCGTTGAAGACATCCTTGAGGGGGTAGCGTTCGGAGCCGGCCAGGACGGAATGCTCGAGAATGTGGGGGACACCGGTCGAATCCCTGGGCGGCGTCCGGAAGCCGATGGCGAAGAGGTTTTCCCGGTCGTCGCAGTGAAGGTGCAGGATTTTCGCCCCGGTCTTTTCGTGCTCGATCTCGTAGGCGGTAACCCGGATTTCCGGGATCTGCTCAACCCGGCGAATTCGGAAACCGTGCCGCTTCTCGCCGGAGGCAAATGTCGGGGGCGGACAGGGGCTTGCTGCGTGCATTTTTTCTCCTCTGCGGTGTCGTCTCTTGCACCATTACAGCGTAATTCATACCGGGATCGCGCGTAAAAGTCAAACCTTGCAACCACAATATGAAAATTTCATAATAGGGGATAGCGCGCTCTGCGGGCTCCGATCGTCCGGCTTACGAAAATGCCCGTTCGCTAAAGCCCGATCTGCAGTCCGTCGATTCCGGCCGCCGTTGCGGAAAAAATTCCGGCGGCGACCCTCGCCGCCTCTGTCCGCTCGGAATGCGTCTGATAGACCCCCGCATCGAAATGGGTAAGGACCAGGCGTTTGGCTCCCGCCTCCGCGGCGATGCGCGCCGCCGTCTCCGGGTTCAGGTGCGGCCAGATCTCACTGGATTGTCCCGGTTTGAAGGCACACTCCGTGATGAGAAGATCGGCCGTCCGTGCCAGCTTCACGGCGTTTTCGCAATAACCCGTGTCCGTGCAGTAACTGATCATCCGGCCGTCGACGGCGATCCGGAAGCCCAAGGTAAATGCGGAGTGTTGCAGCGGCAAAACCTCGACGGGAAATGGGAGAGAAACGGTCTCTTCCGGCAATTCCAGAATCCGCACCGGGTAGGGAAGTGCGGCAAGGGGGACCGTGAATGGGGCGTTGAGAAACGTTCCCAGGATTTCCCGGCTTCCCGCGGGGCCACAGATGCAGATCCCCTTCGGGAAACGGAACTTCGCGAGAATATGGAGACCCTCAATGTGATCGATATGGAAGTGGCTGAGGAACAGGAAAACCGGCTTCCCGCCGTCGATGTGCTTTTCCACATGGCGGATTCCATTTCCGGCGTCAAGAATGATGTCGTACCGCTCCGTCTGCATGAGGGTGCAGATCGTGTTGCCCGTATCCGTGTCGTACCAGCCGTTCGTGCCCAGAAATATCACCTTCATATCCGTCGACCTCCACGGGGATTTTCGGGGGAAGAACTCCCGCTTTTTGGTTTCCCTATACCCCAGAGGCCGTTATGACACAACCCCTTTCGTCTGCTTTTATCCGGTCATCCGGCGAGGTCATGAAATGAAGCATCATGTTTGGCTTGCGAAAATAGAACTGCCGTTGTAGAAATCATCCATCTATCCAACAAACAACGGAGGCGTGGCATGTACTGGGAAAAAGAGATCGAAACGATAGACAGCATTGACCTTTCCAAACTGCAGATGGCGCGGCTTGGAAAAACACTGAAGCGGGCCGGGAAATCTCCCCATTATGCAAAATGTTTCGCGGAAATGGATCTGGATGCCGACGGGATCCGGACGCCGGCCGACATGGAGCGGTTGCCGCTGACCACGAAGGAGGACCTCCGCGAGAACTGGCCATACGGTTTTCTCGCCTGTTCCCGCGACGAGCTGATTCGGATGCATTCCTCCTCCGGGACGACCGGCAGGGCCACGGTGATCTTCCACACGGCCGGCGACATCGCGGCGTGGACGAACCTGCTGGCCCGCTGCATGTATATGGTCGGCATGCGGCGGTCCGACGTTTTCCAGAACATGATGACCTACGGCCTCTTCACCGGAGGCCTGGGATTTCACTACGGCGCGGAGAAAATCGGGGCGCTGGTGATCCCCGCCGGTGCGGGAAACAGCAAGCGCCAGATCCAGCTCATCCGGGACTTTGAGACGACGGCCATCCACATTATTCCCAGCTACGCCCTTCACCTCTCGTCCGTTTTTGCGGAGATCGGGGTCGACCCAAGGCGGGACACGAGGCTGCGGATGGCCTTTCTCGGCGCCGAACCCCACTCGGAAAAGATGCGCCGGAAGATCGAGGATCTCTTTGGTTTTAAGGCGTTTAATTCCTACGGTCTCTCCGAAATGAATGGTCCCGGCATGGCCTTCGAGTGCCCGGAACAGAACGGGATGCACATCTGGGAGGACAATTACATCGTGGAGATCATCGATCCCGTGACGCTCAAACCCGTCCCCGACGGTGAGGAGGGGGAGTTGGTGACGACGACTCTTCTCCGGGAAGGGATGCCGATTCTCCGCTACCGGACGAAGGACCTCACACGAATCATCCCGGGTCCCTGCCCCTGCGGCCGGACCCACAGGCGAATCGAGCGGATCAAGGGGCGGACCGACGATATGATGATTCTCAAGGGGGTGAATATCTTTCCGATCCAGATCGAAAAGAAGCTCATGGAGATCCCCGGCGTCGGAACGAACTTCGTCATCATTCTCGACCGGGAGGGATACAACGATTCGCTGACGGTCAAGGTGGAGGTTCAGAGGGCGTTCTTCGGTGGGGACTTGAAGCAGTTGGAGACGTTGCGGCGGCGGATCGTGGAGGAGCTCAAAAGCGACATCCTGATCACGCCGAGGGTCGATCTGGTTGAACCGGACAGTCTTCCAAAGAGCGAGGGGAAGGCGAAGCGGGTGATTGACAACCGGAAGAATTGAAGATAACGCGGCCGCCGGACGGCGATTTCAGCAATTTATGGGCGCGAGAGGAGGGAGCGATGATTTCCTATCAGATTTCGATTTTTGCGGAAAACAAGCCGGGGAGGCTGGCGGCCGTGACGCGGGTCTTGGCAAAGGAGAAGATCAACATCCGGGCGACGACCATCTCCACATCCGACACATTCGGCGTGATCAATCTGATCGTGGATGACCCCGCGCGCGCCGGGGAGGCGCTAACGAATGCCGGCATGACCGTCTCGCTGAGCCGGGTCCTGGCCGTCGTCATCCCCGACCAGCCGGGTGGTCTGGACCGACTGACGCAACTCCTTCTGGCGGAAAATGTGAACATCAACAACGCCTACGGTTTTGTACTCGAAGGCCACCGGAAGGCGGTCTTTGTGGTCAGCGTGGACCAGATCGAGAAGGCCGAGGCGCTCCTCGAGAAGAATGGTTTTCAGACCTTGGATTCCGAGGCGCTTTCGGCGATAGAACCGTTTCATTACATGAAATACTGAGGACAAGACAATGACACACTCTGATGCAGGACGCTATGCCGCCAAACATAAGCCGGGCGAGACTCCCGATAAGAGGATCGTCGAGGCGGTCCGGCAAAAGGCAGCGGTGGGGGAACTCGCCTGTGCCGAGGCCGAGCGGATCGGTGCAATGCTTGTTGTTCCGCCGGCGGAAATCGGCCGGACGCTCGATCTGTTGGAGCTCCGTATCGGCCGCTGCCAGCTCGGTCTCTTCGGCTATCCGGAAGGGAAGACCGTCCGTCCGGCTGCTGCGGTCGATTCGGATTTTGAAGCGGTCATCCGCGCGCGTCTCGCCGATGGAAGGCTGCCCTGCAAGGCTGCCTGGGAGATCGCCGCGGAGCGGAAGCTTGCGAGAATGGCGGTTTCCTCCGCCTGTGAGGCGCTCTCGATCCGAATCAAACCTTGCCAGTTGGGGGCCTTCTGATCTCTTTATCGATATACTGCTTCAGGACGCGGAGGATCGCTTCGGCGTTGCGCCGGGCGTGCCAGAGGATCTTCTCCAACGTCAACTCCTTTTCCTCCAGACCGTGGGCGAAATTATCGACCGAACAGAGGGAAGCATAGGGAATTTCCAACTCCTGGGCAATGATGGCCTCGCTCGCCATCGTCATCCCGACGAGATCGGCAAACTGCGAAATCATCGCGATCTCCGCGCGCGTTTCAAAACGGGGGCCGACGGTTTGCCAATAGATCCCGCCGTCGACGCAATCCAGGTCACAGTCGCGGGTCGCCTCCAGCCATTTCCGCCGGACCTCCGCGCTCAGAACCGGCACGATGTGCGTTGCCTTCTCCCGGACAACTGTCGGTCCGGCGCCGAGCAGGATGAAATCATCGGGGACGACAAGCATTCCCGGCTTCAAACGGCGTTTCAGAGTACCGGTTGAATGGATGCCGAGGATTTCCCGCACCCCAAGCCCCTTGAGCGCCGAAAGGTTGGCCTTGTGGTTGATGAGGTGAGGCAGAATGTGGCGGCGGGGGTCCGTTCCATGGCGGACGATGAAAACGATGTCGGTGGAACAGAAGAGCGTCGCCCGGCCGAATTCCGTGTCGACCGTTTCCTTACGCAGATCGGCGAAGATCCCTTTCCCCTGCAGCAGGACGGTTCCCGATATGATGCCCAGCGGTTTCATGCGCGCTCCTTTATGAAGAGGTGGAATGGGTGACGGCCGGGTTTATAACAGATCGTCCGGCTTCTGTCAAAATCGACCTCATCGTTTCGGGACGAACGGGGACGCCTTTTTGAAGAAACCCATTTTTAATCTGTCAGCGAGCGCATGCCCAACGACAAGCCACGGGGTATGCGGGCAAAAAACGAAATGGTTTTTCTCTCGCAAAGATTGAAGATCTCCGAAGCTTGCTGCGGAGATCTTCAATTGACATCGGTTGTTCGTCCGTGCGATAATGTTGAAAATTGAGACTCGTAGAAAGGGGGACATTGTAATGGGAGAAGAAACGCTGGTACATGTCGGTGACGGCGATTTCGAAGAGGTGGTCTTGAAGGCGGACAGGCCCGCCTTGGTCGACTTCTGGGCGCCCTGGTGCGGCCCCTGCAAGGCGATCGGCCCCACCGTTGAGGCGCTGGCCATTCAGTATCGCGATCAAATCAAGGTGGCGAAGGTCAACATCGACGACCATCCGAAAACAGCCGCAACCTATGGCGTGATGAGCATCCCGACCCTGCTCCTCTTCAAGGAGGGGAAGGTCCTCGACACCCTGATCGGCCTGGTCCCGAAGGAGCGCCTGGAGGCCTTCATCCGCAAAGCCCTGTAGGAGATGGAATGTGATTACGGCTCATCATAAAAAAGTATTTCTGGTGATCTTGACGGTCGTCTTTCTGCTCTCCGGGTGCAAACTGTGGCTGCCCTGGACGAAGAAGGTGGACATGGCCCGTGCAACCCCGGAAGGTCTCTACCAACAAGGCCTGCAAGAGTATCAGGACGGGAGCTACAAGCGGTCCATCGAACTTTTCCAGCGGGTCAAGGAGGAGTATCCGTTGAGTCAGCTCGCCATTATGGCGGAGATCGGAATCGCCGACTCCTATTTCAGCGGGAAGCAGTATCCCGAAGCCGAACTGGCCTACGGCGAATTTCTGAATCTCCATCCGACCAACGAAAACCTCCCCTATGTCATGTATCAGATTGGGATGTGCCACTACAATGAGATATCGACGATCGACCGCGACCCTTCGGAGGTTTCAAAGGCGCTCAAGGAATTCGAGCGGTTATGGGCCCGCTTTCCCGGCAGCAGATTTGCCTTCATGGCCGAGAAGATGATCCGGGAGTGCAAGAAGACCCTGGGTGATCAGGAATTCTACGTGGGGGAATTCTACTTCAATAGAATGCAATACCGAGCGGCCCTGAGCCGCTTTGAGAAAATCTCAAGGGATTATCAGAATGTCGGCCTCGATTATAAGGTAAACCACTTCATCGCTGAAACGAAGAGACGGATTGCCGAAGCGGATGCGACCCAAAAGCCCGTGGAGAAGAAATAGACCGCGGACTTTCGGAGAGGACGAGCGCCGTACGGCGGCGCCGATAAGTCCCTCCGGTTCACTGGACGGACGCAATCCGTCCGTTTGCTGCCCAATGACCCCCCATTCGTCCGCCGCCGATTTTCCGCTTGACAAAATCCTCTATTGAAAGCAGTCTCAGCGCTTATTTATAAAAGTTACCGATTGTGATCGATATTTTCCGAGGGGGGCAGAAAAATGCACACCAAACACTGGTTTCTCTGCGGAGCCGTTCTCACCCTGATTGCTGCAACGGGGACGGCCGTTCATGCGGAGGAGATGGTCAAGGCGTTGTCGCTTCCCGACAGCATCAATCTTGCCTTGAAGCAGAGCGTCCTGATCCACGCGGCGAGAGAAGGGGTGAAGGGGGCCGAGGCACGACGCAAAGAGGCCTTTACGGGATTTCTGCCCCGATTCAGCACCTCCTACAGTTATACCCGCCTCAATGCGGATCCGACCATGACCTCTCCGGGAGCCTCATTGAACCTGCCGGCGCCGATCGGAACGGTGACAATGCCGTCCAGCACCTACCAGGCCGGGACAAAGGACAACTACAATTGGAACGTCGAGGTCACGCAGCCCCTCTTTGCCGGGGGAGGCATCCTGGCGAATTATCAGGCGAACCGCATCGGGGCGGATATCGCCCGGTTCGATGAGATCGCAACGGTTCTGGACATCATCCAGGAGGTGAAGATCGCCTATTTCGATGTCTTGAAGGCGGGTCGGATCCTCGCCGTGGCCAGACAGTCATTCGAGCGGCTGACGGTCCATCGTGATATGGCGCAAGCATTTTACGACGTGGGCGCCATTCCAAAAAACGATCTCCTCCAAGCCGAGGTCGAACTGGCGAACGGCCGGCAGCTTCTGCTCCGGGCGGAAAACGGCGTAGAGATAGCCAAATCAAAATTCAACACACTCCTCAGGCGGGAGATCAACACCCCCGTGGAGGTCGAGGACATCCTGAACGACAGGCCCTTTGAAAAACCGCTGGCTGACTGTATTGCGGCGGCCCTGAAGAACCGCCCCGAGATCGGGTCGTATGCCCTCCGTCTGGAACAGGCGAAGATTCTCGTTAGGCAGGTGCGAAGCGAGTATTACCCGAACGTCGCTCTGATCGCGAACTACGCGAAGTACGGCGATACGCCGGGTGTCGCCGGAAGCCCTTACAAGGATCAGGAAAACTGGTACGTCATGGCGACGGCAAAGTGGAATTTCTGGGAATGGGGAAAGACGAAAAACCGCGTTGAGGCTGGTCTCAGTCGAGAGGCCCAGGCAGCGGACGTTCTGACCAACATCCGGGACAAGATCATCCTCGAGGTCAAAAATGCCTTTCTCCTCCTCCAGGAGGCGGCAAAGCAGATCCAGGTGGCGAAAAAGGCGATTGAACAAGCCGAAGAGAATTTTCGGATCAACACCGAAAGGTACCGGGAGCAGGTGGGCACCTCGACCGAGGTGATCGATGCCCAGACCCTTCTGACGAAGACCAGATCGGATCACGACAATAGCCTCGGCGATTACAGCATCAGTCGGGCGAGGCTGGAGCGGGCGATGGGGGTTGCCTCGCACGCAGGCGCGGAGTGAACCGACGGATGCCATAAGGGGTACGTGTTTTTTCCGTCGGGTTTTGATGCTTTCAAGGAGAATGAATGAAGAAGATCATCATCGCGATTATCATCGGCGGGTTCGTCTTGCTGTCGTTCGCAGCGGCGCCGACCTCCCTTGCTGCGGCGGAATATTCCCTGGAAGATTTCAGTCGGATCGCGCTGGCCCGTTCGGAAAAGCTCCGGGTGGCGGAAGAGAACCTCATGATTGCGGAGATCGGGAAGGATAAGGCTTTCTCTTACTTGTTGCCCCGACTGACCGCGATCGGCGGCGTCACACAGTATTCTGAAACGAAAATGTCTTCAACGGGAAGCGTAATCCAGCCGGAGAATGCGGCCGCCTGGGGGATCCGGGCGGACGAAACCTTCTCTCTGAGCGGTCGGGAACTTACGGCACTCGGCATTTCGAAGCAGCTCGTCGACAAAAGCCGGTTCGATCTCACGGCCATACGTGAAGACTATCTCCTCCGCTATGTGGCCGCTGCCTATTATAATGTCCTCATGGTCCGGAAGAACCTGGAGATTGCCGATGCCAATCTGGAACGTTTGATGAAGTATCGCGATGCGGCTGAAAAACGGCTTCGAATCGGTGAGGTGACCAAGACAGCGCTGTTGCGGGCGGAGGGGGAGCTCTCGGGTGCAAAATCAGACCGCCTTCAGGCGCAAAACGGTCTCGAACTGGCCATGGCCGTCCTGGCGGGAAATGTGGGGATCGAAGGCGCCTTTTCGCTTCGGGAAGACCCCCCGGTTGAGGGTGAAGTTCCCGATCTGGGCGTCTTCCGGGAACAGGCATTCGCCGTGCGGGCGGACCTGAAAAGTCTGGAGGTGCAGAAGAAAATTGCCGCGGACCAGATCAAATATGCCGAGGGGGCCTTCTGGCCGACCGTTTCCATCTCCGGAGTCTATAGCGCATCCGATCAGTATCCTGCGTCGGCAAACCTGAACCGGGAGAGCGTCTACGGTGGGGTTGCGCTGAGCTTCCCCTTTTTCGAGGGGGGGCTTCGGAAAGCCGAGGTGGCGGAGGCGAAGGCCCGGGAGAGGCAGGCCGCGCTTTATTATGAAGATTTGAAGAAGGGGATCGAGATCGAGGTTACGACCGTTTATCTGGAACTGGTCACCCAGAAGGGGATCCTCCGGTTCTTCAACGACCAGCTTCTCTTTGCCCGTGAAAACTATCGCGCCGTGACAAGACAATTTGAGTTCGGTCTCTCGAACAGCCTCGATGTGATGGATGCAAACACCCTTCTGGTGTCGGCGGAGCGGAAGGTGGCGTCGGCGGAATACGGTTACCGGCTGGCCCTCCTCCGAATCAAGAAGGCGACGGGGGTGCTGCTTGCGACGGTGGCCGCGACAAAATAGAAGAGACAAGCCAGGAAGGAGTTTTGCATGTTCGGACAAACGTCGTCTTTAACCGGTGAAGTCCGGTCGGGTCAACCGAGGATCAAGGCTGGTTGGGTGATCATGGCAATGATTCTGTGTGCGGGGCTCTCCTTGAATGTCGGGTGCAAGAAGCAGGAACAGAAGGCGGTGAAGGAGAGGGCCGTCAACGTCCGGGTCTGGACGGCGGAAAATCGTTCGCTCCGGCCTTTTGTAGAGTCGATCGGGACTCTCAAACCCTACGACGAGGTCACCGTCAGCTCCGAGGTGGATGGCATTCTCAAATCGATCCAAGCGGATGAAGGATCTCCCTTATCCCGCGGCCAGCTCATCGCCGAAATCAAAGATACCGATTATCGGCTTGCCGAGGAACAGATGACCGCCGCCCTCAAACAGGCGCAGGCAAGCCTGGCCAATTCGAAGCTCGAGTATCAGCGCAAGGAGGCCCTCTACCGGGAGGAACTGGTCACAAAGCAGCAGTTTGACGACATCGCCGCACGCGTTGCACTGGCTCAGGGGGATGTGGAACGGGCAAAGGCCGGACTCGATCTGGCGAAAGAGAAGCTGACCAAGACCAAAATTTTTGCCCCCATGGCGGGCAGCGTCAAAGAGAAGAAGGTTACTGCAGGGGACTATATCCGCAACGGCACGTTCCTGGTCTCGGTCATCCGGACCGATCTTCTCAAACTCTCCTTTACCATTTCCGAAAAGGATGTAGGAAGGCTCCGGATGGGACAGGATGTTGCCTTTGTGGTAGATGCCTTTCCCGGGCGCGAATTCCGCGGCCGGGTGAAAACGATCCATTCCAGTCTCGAGGAGAAGACCCGTTCTCTCCAGGTGGAGGCTGTGGTGGCCAACCCGGACCAAACGCTCAAGCCGGGTCTCTTCGCCAGGGCGACACTCTACACCGGGCCGGTACGGGCTACGGTAGTCGCTCCGATCACGGCGCTCCTCTACGATAACGCCACCACCAAGCTCTTCGTCGTAGAGGGGGACAAGGCCAAGGAAAGAAAGGTCAAGATCGGTCGCAAATATGGGGAATTCATGGAGATCGTTGAAGGACTGAAGGCGAAGGAGATCGTGGTGACCGTGGGACAGAACAATCTGATGGAAGGAGCGCTGGTCAATGTGGCTCGCTGATACCTCGGTCAAGAGGCCGGTTTTTGCCACTATGGTCATTATGGCGCTGGTGGTCCTCGGTGTGGTCAGCTATCCGGAGATCGGCGTGGATCTCTTCCCGAAGATCGATTTTCCGATTGTTACAATCTCCACGCACTTGAATGGGGCGAGCCCCGAGGTGATCGACGTCGACATCACCGATAAGATCGAAGGGGCGGTCAACACGATCAACGGCGTGAAGGCGATCACTTCGAGCAGCACCGAGGGAGATTCCCGGGTTACAGTGGAGTTCGTCCTCGAGCGGGACATCGATCTTGCCGTCCAGGATGTCCGGGAAAAGGTCGCCCTGATCCGGAACAAGCTTCCCGATGACATCGAAGAACCCCGAATCGCCAAGGTAGATCCGGATGCGACGGCGGTCATGTGGCTGAACCTGTCGGGGCAGAAAACGGTCCGGGAGCTTTCCACCTATGTCGACGAGGTTCTTAAGGAGCAGCTCCAGCGGATCAACGGCGTCGGAGACGTCCAGTTATTTGGCCTGCAATTGCGCCAGGTCCGCGTCTGGCTTGACTCCGGCAAGCTCCAAGCATACGGGATTGCCGCGAGCGACGTCATGGGCGCCCTCCAGCGGCAGAACGTCGAGCTGCCGGGGGGGCGGATCGAGAGCCTCTCCAAAGAGTACACGATCAAGGTCAAGGGGGAGTTCCTCAACGTACCCGATTTCAACGACCTGGTCATCGCCTATGACAAGGGCGCCCCGGTCCGCCTCCGCGACGTCGGGAAGACTGAGGACGGGATGCAAGAGCGGCGCAGCATCGCCCGCTTCAACGGCATCCCTGCCGTGACGATGGGTATTCAGAAGCAGTCCGGGACGAACACCGTGGCCGTCGTCGACGCAGTCAGGAAGGAGATCGAAAAGATCAACAAAACCCTCCCGCCGGGGATGATCCTGGATACCGCCATCGACCAATCCGTCTTCATCAGGCGCTCCATCGCGGAGGTGCAGAAGCACCTGATCCTGGGCTCGTTCTTTGCGATCCTCGCCGTCTTCATCTTTCTCGGCAACATCCGGACGACGTTGATCAGCGCGGTAGCCCTGCCGGTGTCGATCATCGCTACCTTTGCCCTGATCCGGGCCTTCGGATTCACCTTCAACAACATGACGATGCTGGCCTTGACCCTCTCCGTCGGGCTCCTGATCGACGACGCCATCATCGTCATCGAGAACATCTACCGTCATGTCGAGGAGGGGATGGCGCCGCGCGAAGCGGCAACCTTCGCCACCACCGAGATCGGCCTCGCGGTCATGGCGACCACCTTTGCCATCGTAGCGATCTTTCTCCCCGTCGCTTTCATGAAGGGGATCATCGGCCGCTTCTTTCTCCAGTTCGCCCTGACGGTCGTCTTTTCGATCCTCGTCTCGCTCCTGGTTTCGTTCACGCTGACGCCGATGCTCGCCTCGATCTTCCTGAAACCCGCCGTGCTCAAGCGGGAAAACCTGTCCGGCGCGCCGGCTGCCGTCAAGCCGCATCGCCGCCTGGCTGACTGGTTTGACCGGGGCTACAAAAAACTGGAGAGAGGCTACCGCCATGTCCTGGCCTTTTCCCTGAACCACCGGGCGATCATGCTGACCGGCGCCCTTGTCCTTTTTGCCGGCAGCCTCTATATAACGAAATACCTGGGGAAGGAGTTCACCCCTCCCGAAGACCAGGGGCAGTTTATCGTCCGTCTGGAGGCGCCCATCGACTATTCGGTGGAAAAGGCCGACGAGCTCTTCCGGCCGGCGGAGGAGATCCTGAGAAAAATGCCTGAGGTCCGGGCGGTTTTATACCGGCTGGGCATCGGCGGCTCGGTCAACCGGGCGATTATGATGACCAGCCTCATTCCGAAGAGCGAACGGAAGAAGTCCCAGATGGATCTGAAGAAAGAGATCCGCGAGAAGCTGCGACGGTATCCAGGGCTCAAGGTGTCGGCGGAGGATTTCTCGATGATCGGCGGCGGTCAGCGCCAGGTGCCGATCCAGTACAGTGTCCGGGGACCGGATCTTGCGTCGATCCAAACCTATACGAAACAGATCGCCGGAGAGTTTTCCAAGAAGCCGGGGATTGTGGATGTCGACACTTCCCTCGAGATGGGAAAACCCGAGCTCAAGGTGTTTATCGACCGGGACAAGGCCGCCGACCTCGGCGTGGATGTCGCGACCATCGCCCAGGTGATCAACCTCCTGATCAGCGGGGAGACCGAGGTGACCAAATACAAGGACGAGACGCGGGGGAAGCGCTATGACCTGCGGATCCGACTCAATCCCGAAGAGCGGAGGGATCCTGACGATTTGGGAAAGCTCTATGTCCGGTCGCGGGATGGGCGGCTTGTCGAGCTCCGCAACTTCGTCCGGATCCAGGAGGGGGGAGGGCCGAGCGTTATCAACCGTGTTGACCGCCAACGGGCGATCACCCTTTTTGCCAGTCTCGAGGGGATCCCCCTGGGACAGGCGATCGAGGATCTCAACGGCATCGCCGGCAAGATTCTACCTGCCGACTATCTCCCAAAATACAAGGGGCAGGCCGATACAATGAAGGAATCTTTCGGATACCTGCTGTTCGCCATCGTCTTAGGGGTGATCATGGCCTACATGGTCCTCGCCGCCCAATTCGAGAGCTTTGTCCATCCCTTCACCGTGCTTCTGGCAATGCCGCTCTCCTTCATAGGGGCCTTCAGTGCTCTCCTGCTGACGGGAAACACGATCAGCATTTTCAGTTTCATCGGCCTCATCCTCCTGATGGGATTGGTGAAGAAAAACGCAATCCTCCTGGTCGACTACACAAACGTCCTGCGCGCAAGAGGACTTTCCCGCAGGGAGGCGATCCTCCAGGCCGGACCGGTCCGGCTGCGACCGATCCTGATGACGACCTTCGCGATGGTCTTCGGGATGCTGCCGGTCGCCTTCGGCATGGGGGAGGGGGCGGAGAGTCGCTCTCCGATGGGAATTGCGGTGATCGGCGGCCTGCTGACCTCACTTTTCCTGACGCTGGTCGTGGTCCCGGCAGCCTACGATCTCTTCGACGACTGGCAGGGTTTTTTCATGAGGCGCGGAAAGAGTCGAATCGACGGCAAGGGAAAAAGCTTAAAGGGGCCTCCGGACGTCGCCTGACGATCGGACAGACCTGAATCGAGAGGTGGAGAACATGAAATTGTTTTTGATTATCTACTGCGAAGCGGCGGATGAGGGTGTAATCGCAGCCTTGAAGGAGGCGGGGATCCACGGCTATACCAAGATGGTGGAGGCCCGGGGCGAGGGAACGGAGACGGAGCCCAAGCTGGGGACCCACTGTTGGCCGGGAAAGAACAATGTCGTGTTGATGGCCGTGGCGGACGAAGAGGTTTCCCGGATCAACGAAAAGATTCACCGGCTCAAGGAAGTACATCCCCGCGCCGGAGTTCGGAGCTTCCTGTTGCCCATGGAGGAAAACCTTTGACACCGTTATGCGTTGCTGATTATATTCTTCCAGGTAGTTGCGGCTGTGGCCGTCATCTGCCCCGGTCGATGAAAATCATCTGAGGGACGATGGCAAAACAGCAGGTGACCAGACGGCAGAAGGATGTCGCCCGAGTGTTGCGGGAACGAAAACCATTTATACCGGCCGACAAGGCCGGGAAAGGGAAGAAAGGCAAGAAAAAGTGACAAAGATTTCGATTGCGGGCCAATGGTCCGCGAAAGACAGGAAACAAATCGCCTCCCACGGTTTGACCGTCGGGGAGGTGGAGAGACAGCTCGGGGTCTTCCGGCGAGGCATCCCGCCGGTTCGCCTGAATCGGCCCTGCCGGGCGGGGGACGGGATCGCCGTCCTTTCCGAAGCGGAGCGGCCTCTCCTTCTGACGGCTTGTGATGAGGCACGCCGAACCCACCGGTTCATGAAATTCGTCCCCGCCTCCGGGGCGGCAAGCCGAATGTTCCGCGAGTGGTTCCGCTGCCTCGACAACGGAGGGTTTACCGCTCAGGCCGAAGCCGATGCTTTTTCCCGGGATCTGGAACGCTATGCCTTCTTCCGCGATCTTGAGAAGGCCCTTGCCGAAAAGGGGCAGGAGCTGAAGGGACTCCTCGACACGCAGGCGGCGGCAATCATGAGATTCCTCCTGACGGAGGAGGGATTGAATTACGGCCTCCTTCCCAAGGCGCTTCTGAAATTTCATGCCTACCCGGAGGGGACCCGCACCGCCATCGAGGAACACCTTGTCGAGGCTGCCCTTTATGCGCGAGATTTGGAAAACGTTGCCCGGATTCATTTCACCGTTTCCTGCGAACATGAGTCCGCCGTCCGGACGCTGCTGTCGCGGGTGATCCCCGCGTACGAATCCCGCCTGGACACGATCTTCGAGATCGGCCTCTCCACGCAGGATCCGGAAACCGATACCATTGCCGTCGATCCTGAATACCGCCCCTTGCGAACGGAAGAAGGGGCCCTGATTTTCCGCCCGGGGGGCCACGGCGCTTTGCTCGCCAACCTCAATACCCTGGATGCGGATATCATCTTTCTCAAGAACATCGACAACGTCGTTCCCGATCGCCTCAAGCCGGAGACGCTCCTCTGGAAGCGGTTCCTCGCCGGCTACCTGATCCGACTCCAGGGAGAGATCTTCTCCTGTCTGCGCCGGATCGAGCAGGAAAATGGTACGGAGGACGATCTGGAGAGCATCGCTGATTTCTGCGAGAGACATTTGAACACGGCCCTGCCGACGCAATTCCGGGATTTTCCCATTTCCGAAAAGCGGTCGTTTCTCGTCCGGAAGCTGAACCGGCCGCTCCGAATCTGCGGGATGGTCAAGAACGAGGGGGAGCCGGGCGGCGGCCCTTTCTGGGTCGATGACCCGGATGGACGCGGCGGGGCTTCCGTGCAGATCATCGAGGAATCGCAGATCGATCTGAACGATCCCAAACAGCGCACCGTATGGTTGTCTGCTACGCACTTCAACCCCGTCGATCTGGTCTGCGGCGTCCGCGACTTCCACGGGCGGAAATTCGATCTGCCGGCATTCGTCGATCCGGCGACCGCGGCGATTGCCAGGAAGTCGGAGAAGGGGAGGGAGCTGCTTGCGCTGGAGAGGCCCGGACTCTGGAACGGGTCGATGGCCTTCTGGACCACCGTTTTCATTGAAGTCCCCTTGGCTACCTTCAATCCGGTCAAGACCGTTTCGGATCTTCTCCGGCCGCAGCACCTTTGAAAATAAGCCTTGGAATCGGTCAGATGAGCATTTTCCCCGACTCTTCCGGCGTCATGGAGGCGAGCGTGAGCGATGTGACGTTGCCGTCCCGGCGGAAACGGACCTCGACCTTGAGGTCGCGCGGGGCATCGCAGTAACGGGCGCAGAGCCCGGCCGCCAAACGCCGCGTATCGTCATCGCCGCCGCCGGGAATCAGAACGGTGGGCCCCGGGAAAGAATCGACCCGGATAAGGTCATCGCCGGCCTCGGCCAGCCGTTCAATCGTCTCGTTGTCCACGGCGTTCCGTCCGACCACGGCCTTCGTAGCCTCCGTGAGGCGGAAATGTCTTCCCACCTTCAGGAGTTCGATGTCCCGGAGCCGATGATCGGGATGCCGATCGAAGAGGTCGCGGAGACGCCGTGTGAAAATGGGATCGGTGAGGAGACAACCGCCGGCCGGGGCAGGGTAGGAAACAATTCCGTAGTGCGCGGCCATCGCCATCTGCCGTTTCCGCCCCCTTCCCCGGATATCGCAGAGGCGGCTGCGGTCGACCATTCCCGACCTTTCCGGTTCGGTTTCCGGGAGAAGCCTGGCGCTGAGGGGACGAAGGATACGCTCCGGGAAACCAGCATTCTTGGCCACGACGTAGAGCGACTGTTTTCCCTGAGACATCGGTCGTTGACCGAGAACCTCTCCGGTCAAGACGAAATCGGCGCCCTCCTCCACCATCCGCCGCCCGGCCACTTTCAGCATCAGGGTGTGACAGTCAATACAGGGATTCATGTTTTTCCCGTAACCGTATCGGGGCGAACGGAGCATCCGCATGTGTTCTTCCGTGATGTCGACCACGGTGAGCGGAAGACCGACCCGGCGTGCGGTCGCGCGGGCCTTTTCGGCGCCGAAGAAAGGGGTCGAAAAGGCGATCCCCAGGACTTCGATCCCCTGCTCCGCGATGACCTTGAAGGCCAGGATGCTGTCCAGCCCTCCGGAAAAGAGCGCAATGGCTTTTGTCTTCAATATCATACCTTCTATGGGTATCGAATGACGCGTCCTCCCCGTCGGCCGTTGAGAAACGGCAGGCCTGCGGGAGGGACATCGAAATCGATCAGGTAAATGGGTTCCCCATTGTTTATTGCCCGCAGGGCGGAAAAAGAGGCCGTAAGCCGCGGGCGTTTGCCCTCTTCGGGAATCCGGAAAGTATAATAACCGAAGGAGACAGGGATGCCCAATCCCTGAAGCACGCTTTCGACCAGAGCCCGTCCCTGCTCTTTCTCTCCGATCGTGAGCACCTCCGTGCCCGCCTCCCGGAGAACCTGGACGAACTTTTCGGGCAGTTTCTTCGTATGCAGAATGAGCCGTTTTTCTCCCTTTCGGAGAAGGAGATCGGCCGTTACGGAGAGGTTGAAACCGTTGCGGGCCTGGTCGAAAACCACGACATCCGCATTCCGGACCGGCGATTCACCGAGGAGCGCAAGAAGCCGTTCCGCAAGGGCGATGCCCGTCAAGTTTTGCAGGTCCGCAGTGATCGGTTGCAATGGGGGCGTTGTTTCCCGGGAAGAGACCGTATGGTCTCCGGCGATCTCCGTTACGGCAACGCCGCTTTTCTCGAGGAAAACCCTTGCATCTTCCGGAAGGGGGCGTTCATCCCGTTCGAGAAGGAAAAGCCCCTGAAGGTAGGCCGTGCCGGCGGTCTCTTTACCCCTGATGACCCAATCGGGGAAGACGAGAATTTCCGGTTTCAGAGTCACTGTAAGCGGTTGATCGGCCCGAACCATCCGGTAATTTCGAGAATGGCGCACAATGCCGTTCAAGGATGCGATTTCATCACGAAGTTCTTCCGAGGTCAGAAAGGCATAATTCGTCCAGGATTGACGGATCAGTCCTTTCAAATTCTCCGACAGTCGGTTTCCATAATCGAGAAGAACCGTCGTTCCATCATCCAATTCGACGACCGGAATCTGGGAGCAGTCGATGGTCATCTGTGTGGTTTCCTGCAGGGGGATGAAATAATTTCCCGAAGCTGTGACCGTTCCCCGCATGCGTTTGATCACCTGTGGGATGATCCCCTGCCAGGCATCCGTGGTCGTAGGCGTCCCGACGGCGGTCTCTGTCCCGGACTTTGCCGTCGTTACGGAGGCGGTCTTCAAGGGATCCGTCGGCGGGGCGGCCGGAAGATCGGGTTTCTGGGGCATGCGGAGGGTCTGCCCAACCTGAAGCCGGTTCAGATCCGGAATTCCCGGATTCAGCTTGCGGATCAGACGATAGGCCCGAAGGGTTTCCGCCGGGCGAAAGCCCAATTCAGACAGGATGATCCGGCTGATCGAATCCCCCTCTTGTATCCGGTAAATGACAGGTTGGGAATCGATTTCCGTGAGGTTGGCGGGGGGCGATACGGGAGGTTCCGAATCTCCGGCGACCGGAAGGACGATCCTCTGTCCGGGGTAGATCCGGTTCAGATTCAGAATCCCGGGGTTCAAGCGACGGATCAGGGCGTAAGGGATCGGTTTGTCCCCGAATCGGCTCCGAAGGATGGCGGCTATCCACTCTCCCTTTTTTACCACATGGACTCGGCTCTTGCCGCTGCCGGCCGTCTTCTGAAAAAAGATCCGGGCGCTGTCTTCTCGCGCCTGAAGCGGGGCAGAGAGCAGGACCGACAGAAGAAGGACGGTAATCATCCTGCCGGCGGCACGGCAGAAAATTCGAGCGGAGAATCTCCCGGTGCGCTGCCGGTCATCCGGAAAATGCCTCCCTTGGGCCGTCTGCCTGCAGCTTGGAAAGATATGAACAGAAATCAACGTCATGACTACTGTATCCTCTTCTGCAATGATCCTGATGCGGCATTTTTCATTGACTCACAAACAGGGTTGTTTGTGATTTTCTATGTCATATCGTCCTATTTTGCAAGGGAACAGATTTTTTCTTGATTTCAGGAAAAAATTTCCCCATAGTGATCGACAAATCGACGCATCATCCGAAGTTTACAACTCAAAAAAGAAAAATATCTGATCCCCGGTTCTTTAAGGGACCGGGTCCTGCGATACGGGGTTGAAGAAGATCGGCACCGTTAAAAACCCGGACTCCCGATGCGTCAAAATGAAACGGAAGTCATTGGAAAAAGCGGATCTACTCGAATCAAAATGGAGGGGTATGTTATGATTATCCTTATTCTCGGCCTCGTCGTTTTGGGCATTCTGGCCATGATCCTGTACAACGGTCTTGTCGGCGCCCGCAACGAGGTCAAAAATGCGTGGAGCGCCATTGATGTGCAGCTTAAGCGGCGGCATGACCTGATTCCCAACCTGATCGAGTCCGTCAAGGGTTATGCCGCTCACGAACGGAAAACCTTCGATGAAGTCGTCCGGGCGCGCCAGCAGGCGGCGGCGTTTACGGGAAGCGTCGAAGAGAGGGCGAAGATCGAAAACGCGCTGACCCAGTCCCTGCGATCCCTCTTCGCCCTGGCGGAGGCCTATCCTGACCTGAAAGCAAACCAGAGCTTTATCGCACTGCAGGAAGAGCTGGCGGCGACGGAGAACAAGATCGGTTTTTCCCGACAATATTACAACGATGCGGCCATGCGGTACAAAAACCGGGTGGAGATGTTTCCCGGCAACGTGATTGCCGGTATGTTTAACTTCCAGGCGGAGGCTTTCTTCCAACTGGAGGAGACCGGGGAACGCGCAGTCCCACAGGTCAAGTTTTGAGCCCAAGACGGCGGTTTACCGTTGAAATCTGACTCTTGTCGCTGAGAGAAGGGGGTTGAAATGACGGAAACGATGAGCAACATTGGCTGGTCGGTGATCTTTTCGGTGGTGGGCGGTCTGGTCGGCATGGCGCTGATCCTGCTCGCTTCGGTGGTGGTGACGAGGCTGATGTGCCGCTTGACCCCCAACATCGATGAAGAGAAGGAAATTGCCCGGGGAAACAGGGCCGTGGCGGAATACTACAGCCGGATCGTGGCGGCCTGCATCCTCGGCGTGAGCATGGTTGTGGCTGCCGCGGTGTTGGGCGGTGTCCTGTCCGCGCTCCATTGATGCAAATCGAGCGAATCATCGGAACAAGTCCATGAAAAAAAAGGCTCTCCTGGCAGCAATGCTGTTTGTATTGGCGGCTTCGGTTCCCGCTTGGGCGCGAGGCGGCGGCGGTTGTCTGGCAAGGGGCACCCCGATTCCGACCCCGGCCGGTGCGACCGCCATCGAGAGCCTGCGCGTCGGCGACTCGGTCTGGAGCGTCGTGGAAGGGAAACTCCGGGCGGGAACGGTACAGGCGCTGACCGAGACCGGGACGGACCACTCCCTGGAAATCCTTGCCGGGGACTCAAGGATGGCGATCACCCCGGAGCATCCGGTAATGACGGGGTCCGGAGAGTACCGCATCGCCCGGCTGCTGAAGGTCGGCGACCGGGTTTACCGGATGCGTCATGGGAAACTGGTCGCGGTTCCCATCCGTTCCATTCAACCTGTCCGGGGAAATCAAACAGCGTACAATCTGATGGTGATGCCCGGCGGGACGTTCATTCCGGCGGGCATCGTCGTTCACAACAAGGGGTGCTTTCTTCCCGAGAGCCTGATTCTTCAACCCGACGGCGCCGAAAAGCCGATCAGCGCCGTCCGGCCGGGGGATCCGGTGCTGGCCTATTCGCCGGAAGGGCGGATTGTTCAGACGAAGGTGAGAAAGATCCTCCGCCATACCGTCGATGAATATGTCATTCTCACGACCGAACGGCAAACCATCCGGGCCACCGCGGAACATCCCTTCTATGTCGGCCAGGGCGCCTTCAAAACGCTCGATATCCTCAAGCCGGGCGACCTTATTTTTGCCCGGGAAGGGCGGTCCCTGTCCGAACAGCGCATTGTATCGATTCAAAGGGTTCGGGAGCGCGTCCCTGTTTTCAACCTTCAGACCGATCATCCGAACACCTTCTTTGCCGGCGGCATCGCCGTGCATAACAAAGGCGGCGGAGGCGGGGGAGGAGGGTTCAGTCGTTCCAGCTCCAGCAGGTCCGGTTCCAGCCGCTCCGGATCCGGCGGCGACGGCGTTTCTTTTATCATCTTCTTTGTTTTTATTGTTATTCTGATCATTCTCGTTGTGGCGGCGGTGCAGAACAAAAACTCGAAAAGCGAAAACCTGGACTATCTTTACCCTCCCGCGGCGGTGGCGAAAAAAGCCGTAAAAACGGAGAAACTCCTCGATTTTCTCAGCAAACAGGATCCATCGCTCTCTCCGCAGGAATTGCGTAAACTGGTCGAATCGACGTTTCGCAAGCTGCAGGAGTGCTGGGGAAAGCGCGATTATGGTCCGATGGAACCGCTCCTCATGCAGGCCCTGTTCCGTCAGCATACGGCCCAGCTCCGGGGGATGGCCCGGAATCACGAGATCAACCGGATTGACGACCTCCGGGTGGAGAAGGTGGATATCGTCAATGTCCGCTATGCGGAGAAGAGCGATCAGCGGGAATTCAGCGCTCTGATCACCGCCTCGGCTGTCGATTACTACGTGGATGACCGCAATCAAAAATTTCTGCGGGGAGACGAGAGTTCCGCCCGTTTCCAGGAGTTCTGGACGTTTCAGCGCCAGGGGGACCGTTGGCTGCTCCGGGAGATTGAGCAATCCGGCGAGTCCGATCTCCTCAAGGAGGAGAATTTCGTCGAGATGCTGACCGATCAAACCGTCCAGGGGGTTTACGGCAGAGCGGCCGGGAAGGATGGAAAAGCGGGGCCTTGGCTGGAGAAGGGCGCCGAGGAAAAGGCAACGCGCATCGATCGCCTGTTGAACTTCCTCGTCCGGACGGACAAGCTCTGGAATCGCCGGCAGATGATCGAGCGGGCGCGCCAGATATTCTTAAGCGTATTTCTGGCGCGGGAGTCGGGCGATCCGGCGCAGGCGCCCGAAGCGGACCTGTTCCGGGACGTGGCGGAAAATCTGCGCAAGCAGATCCTGCAAGGGCGGATGGGGGGGATGAATGTGGAATTCAGGAACCTTTGCGTGCGCAAGGCGGAGCTGATCCTGGTCCGGAATTTCACCGATCCGGCACGGGATGAGTTCACCGTGCGCATCAGCGCCCACGCCCAGAAAATTGTCCGCAAGGGGAATCAGATCCTGAGCGAGCAGCAATACGTGACTCCTTTCGAGGAATACTGGACATTCGGCCGGCTGGACGGTGCGTGGAAGCTCAAGGAGGTTCTGCCGCCTGCCCGGGGCGAGAAGCTGATCGCCGAGGAGAACGTGGATGAAGAGAGCGGCGCCGGGCAGATGCAATGGTACTACAGACAGCCCCGCGCCAACTGAGGCCGCAAAACTCGGCTCCCGGAAAAGATCCAGAAATAACATAGAAAGGGGTACCGTTTCCGTTTTCCGGGGGGATATCTTTGCCAAAGCGCTGGACAATCCGGGTCTCACGGATGTATTCATGGACATCCCTGAGACCCCGGTGATCCAAGATGGACCCGATCCTCAAACTTGCCTTTTTCGTCAGGCCCTACTGGAAGCGCTCCGTTCTGGCCCTGGTCCTCCTGACTGCGCTCGTCTTCCTGGACCTGGCGATTCCCCGGCTGGTCCAACGGATCATCGATCAGGGGATCGGGCAGAACGACCAGCAGGTCGTCATCCGGACCGCGCTCCTGATGCTCGGCATCTCTCTTGTGAGCATGCTGCTTGCCGTCGGCAACAACATCCTCTCCGTGCAAGTCGGGGAGAGCGTGGCCCGCGACCTGCGCGACGCGCTTTTCACCCGGATCCAGACCTTCTCATTCGCCAATCTGGATGAACAGAAGACCGGCCAGTTGATGGTCCGCCTGACCAGCGACGCGAATGCCGTTCAACGCGTGGTGCTGGTTTCGCTCCGGATCGGGACGCGCGCCCCGCTGCTGATGATCGGAAGCCTCATCCTGATGGTCAGCACCAGTCCCAGTCTGGCCTTGATCCTGCTGCCGCTTTTGCTCGTCACCTCCGCAATCATCGTATTCTTCGTCATCCGGATGGAACCGCTCTTCCGGTCCGTGCAGCAGAAGCTGGACGGGCTCAATACCGTACTGCAGGAGAACATCGCCGGGGTGCGGCTGGTCAAATCTTTCGTTCGGGACGATTTCGAAGGTGAGCGCTTCGAGCGGGCCAACGAGGCCTACACGGGCCATTCGGTGCGGGTTCTGCAAGTCGTTTCGACCATGTCGCCCGTTCTGATGATGTGCGTGAATATCGGCATGGTCATCGTCATCTGGGCGGGCGGAATCGAGTCCGTCCGGGGGGATCTGTCGGTCGGGCAGATCGTCGCTTTCACGAACTACCTGCTGACGACCATGACGCCGCTCATCATGATGACGATCCTGTCCAATATCTGGGCCGGCGGGATCGTTTCGGCCCGGCGCATCAACGAAGTGCTCGACACCGTTCCGGATGTCCGGGATGCCCCGGACGCAATCTCCCTGCCCGAAACGGCCCCGGGGCGGCTGGTCTTTGAAAACGTCTCTTTCCGCTACCGGGGCGAAAACGCCGAATCCGTCCTGGATCAGATCGATCTGACCATCGAGCCGGGTCAGACCGTCGCCTTTCTCGGATCGACCGGTTCGGGGAAATCGACGCTGGTCAACCTCGTGCCGCGTTTCTACGATGTGACCGCGGGAAGGATCATGCTCGACGGGATCGACATTCGCCGGCTCAGGCAGGAATCGCTCCTGGCCCGGATCGGGATCGTGCCGCAGGAGACGGTCCTGTTTTCCGGCACGGTGCGGGACAACATCCGCTACGGCGTTCCCGGCGCCGGAGACGGAGAGATCTTCGCGGCAGCCGAAGCGGCCCAGGCCCACGACTTCATTTTGGCGCTCCCCCAGGGGTATGACACCCACATCGAAGAGCGCGGCGTGAACCTTTCCGGAGGCCAGAAGCAGCGGATCGCGATCGCGCGGGCGCTGCTGATGCGGCCCACGATTCTGATTCTCGACGACAGCACCAGCGCCGTGGACGTGGAGACCGAAACGCGGATCCAGGAGGCGCTGGAGACCCGGATGCGCCGGCACACGACGCTGGTGGTCGCGCAGCGGATCAGCACCGTGCTGAAGGCGGACAAGATCGTCGTCCTCGAAAATGGGCGGATCGCGGCGGAGGGGTCGCACGGGGAGTTGATCGCTGCCTGCCCGATCTACCGGGAGATCTTCGAATCCCAATTGGGCAATGACATAGACCCAGAAGAGGCGACGGCAGGCGGCGCACGGGAGGTTTCCCCATGAAATTGGCCAAGGCAGGCCGTGTCACCGGCAATATCCGCTCCGCGATGCAGCCGCGCATGCAGGGGATGCGGGACAAGATCGAAACGGCCCGCGACCCGCGGCACGCCCTGAGGCGCCTGCTGCCGTACCTGAGCCCATTCAAGGGGATGCTGATTGCGGTCTGCGGACTGATCGTAATCTATACGGTTCTCGGGCTGATCGGCCCCTACCTGATGGGGGCGGCCATCGACCGGTTCATCGCCGTGAAGGAGTTCTCCGGGCTGGCGAAGATCTCCCTCTTGATGCTCCTCGTCTATCTGCTCCATAACCTTTTCCAGGCCGTCTCGGCGTGGCTGATGGCCGACGTCTCCCAGCGCGCCCTCAAAACGCTGCGGCGGGATCTTTTCTCCCATATGCAGACTCTGCCCATAAGCTTTTTCGATGCCCGGCCGGCGGGTGAATTGATGAGCCGTCTGACGAACGACATCGACGCCGTCAACCAGGCCGTCTCGCAGAATGTCACTTCGCTGCTGGCCGGCGTCCTTTCCATGGTCGGGATCCTGGCGGCGATGTTCGTTCTCGATGTAAGGCTGGCGCTGGCCTCCGTCCTGGTCGTCCCGATCATGTTCGGGTTCACCGAGTTCGTCGCCCGCTACACGCGCCGGGGGTTCCGGGAACTGCAGAAGCATCTCGGCGGGCTCAACGGGGTGATGGAGGAGGCGATCAGCGGGCAGAAGGTGGTCAGGGCGTTTGGCCGGAACGAGTCCGCAATTGAGGCCTTCCGCCGGAGCAATCGGGCGGTGTTTGGCGCTGCCGTCCGGGCCAACAGCTATGCCTTCCTGCTCATGCCGCTGACGAACGTTCTGGGAAATTTCTTCGTGATCATCCTTGCGGGTCTGGGCGGCTGGCTCGCTCTCCAGGGTCTGGTGACCGTCGGGATTATCGCAACCTTCATCAACTATGCGCAGAACTTCATCAGCCCGCTGCGACAGCTCGCCAACATGTACAACGCGATCCAGTCGGCTCTCGCCGGGGCGGAGCGGGTGTTTGAGATCATCGACACGCCGTCCGAGGCGGACGACGCCCCGGATGCCGCGCCGCTGGAGGCGATCCGGGGGGAGGTCCGGTTTGACCGGGTTCGTTTCGGCTACCGGCCCGGGACGCCCGTCATCAAGGATATGACCCTTGAGGCCGGGGCAGGGGAGACGTTGGCGCTGGTGGGACCGACCGGCGCGGGGAAGACCACCCTGATCAATCTCCTGACCCGCTTCTACGAAATCGACGGGGGATGCATCACCATCGACGGAACGGACATCCGCTCCATCCGGAAAGCCGACCTGCGCCGCCGGCTGGGGATCGTTTTGCAGGACACGTTCCTCTTCTCGGGAACGGTGCTGGAAAACATCCGCTATGGGCGGCTTTCGGCCACCGATGAGGATTGCATTGGGGCGGCCAAAATGGCCGGCGCCGATCCCTTCATTCGCCAATTGCCGCAGGGCTATCGGAATCCTCTCTCGGAGCGGGCCGGAAACCTCAGCCAGGGGCAGCGGCAGCTTCTCTCCATTGCCCGCGCGATTCTCGCCGACCCGGCGATCCTGATTCTCGACGAGGCGACCAGCAGCGTCGACACCCGCACCGAGGCGCGCATCCAGAAGGCATTGCTGAAACTCATGGCGGGACGGACCAGCTTTGTGATCGCCCACCGCCTGAGCACCATCCTGGNNCGCCCACCGCCTGAGCACCATCCGCGACGCCGATCAGGTGCTGGTGATCGATAACGGTGAAATCGTCGAAAAGGGGACGCATCGGGAATTGCTCGCCCGCCGGGGGTTATACCACCGCCTCTCCGTCAGCCAGTTCAAGGGGCATGTATTGTAGGGACTTTTCCCGGGGGTGGTGTAGGCAAAACCCTCCCGATCGGTTGGAGAGGAACCTTCAGGTAGAGCCGCGATCGGACAAAGCTGCGCGCCAGGCGTCGAGCAGGTGTCCGATGTCGTCAAAGATGAAGTCGGCGCCTACCGCCTCGGCTTCGGCCCGGCCGGATGCACCCGAAAGCACGCAAATCGTCGTGAGGGCCGCCCGCTTTCCGCCCACGATGTCGGTATCCACGCGATCGCCGACCGCGGCCGTTGTTTCGGGGCGTGCGCTCATCTGTGCCATCGCCAGCTCGTACATGATCGGCTCGGGTTTGCCGATGGCGGTCGGTTTGACCTCGGATGCCGTCGCAAGCATCGCGATCATCGCACCGCTTCCGGGCAACCGCTCCTCTTCGGCGATGAGGTTTGGGTCCAGGTTGGTGGCGATAAAGCGGGCGCC
>DIWG01000055.1:53494-53643 GCA_002423465.1 Syntrophaceae bacterium UBA6112 | reverse complement strand
TGCTGATCACCGAAAACCTCTACGATAAAGAGTACGTGGACAGCCGCTGCACGGGGTTCGAGGAGCTCAAGGCAAAAGTGCTGGAATACCCACCGGAAAGGGCGGCTGGGATCTGCGGCATCAGCGCCGACGAGATCCGCGACCTGGCC
>DIWG01000055.1:30684-53367 GCA_002423465.1 Syntrophaceae bacterium UBA6112 | reverse complement strand
GCCCTGCCCAACGTCTTCCACGGCTATCAAAAGGTCGACAATCCCGAGATCCGCGCCAAATTCGAAGAGGCGTGGAACGTGAAGGATCTGCCGGCAAAACCGGGGTTGATGCTTCCCCAGATGCTCGAAGCCATCCCCGAAGGCAAGATCAAGGGATTTTACATTTTCGGCGAAAATCTTGCCGTCACGGAACCGGACATCCGGCACGTGGAGCATTGCCTCGCCTCCGCGGAGTTTATCGTCTGCCACGACATCTTTCTGACCGAGACCACCAAATTCGCCCATGTGATCCTTCCGGCGGCGGCCTGGAGTGAAAACGACGGCACNNACTGGTGGATCTTCAAGGAGATCGCCAAACGGATGGGACATACCTGGGAATCCGGCAGCGCCCGGGAGATCTGGGACAACGAGGTTTCGAAGCTCGGCCCCTCGATGGCGGGAATCAAGTACGCCCGTCTGGAGAACGACGGCCTGCAGTGGCCGTGCCCGAACGAGGACCATCCGGGCACGCCGACCCTCCACAGGGACCGTTTCGCCTCGGGGTTGGGAAAGCTGGTGGCCGTGGAATGGACGCCGCCCGCGGAGGTTGTCAACGAGGAGTATCCCCTGGTGCTCTCCACCGGCCGGCGCCTTTACCATTACTGTGCCCGGACCATGACGGGACGCTCCGGAGGGCTAAACGACCTCCTCGGCGAGGAGACGGCGGACATTTCCGCGGCGGATGCCGATGCCCGGGGCATCGATCACGGTGAAATGATCTCCGTCCGTTCGCGGCGCGGTGAGGTCGTCGTCAAGGCCAACGTGACCGACCAGATCCCGCCCGGGCTGGTCTGGATGGCCTTCCATTTCCGCGAAGGCAACGCGAACTGGCTGACCAATCCGGTATACGACCCCATATCGCAGACCGCGGAGTACAAGGCCTGCGCTGTGCAGATCGGCAAACTGCGCTGAGAACCCAGGCGGCCGGATAAGGATCGAGGATATGAAAAGGGATAGAACGCAATGCATGGTTGCCTTGAAGTTCAGTGATGGTTCTATCGAATGGGATGGCATGCGGTACGCGGACGATGAAGCGTTGTATCAAGCGGCGGACAGCATCTGCGAAATGAATCCCGCGATGCCGCTCGTGATCATCGAGAAGTGCGGGTACGGGGAGAAGATCACCCATTGACCCGAAGAGGAATCATGTTCGACCGCCCGCAGGGCGGGAGAGCGGGAAGACGGCATGACTGATATCGAGGGCGCATCGGCGCGGCTGGCAAGAGAGATCGGGAACGTCCTGGAGAGGAACCCTCAGAGCCGGAATATCCTGCAGGCCTTCGAACCCATTCTGCAGGAGAAGGCGCGGCTGGCCGAAAGGATCGTCTGCAAGCAAATCGACCCGTCGGCCATCGACCGGAGCCGCCTTGCAGGGGGCATTCCCGTCATCCGGCAAACGCCCCTGCTGCTGCCGGAAGACCCCTGGGAAGAGATCGTCCGGGCCGTGATCCCGGCAATCATCCAGGGGTTCCCCGCGCTACGGGCGGAACTGCTGGTCCTGCAAAAGGGGATCGACGACGGGACGATCCGCCTTTCCGATTTCTACCGGGCGCAAGACGGCCATCCCGTCCTCGCCCGCTGGGCGGCGGCCATCGTCGTCCGGCAGGTCGCCATCGACTTTCTGCTTTGGGCCGCCGAAAAGCCGGTGCTGGAAAACCGGCGCCGCACCCTCCAAGAGGTGCTTTCGACCTCGGGCTGGGACAGGGGATACTGTCCCTGCTGCGGCGAGCTCCCTTCCGTCGCCGTCATCCACGAAAAAATCCCCCAGCGGTGGCTCCACTGTTCCCGATGCGGCCATGACTGGCGGTTCAGCCGGACCCTGTGCCCCTGCTGCGCCAGGGAAAGCCAGCGGGAGATGCCCTATTTTTTCGTGGAAGGCAGAGAGCAGGAGACGGCCTTCATCTGCGCCTCCTGCAAAAGATACCTGATCACCGTCAACCATATCGGCGATCTGGAAGAACATGACCCGGACGTTCTGGCCATGGGAATGGCCCATCTGGATCTCCTGATGCAGCAAAAGGGGTTCCTGCCCATGACCGTCTCCGCCTGGAACGTGTTCGACTGACGCTTTTGTTCTTATGACGATGCATGTTGATTACGATGTAGAACTGGAGGAGGCTTTATCATGGAGATGACCAGGAGGGGTTTCTTGATCGTCACCGGCGCCGTGGGATCCGGGGTCGCCCTGTCGACCTTCGGGCTCGATCTCGGTCCGGTCAGGGCCTATGCCGAAGAACTCGACAAGGCCAAAAGACTCAAGGCGGCCAAGCAGGTGACCACGGTCTGCTGCTACTGTTCCGTCGGCTGCGGCCTCATCTGCAGCGTCGATAAGGTGACGGGCAAGATTTTCAACATCGAGGGCGATCCCGAACACCCCATCAACGAGGGATCCCTCTGCGCCAAGGGGGCCGGTTTCTTCGATCTCACCGAGGCCAACAAATACCGCCTCCGGAAGGTGCTCTACCGCGCCCCCGGGGGAATGGATTGGGAGGAGAAGAGCTGGGACTGGGCCATCCCGCGGATCGCCCGCCTGGTGAAAGACGCCCGCGACAAGGGATTTGTCGCCAGGAACGCCAAGGGGGAGCTGGTCAACCGCGCCGAAACGATCGCCCACCTGGGCAGTTCCAACGTGGACAGCGAGGAATGCTGGTTGATGGTGACCAAGGCCAGGGCCCTGGGCATGGTCTATATCGATCATCAGGCCAGGGTCTGACACAGCCCATCCGTAGCGGCTCTGGGAGAGTCGTTTGGTCGCGGTTCCATGACGAACCACTATATCGATCTCAAGAACAGTGATTGCATCCTGATCATGGGCAGCAATGCCGCCGAGCACCACCCCATCGCCTTCAAGTGGATTCTGCGGGCCAAGGAAAGGGGAGCCAAGATCATCCATGTGGATCCCCGCTACACCCGCACCTCGGCCCGCTGCGATTACCACGTGCCGCTCCGCTCCGGAACGGACATCGCCTTCCTGGGCGGGATGATCCACTACATCCTTACGGAAAACAAGTTCTTCAAAGAGTACGTTGTGAACTACACCAACGCGTCGTTCATCGTGGACAGCGGCTTCCATTTCAAGGACGGCCTCTTCTCCGGCTACGACGCGAAGAAGCGCAAGTACAACAAGGAGACCTGGGTCTTCGAGAAGGAGGGAAGCGGCATCCCCAAACGGGACATGACCCTGAGCCATCCCCGCACCGTGTTCCAATTGATGAAGAGGCATTACTCCCGCTACACCCCGGACAAGGTCTCCGGCATCACCGGCGTCTCCAAGGAGAACCTCCTCAAGGTGTATGCCGAATACGGCGCCACCGGCGCCCCGGACAAGGCGGGAACGGAGTGCTACGCCCTGGGGTGGACCCACCACACCACCGGCAGCCAGATCATCCGGACCATGTCCATGATCCAGCTTCTGCTGGGCAACATGGGGATTGCCGGCGGCGGCGTGAACGCCCTGCGCGGCGAGCCGAACGTCCAGGGGTCCACGGACCATTGCATCCTCTACGGAAACCTGCCGGGCTACCTGAAGATGCCGACGGCATCTCTCGACACGCTGGAGAAATATCTTCACAAATGCACGCCGGAAACGAAGGATCCCCAGTCGGCCAACTACTATCAGCATTATCCGAAGTTCTTCGTAAGCCTTCTGAAATCCTTCTGGGGCGAGAAGGCAACCCCGGAAAACGGTTTCGGCTACCACTGGCTGCCCAAGATGGACGATGGGGTTGCCTACTCGCTGATGCACCTTTTCGACAAGATGTACGAGGGCAAGATCAAGGGGCTCTTCGCCGTGGGAACCGACCCGGCGGTCAGCGCCCCGAACACGGCCAAAGTGCGCAAGGCCCTGGAGAAGCTCGACTGGCTCGTAGGGGAGAACATCTTCGACAACGAAACCCACAGCTTCTGGAAGGGTCCGGGCGTGGACACCAAATCGGTCAAGACCGAGGTCTTTCTCCTGCCCGCCTCGGCCTCCATGGAAAAGGAGGGGTCCCAGAGCAACTCCGGCCGCTGGGTCCAGTGGAAATACAAGGCCGCCGAAGCGGATGGCGACGCCATTCCCGTCGGCGAAATCACGATCAGGATCATGGCGGAAATCCAGAAGCTCTACGCCAAGGAAGGCGGTCCCAATGCCGAGGCCATCGTGAACCTCAAGTGGGACTACACGGACCGTCAGGGAAGATACGACGCTCTGAAGGTGGCCAAACAGATCAACGGCTACTTCCTGAAGGACACGGTGATCGAGGACAAGGGCACGAAAACGGAATTCAAGAAGGGACAACTGGTTCCCACTTTCGGCATGCTTCATGCCGACGGCGCTACGTCCTCGGGCAACTGGATCATGTCCGGCAGTTTCGGCGCCAACGGCGAAAACAAGATGGCCAAACGGGGCAAGGAGGACCCCACGGGACTGGGACTCTATCCAAACTGGAGCTTCTGCTGGCCCGTCAACCGGCGGATCATCTACAACCGTGCCTCCTGCGACATGAACGGCAAGCCCTACAACCCCAAGCGCAAGCTCCTGGAATGGACGGGGGACAAGTGGGTGGGCGACGTCCCCGACGGACCCTGGCCGCCGCAGGCGGACAAAGCAAAGGGGAAATACCCTTTCATCATGAAAGCAGACGGCCTGGGCGCCCTCTTCGGCCCCGGAATGGCCGAGGGCCCCTTCCCCGAGCACTACGAGCCCCTGGAAGGGCCGCTGGCGAAGAACCCCCTGTCGGGCCAGTTGATCAACCCGGCCATCGAGCTCTTCAAGAGCGATCTGGACAAGGTGGCCAACGCCGACGCCCGGTTCCCCTACGTCTGCACGACCTACTCCTGCACGGAGCACTGGTGTTCCGGCGCCCTGACCCGCTGGCAGCTCTGGCTCCTGGAGATGCAGCCCGAGCTCTACGTGGAAATCGGCGAGAAGCTGGCGAAGGAAAAAGGGATCCAGAACGGCGAGCGCATCAAGGTCTCGTCGATCCGCGGCGAGGTGCCCTGCGTGGCCATGGTGACCAAGCGGTTCCAGCCCTTCACCATCGAGGGCAAGACGGTCCATCAGGTCGGCCTGCCCTTCAATTACGGCTGGCTCTTCCCCAAGGATGGAGGCGACAGCACGAACTTCCTGACCCCGACCGTTGGCGATGCGAACACCTTCTGCCCGGAGTACAAGGCGTTCATGGTCAACGTGACCAAGCTATAGGAGACAAAGACGATGAAGGGAATCGAACTCGTCAAACTAATCGATACATCGCTGTGCACCGCCTGCCGCGGCTGCCAGGTGGCGTGCAAGCAGTGGAATGAGGTGCCGGCCTTCCGGACGAAGAACAACGGCTCCTACCAGAACCCGCCGGATCTCCAGTGGAACACCTGGACCCTGATCCGGTTCCAGGAATATGAAGACGCCGGGGGCAAGTTTACCTGGCTCTTCCGCAAGGACGGCTGCATGCACTGCACCGATGCCGCCTGCGTCAGGGTCTGCCCCAGCGGCGCCCTGTACCACACCCCCTTCGGAACGGTGGGGCTGCGGAAGGAGAAGTGCATCGGCTGCAAGGAGTGCGTCTCGGCCTGCCCCTTCAACATCCCCCGTTACGACAAGGCGACGGACAAGATTTACAAATGTGATCTCTGCCAGGGGAGGCTTCAGGACAACCTCTCTCCCGCCTGCGTCAAATCCTGCCCCACCGGAGCCCTGACCATCGGCGCCAGGGAGGCCATGATCAAGAAGGCCCATGCCCGGGCCAAGGCATTGGGGGGAGATGCCAACGTCTACGGCGACAAGTTCGTGGATGGGACCCATGTGATCTATGTGCTCAAAGAGAAGCCGGAGGTTTACGACGCCCTGCCGGTGAACCCCCATGTGCCGCTGTCGGTCATGGCCTGGAAAGACCTGCTCAAACCCTTGAGCCTGGTGGCGGCCGGCGGGGTCCTGGCGGCCTCGTTCCTCCATTACATCATCCATGGGCCCAAGACGCCGGACGATGCGGACAATCAGACCAAGGAAGGGGGTGCATAGCATGAAAAAGGGATTGATCAAGGCCACCGACGCCTTCGAGCGGATTGTCCACTGGAGCCTGGCGATATCGTGCCTGGTGTTGTGCATCACGGGGCTGGGGATGATGTTCCATTCCTTCAACTTCATCGGGGATCTGATGGGCGGGTTGAAGTCACTCAAATACGTCCATAACTTCACGGCCCTCTTCTTCGTCCTGGCGCTCGCCTTTTCGATCAAGATGTGGTGGCGCGAGGCGGGGGTGTTTTCGATGCCGGAGGACCTGGAGTGGATGCTCTGCGCCGGGGGCTACCTGTGGCACGTGGACCATCCCCCGAAGGTGGGAAAGTACAACCCGGGCCAGAAGATGTTCTTCCTGACCGTGGCGTTTTTCGGGGTGATCATGGTGATCACGGGGTTCATCATGTGGTTTCCCCTCTCCCTGCCGGTGGAGCTGGTGCGGTGGATGTATCCGCTGCACGCGCTGGGATTCGTGGTGATCTTCGCCTTCTTCTTCGTCCATCTCTACCTGGGGACGATCGGTTCTCCCGGATCGCTGCCGGCGATGCTTCACGGCTGGGTGACCCGGGCCTGGCTGGTCAAACAGCACGGCAAGTGGCTCGAGGAGATGGAGGAGAAGGGAACCCTCGAAGTCTACGGCGAGGAGAAGAGAGCGGCCCAGGGCCACTAGAGATCTCGATCGGGGATGTTGCGGTTTTTCATGAAACCGCAACATCCCCGATGCCGCCCGGCAGGAAATGACCCGTTCCGGGTGGACCAAGGGAGTGTTGCGCTCGTCGATATGCTTAATTTAACATATGTTTTTTAAACCTTAACACCGAAAGGAGAAAATCATGTTCCATAAGACCATCACGGGAAATCCCCTGCATCGCGACATCCGCAACTGCGGATTTCGTGCTTTCATCGGCCTGTCCATTCTTTTTTTGGCGGCCCTCCTGGGGTGGCCCACCCCCGGCAAAGCCGCCGAAGGGATCCGGATCGGCGTCGCCGCCAATTTCCTCCAGGCCACAAAGGAACTGAGCCGGGATTTCGAACGAGAGACCGGCATCAAGGTGGAGGCGACCTTCACCTCCTCGGGAAGCCTCTATGCCCAGATCGTAAGTGGCGCCCCCTATGACCTTTTCCTCTCCGCCGACGAGGAGCGTCCCGCCAAACTCAACCGGGAAGGAAAGGCGGAAAAGTCCTTTATCTATGCCCGGGGCCGGGTGGTGCTCTGGTCGGCCCGGAAGGAATTCTGCCAGGCCGGCCAGTGGCAGAAGGCGCTCGGCGATCCGGGCATCCGGAAAATCGCCGTGGCAAACCCGGAGACGGCCCCCTACGGGGCGGCAACGCGGGAGGCGCTGAAAAAGTCAGGGCTGTGGGATTCGGGAGAGGAGAAACGGGTCATCGCCCAGAACATCGCCCAGGCCTTTCAGTACGCCTCGACGGACGCCGTTGACTGCGCTTTTTGCGCCTTCTCCTCCGTGGTCTCCGAACAGGGGAAAAAGGGCTGCCATTACGAGATCCCGGAAGCGCCGGAGATCGTCCAGTCGGCCTGCGTCCTGAAGGAGACGAAAAACCGGACAGCGGCGGAGCGCTTCGCGGCCTTTCTGATATCCGCCCCGGCAACAGCCGTGAAGGCCAAATACGGGTACCGGTAGCATGGATTATCTCTCCCTCTATGTGACGCTGAAGCTGGCCATGGCCACCACGGTCATCCTTCTGATCATCGCGGCGCCCATTGCCTATGCCCTGGCCTATCTGCGTTTCCCCGGAAAATCGCTCTTCGAGGCCCTGATCTACCTGCCCATTGCCCTGCCGCCCACGGTCATGGGATTCTACCTGATCCTGGCGATGGGACCCAAGGGCGCCGTAGGGCGGGCCTGGGGGGCGCTGACGGGCGGCTCCCTGCTTTTCACTTTCCTGGGAATCGCCGTGGCTTCGGTTTTGTACAGCATCCCCTTTGCGGTGCAGCCGATGAAGGCGGCTTTCTTGAAAATCGATCCGCGGCTCCTGGAAAACGCCTCCGTCCTGGGTCTTTCCCGTTTGGCGGCCTTCGTCCGCGTCGTCCTTCCCAACAGCGCAAGCGGCATCATCGCGGCGGCGATCCTCGTATTTTTGCACAGCATCGGGGCCTTCGGCGTCCTGATCATGGTGGGCGGAAGCGTCCCCGGCGTGACCAAAGTCGCCTCCATTGCCGTCTACGAGGCCGTGGAGGCCATGGATTACCGGACGGCGGGGCTGATGTCCCTGTGCTTCATCCCCATCAGCTATGCCTTCCTCCTGCTGGTAAACAGACTCAACGGAGATTCAAAACATGGCGCTTAAGCTTAAGATCAAAAAGAGATTGCACTACTTCGACATGGATCTTTTCCTTTCCTGCGACGACGGCCGGATGCTGGTGCTGATCGGACCCTCGGGCGGGGGGAAAACCACCCTCATACGCATGCTCGCGGGCCTCTCATTGCCCGATGAAGGCCGGATCGTCTTTGGCGGGGAGACCTGGTTCGATTCCAGCCGAAAGATCAACGTCCCCCCGCAGAGGCGCCGCATCGGCTACGTCTTCCAGGAGTACACCCTCTTCCCGCATCTGAACCTCCACGACAACGCGGCCTTCGCCGCCGTGGACAAAAAAGAGGTGGCCGATCTGCTGGAACTCTTCGGGATCGCCCACCTGGCCGGCCGCAAACCCCACCTCGTCTCCGGCGGGGAGCGCCAGCGTTGCGCCCTCTGCCAGGCCCTGGCCCGTCGGCCCCGGATGCTCCTGCTGGACGAACCCTTCTCCGCCCTCGACGTGATAACCCGTCGAGGATTGCGGGAGAAGCTCAAATCCCTGAAAAGGAAGTTTGACTTCCCCATTCTTTATGTGACCCATGACATCGGCGAGGCGCTCTTTCTCGCCGACGAGATCCTGCCCATCGTCGATGGACGGATCGACCGGGGATGGATGCAACGGACCATCACCCCGGAACCGGCAACGGGATACCCAGCCCGGGCAACCCGGGAACCCCGCCTGGCCCTGGCATATTAATAGACGAAGCAACAGCCGTCAATCGCCTGTTTCACAAAACATGGAAAACGGCAGCGGTTTTGATCGGGGACTGAAATGAAGAAGGAGTTCAATGAATCATGAACATCTGTACCTATTCCTATGAAGAGTATCTTCAACTGGTCAAGTCCTTCCACGGCAACCTTGCGCCCGGACTTATCATCGGCGGGTTCATCGTCGATCTGGCCCTGAAGAATCTGCCTGAGGGAGAGTTTTTCGATGCCCTCTGCGAAACTCCCGTCTGCCTGCCCGACGCCGTTCAGATCCTGACGCCCTGCACGATCGGCAACGGCTGGCTGACGATCATTAATTTCGGTCGGTTCGCGGTGACGATGTATGAAAAACAGGTTGGGCAGGGTGTCCGCGTCTACCTCGACGCAAAGAAGCTGGATAACTGGCCCGAGGTCCGGGACTGGTATCTCAAGCGTAAGAAAAAGCACGAACAGGATTTCGACCTGCTGCTTGCCCGGATCAAGGAGGCGGGGCACAACCTGCTGGGCCTTCAGCGGGTCCGCGTAGAACCGGAGAAAATCCGCAGAAAGAAAATGGGACCCATCGGACTATGCCCTATCTGCGGGGAAGCCTATCCCGCGAGAGACGGCGAAAGCTGCCGGAACTGCCAAGGGGAAACGCCCTATACGGAGATCACCGGGATCGAGATGCAATTGTGAACAGTTGATTTATTACAGAAACAAGGAGGCCGCCATGCTCAAACCCGGTACAATCCTGGAAGCCATGTATGAACGGACCAAACCGACGGCGCAAGGCACGGAAGTGCTGGATCTGCGGGTCGGTCTGGGGTACGTGGGCGTAAGGCTGGGAAATCATTCCATGGGGCTTGCAGCCCAGCTTTCCGATGTGATTCCATCGGTATGCATGGTTCTTCAAAATGCAGGCACGTATGCCGGTTCTCCGGCGTCTTCCCTTCTGAAATACCTTGTGGAAGGAAAAAATCCGCTGGAAAGGGCGATCGGCCTGGCTACGGCCAACGCCCTCATCGATCCCCCCCGGGACGCCATGGATGACCGAGAGGCGACATCCTATTTTAATCTTCAGGCGGGAGAACGGGTCGTCATGATCGGCCTCTTTTCTCCTTTGGTGCAACGCATTCTTTCCACGGGGGCAACACTGACGGTCATCGAGAAAAATCCCGAACGGATGGAAATCCCGTGCGAAAGGGAAAAAGAGGAAGCGTTAAAGGGCTGCGACGTTGCCATCATCACCGCAACGACCCTTCTCAACCACACCTTCGAGGAGACCGTCAACGGCCTGGGGACGCCCCGCTGCACAGCCGTGATCGGACCATCCACGCCGCTGCTCCCGGAGATCTTCCAGGATACCCCCGTGACTCATCTGGGCGGAGCCGTCGTTATGGATCCGGATCGTGTTATGCGCATCATCTCCGAGGCCGGCGGAACGCCGGCCATGCGGCCGGCCCTTCGCTTCGTGAATCTGATCATAAAACGGGATCTTCCACTATATCATCCATGAGTTGTCAGGAGGACCGCTATGATGAAGATGAATCCAATGAAACGCAGTTGCGACTATCCGATGCTGCCTATTGAAGATGCCTGGCGGCGGATTGCCGCAGCTTTGGCCTCCCTTCCGCCAGTTCGCAAACCGCTGTCGCTCGTTTCCGGCCTGGTGCTGGCGGAGGATATCATCGCCCGGGAGAGCATGCCGACCTTTGCTGTAGCTTCCATGGACGGTTATGCGGTACTCAGCAGCGATGACTCTTCCAAGCGATCCATCACCGGAGAACAGGATGCCGGCGTCAAACTTGACCTTGCCGTTACGGAAGGAACGGCGGTGCGCATCATGACGGGCGCTCCCCTGCCGATCGGCGCCGATGCGGTGATCCCTTTTGAAAATACCTTCGAAGAAGCCGGCGTCGTCCACCTGCTCGCTTCCGCCAAGCCGGGTGCCAATGTACGTCCCGTCGGCCAAGACATCGCCGCAGGTGAAATCGCTCTCCCAAAAGGTTCCGTGCTGGAACCGGCCGAGATCGGCCTGCTGGCCTCTCTCGGCTGCTCCCGGGTGCTGGTTCATCCCCGTCCGCGCGTATCAATCATGGTCACGGGCAATGAATTGGTGGCGGTCGATGCGACTCCCAAGCCCGGACAGACCCGCGATTCCAATACATTGGCGCTCCTCGCCGCGGCAACGGCCTGCGGATTTGACGCCGTCGCCCTGCCGCATCCCATCGGCGATAACGCCTGCGTGCTCGAGCAGGCCCTGATCGAGACCTTGGCCGGAAGCGACATGATCGTGACCTCTGGCGGGGTCTCCATGGGAACGTTCGATCTGATCAAGCCGCTGTTGGCCAGGCTCGGCGAGATCCTGGTCGGAAGGGTGGCCATGAAACCGGGCAAGCCCCTAACCTTTGCGATGATCCACGGAAAACCGGTCTTCGGGTTGCCCGGCAATCCGGTGTCTTCCCTGGTCTGTTTCGAACAATTTGTCCGACCGGCGCTACGGCGGATGAGCGGCCAGCGGTTGTTATGGCGGCCGTGCGTGCAGGTTCGACTGGCACAAACCCTGCGACATGATCCGGAACGCACCGAGTTTCAGCGTGCCATCGTTGAACTCGAACCGAGGGGTTTCACGGCGCACAGCACAGGCGTCCAGGGTTCGGCCCGGATCAAATCGCTGGTCGGCGCCAATGCATTGCTCATCCTGCCCGTCGGCATGGGCGACTTCCCTGCCGGTTCCCGAGTCATGGCGTTATTAATCAACCAGCCTGAGGCGCGGGAGGATCTGTCCTTATGCCATGCCATCCCTGCAAAAACCGCGATCCTTTCCCGGCGCCTTCTTGGACTATTCCCGCCGGCGGATGACGTGGACGGCCGTCGCCTTAAACGAGGCGGTAACGCTTTTTCCTTCCGTTAGCGATAGCTCTTCAAGAGACTGGCGTGTCACATAAGCAACCAGATCGAAACCGCAATCGACGCGGACCCGCTGGAAGAGGCCCAGCGGCGTGATCGTCCGGATCGTTCCGGGAAAGACGTTCCGGGCGCTCGTACCGGGTGGTGAGGCGTTCGTGGAGAGTGTCACATGCTCCGGCCGGATGCAGCAGAAAACCTCATCTCCCATCCGGACATGACCCACCGCCTCAATCTCACACCTTTCCACGGAAGCGGTGAAGCTCCCGTCGGAGATCCGCACAACCCGCCCCGGCAGAACCGTCTCTACTCCTACGAAGGAGGCGACAAATTCGTCCGCCGGCCGGTTCATCACCTCGGCCGCCGGGCCGATCTGGACGATCCTTCCTCCGTTGACCACCGCAAGCCGGTCGCCCAGCCGGAGCGCCTCCGCTTGGTCATGGGTCGAGGCCACGGCGGTCGTGTGCGTCTCACGGAGGATCCGTTCGAGATCGTTTGTCAGCGCCTCGCGCGTCGGGGGGTCGAGCGACGAGAAGGGTTCGTCGAGGAAAACAATCTCCGGCTTTGTGACGAAGGCCCGGGCAAGACTGGTCCGCTGCGCCTCTCCACCGGAGAGCTTCCGGGCGGAACGTTTCGCCAGGTGGGCAATGCCGAAGCGTTCGAGGTATTCGGGAACCGTCAGCCCGATCTCCGCCCGCCCTACGCCGCGAATCTTGAGCCCTGCGGCGACGTTCTCGAACACGGTTGTATCGAACAGGAGCGGCTCCTGGAAGACCATCGCGATATGGCGACGATAGTCAAACCCGCCGTTCCCGATCCGTTCACCGCGGAGGAGGAGGTTTCCCCGCGCGGGTTTCAGAAGGCCGGCCAATGTCAGGAGCAGCGTTGATTTTCCGGCGCCGTTCGGACCAATCAAGGCGAGAACCTGCCCCGAAAACACATCGAGTGCGGAAATATCGAGGACCGTCACCCCACCCCGGCGAACCAGGAGATCCTCGGCCTGAAGCAGGATATCCTGTCGGGATTCAGATGACAGGGCGATCCCCGCCGCCAAATCCAAGGTTCTTCCGGAGCCATCTCCGCCGTTGACAAGCCCATCGGCCTGAAGCGTAGATTCTGCCTTGGTCTCGGAGTTCATCGGGGCCTCTCCCGCTGCTGGATCTGCGTGAGAATGGCGTTCACGAAAAAGGCAAGGAGCATCAGGATGATCGAGAGGGCGATGGCAATATCGAAATTCCCTCGTCCCGTCTCCATGACCGTCGCCGTCGTCAGGACCCGGGAGTAACCCTTGATGTTGCCGCCGACCATGATGGAAGCCCCGACCTCCGAGATGATGCCGCCGAATCCGGCCATGACGGCCGCCAGGAGCGGCAGACGCGCCTCCTTCACCAGGAGCCAGATCATCTGCACGCGCGTGGCGCCCAGGGCGAGAATCTGGAGGCGGAGGTTCGCCGGCAGATTCTGGATGGATGCCAGCGTAATCCCCGTGACGATCGGGGTGGCGATGACAGCTTGAGCCAGGATAATCGCTGTCGGGGTATAGAGGATCTCCAGGAAACCGAGCGGTCCGTTCCGCCAGAGGAAGATCGTTACGAAGAGGCCGACGACCACCGGCGGGAGGCCCATCCCCGTATTGATGATGCTCACCACGAGCTGTCTCCCCGGAAATCGGGTCAGGGCCACGATCGTCCCGGTGGTGATCCCGATGAAGAGGCTGATCAGCGTCGCCGTTCCCGACACCCTGAGCGACAGGAGTGTGATCCCCAAGACCTCCCTGTCCAGCGTGAAGATGAGATAAAAGGCCTTCCGGATCCCTTCCAGAATCAGATCCATCGATTACACCGCCTGTCCTGTTGTCCTGTTGCGACGGGGGTTGCGGAGGCGGCACAACCGCCCCCGTAATCCCCGTGTTCACTCTCTTGCGTCAATGATTAGTTGTACTCCGGCTTGCCCGCATCGGGGAAGAAGAGCGGCCCACCATACTTCTCCACGCCGAAGGTCTTGATGACCCCCTGGGTATCCGCCGAGACCATAAAGTCGGAAAAGGCCTTCGCGCCGTCGGCGTTCACCTTCGGCCATTTCGCCGGGTTGACGCCAATGACGTGATAGACGTTCAGGAGAATCGCATCCCCCTCCACCAGAATGGGCAGACCGGCCAGGTTCTTCTTCAAGGCCAGATAGGTGCCCCGGTCCGTCAGGGTGTTCCCCTTCTTTTCAGCCGCCACATTGAGGGTCTGCCCCATGCCGAGACCCGTCTCCTGGTACCACTTCTGCCCCTCCGTTGCGATCCCGGCGGCCTTCCAGATCCCTTTCTCCTTGGCATGGGTCCCGGAATTGTCGCCCCGGGAGAGGAAGAGGGCGCCGGCGCCGGCGATCTTCTTGAAGGCCTCGGGCGCGGACTTCGCCCCCATGATCCCCGCCGGATCGGCCGCGGGGCCGACGACGACGAAGTCGTTGTGCATGACGATCAGCCGGTCGACGCCGTTACCGTCGGCCATGAACTTCTTTTCCGCGGCGGGCGAATGGACGAGCAGGACATCCGCTTCGCCTTTCTGCCCCATGGACATCGCCTGGCCGGAGCCGACGGCGATGGTCTTGACGAAATAGCCCGTCTTCTTTTCAAACAGCGGAATCAGTACATCCAGAAGCCCGGAATCCTGGGTGCTCGTCGTCGTCGCCAGAATCAGGTTCTTCTGCGCCGGCGCGGCCAGAGAGGGCGCCACCGTCGCCACCATTAACAGCGCGGCGATCGTCGCCGCCAGCAACCCTTTTTTCGCAAATCCATTCATTACAGCCTCCTATCGTTCAAACTTAAAGCCGGCCGCCGCGGTGGGCGGTCTGTCTTCCGGCAGGGAAACCGCTCAACGGTCCCGCCGCCGGACTCAATCCAATGATCGTTGTTTCGCTCATTTCCCCTGGCTCTTGCGCCAGGCCACCGAGTTGGGGAAAAACATCGGCTCGCCGTACTTCTCCTTGCCGAAGTCGCGGATGAGGCGTTGCCCCTTGTCGACGGCGGTCATCCAGCCGATGAACTGCATCGCCACCGCCCGGTTCACCTTGGGAAACTTCGCCTGATTGACGGGAATCAGGGACATGAAGTTCAGCATCGCCTCGTCCTTTTCAACGAGGATAGCCAGCGTGATCTCCTTTTTCAGTGCCAGATAGGTCGCCCGGTCGATGACCGTGTAGGCCTTTCTTTCATTCGCGTAGCGGAGGGTTGGCCCGTTGCCGCTCGAACCTTTCTCGTAGATGATGTACCAGGAACCGGCTGGTTTGATACCCGCCCCCTTCCAGAGCTCCATCTCCGAGACGTGGGTCCCCGACTTGTCCCCCCGGCTGATGAAGGTCGCCTTCCTGGCGGCAATCGTCCGGAGCGCCTCGGCCGCCGTCTTCATCCCCTTGATCCCCGCCGGATCGGACGCCGGACCAAGGATGACGAAGTCGTTGTACATCAGCGAAATCCGCTCCGTCCCGAAACCGCCCTGCACGAACTTTTCCTCCAGGGATTTGGCATGGGCCAGAACCAGGTCGAACTGTCCCTTCTCAGCCATCTTCAGGGCCGCCCCCGTTCCGGCGCCCACGTGCCGCACCCTTATCCCGGTCTCCTTCTCGAACCCCTCCTCCAGCGCCCCGACAATGCCGGCGTCAATCGGTCCGATCGTGCTGGCCAGAAGAATAAACTTGTTGTCCCGCGAGTCGCCTGCACGATCCATGGTTTGACAAGCCGGAAACAGAAACATCAGAAGCAACAAAAAAATCCACCAACGTCTTATCATCGCAAACTCCTTTCACTTGCTGTTTGAAATCGATCCATTCCTTCCCATGCTTTATATATTCCCGAAGGCTTCCACGACCTGGTATCGCTTCCCCTCCGTTGCCGTGAGAACCTACGGTTTTGAATAGAGAATCTTTCCTGAACTCCGGAAATCATAGCTCCCCAGATTCCCGACCCTTTTTCGGAACTCACTCCCGCCCAGCGTTTCCATGAGGGCCTGGACACCCTTCTGAAAGAAAACCGACTGATCGAGGATCATGTCGAATCGCTCTTGGGTGATGGGAATAAAATCGAGGCCGAGCAGTCTCGAAACCGCCGCCGTGGCGATCCCCGTGTCCGCCTCACCGCCAAGGACGGCCAGTCCCACCTCGATGTGGGTGAACACTTCCTGGTCGTAACCGATGATCCGATCAGCGAAAATCCCGGCCTTCTCCAGGTGATGATCGAGCAGCAGCCGTGTCCCCGAACCCGGCTGGCGGTTGACGAAACGGACTCCCTCCCGAACGAGATCCGCAAATTCCCGGATGCCCCGGGGATTTCCCCGGGCGATCACAAAACCCAGTTCCCGGAAGAATAGATTCACGACCACGGCCTTGACGCCCGGAACCAGCCTGTCCAGGTAAGGGATATTGTACTCCCCCGTTTCGGGATCGAGTAGGTGGGACCAGGCGATGTCGGTAAAGCCCTTTTCCAGGGCGATCAGCCCCTCCCGGCTTCCCGTATTGGCTGAAAAGATGAAAAACTCCGGATGGGCTTTTCGCAGGCAGGTCTGAAGGATGTCGAGAACCGGATCGTTGCTGCCGGAGGCCAGCAGGGCGCCCGGAATCCGACCGCTCTTCTGTCTGACCTGTTCGAGGCCCGATTTGGCGTCCGTCTCGATCCAGCCGTCGATCACCTTTTTCGGGAAAATCCACTTCCCCGTGACGCGCGTCGCCGGCATGCGCCCCGTCTTGATCAGGGCGTAAACCTGCTTTTCGTGGATGCCCAGGTAGCCGGCGGCCTCTTTGGTATTCATCATCTCGTCCGACATGATTCACTCCTTCAAATGGGTCGGAAGGATAAACGATTGAGGGGATAATTGCAAGACAAAAACTGACATATAATTATTATTTATTACTTTTTCATACTAAATCTAACTCTCCATATCGGTATCGCCGGAAGGATTATAACTTTGTGTGACTGTAGCGCGAAATCGACTCGTGTTTCCGGAGACGCTGAAATCGGTTGGGTGACAAAGAAAAAAGTGATATAGAAATCATCATGCGTGCCTATATCGGTTTTGACGATACGGATATCCTCGGTGCACCGATGGGGACCGGCAAGCTGGTCCGGCGCTTCGAGTCGCTTCTGCCGGCGGGCTGCCGCCTATGGGGTGTCGTCCGCCAGCAGCTCCTCGTGGACCCGAGAATCCCCTACACCTCCCACAACAGCTCAGCCTGCGCCGTCGTTGATTTCAGCAATCCCGCCCTCAAAGACGATCTGCTGGCGAGGGCTGCGGCTCACATCGAACGGGAATCCTATGAAGGCAGTGATCCCGGCCTCTGCCTGGCCTGCGAGGGCGACGCCGCCTTGCAGGATCTGGCCGCCCTGGGGCTGGCCTGCACGGCACGGATCGTAAGCAAAGATGAAACCCTTCAAGCGGCGGAGGGAATCCATCTGTCCGGTCACGGTGGAACCCGCGATGGGATCATCGGCGCGGCGGCGGCCGTGGGCCTCACGGCCGCGGGCTGGAGCGGCCGTTTCATCGAGTTCGACGGTCTGCGCGATATCCCGGACCAGGTCCGGGTCGGTGAACTGGAGAAGAGAGGGATGAAAGTTGTTTCTCTCGACCGGGATGCCGTCGTACCCGGCGAGGCGGACATGGTCGATACCCGGGGGTGGTTGCGTCCCCGCCTTTGGGGAGGCGGCGCCGTGCTGCCGGTCCTGATGCGGGATAATCATCTCTGGGAAAGCATCGGAGGCAAAAGAAAGAAACCAACTTAAAAGAAAGGGAGGTCGGGAAATGGCGGGCATGATTTTCTACCGGGAACGGCGGAAGGTGAGTGAAGGGGAGAAAAAGCCCCGGTTCAAGTTGGTGGCTGTATCGGGCGCCGACGTGAGATTTTACGGGGATCATCTCCGGAAGAAGGAGCTGGAGCAGATTGCCGGGGCGATTGGCGCCGAGTTGGTTCTGCTGACTCACGGCGCAAAAGAGGGCAAGGATGAGGATGTGGAGGTGAAGGACTAACCGTCACCCTCTGTGCAAAGGTGCCGAGTGATGACCGGTTCGGAAGGAGAACAATTATGGCGCTGGTGAGAGAGAAGGACGGTCGCCGGCTGCATGTCAAGAGCAGGCTGATGGGAGAGAGCCTGGTCAGCAAGTCTTTCGCTGAAAAGTTCAACGTGGCGCCCCAGCAGCGGCTGTTCCCCGATGTGCAGATCCTGAAGATCGGGGGGCAGTCGATCTGCGACCGGGGGATCAAGGGGCTGCCGGGGATCATCAAGGAGATCGCAGCCAACAAGCCCCATCACAGGATGCTCCTGACGACGGGCGGCGGAACGCGCAGCCGGCATATCTATACAATCGGTCTGGAGCTGGGGATGCCCACAGGGATCATCGCCAAGTTCGGCAGCGCCATTTCGGAGCAGAACGCCCTGCTGGTCGCCATGCTCCTCTCACCCTGGGGCGGCATCAAGATCGGACATGATTCCATTCTGAAGCTCTCCAATTACTTTGCCGACGACTGCATCCCGGTCATGCACGGCATGCCGCCCTACGATCTGTTCGCGCTGCCGGCACCCGGCTGGCGGATTCCGATTCACCGGACTGATGTGGGCACCCTGATCGTCGCCGATCTGATCGGCGCCAAGAACTGCATCTTCATCAAGGACGAGGACGGCCTCTATACCGACGATCCCAAGAAGAACGACCAGGCGGAATTCATCCCCGAGATCACCGTCAAGGAGTTGCTGGCGATGGATCTGGACGATCTGGTCATTGAGAGGCCCTGTCTGGAAATCATTCAGAACAGCGAGGTGATCAACCGGATCCAGATCATCAACGGCCTCAAGGAGGGGAACATCACGCGGGCGCTCAACGGCGAACACGTCGGAACAATCATCCGGAAGTCCTGACGACGATCATCGAAACGAATGAATCTGCGCGACATGGCCGTGCTGCCCTGTGAGGCAGCCCGGCCGTTTTCGTCGTAGGCCCTGACGAAGGCCTGGGCGAGGAGGTTTTCCACGCGCTGCAAGAAAATACGTTCCGACCTTTCCATGATGCCCGTTGCCTGCTTGACATTATGTCATTTTTGACATATGTTATTTTGCGAATAGTTGTAACGGGAAGAGCAACATCCATAAGCAAATCCTTCCATGATCGGATCCAAGTAAAATGATCGTTGGCATCATCTTATCAGCCGGGGAATCAAAAAGGATGTGCCCGCCGAAGCAACTCCTGCCCTGGGGGAAAACCATCATGCTCCAGAAGGTTATTGAAAACGCGGATACTTCCCGGTTAGGGCACGTACTGGTAGTACTAGGCCACCCCTCCGACGAAATCGCCGCTAAAATCATGACATCATCAAAAAAAACTCGTATCTTGGTCAATCATGATTTCAGAGCCGGCATGAGTTCATCCATAAAATTAGGGATTAAGAACGCGCCTGCAGACGCTGAGGCATTCATGCTTCTTCCTGGAGACCAGCCGTTCATCAGCGTCAATATTATTGACCAATTGATTGATTCCTACCGGGCAGGCGGGCATGGCATTGTTATTCCGGTTTACGATGGGCGCCGGGGGCATCCGGTTATCCTTGACTTACGGTATGGGGAGGAACTGCTGTCCATCAGTGACCAAGGCGCCCGGGAAGTCGTAAAGAAACATGCCCGTGATATTTTCGAAGTATGCATAAACTCGCCCAATGTTCTGAATGACATTGATAAGCCTAAGAACTATCAGGAAGCAAAGAAGCAAGATGGAGAACAGCAATGATGGAAGATCCGGTGTGTTGCTGGATCGATTGGGATGCGTACTATCGAGAAAGGGAAAAAGATATGAGCGAAGGAAAGACCTATCTGAACTTTATCGACGGCAAATGGACGGCGCCCCGCTCGGGGCGGTATTATCCGGACTTCAACCCCGCCGACGACAGGGATATCGTCGGGAACTTTCCGCTATCCGATCGGGAAGATGCCGATGCCGCGGTGGAAAGCGCCCACTGGGCATTCAGGGGCTGGAGCCGGATGCTGCCCCCGGAAAGGGAGAAATACATTGACCGGTTTGTGACGCTTCTCGATCAGAACCGGCAGCGAATCGGCGAAGCCTTGTGTCGCGAAGAGGGCAAAACCATCCATGAGGCCCTCGGGGAGCCTGTGCGCGGCGTTGCGGAGTGCCGCTATTTTCTGGGCGAGGGCCAGAGGCTCGAAGGGATAACGATGCCCAGCAACCGGCCGGGGGTGACGAGCGTCGCCGCCCGTGTTCCGATCGGAGTCATTGCCGCGATCGCACCATGGAATTTCCCCTTTTTAACCCCTCTGCGCAAGATCATCCCGGCGCTTGTCACCGGCAACACGGTCGTCTTCAAGCCCGCCTACGATACGCCACACTGCGGTATTCTGCTTATGGAGCTGTTCGAAAAAGCTGGTTTTCCCCAGGGCGTCGTCAATATGGTCATCGGCCGGGGCAGTGTCATGGGTGACGCGATTTCCGGCAACCCGCTGGTGCGGGGGATTACCTTTACCGGTTCCACGTCGGTCGGACGCCGGATCAACACGGTGGCCGCAAAAAACTTCACCAAGGTGCAGTTGGAGATGGGTGGCAAGAACCCGGCAATCGTTGCCGATTATAAAAACCTGGATTTTGCCGCTGCCCAGATCGCCGTAGCGGCCTTCGCCGTAAGCGGGCAGCGCTGCACATCGATCAGTCGCGTCATCGTGTTGAAAAAGCATGCCGAGGCATTGGAAGAAAAAATTGCCGAGAAGATGAAAGCTTATGTGCTGGGCAATGGGATGGATCCCAAGGTCACCATGGGTCCGATCATCAATCGTTCCGCAGGGGAAGGGATTATGGCGCACATCCAAAGCGCCAGAGACGCCGGGGCTAAGATCAAGGTGGGCGGTCATCAATTGAAGGACGGGGATTTCGACAGGGGATTTTATATCGAGCCAACGCTCATCACCGACGTGACCTCTGATATGAATGTGGCGATCGAGGAGATCTTCGGACCCGTCCTGGTCAGCATCAAGGTCGATTCCTTCGACGAAGCCATGACGGCCGCCAACGATACCGAATACGGGCTCGCCGCTTCCCTTTTTTCAGACAACCTCGAATACATAAACAAATTTCAGCGGGATATCGAAACGGGGATGGCACATGTCAACCATGGGACCGTCACGGACGGCTGCATGCCTTTCGGCGGCATCAAGGGGTCCGGGCTGGGAGCTTTCTCCAAGGGAGCAACCAACAAGGATTTTTATACAACCTACAAAGTGAACTACATCCGATACGCCCAATAGCCCGCCAAAAAAAGACTTTGACACCGGGAACCATTCATCCCATAATCCACCCGGAATGCCGATTGGGGAAATTGCCCGGTTTGTATCATGTAAAGGTGCGATCGGGTTCCCCCCCTGCCGGCTGAAAAGAGATGCCATGGAAACGATCGATTCCAAAATAGAACGGCTTCGCGCCATCCTGACCGGAATGGGAGGAGTGGTGGTCGGCTATTCCGGCGGCTGCGACAGCACGCTGCTTGCCGCGGTTGCCCGGGAGGCCCTGGGAGACCGGGCCGTATGCGTCCTGGCCTCCTCGGAGACTTACCCCCGTTCGGAGGTCGAGGAGGCCCTGGAGACGGCGGATCGGCTGGGGATCCCCGTAACCCGGATTGACACCAACGAACTCAAGAACGAGGCCTTCATAGCCAACACGTCCGATCATTGTTACTTCTGCAAAAAGGAACTCTTCGGCAGGCTCGTCGCGATCGGCCGGGCACGGGGAATCCCCTGGGTCGCCGACGGATCGAATGTCGATGATCTGGACGACTACCGGCCGGGCAGCCGCGCGGCCGCAGAATTCGGCATCCGCAGTCCGCTTCGGGAGGCGGGGCTGACCAAGCGGGAAATCCGGGAGTTGTCGCGTCAGATGGGGCTGCCGACCTGGGACAAGCCGGCCTTTGCCTGCCTGGCGTCGCGCATTCCTTACGGAACCCGGATCGAACCCGCCATCCTGACGCGTCTGGAAGAGGCGGAATGTTTCCTCAAAAGGTTGGGTTTTCGCCAGGTGCGGGTCCGCCATCACGGAGATATCGCGCGGATCGAGGTCGAGCCGGAGGAAATCGAACGCATCGCATCGCCCGAAATCAGGTTGCGGATTGCGGAGAAGTTCAAGGAGTTGAAGTACCTATACACCGCCCTGGACCTGAGCGGCTACCGGACGGGAAGCATGAACGCGGTTTTGGAGAAGGAGAAGGCAGGATAGATGGATACCCCCCGGCTCAAAAAACTCCTCGAAGAGGTGAAATCCGGCGATGTGCCGGTCGCGGAGGCGATCGAGCGTCTTCGCACCCTTCCCTATGATGATATCGGTTGCGCGAAGCTTGATCTTCACCGCGCGATCCGCACGGGCTTTCCGGAGGTGGTTTTCTGCCAGGGAAAGACCTGCGAGCAGAGCGTTGAGATCGTCAAGAGGCTCGTCAGGCACCACGAGAAGGTCCTTGCGACCCGCGTGGCGCCTGATGTCGCCGAGCGGATCGCCGCGGCAGTCGAGGGATGCACGTACCACGAAATCGCCCGGATTCTGGTCATCGAGAGGCCGCCGAAGGCCGAAAAGCAAGATAACGGGAAGTACGTGATGGTCCTTTGCGCGGGGACGGCAGATATTCCGGTGGCGGAGGAGGCCGCGGTTACGGCGGAGTCGATGGGCAGCCGGATCGAGCGTTCTTACGACATCGGGGTCGCCGGCCTGCACCGGCTGCTCGACCAG
>DIWG01000055.1:0-30623 GCA_002423465.1 Syntrophaceae bacterium UBA6112 | reverse complement strand
GCCGGCGTCGCCGTGATGAACATCGACAACGGCTTCGGGGCCGGATATTTCGCACACCTGGTGAATCGATGAAAATAATCTATTTCGATTGCTTCGCCGGCATCAGCGGCGACATGACGCTGGGCGCCTTGATCGGCGCGGGGGCGGATGTGGAGAGGCTCCGGGAGGGGCTCGCCGGCCTCGGCGTGGGAGGTTACCGGATCGAGGTGGGCAAAAGGATGGCCGGCCCGATCGAGGCAACGAATGTACACGTGCACCTCGACGACCACCATCACCACCATCACCGGCGGCTGAACGACATTCTGGAAATCATCCGCGGCGCAAACCTCACCGACCGCATAAAGCAGACGGCCGAGCGCATCTTCCGGAGGCTCGCCGAAGCCGAAGCCAAGGTGCACGGCCGCTCCCCGGAAGAGGTGCATTTCCACGAGGTGGGGGCTGTGGACGCAATCGTCGACATCGTCGGCGCGGCGATCTGCCTCGACATGCTGGACTGGCCTAAGGTTATTGCCAGCCCGATGCCTACGTTCCACGGCTATGCGAAGGGTTCCCACGGCACGTTCCCCCTGCCCGCACCGGCCACCGCGGAGATCCTCCTCGGCATTCCCTGGAGAAAACTGGACATCGAAGGGGAACTGGTCACGCCGACCGGTGCGGCGATCATTACGGAGATCGCCGCGGGGTTTGGGCCGCTTCCCGCGATGACCGTCGAGAGCATCGGCTATGGCGCCGGGAAGAACGATTTCGGCATCCCGAACGCGCTCCGGGTCATGATCGGCGAGGAGGCCGGCGGCGCCGAATCGCAGAACGTCACCGTCATCGAGACGAACATCGACGACCTCAACCCCCAGTTCTACGAGACCGTGATGGAAAGGCTCTTCGGCGCGGGGGCGCTGGACGTGTTCCTGACCCCGATCCAGATGAAGAAAAACCGGCCGGGAACACTTCTGTCCGTGATCTGCGATCCCGACCGGATAGAGGCCGTCGCGGACGTCATCCTGGCCGAAACATCGACGTTCGGCGTCCGGATCTCGCGCTGGGAGCGAATCTGCCTGGAGCGCCGCTGGGAGGAGGTCATAACCGAGTTCGGAATGATCCGGATCAAGATCGGCGAGCGGAACGGCCGGATCGTCACAGCCTCCCCCGAATACGAGGACTGCAAACGCGCCGCGATTGAGCACGGCGCTCCCCTCCGTCTCGTCCATGAAACCGCCCTCAACGTCTACCGGACGGGGAAAATGACTTTATAAAATTTCATCCGGTTGATGCGCTTGTGCAGCAGTTTTCCTTCCGTAATGCGCAGGCGCGGTGACAGGAAAAATAGATCTTGCCGGTTATTCATCCCGTCCTATGCTGCAATCGTATTCCGAAAGAGAGGCCGGCTTTGACATGAGAAAAAACATACCGGCGATCATCATCATCTTCCTCCTCATGATCGTGCCCCTGGCAAGCGCCGACGCCAGGGAACTCCGGCTGGAAAACGACCGCTTCGTTATCCGCTATACCGCGGGGGACGATGGGATCGCATCGGACCTGGTGCGCGACTCTCCCCGAATTCGTGAGAGGATCATCGCCGATATCGGGGTGGATTTTGCTGAAAAGACGGAGATCCGCATCTGCCCGACGCTGGAAGCCTTCCGGGAGGCCCAGCCGGGTCGGACCTGGATCCCCCTCTGGGCTATTGGGGTTGCCTATCCCGCGGAGAACGTCATCGTTCTGCGGTCGCCGCGGGCGGCCAAAGGAAGCCGGATCGACGTTGTCGATGTCTTCGCCCATGAGTTCAGCCACATCGCCCTGGGGCGAGCCCTGGCGGGGGTGACGGTTCCGGTGTGGCTGAACGAAGGGCTTGCAATTTACGAGGCGAGGGAGTGGACCTTTTCCCGGATCTCCGCCTTGACGAGGGCCTCCCTCATGGACCGACTGATCCCGCTGTCCGTTCTTACCCTGTCGTTTCCCGCAGAGGAGGGACCAGCCGAACTGGCCTATGCGGAGAGCTTTATGTTCATCTCCTTCCTGATCAACAAGGTGGGCCGGGAAGCTTTCCATCGGCTGATCCGGGACTACATCCGCTACGGGGATCTGGCGGGGGCGCTCCGACGGGGAACAGGAATGAGCCTTGCTGATCTTGAAGAACGGTGGCTCGTCTATCTGAAGCTCCGCGTCTCGTGGATTCCGATCATCACGAGCGTCTCGACGCTCTGGTTCGTTGCGGCACTCGTCTTCGTTTACGGGTACACGCGGAAGAAACGGCAGGTGGATCGGCGGCTGAAAGAGATGGAGACGGAAGAGGAATCCGAAGAGTGGCCACCAAACGGCCAACGGCCATGATCGCGGATAACCCACATGACGACAATTCAATTCAAAGTGGGATAACAGCAGGTCGGACCGGATCACTGAATTCCAATTGAAATGCGAAGGTTGGGCCTAAGGCATGAATTCTTCAGGATCGTGCGGATGGCCGGGACCGAGATCATACTTGTTCAGTGTGGTCCATGTATCCATCAGGGCATCCTGGTATTGTTTATCGGGAATGGCGTTCTTGAAAGCGGGATAATCGATGTGTTCCACGATGTCGGACAGCGTCTGCGCCACGATGTGCTTCTGCACCGCGGCGCGGAATCGGTAGATGCCATAGGGCGCTTCCGTGACATGAGCGCTCGGGAAGAGTGCCTCGATATGGCCCGGAAACCGGGATTGAACCATTAAGGAAGTCGGATTGTTCTCGGAAGCAATGATGGAAACGAAACCGTGCTTTGTGAAGACCCACATGAGTGACCTCCCATGGTTGTTTTGTGATGAAATCTTATCATGGTAAACCAGAAAAGGCCAACAGGGAATTCTGTTTTTCTTTTCCCGAAGGGCGCTGTCCCGGCCGGCGGCCTGAGGATTGGAGTGGACCTTCCTAAATTCGGCTCATCCGGTTCTTGCGTACTTCCTTTTAGTCTCATTTTTCACTTTTATCTTTTTATGCTACGTTACAAACAGCTGAAGGATGCGGAGGATGAAGTAAAAGTGTTCGCTGCACGATTATTATGGATACCACACTCTGGATAGTTGCCGTTTTGCTGATCATGGTTGGAGTCGCAGGAGCTGTGCTACCGGCATTACCCGGTGTACCGCTGATCTTCGTCGGAATGTTACTCGCGGCGTGGATCAATGGTTTTCAGTTCATCAGTGTGTTTACGGTCGTTGTAATGGGGATCTTAACAGTCCTCGCCATCGTCGTCGACTCTGTTGCCGCGACCTTGTCTGCCAAACGAGCGGGCGCAAGCAAGCAGGGCATGATCGGTGCAGTCGTTGGTACCATCGCGGGCTTGTTTACCGGTCTCTGGGGACTTGTGTTCATGCCGCTTGTAGGCGCTACAATCGGTGAGTTGATAGCTCACAAAGATATGCTACGCGCGGGCAAAGTTGGTGCAGCAACATGGTTTGGACTGATAATTACTATCGTAGTGAAACTGGCGGTTGCGTTCACGATGGTCGGCGTTTTCATCGTGGCGTTGCTAATCTGAGCCGGGGAAGACACCCTAAGCTTCTGTAACGGAGCGTCAGGTAATTTTGATGGCATCCAAACAACTCAAAGGCAAATCGTGATGATCAGAGCTTGAATTGATACTATGAAAACTTGGCAAACAGGGAATGGGGTTATCGTTCGTCAATTGTTGGGAGGGCGAAGCAATTCCTTTCTAATTCAGGATAGAAACCATACCGCCATAGTTGATACGGGACGCCGGTACAGGTTGAAATCATTGCTGAATCGGATTCATGAAGCAGGCGCAACAACTATTGATTATCTTATCCTCACCCATACCCACTTCGATCATGCCGAAAATGCTGCTTACCTGAAGGAACATTTTGGGCTTCGGATCATTGTTCACCAAAGCGAATCTGAGTTACTGAAAAAAGGAGAAAATCCTATAGTTGCAGGAACCATTCCGCCTACCCGATTTATCGCCCACTTACTTGCGCGGAGAATACAGCACATATTCCGTTACCAGCCCGTGACACCCGATATTCTCGTCAGTAAAGAATTTAGCCTCGCACCACTCGGAATAAACGGCTACATCCTTTATACCCCTGGCCATACTCAAGGTTCGATGAGTGTAGTCATTGGGAACGATATCGCCATTGTGGGAGATACCCTTTTCGGAATACTGCCTGGTTCTATCTTTCCTCCTTTCGGGCAGGACTTACCTCAAATGATTGAAAGCTGGGGCCTGCTGGTCGGAACCGGCTGCAAGGTCTTTCTTCCAGCCCACGGAGGTGAACGAGGCCTTGATTTGCTATCCCAAAAGTATAATAAATTTATCAAGCGATGAAACCTCTGTCCAGATCTATGATGTCAGGGTAGTCGCAATTTCTCTGGTGATCGGGGGTGTGTGCTCCTTCCTGAACTCCATGATTGACTGATTCCGATAACAATGCGAGAGTATAAACGGTAATGATTGAAATAATATCGCGCTGCCGGAAACCAGCTGGGACATGGAGTGAATAAACATCATCCCCCTGTATCTATAGAAGCCGATGGTGATCCTGTAAGATAGGGAGATGCCCCCCCTTAACCTGATAAGTCAAGTAACATCCGGAAGTTCGATAGAGCTATCCGAATGGTTCTTTAAATCCCTCTCCAGATGCCCTCCGTGACCAAGATCAATTTCATTATACGTCTAATACCGTCGGTTCTCGAAACGACATGCCGTTTGTCTTAGAATCGTCTTCACACTACCCTGTATGTCGGCCAAGATATACTTGACATACAAGCCCTCTATCCTCATACTAAAACTCAATAAATCGGAAACAGGTCAAATTTTCAACCTCATAACCATTTTGGCAGACTTTACGGCGCGGCGGCTGCCCTACTATCAATGGAGAATAAATGGAAATCACTACAAAGTCCGATTTTATGCGGAAATTCACTTTATGGGCGGCGATGAGCAGTATCGCATTGCTGGTCTTGGTAGCTTGCTCGAATAGTGATAATGGTCAAACCAATCCGGAAGTGAGCAAGCCTGTCTCGAATCCTTACCTCTCCGCCTCGCTTTACGGCATCACGCATATTGACTCTTCACAGAGCGACTCGACGCCCTATGGACCTCCTACTGGAAGGTTCATGGTAGACCCATCTCGACAGCCAATTGTTAATGGAGGTCTGATCACTATCATGACGTTGGCCGCTACTGATCCTGACTATATGTGGGCGGTCAGCACGGATCGCGTCTCTTACGTGAACAAGCAATCTGGGCAGTGGAGCCGCGTATCCGCGCCTTACAATGCTCCAGCCTATTATCCGGTTACGCCGCCTCTGGAATCCGTCTCCGATTCTATCCATCAGGCTTTTGGCGAGATGAGCGCCGTGGGGATGAATATTCTTGGGATGGATCTCAAACTGCGACAGAATTACGGTGATAACTATTTCTACCGGGTGCTCAACGGCAATTATGCGCTCGTTGATCGGGATAACATTCTCTATGCTAATTACGGCCAAGGCATTTATGCTTTCAAACTAAACAATCCCCTTGACCCCTCACAAGGCATCGTGCTTCACCGGAAAATAGCGGATACCAGCGTGATTACGGGCGGTACTCAACAGAGGAGGGTTGTGGGTCTTTCTCTGACCTATGACGGTTACCTGATCGTTGTTTTCTCGCAGGGCTTAACGATCATTAATCGTAATTTCGATGTTAATTCTGCGCAGTTTTATCAACTCGGCACGGGTTCCGAAAAAGTGACCAATTCAATCTCGGTCGATGAGAAAAACTGTATTTACGTTGCGACCAATCGCACCATGCGGAAACTGGTCTGGACGGGCTACGGGATTTCCGATCGGGAAAGCGATGGGGCCTGGTCGAGCCCTTATGATGCGCCGGAAGATATTCCGCCCGTGATTAAGTTTGACAGCGGCACGGGCTCCACGCCGACGCTGATGGGATTTGGCGCCGATGCGGACAAACTGGTGGTCATCACTGATGGAGCCAAGCGCATGAATCTGGTGGCGTTCTGGCGCGATCAGATTCCTGACGGCTTTGTCCAGAAGCCGGGTACCGCTTCACGACGGATTGCTGGGCAGATTTCGGTCAATTGCGGGCTTCCCCAGGCGACCGAATGGATTCAGTCCGAGCAGTCCGTAGTGGTGAGTGGCTATGGCGCTTTTGTCGTGAATAACATCCCCGTGGATACCGAGGCTCTATCCAGGGTCGCCGCAAATAAATTACTGGTGGTCTCGCTGATGGGGCCTGCCTATCCCACTTCCTATGGCGTTGAGCGCTTCCAGTGGGATCCGGCCAAGGATGAATGGCGATCGGTGTGGGTGCGCGACGACGTGTCGTCCACCAGCATGATCCCCGTTCACAGTCAGTCGAAAAATATGGTCCTGGTAAATGGTTATACCGACGAGAACGGCTGGGAAGTGACCGGAATGGATTGGGATAGTGGAGAAACGGTCCATCAGACATTGTTTGGCCGACAGAATTTTGGGAACGGGGCTTACGCGCTGCTGGAGTATCTCGAAAACGGCGATTTGCTCTTTAATTCGATTGTGGGTCCGATGCGTGTTCATTATGATTACTGACAGCAAATGAAGATCCGGTGTGGGAAGGTGGTGTGCAGATATCGTCTTTCCCTCTCGATGCCCTGTTGCCGGCGCCGTCAATACCGGAGCCATTGATGTTTTCTACGGCAAAGGCATTTTCTCACGAAGGCTTGGCAGCCAATTTTATCATCGTGTAGCTTACGGAAGCCTTCCTGAAAGTCACACACCAGTCGATAACAGAGTGATGATGGCTTCAGAAGGCATTCATCACCTATCAGACCACTTTTCATTTGACATCTCCATAAATACTCGGCATCCTTTTAAAAAGCTAAGGCACCTCAAAAAAGCCACACTTTTTTCATTCATCATCTTTTCTCACGAAACAGAGGTACACGATGAAAGATTCATCCAAGAGAAAACAGGCTTTGACCGAAGACCTGGCTTCTCTAAGACAGAGAATCAGAGAGCTGGAACAATCGGAAGTCGAGAGGAAGAAAATNNCTGCGGGAGAGCGAGGAGAAATATCGCCTGGTGGTAAACAACATAGCGGACGTCATATCGGTTTTGGACATGAATCTTCGTTTCACCTATGTAAGCCCCTCCATCGTAGGCCTGCGGGGATACACCGCCGAAGAGGTGATAAATCAGACCATCGAGGAGGTCATGACGCCCGAATCCTTGCAGGCGGTTGTCGGGGTCTTCGAAGAAGAGCTAAAGCGGGAAGCCGACGTCACGGCGGATCCCGGCAGAACCCGCATACTGGAATTTCAGGAATACAGAAAGGACGGTTCCGTCATCTGGGTTGAAAACCACCTGTCCTTCCTGCGCAACGACAAGCAGGAACCCGTGGGCTTCATCGCGTTGTCCCGCGACATCTCGGATCGTAAGCGTGCCGAGGAAGCGTTGAAAGAAAGCAAGGAGCGTCTTGACCTTGCTATGGCTGTGAAGAACGAAGGCATCTGGGACTGGGACCTGAACACCAATGCAACCTATTTCGACGATCGCTACTATACCATGGTGGGATATGCACCCGGGGAGTTTACGCAGAACTTCGCCTCCTGGGAGGAGCGTGTGCATCCGGAAGACCTTCCGGAAGCGCAATCCGCCATAGCACGCTACTTGAACGGACAATCCTCCATCTTCGACATTGAGTTCCGCTTCAGGAGACGAGACGGTTCGTGGATGTGGATTCAAGGGCTTGCGAAAGTCGTAAAGAGCAATGTTGATGGTACGCCGTTGCGTATCATTGGAACCCATACCGACATCACCGAACGCAAGCGGGCGGAGTTAGCGCTGCGGGAGAGCGAGGAGCGATTCCGTGTTGCGCAGGAGCTTTCGCCCGATGGCTTCACAATTCTTCGACCCATATACGATGCCCAGGAGCGAGTTGTCGATTTCACCTGGGTTTATGAAAATGCCACGATTGCGCGCTTGAACGGCACCGACCCAAAAGCGGTGGTGGGCCGGCGCCTACTGGAGCTGTTCCCCGGCCACAGCGGCTCGCAATTCCTGAGAGCCTATCAGTTGGTCGTGGAATCAGGGGAGCACTGCGTTTTTGAGGCCGATTATTGCGGCGAAAGCATCACAAAACCGACCTGGTTCCGGATCGCCGTTGTGCCAATGGGTGGAGACATCGCCATCTTGGCTCAGGATATCACCGATCGCAAACGTGCGGAGGAGGCACTAAGGAAGAGTGAAGAAAACTACAGACAACTTTTTGATAATTCCCCTGCTGGTATCTACCAAATTAATTTTAGAACAGGAAAATTTCTAAAAGCGAACGATGTCATTTGTGAATATCTTGGCTGTAGTCAAGAAGAAATCACTTCACTAAGCCCATACGATTTCATTACCCAAGAGAGCCAAAAATTACTTTTAGAGCGCCTTAACAAAATGGCTATGGGTGATAAGGTACCGGAAGATCCGGAATACGAGATTGTAGATAAAAATGGGAAGCGCAGATGGCTAAAGTTAAATAGCCATAATTATTACGATTCAGAAGGTCTTGCAGGAGCCAATGTTGTTGCACATGACATCACCGCTCGAAAGCAGGTTGAGGAACAACTCCAACAGACTCTCGAAAGTCTCAGAAAAGCGTTTGGCGCGATCATTCAGGTCATGGTATCCGCCGTCGAATCCAGAGACCCCTATACAGCCGGTCACCAGATGCGGTCTGCGGACCTTGTCCGTGCGATTGCCACGGAAATGGGATTCACCCAGGATAGAATCGAAGGCGTCCGTATGGCAGGTTCCATTCATGATATCGGGAAACTCTCCATCCCCGCGGAGATATTATCCAAACCTACCAAGCTGTCCGAAATCGAGTTTTCGTTGATCAAAGAACACGCCCGAAAGGGATACGAGATGCTGAAGAATGTGGAATCGCCTTGGCCGCTGGCGGAGATCGTCCATCAGCATCATGAGCGGATGGATGGTTCCGGATACCCCCAAAAACTGAAAGGGGAAGAAATTCTGATGGAGGCCCGTATCCTCGCCGTGGCTGATGTGGTGGAAGCAATGGCCTCCCATCGGCCCTATCGTCCCGGCTTGGGAATCAATACAGCATTGGATGAAATCGAGAAGAACCGAGGAATCTTTTACGACAAGACTGTCGCAGATGCCTGCTTGAGATTATTTCGGGAGAAAGGCTTTATGCTGGAAGGGGCATGAGTATAAATGGTAATCCTCACCTCAATTCAGAACTGAAAATTACGCCTTCGTAGGTGGAAGCAAGGGTCAGCAATGCCCCGTTTTTGCGTAAAGTACGCATCAACCGGACCTTCATGAAGTCCAGGGCACCCGGAGTGCCATCAAACGTCCTCAGCGCCCCTGGAGCGACAGCGGCAGCTCCAGGCTGTTTTCCTCGAGCATCGTTCGGTTCGAGAGGAGTTCCGCCGATGGACCGTCCGCGACCACCCTGCCGTCTCCGATCACAATGCAGCGCTCGCAGACATCGAGGATCAAGTCGAGGTCGTGGGAGGCGATCATCTTGGAATGCTTAAAGGTCTTGAGGAACGCGATCAGCGATCGTCTCGATCGGGGATCGAGATTTGCCGCCGGTTCGTCCATCGCGAGGATATCCGGATCCATAGCCATGACCGAAGCAATGGCGACGGCGCTCTTCTGTCCCAGGGAGAGGCGGTGCGGCGGTTTGTCCTGAAGATCGAGACAGTGGACAACGTCCAATGCCCCGCGCACCTTCTCCCGTACACACGCCTCATCCATCCCGAGGTTGAGGGGACCGAAGGCGACATCGTCGAAGACCGTCGGCATGAAGAGCTGGTCATCGGGGTCTTGGAAAACGATCCCGACCTTCCTCCGGAGTTCCCGCCGCGTTTTGACGGTGAGTGGAAAATCGCCGATGTTCACCGTCCCCGACGTCGGCAGCAGACAGCCGTTCATGTGCCGGATCAGCGTTGATTTTCCGGAGCCGTTTGCGCCAACGACGCCGACGGATTCACCGTGGGTAATCCGGAAGCTGATCCCCTTGAGCGCCTCCGTCCCGTCGGGGTAGCGGAAGCACACGTCCCTGAATTCAATAATGTGATGGCTCATCGCAGCAGCTCCTGTGCAGAGCGCCCGATCCCTTCGGCGACCTGGGAAAAGCGGAAACCCGCGAGAAATGCGATCGTCGCCGCCAGAAACGCCAAATCGACGGCCGTAACGCGGGAAGGCCTGAGGGTCGGAAGGTCTCCCTGAAACCCCCGGGAGAGCATGGCATGGTAGATCCTCTCCGCACGATCCACCGCCCGCAGGAAAAGGACGCCGACCAGGCGCACGAAAACCCTCACGCCGGCCCCCCGCGCACCGGACGAGCGCATGTCCCGGGCGCGGACGATCCGCATCGCCTCCTCCAGGAGCACAAAGAGATAGCGATACAGCAGGAGGAGCTGCGAGACAAAAATCGCGGGGAATCCCAATTGCCGGAGGGCATGGCAGACGCCGGGAAATGACGTCGTCGCGATTAGCAGGAGAGCCGCGCTGATCGTCAGTACAAATTTCAAAAGAATCGAGAGAAAAGAGAGAATCCCGGCCGACACGGGCAGTCCGGCGACCACAGCGACGATCCGGGTGTCCAGAAACGGGTTGAAGAGCCCGATGAGGATTGCGAAGGGGGAAACGAGCAGAATCTTCCCGGCGATGAACCCGGCGGGGATATCGCCCAGGGTCAGCATCAACACCGGAAACAGAAAGAAGGGGACCAGCGCCGCCACCTCATACTTCGGGAAGGAGATGACGGTGATCAGGAAGAGCATCGTGGCGATCGTCTTGACCCGCGGGTCAAGACGGTGCACAAAGGTCTCCTTTCGGGAGAGCCGGTCGAGCCGGTCGATATCGAAATAGTGGTCACTGAAGGTCATTTTCCCTCCCGCCAAAATTGAGCTCCGCTACCGTTGCACCGCACCGGCAAGCGGCCGAACGGACCTTTCCGCCACGGCGACGGTAATGATTTTATGCGTATCGGCGTCGTCAGGTGCACCCTCTCCGAAAAGACCGGATCCCCATGCCGATCAGGACGATCATCCCCAGAACAATGACCGCTCCGATCAGACCCGCAACGGAGGTTCCCGCCTCAATGCCCGGCCAGACAGGGGGGGCCTCCCCTTCTTTTGCGTCATTGCCCGCCGGCTTGAAGCCGTAATCGGGAAGGAATGCCGTCTTTTCCTGAATCCCTTTCAGAACCGGAGCAATCCCATTCTCCTGTTCCGGAAGTTCTCCTTTGCCGGTGACCTTTTCGATGGACCATTCAAGGCCGTCCGGATGGGTCGAAGCGAACCAGGAGAGCGCCCCGCCGGTGATCACCGCCAACACGATGAACGTCGCCATGATCTTTTTCAGTGAAATCGATGCGTCCAGAGGTCGCAATGCAGCCATGGTTTCGAGGAGTTCGGGTCTGGCGCTGCGCACATAATTGATGATCCCCGCCGTCACCAAACCCTCGATGATGCCGATGGCCAGGTGGATCGGTTGCATCAGCAGGAGGAAGGCGCCGAAGGGCAGCTCGCTCTTGCCCGACAGAAGCGTTTCCAGGACGACGGAAAAGGCGCCGAGCTGCAGGGCTGTAACGGCGCTCACCAATGATGCGACAAGGATACGACCGGGCTTTTGACTGTTTCCGACCAATGGTTTGTAGAGCAGGGGATAAACAAGGTAACAGGGATAGAACCCGAGGTTCCAGATATTGCAGCCGAGGGCAAGCAGCCCGCCGTCGGCAAAGAAGAGCGCCTGAACCGTCAGGACCGAGGCTATTACGAGAATAGCCGCATGGGGGCCGAGGATGATGGCCAGAATCATCCCGCCTCCCAGGTGGCCGCTCGAACCGGTCCCGGGGATCGTGAAATTGATCATCTGCGCCGCGAAAATGAAGGCGCCCAAGACCCCCATCAAGGGGATCGTTCGATCGTCGATCTCTCTCTTCAGCTTCTTAGAGGCATAGCTGGTTACCGCTGCCGTTCCGGCCCAGAGTGTCGTCCCGACGGCAGGGGATAGTAAAGCATCCGCCATGTGCATGGTCTTTTCTCCTTCTTGGAAGAGATGATGCCATTAATATGCAATTCGTAACACGCCGGGACAAAAAATAATACGGCTACCCGATCTCCCTGCCCGTGCTCGACATGCTCAATGTCCCATGACGAACCCCCTTGATGGAGGTCAGGGCATCGGCCAGCCGCTGCACCTCTTCCGCCTTTCCCCGGGCGGCAATGATCTCCAAACAGTTGTGGTGATCGAGGTGGATATGCTGGGTCGAGATGATCACCCCCTGGAAACCGTGCTGGGTGTCCGTCACTTTGGAAAGTACGTCCCGCTGGTGATGATCGTAGATGAGCGTTACAGCGCCGGCGACTTCGCCGCCCTCCCGCCATTCCCTCTGGACCAGCTCCCTGCGGATCAGGTCCCGCAGGGCCTCTGATCGGTTGGTGTACTGCTTTTCCCGGATGAGGTCATCGAACCTCTCCAGGAGGGGCTTTTCCAGGGAAACACCGAAGCGGACCAGTTCAGACATTTTTCGATCACCGTACCACGTTTTGCGGTTTCATAACACATCCGCGGAACCTGTCAAGGGCCTTTTTATGAGGCGCCGGTAAATTGCATCTTGCTGATTTGCCTTTCCTGATCACCCCAACCCTCAGCCTCCCCCGTCAAAAGAAGAAGGGTTTGGACGATTCAGGAATCAATTTTGATTTGCAAGTGAGTTGCATATCCTGTATGAAAAGCCGTTTTTCTTTCTCCCGGCCCGTGGGAACAAATGGTAAATCAGGCCGATTTCGCAATCGAAAATATCAGCATCAACGGTCTTTGCGGTTTGTTCCGACAAAAAAATGAATGGGTGAAGCAAAGCAAAAGGGGGCATATGTACGAAGTTTTTATGGATGCTCTGAGCGACACCGTCAGGATGATGCCCTTTCTGCTCGTTATTTATATCGGGATCGAACTCGTTGAATACAAGTTCGGGAATAAGATCATTACCATGGTTCAAAAAGCGGGCGTTGCCGGTCCTGCCGTAGGTGCGCTGGCCGGCAGCTTGCCTCAGTGCGGGATTTCCGTTGTGGCCACCGCGTTGTATTCGCAAAGGCTCGCGACCATCGGCACATTGTTGGCGGTCTATCTTGCAACCTCAGATGAGGCAATCCCCATTATTTTGTCTCAGCCCGACAGGGCCGGGCTGATCCTGCCTCTGTTATTCACAAAGATTTTTGTTGCCTTGATCGCAGGATACACGATTGATCTTTTTTCAAAAAAAGCCAACAAAAGCACATTGGCCCACATCGAGGCCTATGCCCGGGGCGAAGATGATGCGCATCATAACCATTCAATCGTCACCGATAAGGAAGCTTGCTGCGGTCACAGCACAAGTGCGTCCGCAAAGAAATTCAACCCCAAGGAGATATTTCTCCATCCGGTCATCCATACGGCAAAGATATTTGTTTTCATATTTACCATATCATTCTTGATCAGTGCTGCCGTATTCCTGATGGGGGAAGAAGCTTTCGGAAAATTATTTTCAGGGCATACCTTTCTTCAGCCGTTTATGGCGGCCTTGGTTGGACTGATACCCAACTGCGCGGCTTCGGTCGCCATAACAGAGCTGTATCTCAAGGGGGCGATCACTTATGGTTCATTAATAGCAGGTTTATGTGCAAGCGCCGGGTTGGGAATCCTGGTTTTATTCAGGGAGGAAAAAGAAAAAAAAGAAATATTCAAAGTCTTGGGGCTTCTTTTGGGAATCAGCATATTGGTTGGATCCGTCATTCAATACATCGGCAAACCATGACCAGACCCTGTCCCTTCATCAGCGGATATTCATGATAGAATTAAACAAACACCCGTCGGATATGCCGATCGAAGAGGTTTTCAAAAACGTTCCGGGCAATGACCTTCTCGTTGTCTTCCACAGCCTGATAGTACCGCTCGCCGATCTCCGCGGCCACCTTGTAACCCACATGGAGGAGCTGGCGGAAATGGCGGTTGTAGGCGGGATTGGACTGAACGTGCCTTAAGGTTTCGGCAAACTTCTTCCCGTCCCACTTGTCCACCTCGTCGGGGTTGATGAGTTTCGTCTTGTCAATGTCGATGACGCTCGCATAGGGGCCGCAGAGTTCGTCGAACCGGCCGAAGGCCTTCCGGTATACTTCTTTCGAGATGGCGAGGCCCGGGCCTTCCGCACAGGCGAGCCCGATCAGTTCCTCGAGCCAGGTCGTTCCCGCGGTCTTGAGGTGAAGGCCGGCGTTGTGTTTCTTCAAGGCCTTCCCGATGGGCCCGTAGATCGAGAACTTGTCGCTGCCCGAATGGATGCTGAGCTTGAGATTCGCGGGCAGGCCGAACTCCTTCACCGCGAAGGCGATGACGCAGAGGTCCTCGTTGAATTCTTTCTCGAACTGCATCACATCGCCCACGTAATCGACGCCCTTGTTGAACCTTCCGGTGAACTTCGGGGCGATGGTCTGGGCCGGGATGCCCTCCCTCGCGACGGCGGAAAGGATGAAAAGCATCTCCACGGGAATCTGGGGAAGGTCGGTCTCGTCGATGGAAACCTCGGTGATGAAGTTGTCCTTGCCCTTCTTTTCTTCGACGTGACGGTAGATCTTTCCCGCCTCCTGGATCGCCAGGAGGTATTTCCGGGCCGAGGCCTCGATGGTCGCCTCGGTGATCTCCAGCGGTTCGTCGATGCCGGGAATGGAAAGCTTGCCGATGAATTTTTGATGGGCCTTCACAAACGCCTTGAAGCCGGCTTCGTCCGCGGGTTTGCCCGAGAAGTCGGCGACATCGAGGGTGTAGAAGTCGCTCGATTCCAGGAAGAGGTCCACGTTCTTGAGGTTGACGTGGTCGGCGTCGACATAGTAGGAGTCTTTCCAACCGAGAGCCTTCACCGCGGCGTCGGCTTCCGTCCGGACCGTGTCGGGCTGGGTGCCGGTGATCGTATGTTCCCGATAGGATTTGTTCCATACCGGAACGAGATTCACGCCGAGTTTCTTCGCCTGAAGCAGGGCTTCGAGCTGGGCCTTGCCTTGACGCGCAAAGCGGTCGCCGATGCCGAAGGAATATTTTTCGATCGTTTTGCTCATGGTCTTCTCCTTCTTAAAGTTCCTATCGATGATCATTTTCCCCGCTTGAGCTTCTCCAGTTCGCCGATCAGGACCTCGAGCGGCGGCCGCCGGTTGATGTCATGGACGTCGATATACCGAATGATTCCCTGCTTATCGATCACGAAAAGGGCCCGCTCTGCCATGCCGTCGGAGCGCAGGACGCCGAATTTCTTCGCCACCGCGCCGTGCGGCCAGAAATCGGAGAGGACGGGAAACCAGAGTTTCCCCATCTGGTTCGTCCAGGAGAAGAGCGTGGGGATGTTGTCCACGGTGATCCCGAGGAGGATCGCATCGTTTGCGTCGAACATCTCTTTCACGATATTGTAGCCGGGCCATTGGTCCGAACAGACCGGCGTCCATGCGGCCGGAACAAAGGAGATCACCACGTTCTTCTTCCCGCGGAAATCTCCGAGGGAGACACGCTCCCCGGAAACGGCCTTCAGCGTGAAGTCGGGCGCTTTTCCGCCGGCCTTCACTTTCAGGGCGCTGTCCGTGGGTTTGAGGCGGCCGGTGTTGTAGATGTTGTCCTTGTAGGCGTCGGACAGCGCGAAGGCGGCCGGACTTGCGGCAAGGCCCAGGAGGGCCGCCCCAAGGAAGGCAAGGAATATCGAGCGTATTCTTGTTTTCATCTTTGGGGCCTCCTTCCAAATATCTTCAAAAAAGCCATTCAACGATAAAGCGCCCGCAAGGTGTGGGTGGCTAATTCAAATCGGAAGTCTTGACAATTTCATCCAGGAACTTTTCCACGCTCTCAAACGCCCCCAGGCGGGAGTGGATGACCTGATGCGACCCATCCGGACGGTTCTTCACGCCGATGAAATAAGGCGTCCGCACCTCCCCCAGAAGCTTATGGAGGACGAAGTCGCCGTCCGGGAAAAGGGGAAAGGGAACGTTGTACTTCTTTTTGAACACCCCCACCTCGAAGGCGGCGTTTCCCACCCCGATTCCGATGAGTTTGATCTTCCCCCGGAGGGTCGGATCGGCCTCGATCTTCCCGTATACCTGATTAACGTTCGGGGCCTCCTTCTGGCAGTAGGGGCAGTACATGCTGAAGATCTCGATAACGACCGTCTTTGCCCGAATCTGGGGGATCTTGAAAGCGCCTGATCCGGAGAGACCGAGGTAGGTCTTTTCAGCCGCATCCTTCGGCACGCCGAGGGTAAAATCGGGGAGCTTCCCGCCGACCGGCGGCGGTCCCGCCGACCGGCCGTCCGTCGGCCCGAAGAGAACCATCCCCCACGTCAGCAAAGCAAACCACAGCATGCGTCTCGTCATTTCTCGCTTCCTCCCATGCCGCCACCTTAAAAAAAGCGAACCGCAGTCCAAGATTCCCTATTTCCCCCGGCCTGTCAATCGGAAAAAGAGAGCATGATTTTTCCCTTGATATCCATTCGCTGATTCTGTATCGTTCTCCCGAATGAAAAAACTTGAAATCTTTAACGTTTACCCGTCATCTTCATAAAGCTGGTGATGGTGAGATCCTGAATCCCGGAGATTGACGGAATGACCCCTCCTCCGAAACCCCATACAAACGATTCCATCAGGATACCGGCGCTGCTGGTTGCAACACTGGCAAATTTTTTAACACCATTCATGGGATCATCCATCAATATCGCGCTGCCTGCGATTGGATCGGAATTTGCGGCCGACGCCATTCTGTTGAGCTGGATTCCCACGTCGTACTTGCTGGCAGCCGCCATGTTTGCCGTACCGTTCGGCAGGATATCCGATATATACGGAATGAAGAAGATCTTCAGTTGCGGAATCGTCCTGTTCACCATTGCGTCGCTGCTGTCCGCCGTCGCACCTACAGTCCTTTCGCTCATCGCTTTCAGGATTATTCAGGGAATCGGCAGCGCGATGATCTTTGTAACGGGCCTCGCAATCGTCACTTCCGTGTACCCTTCCGTCGGGAGGGGCAAAGCCATCGGAATCAACATCGCAACGGTTTACATAGCACTCTCCCTGGGACCCGTCGTCGGCGGCATCATGACCCAGTACCTGGGATGGAGGAGCTTGTTTTTCGCCATGATTCCGCTGGGAATGGTTATCTTGGCGATAACCTGCTGGAAGGTCAAAAACGAATGGGCGGGATGCCGGGGGGAAAGATTCGACCTGAAGGGCTCCATATTTTTCAGTATCGCCCTCGTCATGGTCATATACGGGTTTTCCATTCTCCCCAAGATTGCGGGAATTGTTCTGGTTATTTTCGGAATCCTTGGATTTTCGGGGTTTTTGATGTTCGAATTGAAGGTGGACAGCCCCGTTCTCAATGTCCGGCTTTTCAAAAATACGACCTTTGCCCTTTCCAACCTTGCCGCCCTGATCAACTACAGCGCGACCTTTGCCGTGGTCTTTCTGTTAAGCCTCTACCTTCAGTACATCAAGGGTCTCGACCCGCAGTCCGCGGGGTTGATTCTCGTTGCGCAACCCGTCGTCATGGCGATCTTCGCCCCCATTGCCGGCAGGCTTTCAGACCGTTTTTCACCCCAGAAACTGGCCTCTTTGGGAATGACCTTATCCACGATCGGTCTTTTCATATTTGCATTTATAACATCGGAAACCAGTATTACCGTCGTCACTGTCGGCCTGGCTGTCATCGGTCTCGGTTTTGGCCTTTTCTCATCCCCCAACACCAGCGCAATCATGGGATCCGTTGAAAAGAGATTTTACGGCGTTGCATCGGCGATGGTCAGCACCATGCGTCTTTTGGGTCAGATGCTCAGCATGGGTTTGGCACTGATGGTGTTCGCCGTATTCATCGGCAACGTGCAGATCACGCCTGTTCAATACCCGGCATTGCTCAAGAGCATACAAACGGTCTTTATGATTTGCACCGTACTGTGCTTTGCGGGTATTTTCGCATCCCTTGCCCGGAAAATTTATTAAACGATCAGGCCCGTTCCATGATTTCAATCCGGACATTTTCCGGGGCGCGGATGAAGGCGACTTTGAGGCCGGGCCTTCTCATGAAAGGCTCCACCGCAAATTCCGCTCCCCGCCGCTTCAATTCGGCGACCGTCTCATCCAGATTGTTCACCCGCAACCCGAAGTGATCGAGACCCACATATCGTCCGGCGGGACCGTCCGGAAGGTTTTCCCCGGGACCGACCGGAAAAATGAAGAGGACGAGGCCGTTCATGTTCAAGTCGATTCTGGGTTTCCCGTCAGGCTCAACGCCCTCGATGATTTTGGCATCGAACATCTTCCGGTAATATTGTGCGGTGGCCTTCGGATCTCTGCTCACGAGATGAAGATGATCGAAGTGATAGGTTTGTGTCATAAGGACTCCTTGGATGACTGTATTTTTTTGCCGGTGAAATGTATGGGAAGCGTCGCGGTATGTCAAGAAATACGATAAAAGCAAGCGCCGGGGTTAGATTTTCGGGATCGGGAAAAGACTCCGGCGTTTTTCGTTTGACTCGCGGCGGCGTTTCCGGTATACGCTTCGCGGGTTGAAAGTCATGGTTTCTTCAACGTAGAAACAAGTTCTTTCCATTGTTTAGCATTCTTTTCGCGCACACATGCGGAGGCAAAGTGTTATGAAAAAAACCTGTGACGACTGGAGACGGCATTTCCCGGCCGGTAAGTTCGGGGCGCATCTCTTTCCCGAATTCGAGAAGCGGGCCAAGGCCGTATCCGCAGAAATTTTTCGGGTAAAAACCTCAGTGGAGGCAGCGGACGTGGTTCTCAACCTCGCCCGGTTCACCAATGCCAGGAAGGTCGTTTCCGTCAGCAGTCCCCTGCAGGAGAAAGCGGGCATCGAGAATGTCCTGAAGTCCGCCGACATTGAAGTCTACAGCGATCAGGGCGATATCGCAACCCACGCCGCGACGGCCGATATCGGCATCTCCGGGGTGGAGTTCGGCATCGCGGAGACGGGCAGCGTCTGCCAGGATGGTTACGCCGTCGAAAGCCGCCTGGTCTCCACCCTTCCCCCGATTCACGTGGCCTTTCTCGACAGCGGCCTCATCGTCCCGGGCATTATCGAAGCCTTCGAGATTATCTCGCAGGTCTTCGACCGCGGCTATATCAGCTTCATCACGGGACCAAGCCGGACGGCCGACATCGAGCGGGTCCTGACGATCGGCGTCCATGGCCCCAGCCGCTTCATCATCGTAGCCGTGGACGGGGAACTGCAGGGAGGAGGAGAGGCATCATGACGGGCGAGAATCGGAACATCCGCAAAGAGATTGGTGAGAAGCTCAAGGATGAGGCCCTGCGGACAAATCTTGGCCGGTTCGCCGAGGTCTATCCTGCCGCCAGGGCCGCCGCCCTCGAGAACGCGGGAGACGTCGAAGCGCTGCGGGAAGCGATCAAGCAGATGAAAATCGACACGGTCGACCGGATCGAGGAAGTCGCCGGCCGATTCGAGGCGGAGGCGACAAAGCGCGGAATAAAGGTCTTTCGGGCAGCGGACGGCAACGCAGTCTTCGGGTATCTCATGGACCTGTGCAAGGCCCTCGGCGTGAAGCGGATCGTCAAATCCAAATCGATGGCCTCCGAGGAGATCGACCTCAGCCCGTATTTCAAGAAAAACGGCCTCCACGTCTGCGAGTCGGACCTCGGAGAATGGATCATCGAACTGGCGGGCCACAAGCCCTCCCACATGGTGATGCCCGCCATCCACCTGAGCCGTTACCAGGTGGCGGATTACTTCTCCAAGGAACTGGATAAAGAAATTCCGCCGGACATCGCCTTCATGGTCCAGGCGGCGCGCCGGCGGCTCCGCGGAGAGTTCCTCAACGCCGACATGGGGATCTCCGGAGCGAATTTCGGGATCGCCGAAAACGGGGCGATCGGCCTGGTCACGAACGAGGGAAACGCCCGCCTCGTCACCACCCTGCCCCCGATTCATGTGGTGATTATGGGCTATGAGAAGCTGATCCCCAAGATCACGGACGCGGCACTGATCCTGAAGCTCCTGCCCCGTGGCGCCACGGCCCAGCTCATGACGAGCTATATGACCCTGGTGGGCGGCCCCACGCCCGTGATGGTCAAGGTGGGGGAGCACTGGGTGGAGAAGACCCGGGAGATGCACATCATTCTCCTGGACAACGGCCGCCTCAAGGCAGCCAAAGATGAGAAGTTCAAGCAGATTTTCCAGTGCATCCGTTGCGCTTCGTGCCTGAATGTCTGCCCCGTCTACACCCTGGTCGGCGGCCACGTCTATGGCGGCCATACTTACGCCGGCGGGATCGGGGCGATTCTGACGGCTTTTCTGAGCGGAATGGCGGACTTCGAGAAGTTCCACGAACTCTGCATCGGCTGCCGCCGCTGTACCGAGGTCTGCCCGGGAAAGATCGACATTCCGGGGCTCATCGAGGAACTGCGAGTCCGGGCCGTGAAGGAGCACGGACTTCCCTTCGTCATGAAGCAGGTTTTCGAAAACGTCATGACCAACCGCAGGCTCTTTCACTCCCTCATGCGGGCAGCGTCGCTGGGGATGAAACCGTTCGCCAAGGGGAACCTGATCCGCCACCTCCCCCTGTTCTTCTCCGGACTGGCGAAGGACCGGAGTCTACCGACGATCGCGGACAAACCCCTCCGGGACCGGATGAAATCTCTCATCCGCAAGCCCGCAAAGCCCATTGGCCGCGCGGCTTTCTTCAGCGGCTGCACAATGGATTTCGTCCTGCCCGACACGGGGGAGTCGATCATCAAAGTCCTCCAGGACCTCGGATACGAGGTCGTCTTCCCCATGGACCAGAGCTGCTGCGGCAAGCCGGTCAGCGCTACGGGGGATCTGGAGACGGCCAGGAAGATCGCCCGTCTTAACATCCAGGCCTTCGAAAAGGAAAAGGCGGATGTGATTATCACGGGCTGCCCGGCCTGCGTAGAAGCCCTCCACAGCTACTCAGAAATACTGAAGGAGGAACCGGAGTGGAAGGACCGGGCGGCGGCTGTCTCCCACAAAGTCAGGGAGTTCTGCAGCTTTGTCGCCGAAGAGTACGGAAAGCGCGGTCGGTTGACAAAGACGGGCGGCGGGCCGAAGGTGACCTACCATGACTCCTGCCACATGAAGCGGGTCCTGGGCATCGCCAAGGAGCCCCGGCAGCTCATCGAGGCGGCGGGCTGCGAACTGGTGGAGATGAAGGATTCCGACAAGTGCTGCGGCATGTCCGGCATCTTCGGGGTGAAGTACGCCGAGCTCTCCATGCCGATTCTGGAGCAGAAGATGAACAACATCCGGAACACGGGCGCCGAAATCGCCGCCTGCGCCTGTTCGGGCTGCATGGTCCAGCTCCAGGGCGGCCTCGATAAGCAGGTCCCCGGCGTGAAGATGAAGCACGTCGCGGACCTGCTGGCGGAGAAAATCAAGGACTGAGAAGCATTGAAATACGCCTCTTCTGTGTCATTCCCGCGCAGGTGGGAATGACACAGCGGATCGATGATTCAGACCTTTTGAAGAAGGAATCGTCCGACGATCAGATCCGCAAGGCCCGGCGCATCATCCCGGTCAAAGCAAGGAACCTCGGCGGAGAGCGGCTGATCGACGGCGAGGGCAATCAGGTTGTCCGCGGGGCCGCAGAGACGTTCTTTCCTGAGTTCGCTTCGGAAGACCTCGATCTTTGGGTGGGGGTTGGTCTTGTACCCTTCCGCAAGGATGATGTCCACATTCCGAATGTAGCGTTCCGCGATCTCGGCAAGGGCATAATCCCTATCCGAATCCTCGATCACGGCGATTTGGGCGGGAGAGGCCAGGACCGTCGTCACGGCGCCGGCCTTCCTGTGCCGCCAACTGTCCTTCCCCTCGTGATCGATCTCGAAACCGTGGCGGTTATGCTTGATGGTCGCCACCCGCCAGCCCCGTTGCGTCAGCTCGGCGATAAGCTTCTCGATAAGCGTCGTCTTGCCCGAATTGGATTTTCCGACGATGGAAATGATAGGAATCATTACCGAATGATACCCATCCCGGCCAACACCGAAAGCATCACTGCCGCAGCGATGACCGAACCGACCTGGCCGCCGGCGTTGGCGCCCATCGCGTGCATCAACAGGTAGCTTTTCTTGTTCCACTTCTGGCCCTCTTTCTGGACGACGCGCGCCGCCATCGGGAAGGCGGAGATGCCCGCGGCGCCGACCAGCGGATTGAACTTCCCGCCGGTCATGACCCGCAGGATCTTGCCGAAGCAGACGCCGCAGACCGTATCGAGGCAAATGGCGATGAAACCGAGGCAGAGGATGATCAGGGTATCGGCCTTGACAAAGGCGCTGCCCACCATCGTCGCGCCGATACAGAGACCCAGAAAGAGCGTTGTGACGTTTGCGATCTCGTTCTCGGAAGCCTTCGTCAGTCGGGCCACGACACCCGACTCCTTCATCAGGTTCCCCAGCATGATTGTCCCGAGGAGCGGCAGGCCTTTCGGGGCGATGAGACCGCCGAGGATCGTGATGACCAGCGGGAACAGAAGCTTCGTCGTCTTGGAAACCGGTCTGGCGACGGGCTTCATGACGGTTTCCCGCTCTTTTTTCGTCGTCAGAAGCCGCATGATCGGCGGCTGAATGATCGGCACCAGCGACATGTAGGAATAGGCCGCTACCGATACGGCGCCGAGAAGGTGTGGGGCGTATTTCGATGTGACATAGATGGCCGTCGGGCCGTCACAGGCGCCGATGATTCCGATGGAAACCGCGTCCAACTGGGGGAACCCAAGCGCCAGCGCCAGCAGCAGCGTCAGGAAGATCCCGAACTGCCCCGCGGCGCCCAGCAAAAAGGTCGAGGGCTGGGCAAGGACCGGACCGAAGTCGGTCATTGCGCCGATGCCGATGAAGATGAGCAGGGGGAACAGCTCTGTGGCGATGCCGGCTTCATAGATCACCCGGACGAACCCTTCCGGACCCATGACATCCGAAAGGGGGATGTTGACGAGAATGCAGCCGAATCCGATCGGGACCAAAAGGAGCGGTTCGCAGTCCTTCTTGATCCCGAGGTACAAAAGGAGGAAACCCACCAGCAGCATGATCGCATTTCGCCAATCGACGAACAGAGTCTGAAATCCGATAATCAAGCCACCCAAGCCGTTAATGATCGCTTCTACCATGGTCTAAGCCTCCTCTTTTTTCGGCTTTTCGGGGAACAGTCTCCCCAAAAGGCTCATCACGAGGCTCATGATCCACAGGGTCAGGATCGTCCCCCCCATGCCGCAAATCAGCATCGTAAGCCCGAATGTAAAATTATCCATACCCTCCTCCATTCCGGTCCGTCCGCTTTCCCGCCGAGGGACCGCTTTAATAGACAATCATTTCTTGAAAAACATTCCGTTGCACGGCGATTCCTTAACCGGAACTCATCCCCGGTGTCAAGTGAAAAGGGAAGCGCGAATAAAATCGTTGTCGGACAAACCCGAATCGGCGGGAGCTATCCGGAGCCTGGATTTTCCCATCCCAAAGCCGGGGATAACGATCGAAAAGGATTCGTATTTATATATGTTTATGATTCAATACCTTTCGGAAGACTGCCGTAAATATCGCTTGAACTTGGGAAGGAAAGGGGATATAGACCGCCACATATTATCATGTAAGGAGATTGGCCGGCATGGCGACGGGATTGAAGAATGCATTGCGGACGATACAAACCCATAGAGATTTGAGCCCCCATTATGCGGAGCTTCTCGATATTCTGGAAGAAATTCTAATCCTGCGGGAAGAATACCGCAGCCGGATGCGGGGAGAGATTTTTCCCGTCGATGAAAAACTGATTGCAGCCAAGATGGCGGGGGGATTTCCCCTCGTTGATTTTTCTTCAGTCACTTACGACCTTGCGGAACCCCAGGCCTATTTCCTGGCCCTTCTGGAGATCGCCGAGAAGCGGGCGCCGGGGGAAACCGGTGAGATGGCGCGAAAGATCCGGGAAGGTGAAATCATCTTCAATGACCTGATCCATGAATCCTTCAACGCTCCACCGGCGGATGAAGAGGCGCTCGATAACGAGGAAGAGGCCTCTTTCGACCTGGTGGAACTGTTCATCGAAGAGAGCCTCCGGCCGGCCCTGGAGACGGTCTCGGCACGTTACGGCGACGCCGTCCGAAAGGCGGACTGGGTGGAGGGCTACTGTCCCGTCTGCGGCCGGGAACCCAAAATCGGCGAGATTCGGGACGAAGAGGGAAGCCGTTATCTTTTCTGCAACCAGTGCGGCTTCGAATGGAACTACCTGCGAATCAAATGTCCCTTCTGCGGCAACGAGGAACAACAGAGCCTCGCCTATTTCACGATCGAGGGGGATGAGCGGTACCGCGTCGATGTCTGCAACGAGTGCAAGCGGTACATCAAGATCGTCGACTTCCGGGAAGCGAAGCAGAAAGCGGATCTGGACGTGGAGGATATTGCCACGCTCCATCTGGATATGCTGGCCAACGATGAGGGCTACGACTGATCCGCGCCGGACGGAAAAACCCATGGACGACAGGCATATCGCGGAGATTGTGCGGCTTCTGGAACTGGAGCTGGTGAAGCAGGAAATTCCCATCGTCACCAAACTGGCCGAAGAACACCACGATCCTTTTGAGATTCTCATCTCCACGCTGCTCAGCCTCCGGACCAAAGACGAAGTGACGGCGGCGGCCACGGAGCGTCTCTTCGCACGGGCCTCCACACCGGCGGAGATGCTCCGGCTTTCCGAAACGGAGATTCAACAGGCGATCTATCCCGTCGGATTCTACCGGAACAAAGCCGAAACGATCCGGCATGTCTGCCGGGAACTCATTGCTCGCTTTGACTCCCGCGTTCCGGGTGTCATCGAGGAACTGCTAACGCTTAAAGGGGTGGGGCGAAAAACGGCAAACCTGGTGGTCACCCTCGGTTTCAACAGGCCCGGCATCTGCGTGGACACCCACGTACACCGGATCTCCAACCGTTTGGGCTACGTCCGGACGAAAAACCCCGAAGAGACGGAATTCGCCCTCCGGGCGAAGCTCCCCTCCGAATACTGGTCCCGCTACAACACGCTCCTCGTTGCCTTCGGAAGGAGCACCTGCCGCCCCATTTCTCCCATCTGCAGTCAATGTCCGGTGGCGGCGCACTGTGACCGCGTCGGCGTGACGAAGAGTCGTTGAAGAATGGGCATCCGTTTCGCAATCATCGACATGCTCGGGAGGATCATCCTTTGCGTTGACACAACGATATATGATGATACAATCATCCCCAAAAGAACATGATCGCCTGCTTTGATCCGGGGCGAAGAAAGAGGAGGAAATGCAAATGGCAACCAGAGTAGGGGTCAACGGTTTCGGAAGAATCGGGAGAAACATCATCCGGGCCGCAAAAGGAGACCCGTCCATCGAATGGATCGCGGTCAACGATATCGCGGATGCGAAAACGCTCGCCCACCTTTTCAAATATGATTCCGTGCACGGAATCTACAAAGGCGATGTGCAGGCAAAAGATCATTCCGTCATCATTGACGGCAAAGAGGTCAAGGTGTTTGCCGAGAAGGACCCGGCCCGGCTGATGTGGAAGGAGATGGGGGTCGATATCGTGATCGAATCGACGGGTCTTTTCACCTCCCGGGAAAAGGCGCAGGTGCATATGACCTCCGGCGGCGCCAAAAAGGTGCTGATTTCCGCGCCCGCCAAAGACGAGGATATCACGATCGTCATGGGGGTTAATGACTACCTGTACGACCCGCAAAAACACAACATCATCTCCAACGCCTCCTGCACCACGAATTGTCTGGCGCCCTTCACCAAGATCCTGCATGAGAACTTCCAGGTCAAAAGAGGTCTGATGACCACCATCCATTCCTATACGAACGACCAGAGGATTCTGGACCTTTCGCATCAGGACCTTCGCCGGGCGAGGGCTGCCGCAATGTCGATGATCCCGACGACCACCGGGGCCGCAAAAGCGGTCGGGCTTGTGCTTCCGGAGCTCAAGGGGAAGCTCAACGGATTCTCGATGCGCGTTCCGACGCCGGATGTCTCGGTCGTGGACCTCGTCGCGGAAATCGAGAAAAATGCAACCGCCGAGGAGATCAACGCCGCCCTGAAAGAGGCCGCCGAGGGTAAAATGAAGGGGATCCTGGGCTATTCCGATGAGCCGCTGGTCTCGATCGATTATCTGGGCAATCCGCACTCTTCCATCGTAGACGGAAAATCGACCATGGTTATTGACGGCAATCTGATCAAGGTTCTTTCATGGTACGACAACGAGTGGGGTTTCTCTTGCCGGATGATCGATCTCGTGAAGCTCGTGGCCAAAAGCCTCTGATCCAAGGGAAACGGCCGGAGCGGTTTTGGGAGGGAAAACGCTCCGGCATGTCATATCGATTTGGGGTGAGAAGATGAAAAAATGCATTTCGGATCTGCAAGACCAAGAGCTCCAGGGGAAGCGGGCTCTGGTCCGGGTCGATTTCAACGTCCCGATGGACAAACAGAAGAACATCACGGACGACATGCGGATCCGGGCGGCCCTGCCCACCATCCGCTACCTGATCGACCATGGCTCGAAGGTCCTGCTTGTCTCGCATCTGGGAAGGCCCGACGGGGTGACGGATGGGCTGCGGATGGACCCGATTGCGAAACGGCTTGAGGAACTGCTCGGGGAAAAAGTCACAAAACTGAATGATTGCATCGGGGAAGCGGTCGAGGCCGCCATCTCGAAAATGGCGAACGGGGATGTCGTCCTGCTCGAAAACGTCCGCTTCCATCCGGAGGAGGAGGCAAACGATTCCGCCTTCGCGAAACAGCTCGCGGCGCTTGCGGACGTGTATGTCAACGATGCCTTCGGTACGGCGCACCGGGCTCATGCGTCGACCGAGGGGGTCGCCCGCATTCTGCCGGGCGTCTGCGGCTTTCTGATTCAAAAAGAACTTGAGGTCATGGGCAAGTCCCTCGACGATCCCCGGAGGCCGTTCGTTGCGATCATCGGCGGGGCGAAGGTGTCGTCGAAGATCATGGTGATTCGGAATCTCGCCCGGAAAGTGGATACGCTCATGATCGGCGGCGGGATGGTCTACACCTTCCTGAAGGCGCAGGGCCTTGAGGTCGGAAAATCGCTTGTGGAAGAGAAGTTCATCGAGCAGGCCAAGGGGATATGGGCGGAGCTCAAGGCGATGGCCCGTTTGAAGCTCATCATTCCGGTCGATGTCGTGATCGCGACCGAACTTTCCGCCGGCGCCCCCTCGAAGGTCGTCCCGATCGATCGGATTCCGGCGGACATGATGGGCGTCGATATCGGCCCTGAGACCGTTGAACGGTTCAAAGAAGCGATCCGGACCGCCGGCACGATCATCTGGAACGGGCCGGTAGGCGTCTTTGAAATCGAAAAGTTCGCCACGGGGACGAACGAGATCGCCCGGGCGCTCGCCTCTTCCAGGGCCGTGACCATTGTCGGCGGGGGAGACAGCGCATCCGCCGTGGAAAAGGCGGGTGTCGCCGACCGGATCACCCACATCTCCACCGGGGGCGGCGCGTCGCTCGAGTACCTTGAAGGGAAGGATCTGCCCGGGATCGCGATCTTGCAGGACCGGTAATCCCGCACTTTCGCAATCCCGATGGAATTCAACCCCCTCCCGGACAGAGGGGAAATGGTCTGTATGTCCGCAGCGAGGCACGTTTACGATTGCCTCTCAAAACACACAGGAGAAATGCGCATGAGCAAAGTCGAGGTCTTTGAAAACAGGCGGCCGGTGCTCGGCATCAACAGCCTCGGGAGGATCGGCAAGCTAAGCTTGTGGCACCATATCGGAAGAAAATATTTCCAGGAAATCGTCGTCAATGTCGGCCGAAATGTCGGGAATGGACTTTTCGCCGTTGCCCAACAGATCGAAAAGGATGCGACCTATGGAACGATCCACCGATTCCTGCATGGCTTCAAGGCGGAAAAGATCATCCGGATTCTCGATGAAAAGAAGGGAATGCTCCTCATCGACGGCATCCCCGTGACCATCCTGCGGGAGGCGCGAAACCCGGCCGAAATCGGCTGGCGAAGCCACGGCGTCGATGTGGTCGTGGAGTGCACCGGAAAATTTCAGGACCCCACTCTGGCGGCGGACGAAAAAAACGGCGCCCTGAAGGGGCATCTCGCCGGCGGGGCGAAAGCGGTCATCAACTCCTCGGCGTTCAAGATCAAAAACAAGGCCCTGTCGGTACCCGACGACGCCGTCACGCTCATCTACGGGATCAACCACACCGCCTTTGACCGCCGGAAGCACCGCGTTATTTCAGCGGCTTCCTGCACGACCACCGGACTGGCGCATATGCTTAAACCGCTTCTCGAAAATGAAGCGACCCGCAGGATTCTGACCGCATCCATGTCGACGATTCACGCGGTCACCAATTCGCAGAGCATCCTCGACAAGACCCCGAAGGCCGGCGAAAAGGATCTGCGCAAGAACAGAAGCACGCTCAACAACATCATCCTGACCTCGACCAATGCCGCCGAGGCCTTGAGCCAAGTGATACCGGAAGTGAAACATATCGGATTCATGGCGGATTCGATCCGGGTTCCGACGAATACGGAATCGTTGATCGTGCTGAATGTCACCTTTCAAACCCGCGCGGGCAAAAGGGGGAAAAATATCCCGCTGACCACCGAGGTCCTCAATGACATCTACCGGAAGGCCTCCGGGATCGGTCCCGGGAATCTGGTTGTCTATTCCGAGGAACAGAACGTATCGACCGATCTGATCGGAATGGATGCGGCGATTGTAATCGAGGGACAATTCAACCATACCCGGACGGCGTTCATCGACATCGACCTTTCCGATGTTCCCGATCTTCCGGATTCATTTCTCCAAACGCTGTCGCAATCAACGATGCGGATTCCGGTGGTCCACGCGAAGATCTTCGGCTGGTATGACAACGAATACGGCAGCTATACGAACCGGCTCGGCGATCTGACCGCGTACGTTCATCAAAACCTGTTTCTCTGAGCTATCCGATTCTGGCATGATCGCCGTAAAGTAAAACAAGCGCTCCTTGCACAAGTCTGTTCAAGCCGCCCTGTAGGACGGCCATATCCATCTTTACCCATCACTGTCGGAAAGCTGCGGTTAATTCCAGCCGACGGAGGGAACGAAACAGACAGCAAACCAACAAAACAGAAGGGGTCGAAAATGAAGCGTTTCTTTCAGAACGGCGGATTCAAGGCGCCCGTCATCCTGGCGTCGGCACTCATCATCATTTTCGTTTCGGCGGTTTCGCAAGCCAGCGAAGACCTTTACCGGCGGTTTTCCCTGATCGCCAAGGGAAAGGGCGACGTCACACTCATCCAGAAGTTTAATACGGTGTCCAAAAACATCGACTGGACAAAATCCAACGAAATCTTATTCGAAGGCAATCTGCGGCGGCTGAAGGCGGAGACTCTGACGGGGACCGAAGAGCAAACGAACCTTTTTCTGATCAGAAATATCAACGGAGACCTCTATATCCTCTCTGTTCCACCCGCCGCGGAGCGCGTAAAAGATGGGACCGGGGCAACTTATGACGGGCTGGAAAAGATGCTGGAAAACAAGATGATCTTTCGCATTCAGGTGGAAAAAAAGGAGATCAACGGTGAAACTTACGNNCTTTGCACGTTTCATCGACCATCCCCGTCAGCTCTTCTTCGACCGGATTTTTAAGCTTATGATCATCCTGATGCTCTTCTTCGTAATGCTGGGCATGGGCATGACCCTAACGATGAAGGACTTCAAGCTGGTCTTCCTGAAACCCCGNNGCCGCGGGCCTGGGGCGGCTTCTGGGATTCTACGAAACCTTCCCGTTTATCTACGTGGGGCTGATGCTGATCACGGTCAGCCCCGGCGGGGTCACCTCCAACCTCATGACCTACTATGCGAAGGGAGACCTGGCCCTCTCGATTTCCCTGACCTCCTTTTCCACGGTGCTGTCGCTTGTATTCACGCCACTGTTGCTGACGTTTTTCTGCGCCGGGCTGCCGGAGGTCGAAATGCCGGTTAAACTTGTCGTCCAGACGATCATCCTTCTTGTCATTATTCCACTGGCGCTGGGAATGTCGACGCGAAGCCGCTGGCCGGGATTCGCCGAAAAGGCAACCCCCTTCTTCTCCATCCTGGGCATCATCGCCCTGCTTTTCCTGATCATCGCGGGCTTAATCAGCAACATCGAGATGTTTGCCGACACGCAGCGGTATGGTTTTACGTTCTACGCGACGGTGTTCGTGCTCACACTGCTGGGCATGCTCGTTGGAGGAATCTTTCCGAAGCTCGTGGGAATAAACAACTACCAGACCAGGGCCATCTCCCTGGAGACGGGACTGAGAAACGCGACACTGGCTATGGCGATCGCACTGCTGATCCAGGATTACATGGGAGATTTCTACAGTTCCATGTTCTTCACGTCGGGCCTGTTCGGCCTCTGGATGTACGTGGCGGGATTTCTTTCAATCGCAGTATACAAAAAGGTGCTGCCCCTCGAACCGCAGACGGAAACCGTGACGTCGGGGTAACGCTTTCATACGTATCCTCCTCATCATCACAGGACGATCTTGTAGGATTCATCGGCGCCGACTTCATGCTTTCCCGCATAGACGGCCCCGCTCCAGCCGTC
>DIWG01000040.1 GCA_002423465.1 Syntrophaceae bacterium UBA6112 | reverse complement strand
ATCTGGCGGTGGGCGGAAAATTCGCTGGAGGCGGTGATCCCGGCGCAGGAGGAGCCGTCCAGCGGGACCGCGTCGATGCAGCCGGCGAGCCCGTCGAGGGAACTCCCGGTCTGGCTGATGTAAAGGACCTTCCCGGCCAGGAGGGAGATGTTCCCGAAATAGGAATCGACCAGGCGACAGGCAACGGTCGCACGCCCCGCTTCCTCTATCGCCCCCAGGACTGCCTCCGCATTGCCGAAGGGCCCCGTCGCAAGCTTCGGCGCGGTTATCAGCGGCCGGTCGATGTACTCGATCGCCTGCGAGAATGCGGCCTCCCACCGCGGATCCATCCTCCCCTTGCGGACATCCGCGAGGCAATCGGCGAAGAATTTGACGAAAGCGGCGAAACAGACGGAACAGAAGGTGATGAAGGCCTGCTCCGGGCTCACCGTTCCGAACGTGACGATCCCCCGCCGAGGAATGATGACGCATTTGCGCTCCTTCAGGGCGGCGACGATCTCCCGCGCGGCGAACAGCGGCGCAACGGGAAGGTCGTGGAAGAAGGTCCGGGTTTCCGTATCTTCCGGGAAGATCGCCCCGTCGGCATCCCCGGCGAGGAAATCGACGACCGTCCGGTAGGGCTCGGCGGGCCGGCAGAAAAGAAGCGACTGGATGTTGAGCCCCGCGAAGACCTCCTCGAGGACGCGGCGCGCCGGGTCGTCCCGGTTCCAGATGATCTCGGTGTCGACGGCGCCCATCAGCGGCGCTCCTGCCTCCGCATATCCCGCCGCGACCAGTTTCCGTGTGTATTTATGGATCAGCTTTTCCACGTGATTCCCAGTTCCTCCGCCTTTGCCCGTGTCGGCATCCCCTTCTTGTCCAGACCGCGGATGGCATAGTAGCGGGCGCGCGCATCGAGAAAGGCCCCCCGGTCGATGGGCGGTACAAGGATGTGTTCCCTTTCCGAGCCGGGCATCGTGAAAAAGCGCCCCGGCAGATCGTCGTCCTCGACGGTGAAGCCGTTTCGGGCGTTCATCATCCTCTCCCGGTAGACGATCCTCTCCCCGATCTTCAGGAGATCCTGCGCGGAGGAGGGAGCGCCGGTCACGGCCCGGAAGACCTTGGCGTACTCTTCGAGGGAGGCGGCGAAGAAGACGAACTTGCAGGCCGTGAGCGAGTCGACGGCGGCGTTCAGATCCTCGGCGATCTTGATGATCCGGGCCTTGCCGCTGAAGCTCATCCGGTCCGTCGCCACGGGTTTTCGCAGAATTTCATGCGCGATGGGGTAGGCCCGGAGATGGCAGCCTCCCCGGGTCGAGGTCGCGTAAGCCAGGGCCATGCCGCACACACCGCGCGGGTCGTAGGCGGGAAGCTCTTGTCCCTTGACCGTTAGGGCGCAGTCGGGACGTCCGCGGGAGGCGGCGTAGGCCGCAGAACCCCGGCCAAGTTCGGCGCCGATCCCTTTCCCCCGGCCGATCGCATCAAGAAGGGCGAGAATGTCCGCGGAGGAGAGTTTTACCCCTTCGATTTCAGAATGGCAGGCGAGCGTTACCGCAGCGGAGATCGTGTCCATTCCCATCTCGTTGCAGAGGCGGTTTGCCGCCATCGCGGTTTCCAGATCTTCGTTTTCCAGCAGGGCGGTAAAATGGGAGAGGGTTTCGAATTCCGGGAGGGGTCTCCCGTCCGCCGCGATCTTCTTGCAGAGGATCGGGCAACCCCGGCAGCCCGTCCTCTTCGGAAGATACCGTTCCCGGAGGGCGGGGGCGTTGAGCGAGGGCGCCGCCGAAAAGAAGGTTTCGCGGAAATTGGCCGTCGGCATCATCCGGCGGGCATGGGTCAAATCGTAGAGGGCCGGCGTCCCGAATTCGGCGATCCCGAACTCTCCGAGGAGGGCGGGCGAGGCGGACAACAAGCGGCGGATGTCATCGATGGCGTCCTGCAGGTCTTCGGGATCGGCGACGGCGGTTTTCCCGTGTCCCGTCGCCGTAATGTACCGGAGATTCTTCGCGGCGAACGAAAGGCCGAGACCGTTCCTTCCCGCCGCAAAATGGCCGTCCACCATCACGTTCGCGAAGGCGACGCCGTTCTCGGCGGCCGGCCCCGTCGCTGCGGCGGCGCCCCGACCGTGGAGTATCTCGAAGATCCGGGATGTCGAAAGCCCGGCCATCCCGGAGGCGTCCGTCAGCGTAACACTTTCGCCGGCAATCTCGATCCCGCAGGGACGGGGGCTCCGGCCGGTGATGACGACCCCGTCCCATCCCGCCTTTTTCAGGAGAGTCCCGAGACTCCCGCCGACGGAGCAGTCGCCGACGGTTCCGGTGAGCGGCGAAAGGGACATGATCGTCATTCTTCCCGACGTCGGCGACGCGGTGTCGACCAGCGGCCCGGTGAACAGGAGCAACGGCATGGCGGGATCGTCCCAGCGGCGCGTGACCTCCGGCTCAAGGTACCGGCCCGCCAGCCCCCGTCCGCCGAGGCTCTCCCGGTAAACCTCAAAAGTCGGGCACTGGGCTTCCCAAACCCCCGTCGTCAGATCGACCCGCAGAATCCTGCCCCACCAGCCGTTCATCGTTCCCCTCTTTCATCCATCCTTGCGCTTTTTCTTACCAGTGACGGCCGTTCATGTCAATCGGGGGGCCTCTTCACCGGCCCGTGCATTTTGGAAAGGGTGATCGGCAACAGCCTTCCGATGAGCGCCGGGTTGCCGTCAGCGTGCCCCTCCCAGCGAAATCGCTTCCTGTTTCGGCGCCGGGTGCTTTGGTAAAAACCCCTGTATTAAAAACTCCTTGACTTGCAAGGGGCACACTTTGTATCCTTCTCCCTCAGAATAGCAAGTTCAACTCCAGTCATGACGTCACCGGACATTACGGATACCAAAGAAACTTTCTCAAACCAGCCAAAGAAAGGGGTATTGCAATGGGAAAAAGCAACAAACATTTTGTCAGCATGTTGCTGCTGACCAGTTTGTTCATGGCAATGCTGCTTTATCTGACCGGATGTTCCACGAGCGACCCGTCGTACGTCGCCGTCGGGGCGGCCAGTTATGACGAAACCGAAGGAACCACGGTCGCGGTTGCGGTTTACCGGGGGAATGCGACCGTCCCGGATGCGACCGTGTCGGTGAATGACCGGGTATTGTCATACGGTTTTCCCGTCACCTATCAGAACACGACAAACACGATTCCCATTTATTACGGTTCCGTGGCCGGCGTTCCCGGCGACACCCTGAATCTCAGGGTAACACGCGGCGGCGCGTTGATCTACTCGGCGTCCAGCGTCATCCCGGGTACGGTGAGCTTCGCAAATCCGACCGCCGGACAGGTCTTGCCGAAAAGGGATGTGGCGGCACAATGGAATCCGGCGGCAAACACCGCCGGCTACTGGGTTGACTACGAGGGGGCCAATGACGCCTATTACGGGGCATTCACGACCGGAACATCCTGGACGATTCCCGGCGGCAGCCTTCAAACCGGCGATGCGCTCTTCAGCGTGACCGCGCTCTCGGACAGCCTGGGACTCTCGGATGGAACAACCCAGACTTCGCAGAACGATACGACAGCCGCGGCCGACGATACGGAGTGGATGAGTGAAACGTCGAAATGGATCTCCTTCACCGGCAACGAGATCACGGCACAGGTCGCGCAGGCGCAGGCCGGCGAGGCCGCGGAAACGTCCTCCCCGGTCCCTGAGGCCGCTGAAGGACTTCAGGTCGCAGCGGTTTCCTATATCACCAAGGACGGCTACAAAGTCAAGCTGAACCAGTACGCGCCGATCCAGTCTCCCGCGACGGGCAACATAACCTTCCATCTTCGGTTTGACAAATATACCGTTGCCATCGGATCGGTAACCCTGGTGGACGGTCAGACGGGGCAAACAAAATACGAGTGGTCCAAGGCGAGAATATACAAATCCGAAAGGAAGAAATATGGATTCACGATTCCCGCGCGACAGGGCGACGTTCTCGTGATCGGCGAAAGAAAAGTCGATACCATCTGGGGACCCACATTTAACTATTGATGCCCCTTTGATCCGGCAAAAACGCATATTCGGTTCATGCGTTTGAGGCGCGCAACTTCCTGTTGCCGACCGATGGGGTTTGTAGTCTTGCTCTTGTAAGTTTTGGCAGAATATGACATTATATCAATGTTTTGTCTAGAGGAGGCGCAAAAATGCCGACACCAGCATCCCAAGCGGCCCTGAATGGATTGTGGGACCTGACGATGATCAAGTGGTACGTAATCCCCCTGCTGGCCATCGTCATCTACATCTATGTGACGGAGATGAAGAAGGCGAGGGAGACCGGGAACTGGAACGCCATCTACGCCGGCCTCACCGTTTTCGGCATGGATTTCTTCAACGAGACCTGGAACGGCTGGGTGTTTCATTTCACGAATTATTCAGCCTTCTGGACGACTCCCGGCGACACGGCCCTGAGAACCATGATCGGATGGAACATCGAGATCATGTTCATGTTCGCCATCTCCGGGATCATCTACTACCATACCCTTGCCGAGAGAAAGGAGGAGAGAATCCTGGGGGTTCCGAACCGCTGGTTCTGGGCGGTCGGCTATTCGATCTTCTGCGTTTTTGTGGAATGCCTGTTGAACATCGGCGGACACCTCGTCTGGGAATACCCCTTCTGGAAACTCTCCTTCGGCGGCGTCTGGCTGATTTTCCTGATCGGCTACTTCCATTTCTACGTTGCAGCCATTCTCGTCATCGGCATGAAGACGGACTTCCGCAAAATCCTGGCGATCGGCCTCATCTACAGCGTTCCCATCCTCATGAACGTCATCGGCAAGGGGATCTTTCATTGGGCCTATTGAGCGGGCTGTCCCGATATTGGAGACTGCCATGAAATTTGCATTATCCCTGACCGGGAAGAAGCTGAGAAGGACCTTTCTGGTGTTTTTTGCAATGTCCTCGATTCTGCCGATTCTCTTGGCGGTGATCATTGTCTACAATTACATCCTCCCGGATATATCTCCCGAGCAAGTATCCCGGTTGCAAGATGTCTTTACATACGGCGTTTCGGCCATGATTCTGATCCCATTCGTCGGTTTCTTCCTCATGTCCCGGTGGGTGAGTTCCCTGGAGAGCTTTGCCAAAGGGATCAAAGCGAAGATGGCGCTGTGGACGGAACACGAAAAAAGCGTCGCCCTGGAAGATGAGATTGAAATACTGGATTATATTTTCAATGAAGCTGAAAAAAAAACTCAGCAACTCAAGATCGAAAATTCCGAACGCAAGAAATCCGAAGAGGCTTTAATCAAAAGTGAACGAATGTATCGGTCGTTTTCCCGAATCGGAATGGCTTTGTCGGTTGAAAAAGACATCAACAGACTCCTGGAAATGATCGTTCAAAGCGCCAGAGAACTTTCAAATGCCGACGCATGTACGCTTTACATCATTGATGACGATGAGAAGCGCCTCCGTTTTGAAATTCTGCAGAATGATACCTTGAAAATAAAAATGGGCGGAACCAGTGGAACGAAGGTGACCCTGCCCGACGTCCCGCTCTATGTTGAGGGAAAACCCAATTATTCCAATGTATCATCCTATGTCGTCCTCATGGACAAAACGGTAAACATTGGGGATGTTTATGAAGTTGAAGGGTTTGATTTCACCGGACCCAGGCATTACGATTTGGAAACCGGCTATCGTTCAAAATCCATGCTGGTCGTTCCCATGAAGAATCATGAAAATCGCATCATCGGCGTACTCCAGCTTTTGAACGCGCAAAATCCCAAAACGGGTGAGATCATCGCCTTTTCCACCGAGCACATCGATATGATCGCTTCCCTGGCCTCCGAGGCGGCCGTGGCCATGACCAATACCAGATTGATTCACGATCTCGACAGTCTGCTCAATGCCTTTATCAAAAGCATCGCCACCACCATTGATGAAAAATCGCCCTACACGGGAGGTCATATCAAACGGGTCGTCGAGTTGAGCACCAAAATCGCCGAAAAGATCAACCAAGCCGGCAAGGGTCCTTTCAAGGATATCCATTTCAATCCGGACGAAATGGCGGAATTGCGCATGGCCGCCTGGATGCACGACGTGGGCAAAATAGCCACGCCGGATCATGTGGTGGATAAGGCGAATAAAATGGTCTGCATTTTCGACCGCATCGATCTGGTCGCCCTGCGGTGGGGTTTAATAGAAATACTCTTTGAAAACAATTATATGAAAAGAAAAATCGAACTCCTGCTGGACGGGAAAAGTGAGCAACCGGAATTTCGAGCCCTGGATGAAGCATTGGCCGCCCAAAAAGAGATCCTGAGGAACGATCTGGAATTTATCCGAAGCGTCAACATCACCGGGGAGTTCATGCCCGACGACAAGGTCGAACGTATCCGGAGGATCGGGACAAAGAAATATTCTTTCAACGGCATGGAGTATCCTTATCTGACCGAGAATGAGATCGAAAATCTGACCATCCGAAAAGGCACCCTTACCGAAGGAGAGCGAAAGGTGGTGGAAAATCATGCCCGGATGACGACCAAGATTTTGAGTCAACTCCCCTTTCCCAGAAAACTGGCGCGGGTTCCCGAATTCGCCGGTGGGCATCACGAGAGACTCGATGGATCGGGATATCATCAGGGGCTGGGTGAAAAGGAACTGCCTCTGCAGTCGCGGATTATCGCCTTTGCCGATATTTTTGAGGCCCTCACCGCAAGGGACCGACCTTACAGAATGCCCATGCAGTTATCCCAGGTTATCAAAATCTTGGGTTTCATGAAAAAAGACAGACATATCGATCCCGACATTCATGATTTTTTCATGACCGAGAATCTCCATCTTATATATGCAGAAAAGCATAAATAGTCCGGCATCCCCGGATTTCCGGACAAGAATCAAGAGGAACCCGTTTCGCCTGAAAAAATAATTTTTTCGTCGTCAATCTTCTGCGAAGAGGGGTACGTGCCGGAAGAGGTTCACATCGACGAGCCCCATATCGGTCAGCTTCAGCTCCGGAATCACCGGCAGGGCGAGGAAGGAGAGAACCATGAAAGGTTCGACCGGCACGGAACCGAAATCGCGGGCAATACGGCGCAGTTCCTCCCAACACCGGGCAACCTCGGCAAGCGGCCGGTTCGACATGAGGCCGGCGATGGGGAGCGGCAATTTGGCGATGACCTTGCCATTGCGGACCGCCGCCAGTCCCCCGTTCATCGCTTCGATCGCCTTCACCGCGGCGAAGAGATCCTCATCGTCGCAGCCGACCGCGATGATGTTGTGGGAGTCATGGGCTACGGACGAGGCGAGCGCCCCCTCCTTCAGGCCGAATCCCCGCACGAACCCGAGCCCGATCCTCCCCGTCGCCCGGTGTCGCTCCACAACGGCCAACTTCAGGATATCCCGGCCGACGTCGGAGACGATTGCTCCGTCCCGGACCGCCGGTTCGAGAATGAGCTGTCTCGTCAGAATCTGGTCGGGGATCAGGCCGATCACACGGATCCGCTCTCCCCGGCTCGGCACGGCGAATGCATCCCGTTTGAGCGGCCGGACGTTCATGGCGCGCATCTGACCGCACTCCGTCCCTGTTGCTTCCCGGCTGTCGGTAAAACATCCCTCGTCGAATACCTTTTTCCCCCCTTTGATCACGCTCCTTACCCGGACGGGCGCCAGCGACGGAAGGATCAGGAGATCGGCCCGATACCCCGGGGCAACGGCGCCGACGTCCCGGAGGCCGAAGTACTGCGCCGTGTTGCACGTGACCATCCGGATTGCCTCCACCGGCTCCATTCCTTCCGTCAAAGCCATATCGATGAGATGGTCAAGATGGCCTTTCGTGAGCAGGTCATGCGGATGGAGATCGTCGGTGACCAAAGAACAGCGACGGTTGTTCCGGGAGGACACCAGCGGGAGCAGATCTTTGAGGTTTTTGGCCTGAGTCCCTTCCCGGATCATGATGTGCATCCCCAGACGGAGTTTCTCCTCGGCTTCCGCGCGCGCCGTGCATTCGTGATCCGACCGGATGCCGGCGGCGATGTACGCGTTGAGATCCCTTCCGGAGAGCAGCGGCGCATGACCGTCGCGGATTCCGCGGCGGAAGGCGATCAGTTTTTCGAGCACGGAATCGCTCCCGCAGAGGACCCCGGGGTAGTTCATCATCTCGGCCAGGCCGAGAACCCGTTTCTCCCTCCGGAAGGTCTGCAGATCAGCGGCGGACAAAAAGGCCCCCGAGGTCTCGAGGTCGGTTGCCGGAACGCAGGAGGGGAGAAGGAAGTAGATATCGACGGGAAGGCCTTTGCTCGCTGCCAGCATGAACCGGATTCCCTCGATTCCCAGGACATTGGCAATTTCATGGGGATCCGCGACGATCGCCGTCGTTCCCCGCGGAAGAACGGCCCGCGCCAGTTCCGCGGGTGAAAGCAGGGTGCTTTCCAGATGCATGTGTCCATCAATGAATCCCGGTGTGACGTAGTCCCGTTCGGCGTTGATTGTCACCGGGCCGTCGTAGCGGCCGACGCCGGCGATGATTCCGTCATAAACGGCGACATCGGCGCGGATGATCTCGCCCGAGAGGACATTGACAATCTGCCCCCCCTTCAGGACCATATCGGGTTCCAGGTCTCCCCGCGCTACGCGGATCAGATTTCGTAACCGGTCAATCCGCTTCATCGCCCGCTTTCCAAACCAAGATGAAATGCAAGAAACGTCGCCACCCTATTCTATGACAGGCTGCGACTGCATTTTTGCTTATGAAATTTTCGCGAGTATAGTATCAAAGAACCAAAAAAGAAAGTCATCCGTTCGGTTGCTTCATCAATTCGTGCTTCAATCCCATTGACACGCAAAATCCTTCTTCATATAATCGAACCGTGAAGAAGGAAGTTCTCATCAATAATCAACAGTTGCAGGCGGTCTTCGAACAGGCGGCGGTGGGGATGGTTATTGTCGATGTCGCCCAGAGCCGTTTTGTGAAGGTAAACCGTCGCTTCTGTGAGATCGTGGGTTACTCAGCCGAGGAGCTGCTGCAGGGTTCCATCCACGATATCACCCACCCGGACGATGTCTGCACGGACTGCGACCAAGTCGAGCGGATCAGCGCCGGGATCACCCGGGAATCCTCCTGGGAAAAGCGTTATCGGAAAAAGGACGGGACGATCGTATGGGCCAGGGCTTTTGTGACTCCGCTCGATTCATCCGAAGCCAGGCCAACCCTGCGGCTCGGGGTGATCGAGGATATCACCGAGCGGAAACGGACGGAAGAGGCGCTGCTGGAATCGCAGGCGTTCTACCATTCGCTTGTGGAGCAACTGCCCGCCGGAGTTTTCCGCAAAGATCGTGAAGGCCGCTTTGTTTTTGTCAGCCCCTGGTTCTGCCGGCTCAAAGGCATGAAGGCGGAGGAGTTTCTGGGAAAAACGCCTCTGGAAGTTATCCCGAGAGAAGCGGCGGAACCGAGCGCAAATGAGCAGGGAACCAAGTATGCCACCGCAGGCGCGGATCATCATATCCAGATCATGCAAACAGGCAAACCCGTGGAGTTGATTGAAGAGTATCGGCCGGATACCGCGGGCGGGAAGCAGTTCGTGCACGCCATAAAAATGCCCGTTTTCAACTCTGAAGGAGAAGTCATTGGCACCCAGGGACTCCTGTTCGACATCACCGAGCGCAAGCGGACGGAGGAAGCGTTGCACTGGAGCGAAAGCCAACTCCAGGCAATTCTCGAATCCACCGCTGACGGCATTTTGGCCGTGGACAACAAGGGGAAGGTGATCAAAGCCAACCGGCGGTTTGTCGATTTGTGGCGGATACCCCAATCCGTCATGGATTCCGAAGACGACCGTGCCCTGCTGGATTTCGTGATGAACCAATTGACCGATCCTGCCGCTTTTCTTGAGAGGGTGCGGTTGCTCTATGCCTCGGATGCGGTGGACACGGATACGCTGGCCTTCAAGGACGGCCGTGTTTTTGACCGTTTTTCCTTTCCAATGATCAGGGAAGGTGTTGTCATCGGCCGGGTATGGTCCTTCCGCGACATCACCGAACGCAAGCNNTCGACGACCTCACCCAGCTTTACAACTCCCGGCATTTTTATCAGCAGCTCCGGATGGAGATCGATCGTACGGACCGCTACGGACAGCCTTTGACCATGTCGATTCTCGATCTAGACGATTTCAAGACATTCAACGACACCTACGGTCATGTCGAGGGAGATCGGGTTTTATCAAGGCTCGGCCAAGTCATAAAAAGTTGCCTGCGCCAGACCGATTCCGCATACCGTTACGGCGGCGAGGAATTCGCCGTTCTCCTGCCCATGACATCCAGCGCGGACGGCGCCGTCACGGCAGAAAGAATCCGGGCGGAGTTCAAGAAGGAGAATTTTTCCACGGCGCCGGGTCAGGACATTCATATAACGGTAAGCATCGGGGTTGCGCAGTACATTCCGCAGGAGGTGATGAAGGCCTTCGTTCACCGGGTTGACCAGCTCATGTACCAGGGGAAAAAGAACGGGAAAGACAGGGTTTGCTGTGAGTTGTAACTTCAAGAACGGTTCGATGGATAATCTCCACCTCGATCCAATAACGATCCAATCAAGGGTATGATCCGCTTTTTCAACCGGTCAACCTGCCTGATGGATTGATCCGGCCGTCATTGGCCCTCAGTTCGTCAGGCTGCCGATGGGGGAAGGGATCTGGCCGCCGCGGCGGATGAAGCGGGAAGAATCCAGCCGGCTGATCGCCATGACCGGGGCCGTGCCCAGAAGCCCGCCGAATTCGACTCTCTCCCCGGCTTTTTTACCCACCACGGGAATGATGCGGACGGCGGTCGTCTTTTTGTTGACCATCCCGATCGCCATCTCGTCGGCAATCAATGCGGAAATCGTCTCCGCCGGCGTATCGCCCGGAACGGCCGCCATGTCTATGCCGACCGAACAGACGCAGGTCATCGCTTCGAGCTTCTCCAGCGACATCGCGCCCGCCTCGACGGCGGCGATCATCCCGGCGTCCTCGCTGACAGGGATGAAGGCCCCGCTCAGGCCGCCGACATAAGAGGATGCCATCGTCCCGCCTTTCTTGACCGCGTCGTTGAGGAGCGCGAGCGCCGCCGTCGTTCCCGGCGCTCCGCAGGTCTGGATGCCCATTTCTTCCAGGATCGCCGCAATGCTGTCGCCGACGGCCGGGGTGGGGGCCAGCGACAGATCGACGATCCCGAAGCGCGTCCCCAGCCGCTCGGAGGCCATGCGGCCGACCAGCTCCCCCATCCGGGTGGTTTTGAAGGCGGTCTTCTTGATGATCTCGGCAAGCTCTCCGAAGTCGGCTTCCGGGCTTTCCCGGACGGCATGCAGGACAACGCCGGGGCCGCTCACCCCGACGTTGATTACCGTCTCCGGCTCGCCGATCCCGTGAAAGGCGCCGGCCATGAAGGGGTTGTCCTCGGGAACGTTGCAGAAAACGACCAGCTTGGCACAGCCGATGCTCCCCGCCAAGGCGGTCAGCCCGGCCGTCCGCTTGATGATCCGGCCCATGAGCGCCACGGCGTCCATGTTGATCCCCGCCTTGCTGGTGGCGAGGTTCACCGAGGCGCACACCTTCTGCGTTTCTGCCAGCGCCTCGGGAAGCGCGTTGATCAGGTGGGTGTCGCCGCAGGTGAACCCCTTATGGACCAGGGCCGAAAAGCCGCCAATGAAGTTGACGCCGGCCGCGGCCGCGGCGCGGTCGAGGGCGCGGGCTACGGCAACGTAGCCGTCCGCCGGAATGCCCGCGGCCACCAGGGAAATCGGCGTCACGGCAATCCGCTTGTGGACGATGGGGATGCCCAGCTCCTTTTCGATCGTCTCGCACACCGGCACGAGGCGCCCGGCCCGGGCCATGATCTTGTCATAGACCTTGCGGCACAGGACCGCCCCGTCGTCGCCGGCGCAGTCCAGCAGGGAAATTCCCATGGTCACGGTGCGGATGTCCAGATGCTCCGCCTGGACCATCTTGACCGTCTCGATAATCTCCTGCGGCGAATAATTCATCCTGATCGCCTCGTCTTCCTGGTCTCGGGAAAGGCCGCCGGCCGGAAGGGGACGCCCGATCAGATCCTGTGCATGTAGCGGAAGACATCCTCCCGCTGGACATGGATCTCCATCGCCATCTCCCGGCCGAGCGCCACCAGCTCGTCCCGGGCCTCCACAAAGGGCTTCCGGGCGGAGCCCATGTCGACGATCATGCTCATGGTGAACAGATCGCCCATGATCGTCTGGCTGATATCGAGGATGTTGATGTTAAGAGCGGCGAGCTCGCCGGTGATGCGGGCGATGATCCCGACCCGGTCCACGCCGACGACGGTGATGACGGCGCGGAGATCCTTTTCCTTTTCCATGGACATTCACCCCTGACAACAAGAGGCATTCCTTAACCGTCGGCTGAAAATGACTTTTCTGCGGGCGCTTCAAAAGCCTGTCCGGCCTCTGTGCCGTCCGGAGGCTATCACGCCCGGCCGGCCGATGCAACAGGTACGGGGCCGCATTGGCTCATATCGGTTGCCGGAGAAGCGATCCCCGGGGGATCGCTGAGCGATCGTCCGCTGTTGCCGCACCGATGGGGTTTGTCACTTCACCCACCTCGCCCCTTTATAAACCCCGTCCCAGAACATGTATTCCAGCTTCATGGCCGTCACGAAGGCCTGCTTCATTTTCAGCCGGAGATCGTCGGTCGCCGCCTGCGATGCCCGGCCGATGGTTCGCACGGATTCCCCTTTGCCGGACTTGTTTCCGGATCATTGCGCCACAGGCCGTCCGTCCGGCCTCACTGCCCTGCTGCGGCACCACAAAACGCCCGAGGCGATCCGCCGGGACAGCCCGGAGGCGCCGGAATATCCGGTCCGCAGAAAACCGACCTGGGCGAAGGAGAGGGAAAACTCCTTCGCCCGGACGGGAAAAAGCAGGGACACCGATCGGAGCAGCCGTCCTATTTCGCGGCAGCAGCGGCCTTCTGGAACTCGGCCACGAACGCGGGACCGATCTTGGGCACCCATTCGTCGTAGACGGGCTTGACCGCCGCGCGGAACTGCGCGACCTGCTCAGGGGTGAGCTCGGTCACGATGTTGCCGGCCTTGCGCAGCTCGGTCACCAGGTCCTTGTTCATCTTTCGGTTGACCTGACGCTCGAACTTCGAGGCCATGACGGCCGCATCCAGGAAGACCTTCTGGTCGCCGGGCGGGAAGGAGTCGAAGAGCTTCTTGTTGATCAACATCAGGAAGGGGCTGTAGATGTGCCCGGACAGGGTGGTGTACTTCTGCACCTCGTAGAACTTCTGCAGGTAGATGGTCGGAATGGGATTCTCCTGGCCGTCGATGGTCTTCTGCTGCATGGCGGTGAAGACCTCGCTGAAGGGCATCGGCGTGGGGTTGGCGCCCAGGGCCTTCCACGCGGCCAGGTGGATCGGATTCTGCATGGTGCGGATCTTCAGCTTCTTGAGGTCCTCGGGGGTCTTCACTTCGCGCACGGAGTTGGTGAGCTGGCGGAAGCCGTTCTCCATGTAGGCCAGGCACTTTAACCCCTTGGGCTCCAGCAGGGCCAGCAGCTTGGCGCCCACCGGGCCGTCGAAGATGGCGTCCGCCTCCTTCTCGTTGGAGAAGATGAAGGGCAAATCGAAGATGTTGAACTCCTGCACCAGGCCGGTGATCGGCGAGGCGGTCGTGGTGACCATCTCCAGGGTGCCCATGCGCACGCCCTCGGTGGCGCGCACGTCGTCGCCGAGCTGGGCGTTGGCGTACACCTGGATGTCGTACTTGCCGGGCAGCCGGCTTTCGATGTACTTTTCGAACTCGTACTGGGCAAGAAGCACCGGGTGCTTCTCGTTGAGCCCGTTGGAGATCTTGATGATCTTGGCCGCCGCCTCCGCCTGCCCGGCGGCGAACAGCGGCGCCGCAATCACTGCCAGAGCCAGCAACACTACGACCATGTTTCTCTTCATCCTTCCCCTCTCTTTCATCGTTTCCTCCTTCTTTTTCAATGGTTTCAGGTTACCCCAATAATGGTCAGCTTCTCTGAGCACGTCTTTGAGTTCATGCCCATTCCTGCCGCCATCTCTTCCTTGCCTTGGACCAGCAGACGCAAAATGTTCATTTCGTGCCGTGCATTCTTAGAGGCTTCCATACTGACCATGACGGCAGCCGCTCTTCCACGCTGGGTCATGAAAACAGGTTCTTTCAAAAGTGCGCCATTAGTGCAATTAATAACAAATTTGTCAAGCATATTCCCCCAGGAAGGAAACCGAAAATAGCTGCCATTACATCATCGATTGGAACTGCGATGAAGACCGGAGCCAGAATCCATACTGGATACGGCCCGGAAAATATCACCCGTCTGCGTCGATTCGGGGGAATTGTATCATTTTGAAGAATTTCATTTTTTCTTGAGCGAACGATCCGCTGCACCATTTTCCACCATCCGGTCCATCACCCAGGCTGTCCGGGCAGCGCTTTCGCCCTTGCTGGGGCAAAGGCCGACGCCGTTGAGTTCGTCGACAACCGTTTGAATGAGCGACTGCTGAAACCGGGAAGAGACCCCGGAGATGCAGACTTTCAATTTCACGATCCGGAGGGATTGTCAACCCTCGATCCGTTACGGCAAAAACGGGATACTACCGGCCTTTTCCCCGCACACCCCGTGCGATGACGGCAGCCGGTTCCGGGTATCGTCGCGCGATCGCGCGAAGTAATGTTGTTCTCCCATAACATGTGATATAAATATTCCAGAATTGAAGCTCTCCGCAGCAAGCCGCGGAGGGGGCCCTGCGCTCGCGGGCGGATTCAGGAGGATGTTGAAAAACACCCGGAATGGAGACGTATCATGTCGACATTGTTCGAAGCCACTTCGCTCAAGGGACTGGAGCTGAAAAACCGGTTTGTCCGGTCGGCCACCTACGAAGGGATGGCAGCCCCGGACGGTGCCTGCACGGATTCGCTTACCGGAAAAATGGCGGAGCTTGCCGAAGGCGGCATCGGCCTCATCATCACGAGCCATGCCTTCGTGAGCCCTGAAGGCCGCGCACGGAACCGGCAGCTCGGGATACACTCCGATGCCATGATTCCCGGCCTGCAAAAGATGACGGAGGCCGTCCACGAACAGGGGGGCAGGATCGTCGCCCAACTGGCTCACGCAGGTGCGCAGACGGATCGGGGGATATCGGGATTTGAAGCCCTGGGCCCGTCGGCCTTTGAAAAGGAAAAGGGCGGCCTCTCGAGAGAAATGAACGCTGCCGACAGGGTCAGGATTGCAGCCTGCTTCGGCGATGCGGCGATCCGTGCCCGGAAAGCCGGGTTTGACGGCGTCGAGATCCATGGGGCCCACGGGTATCTGCTGAGCCAGTTTCTCTCCCCCCATTTCAACAGGAGAACCGATGGGTACGGAGGCTCCATCGAAAACCGGGCCCGGTTTGTCCTGGAAGTGTTCGAAGCCGTACGCCTCAGGACGGGCAAGGATTATCCGGTGCTGATCAAGCTCAATTCGGAGGACTTCCTCGATAACGGGTTCCGGCAGGACGAGATGATCGCCCTGTCCGAGATGCTTGCGGCCAGGGGGATCGACGCCATAGAAATGAGCGGGGGGACCGTCTATTCCGGAGAAAAGATTCCCAGCCGGAAGGGGGTTCTCAAAGAGGAAGGCGATGAGGTCTACTACCGCGAAGCTGCCGTGCAATTCAAAAAAAGGGTGAAGGTCCCCCTGATCCTGGTCGGCGGGATCATCTCCTTCCCTGTTGCGGAAGGACTGGTGGAACAGGGCCAGGCCGATTACATCGCCCTGAGCCGGCCCGTGATCCGGGAACCCCGTCTCGTGCGCCGCTGGCAATCGGGAGACCGTTCCAGGGCGACCTGCCTCTCCTGCAACCAGTGCTACCAGCCGATTTTGAGAGACGACGGGATTTCGTGCGAAGTGGACAACCGGCTCCGAGCCGACAAGCAGTAGCGCCGGGTGGCGCACAGTTGTAGGAAATCAGGCCGATGGTGAACTTCTAATTGCATAAGCAAAAAGGAATATTTATGAATCGTTGGAGAAGTCAATCTTCGCTGGGAGTTCCGGAGGGGGCTCTCGCCCGCGGCCTGTATCGTTCCATGGGATACACGGATGAAGATTTCCGTAAGCCGGTCATCGCCATTGTCAACACCTGGAATACGGTATGCCCGGGCCATTTTTGTCTGAATCAAGTGGCGGCCGAGGTGCATAAAGGAATCACAAAAAATGGCGGAATGGCCGTGGAGTTCGGAACGATCGGCCCCTGTGACGGCATCGCCCAGGGAAATGAAGGAATGACCTACATCCTTCCCTCGCGGGAGGTGATCCTGTACAGTGTAGAGGTGATGGTGGAAGCCCACCGGTTTGACGGGCTCGTATTGTTGGGCTCTTGCGATAAAACGGTCCCGGCTTTGCTCATGGCGGCAGCCCGTTTGGACTTGCCGACCATTCTGGTGAACGGCGGTCCCATGGAACCCGGAACGCGTCATGGCCGGGATATCGACGTGAATGAAATCGAAATTGCCGTCGGGGAGTACCAGGCCGGGAAAATTGATTTGGCAGAGCTTACTTATGTTGAAAAATCGGCTTGTCCCACTCCCGGTTCATGCAGCATGATCGGCACTGCCAATACGATGTCATGCCTGAGCGAAGCCATGGGACTTTCTCTCCCGGGAAGTGCGACTATCCCTGCCACGTATTCCAAACGGCTGCAGGCAGCCAATGAATCGGGACGGCGGGTGGTCGATCTCGTCCGTGAAGGGGTTACGGCCCTACAAATTATCACGGCTCCGGCAATGGAGAACGCTATTCGGGTTGGTCTGGCCATAGGAGGGTCAACCAATCTGGTTTTGCATTTACTCGCATTGGCCGAGGAAGCAAATCTTCCGCTGCAGATCGATGATTTTGATCGCTTGAGCAGGGAAACCCCTTACATAGCATCCATAATGACTGCAAGTGAGTATGACATGGTGGATTTCCATCGGGCCGGTGGAATTCCAGCCGTGATGAGGCAATTGCTCCCCCTGCTTCACGGAGATGCGCTAACGGTGAGCGGTTGTTCGATACGGGAGAATGTCAAGGACGCCCGAATCGAGGATGAAAGGGTGATACGGCCGCTTGCGAACCCCTTTAAACCGGACGGCGGATTGGCCATTATGAGAGGGAATCTGGCCCCGCAAAGCGCAGTCGCAAAACCGTCGGCCATATCGGTGGATCGTTTACAGGTCGAAGGCCCGGCAGTCGTGTTTAACTCTGAACAAGAACTGATTGTAGCGATTGGGGAAAAGAGGATTGCGCGGGGTGACATCCTTGTCGTCCGGTATGAAGGGCCAAAAGGGGGACCCGGTATGCGGGAGATGTATACGCCGCTCAAGCTCCTTGATGGATATGGTCTGGCCGAGCATGTTTACTTGATCACGGATGGCCGATTTTCCGGTTCCAATCGGGGAGGATTTGTGGGCCACATTTGTCCGGAGGCGGCAGAAGGAGGCCCGCTGGCTATTGTTGAAAATGGAGATCTTATCAGAATCGATATCCCGAATCGCCGCGTGAATCTCCTGGTGGGCGAGGAGGAAATGGCACGGCGTTTTGAAGCATGGCAAGGTCCTGCCATGAGGGTGAAGAAAGGCTATTTGGCCCTTTATGCAGATTTGGTCAAGCCGGCATTCCGCGGGGCCGTGCTGAAGAGCGAATCATGAATAGGAACAACCCCTATTCCCGCGGTAAAAGCGTTGACTGAATCGCTCCATCATATTTGAAGAGGTACGATGAATAGGCGCTCTTTCCACCCGTCTCTTCAAACTTCACCATGGAGCTTTACTGAAGAGTTGTGAAGCCGACACCGGGAAGAATCATGGTGGGGGTAAAGAATCGAGAAAGTTTCTCTCCCCATCCCCGGCTTCGCGGTTGCCCATCCGGATGTTTTCCCGAATACTCTCGTCGAAGAGGAAATACTCCTGCAGGACGATACTCATATGCCCCCTCAGGGAGTCCCTCGCCACAGCGCACACGTTTCGTCCGTCGATCGATACGCCGCCGGCTGTCGCATCGCAGAACCGCATGAGCAGGCTGAGGACCTTGCTCTTTCCACGGTCACTGGGTCCAGCCAGCAGCATGGACCAGCCCATGGGGATCTCGTAATGGTCACGTCGTCGATGCTGAGCCGGTCGGGGATGCAGCCGAAGCTTAGATGATCCAGAGCGATCCCATCGGTCGGGCAGGGGCTTGACAGGTCGGGGTTGTTGCGCCGGTTGCCGGCAGCCATCCAGTGGCCTCGTTGAAAAATGTTGCCGAAGGGGAAGAAAATTTATATTTTACCGGCACTATTGAACGTTCCGGGCAAATCAGGTATATCTGGAACGCCAGGGGTCTGCCGCAACGCCAACCCGTGATGCACGCCCGATGCCTGCGGCGCCCCGGCAAAGCGTTCATTACGGCACCGGGAGGTCCGTCGGCATCATGTCCGATATCGTTTTGCGCACCATCGATCTGACCAAGCGCTACGCCAGCAGGCTGGCTGTGGACCATCTGAACATCGAGGTCCGGCGGGGCGATATCTTCGGATTTCTGGGTCCCAACGGCGCCGGGAAAAGCACCGCCATCCGGATGATCCTGCATCTGGTCTTTCCGACGGAAGGAGACGTCGAGATCTTCGGGGCGTCGCTCGCCAAGGCGCGGCACAGGGCCCTCGATAAGGTGGGGGCTGTGGTTGAAAAGCCGGCCTTTTACGGCCACCTCTCTGCCCTGCGCAACCTGGAGATCCTGGGAGGTTTGCAGAAGCCCGTGACCCGCAAGCGGATCATGGAGAATCTCGAAAGGGTGGGACTTGCCGACCGGGCAGGCGACCCGGTGAAAACCTATTCCCACGGGATGAACCAGCGCCTGGGCCTGGCCCTGATCCTGCTCAACGATCCGCAGTTGGTGATCCTTGACGAACCCACGACCGGTCTCGATCCACAGGGAATGAAAGAGGTGCGGGAACTGATCCTGGAGCTCTCCCGCGAGCGGGGGGTGACCGTATTTCTGTCATCCCACCTGCTGTACGAGGTGGAACTGATCGCTACCCAGATGGCCATCATCCACCAGGGTCGTCTCCGGGTGGAGGGAAGCGTCCGGGAGCTCCTGAAAAAAGGGCCGTCGTCGGTCCTTCTGAAGACGGACCGTCCGGATGAGGCCCTCCATTTTCTTGGGACGCAGGAGGTCTACCGGTCGGCGTCGATCCACAGCGACGGCATCCACGTGGAGCTGGACCAGGAGAAAATCCCGGAACTCAACCGGCAGATGGTCGGCGCCGGCTTCAATGTGAACGCCCTCGTGCCCCGGCGGACGCTGGAAACCTACTTCCTGAACCTGATCGAGGGGCGCGAGGCCTGAGGGATCAAAACGCCGGAAAAAGGCAGAAAAAAGGGGGTTGGACAACATGCTGCATCTGATCCGGTTCGAGTTGATCAAGACCTTTACCCGTTGGCGCACCTACATCGGTTTCATTGCCTTCGGCATCATCGTCCCGCTGGTGGTGGCGGGGCTGAAACTGGGCGGGCAGCACTCCTTTGAAAGGCATCTCCTTTCGCTTCTGCAAAACGACTTCGTGATCGGCGGCAACGTCCTCAACGGCTGGTTTTTCGGCTTTTTCTTCATGGGCGCCCTCTGGGTGCATATTCCAATCGTCCTGACCATTGTGGCGGGAGACCAGATCGCCGGCGAGGGGAACGCCGGCACCTTCCGTTTTCTGCTGACGCATGCCGTCTCCCGGACCCGGATCATCGCGGTGAAGTTCATCGTCACCCTGATCTATACCGCGGTCATGGTCCTTTTCATCGGCGGCCTGACACTGGGCCTGTCGCTTGCGGCCTTCGGCAGCGGCGATCTGCTGATCATCCGCCGGGGGATCCTGGTCATCCCGGAGGCGCAACTGCCCTATCATTTTTTGATGGCATACGGGCTCGCCACCCTGGCGATGTTCGTCGTTTCCTCCCTCTGTTTTCTCTTTTCATCACTGACCGACAACTCCATCGGTCCGATCATTGCCACGATGGCGGTGATCATCGTGAGCATCATCATCATCAGCCTGCCGTTTGAACTGTTTCAGGCGATCCGCCCTTACCTGTTCGTCCACTATTTCGACGCCTGGCAGAAGGTATTCGACGATCCGATCCCCTGGGGGGCGATCCGGACGAACGTCGCCGTCCTGACCGGCTTCATGGCGGCCTTTTACCTGGCGGCGATGGTTCATTTCGCCGGAAAGGACATTCTTTCGTAAATGAGCAAGGTCATGATCCGCAGATTGTTCAAGGTCATCCTGATGCTGCTGCTGGTGACGCCGTCGCCGGCGTGGTCGCAGGAGAAGTCCGGCGCGGCGGCGCGGCCCGATCCCGGGCAGGTCTTCACCGACATCATCAAGCCCTACAGGAACATCGATGATTATAAAGTAAAAATCCACGCCAAGGTCCTGATGCCGTCCATCCGGATACCGGATTTTTCCGCCACCCTCTACTTCAAGAAGCCCGACCGGTTCCATATCGAAACGAAGAGTTTTGCGCCGATCCCCCGCAACAGCGGCGTCTTCAACCCCCTGCAATTCGATCCCGACAAAAACCGGGTCATCCACCTCAAGAGCGAGAATCTGGGGCAGATACGGACGGATGTGTACCGTGTGGAACCCCTCGATCCCAAGAGCCAGATCCGGCATTACCAAGTTTGGGTCGGGGGCGCTCCCGGGCGGATCATCCAGGTGGAGAACCTCTCCTTTCGGGGAACCAAAGGGATGGTGAAACTCTCCTACGGGAAGATCGTCCAGGGCGCCGAGACCTGGCTGCTGCCGGAGAAGGTCCATATCCACCTCACCTTTCCCGAGGGGGCGCCGACCTCCGACGGCTTGTTCAATGCGAGGGACAACCCCGTTTCCGGGGGGATGCGCCGACTCGACGAGGTGAGCGGCGAGGGGGATATCGACATTTCCTACAGCGACTGGCAGGTTAATACCGGTCTCGAAGAGAGCCTGTTCAAAAACGACCGGGACCGCTGAGGCTCTCATGGCACGCATTTCCGTGATCATCCCCGTGTATCGTGAAGCGGCTCTCATCGGCCTCAGGGGTTTCCCGGATGTCCGATACGCCAGGTTCCGGAAGATGATCCCGAACCCGTTTGAAAAGGGGTGATGGGGCATGGCATTGGATCATTCGCTGAAATCGGACCGCTGCCTGGCGGTGATGGCCCGCCATCCCGAGCCGGGCAAGGTCAAGACCAGATTGGCAAAGGCGTACGGCGATACCTTTGCGGCGGAGCTTTACGGATATTTTGTGGACGACCTGCTGGAGGCGCTGGCGCCGGGAAACTTTCATCTGGAGATCTTCTTCACACCGATCGAAAAAGAGCCCGATATCAGACGGCGGTTCGGCGCTCAATTTTTCTACACACCGCAGCAGGGCGAAGGGCTGGGAGAGCGGATGGAAAACGCGTTCCACCGCTGCTTTGCGCGGCGGTTTTCTGCGACCCTGCTGATCGGGAGCGACTTTCCCGATCTGGCCATGAATTTGATCGAAGAGTCCTTTCTCGCCTTGGGGAACGGGCATGATGCTGTTCTCGGACCCGCCTTCGACGGCGGTTACTATCTGATCGGTTTTCGCTCCGCTTCGTTTGATCCCGGTGTTTTCAGGGAAATGCCCTGGGGAGAGAACTCCGTCTGTGAAAAAACCTTGAACCGTCTCCATGCCTGTGGGTGTCGCATCCACCTGTTGCCGGCAGGGCACGATATCGATACGGGAAAAGACCTGGCAAACCTTCAGGCCAGACATGGAGACACCGCCTTCAGCCGTTCGCGGACCATGGCCTTTCTGCGAAACCGATTAGGGTCGGCGCCCTGATGGAATATCCGGCGGCAACGAAATAAAGCCATTCAAACCAGCTTGAATATTGCCTTGGGAATAAGACCGGCAAAGTCGATGAAATTGATTGCAAAATGCGCCAACATGATGGCCGGCAGGGACCGCGTTTTCAGGTATGCAATCATGAAAACGGCGCCGATGACCGATGTGATCAGGACGGCGTACATGCCGAGGCTCCAGTGGATGAGACCGAAAGCAACGGAAGAAATCGTGACGATGGCAAACGAATTCTCTGTGTACCGGCGGATGAATGTGTGCAGGAAACCGCGGAAAATGAGTTCTTCGACGATTCCCACCAGCAATAGTCCGAGTGTAAGGTCTATCCAATCCCAGGCCGGGATCGTAATCGCCGGCATACCGCCAAGCGCCGAGTAGCCCGGAAGTTTTGCAATCAACGAATATCCATTTTGGTCTATGACCGTGCCCACGAGTGCGACAATGAGAAAGACTGCGAGAAACGATGTCCGGTTCTGCGTCGTAAGCCCAAACTCATGAGGTTGCATTTTCCTGCTGCGGATCAACCACAGTATGACCGCGAGCGGGAATAGCTTTACCGCGACATAGTCGATCAACAACCACACACGCCAGTCTTTGATAAAGATGCTCGCGAAATCGTTCAGATAAAACGGACTGACCAACAGAATGAGAAATAGGACATGCAATTTCGTTTCCTCCTCCGTCCCACGTATTCGGATGCCCCAAACATCGATCTCCAACCCTGTTTGCCTGGATCGTGGGAAAAGATCTCCTTTCCATCGTCATCTGCAATGTCCGGATGAATCGTCATGCTCATAACGCCAATCGGTTGTTGCATCCCCTTTAGAATGAAGGCATCCGCGGCCGGCGCTCGCCTTACTCTTCAAAAAATAAGGAAACGGTGCTGTACCCCTTGTCGGATTCCACCAACATGTGATCCGCATAGTGCCCCATGAGGAGGACGGACAGTTGGGCAGCGTTCGTCAAATCGCCGAGATGATTGATGACCGGTCTTTGGGGGTTCATGTCCAGGGGCGGGCCCGGGTATTTGATGTCCAGCCTTAACGCGGCGTCGTTATAAGAACAGGTGATGTCACCCGAAACGGATTTTTCGGGATTCATCAATATGATGGCTTCGATACACTCATTGAGGCCCTTATAGGCGGCATTAAATACATCACGCTTCAGAGGTACGTCGGCTATATAAGATTCGAGAATTTTCTTGGCATCGAATGATTCATTCGTCACGAAAGTGAATCTGATTTTATTCTTTTGCCCGATGCGGAAAAACAAGGTCAGGGAAATCGCCAGGACTGTGGCAACGGTTAGTTGTGAACTTAATGCCAATCTGAGCCAGGCAGGCATCTGGTCCGTGAAATGAGATAGATTTCCGGAGGCGATGCCGCCGATGATGGAAAATCCGACGATAAATATCTTGCTGCTGTTGAGGCTCTTGAGCATAATCAGGTCTATTCCCGCACAGATCAGGAAGGCTGCCGCATACATCAGGATCGCGCCGGTAACCGGCTGCGGGATAATCGAAAGCAGCGCCAATAATTTGGGGAAAAAGGCCAGGACGGTGATCATGATGCCGGCGCCGATGCCGACATATCTTGAAGTCACCGCCGTCGCATAAGACAGACCGATATTGGACGACGATACGCCGTTGGGATAAGCGCCGAACAAGCCGCTGATCAGGTTATTGAAACCGGAGGCCTGAACCCCCTTGGCGGAAAGCTTGATATCCTGTTTTTTCCAATCCGCATGATTCATTTTATCGATGGTGATCAGGCCGCCCAGCGTATCGACGCTGGAAATGATCGCGCAAATGATAAAAATCAACAGCATTTCAGCCTGAAAACTGATCTGTGGGAGGCTGATGTGCGGCAGTGAAATCCACGGAGACAGGAGAAGATGGTTTTTCGCATCGGGAGGGAAATAGTCCAGGAGCAATGAAAGCAGATAGCCGCAGGCACAGCCGATGATTAGGCTGTAGAACCGGATATTTTTCTTAAAAAAGGCTGAAGTTGCGACAATGGACAGCAAGGTGACGGACGCAATGAGGGTGTTGACCGGCAGGAAGGAAAAACCACGGCTGTCCAATCCGAAAAACAGTTTGACGGCCGAAGGAACCATGGAAATTCCGAGCATGAAAATGGCTATGCCGCAAACCTCTTCGGTAAATATCTTTTTCAGATAGACGAGGATCCGGGACAATCCGATCTGCAGTACGCCGACCAGGAAGGTAAAAAAACAGGCAACCCCCAACCCGCCGGTTTTTGCGGCAAGCAGAAACACGGGAAGAAATATCGGGGAGGATTGATGGACGGCCAGCGTTCCACTGCCGATGACATTTCGGGAACACTGGATGATGGTTCCCACCCCCAAGGTCAAAATGCAGGTGGACAGGTAATCGACGGAGGAAGCAAAGGAAAGATCAAGTTCTCTGGCCACCAGAATTGGGAAGGTTAAAAACATCAGGGGGATCAGCGCGTGCTGAAAGGACAACGCCAGTAAATGTTTTAACGGCGGTTTTTCATCCACACCGTAAATGATATGCTCGGGCTTATTGTCCATTGAAATGCCTGCTTAAAAAAGAGTTGCCTGAATGACGAATCTTTACGCATTTTCCGGAAACGGAACCGCGGTTTTCTGCTTGATGCAGAACAAAATCCCGAGATCATAGGCTTGATCGGAGGAGAAAATCGAAGTTTTCATGAGCGGCGACACCGATGACTTCGAGTAGTAATGGGCTTCGTCAAGGAAATCATGATCGGGGAGGGGCACTCCGGCCGCGGAATGGACGAGGAATCCGGCCTTTTCCGCAAGAGTCCACAAACAGGCCAGCGGTCTGAGATAATCCTCCGTCAAAATATGTTGTTTCCATCTCTCGGTTTCCGACGGCGTTTTCAGGCCGTTTTTCAACATGTGCCCCTCGCGGATTTGGATCATCCTCAAGAAACTCTTCCAGGAGGGGGATTCCCTGTCTTTGCCGTTTGCACACTTTTCGGCAAGCACAAAACAGCCGCCGGCAGGAAGAAATCGGTATATTTTCCTGAAGAGTGAAAGCAGAGCTTCATCGGAATGGATATGATCCAGCGCCAGAGAGGCCAAAACGATTTCGCTCTGTTCAAAACCCGGAATTTTTGTCCAAGAGTCGCTCAGAAAAGAGACCGCCTTTGTTGCTACCGTGCATCCGGAACGACGCAATTTTTCAGACGCGATGGCCAACATGGGTTCACTGTGATCCACAAGCAGGCACTGCACGACAGGAAGGAATTCCAGAATAACTTGAAGAAAATTGCCGGTTCCGGTCCCCAGATCGACACACCTCAGGTCCCTTTTGTCTGCGAACATCTTTGACAACGTACGGGCTGCAAGGTGAAATGCCGGCCAATAATGGGGAATGCTGACGTCGATATAGGAATCATAAGCCAGTGCGGTATCTTTGCCTGTGAAATAGGTTTCTTCTTGGGTCATGAATTTTTATATGGGAAACAACCCATGGATGTCAACGTATAAATGGCAGACGTGCAACCGGTTCCCTCGTCTCCCCTTGACGCTGGAGGATGGTGTGCATATCTTCTTGCTAAAGGGTTTGTAATCGGGGTGCAACCGATCGATCCGGTTGAACCGGATCAGGAAGACAAACTCGCGGTGATTCTTGAAAACAGGAGTCAGACATGAATTGCATCAAGATCAGATTCGTGGACAATCCGGAAAGCGTCGAGTCCGAATTTCGTCGGAGCGTGGAGGAGATGGTGCGCGCGGCCCAGCCGCGATTCAACCTCTCCCGGCAGCGGTGGCGTCCCCAGATCGACATCTATGAAACCCGCGATGATATCGTCATCCTGGCCGAAGTAGCCGGCGTCCCGCGGGGGGAGATCCACCTGGAGGTCGGACCCAAAACGGTGAGGCTCTCGGGCATCCGGGATGGTGGGACGCAGGGGGAATGCGGGCGCTATTGCCTCGCCGAGATTCCCTGCGGCCGATTCGAGCGGGACATTGCACTTTCCGTACCGGTCGACACCGAAACGGCCACGGCCCTTTACCGGGACGGCATTCTGGAGATCCGTCTGGCCAAACGGCCGCCGGACCGCATTTACAAGATCGACATTCAGGTCAGTTGATTCTGCTTGAGATATACTGGAGGTTTCCATGCCACAAAAACCGTCTGAAGAATTGAAGATAGCGAACATTCCGGATACCCTTCCGGTGCTGCCGATTACCGGCGCCTTCGTCTTCCCGAAGATGCTCTTCCCCCTGGAGGTTTCCGGGGCTTCTGCGATCAGCCTGATCGACAAGGCGATGGCGGGAGATCGCCTGATCGGACTGGCCATGCTCAAGCAGGCCGAGGAACCGGCGGAAGGCCTGCATAAAAAAGAGGATTTCTTCAGCATCGGCACGAGCGTCGTCATCCTCCGGATGGCCAAGACCGCCGACAACAAGACCCAACTTCTGCTCCAGGGGGTCGGCCGGTTCCGCATCCTTGATCTGCTGGCGGGAGAGCCCTATCTCGTTGTCCGCGTGGAGAATCTGGAAGAAAGGGAAACCCGAGACCTCGAGGTCGAGGCGCTGATGGCGAACCTCGTCGGCCTTTTCGAGCGGGTCGTGAAGCTTTCGCCGTTCCTCCCCCAGGAGTTCGGGGCGATGGCCAAGACCGTGACTGAACCCGGCGTCCTGGCCGACATCATTGCCTCCGTGATCAATGCCCCGCTCGAAGAGAAGCAGAAGATCATCGAGATGCTCGACATCAAGGAGCGCCTCCGCCATGTGACCCGCCTGGTCAACCACCAGGTGGAGATCCTCGAACTGGGCAGCAAGATTCAGACCCAGGTGAAGGACGACATGGACAAGAGCCAGCGGGAGTACTACCTCCGCCAGCAGCTTGGCGCGATCCGCAAGGAGTTGGGCGAAACGGATGACGAGAAGGTCGAAATCGAGGAGTACCGCGAAAAGATTGAAAAGAAGAATCTCCCGGAAGAGGCAAAGAAGGAGGCTCAGCGCGAGCTTTCCCGGCTCTCCAAGATGCACCCCTCGTCGGCGGAATACACCGTTTCGGCGACCTATCTCGACTGGATGACGGCGCTGCCCTGGCAGGAGAAGACCGAGGACAACCTGGACATCAAGAAGGCGAGGCGCATCCTGGACGAGGACCACTATGGCCTGGAAAAGGCGAAAAAGCGGATCATCGAATACCTCGCCGTCCGCAGGCTCAAACCGGACTCGAAGGGGCCGATCCTCTGCCTGGCCGGCCCTCCGGGAACGGGCAAGACGTCGCTCGGCCACTCGATTGCCCGCGCGCTGGGTCGCAAATTCATCCGTATCTCGCTCGGCGGCATCCGCGACGAGGCGGAGATCCGCGGCCACCGGAGGACCTATGTCGGGGCGCTTCCCGGAAGGATCATCCAGGGAATCCGGCGGGCGGAGTCGAACAACCCCGTCTTCATGCTGGACGAAATCGACAAGGTCGGGAACGATTTCCGCGGCGATCCATCATCGGCGCTCCTCGAGGTCCTCGACCCGGAGCAGAACTTCTCCTTCGCGGATCACTACCTGGACGTCCCGTTCGACTTGTCGCATGTGATGTTCATCACGACGGCAAACAACCTGGAGACGATCCCGCCGGCGCTCCGCGACCGGCTGGAGGTGATCGAGTTGCCCGGTTACACGCTCGAAGAGAAGATCCGGATTGCCCGGCGCTACCTGATCCCGCGACAGATCGAGGCGAACGGGTTGAAACCCGAGCAGATCCGGATCACAAAGAGCGCCATCAGCAGAATCATCACCGGCTACACACGGGAGGCGGGGGTGCGGAACCTCGAACGCGAGCTCGCCTCACTCTGCCGGTGCGTGGCCAGCCAGGTCGCTGCCGGGGACATTGAAAAGGCGACGGTCGCGGCGCGCGATCTTCACCGCATTCTCGGTCCCGTCCGGATTACGGAGGAGGCGGACGCCCGGACCGCAAAGCCCGGGGTCGTCCGGGGGCTGGCCTGGACGCCGGCCGGCGGGGACATCCTGTTTATCGAGGCGACCGCGATGAAGGGCAAAGGGGGCCTCACCTTGACGGGTCAACTCGGCGACGTGATGAAGGAGTCGGCCACGGCGGCGCTCAGTTTCATCCGCGCCAACGCGGAAGAATTGGGAATTGCAAAAGATTTCTTCGAGGGGACGGACATCCACATCCATGTTCCCTCCGGCGCCATCCCAAAGGACGGGCCGTCGGCAGGGGTGACGATGCTCACCGCCCTGACTTCGCTCCTGACGAACCGGACGGTAAAGAAGGACCTTGCAATGACCGGCGAGATCACGCTGCGGGGGCTGGTTCTGCCGGTCGGAGGGGTCAAGGAGAAAGTCCTCGCCGCCCATCGGGCCGGCGTCCGGACGATCATCCTGCCGAAGTGGAACCGGAAGGATCTGGAGGAAGTCCCGGCAAAGGTCAAAAAGGAGATCGCCTTTCACTTCGTGGACGAGATGCTGGAGGTCCTTCGGATTGCCTTGAACAGGGCACCGGAAACATCGGGATAGGGGAGGGACTCCCGACCTTCCGTCTTCCCGGCACGGAGGCGCATGGCTTATGCATTTTTAGTGTTCTTTCAACAATTATGGTATAAGGAAAAAATATACCCTCCTGTTCTGTGAACCGGGGCCGAATGATGGGAGCTGATCTTATGGCATTCAACCAAGACCACCCAAACTTCGATACGAACAAAGCGGGATGGCGCCCGGACAGGCTATTAACGATGCCGTTCGCTGTTTTCGGAAGGGCGGCGATTGCATGGGTCGGCAATATGGGCGCCTCGGCGATTTTTCTCCTTTTGGCGTTCCTGCGGATTTTCAAGGCCAAACAACTGGCTAAAATTGTTCAGCAGATCTACTATATCGGGGCAAGGTCGACGATGATCATCCTGCTCGTCGGTTTTTTCACCGGCATGGTCCTGGGCCTTCAATCCTACCATGCCCTTGTGAAATTCGGCGCTCAGGGGGCCCTCGGCACGCTGGTGGCCCTGAGCCTGGTTCGGGAAATGGGGCCGGTTCTCACAGCCATCATGATTGCGGCCAGGGCCGGATCCGCCATTACCGCCGAAATCGGAATTCAACGCATCTCCGAACAGATTGACGCCCTGGACACCATGCGAATTGATCCGCTCCGCTACCTCATCAGCCCGAGAATTGCCGCCGCGATCATCAGCTTTCCCCTGCTGACCGCTCTGTTCGACCTCATCGGCATCTTCGGTGGCTATGTCTCCGGGGTATTGCTCTTGGGCGCCAACGCCGGCACCTATATTTATCGTGTTCAGGCCAGCATGGACATCAAGGATGTCACCGACGGTTTCATCAAGGCGGTTGTTTTTGCCGTGATCGTCTCCACGGTCTCCTGTTACCAGGGCTATTTTGCGCACATGCGATCGGACAGCCACGGCGCCAAAGCCGTCGGGCTTTCCACGACCTCGGCCGTCGTGCTCTCGTGTGTGCTGATTCTGGTGTCCGACTATATTGTGACATCCCTGCTCATCTGAGGACAACCATGGATACGCCTTTAATTGAATTCAGGGATGTCACCAAACGCTTCGACTCCCGGACGATCCTGGAGCGCGTCAATTTGCAGATCTATGAAGGGCAGGTTACGACCATTATCGGCTTGAGCGGTTCCGGCAAGAGCGTGCTCCTCAAGCATATCATCGGCTTGATCCGACCGGATGAAGGGACCATCCTCTTCCAGGGCAAACCGCTGCTCGACATGAAAAGAGGCGAAAGCGCCGCGAATCTCGCGCGGATCAGCTATATGTTTCAGGACAATGCCCTCTTCGACTCGATGACCGTCTACGACAACATTGCCCTCCCCCTTCGGGAAACGACGCAACTGGGTAAAACGGAAATCGATCGCCGGGTGACGGCCAGAATCGAACAGACGGAACTGGAAGACGCAGCCCACAAATATCCTTCGGAAATCTCGGGAGGGATGCAAAAGCGGGCAGCGCTGGCCCGGGCTTTGGTGACCGACCCCCGAATCGTTCTCTTCGATGAACCGACGTCCGGCCAGGACCCGGTCCGAAAAAATGCCATCCTGGGAATGATCGCCCAGTATCAGAGGAAATTCGGGTTTACCGCGATCCTGGTCAGCCATGAGATACCGGATGTCTATTTTATCTCGAACCGCATCCTGGCCCTCTATGAGAAATCGATCGTTTTTCAGGGTTCTCCGGAAGAGTTGGAAGATTTCGATCATCCGTTCAAGGACGAAGTCATTCGCAGTCTGGAGGGGCTGCAGGTCGAATTGACCGGCTTCTATTCCAGGCGACAGTTCAAGGTGATGCATCATGCCCAATTGGCGAAAAAAAACTACGGGGCCACCTACTGTATTGCGGTTTTTACCCTGGCGGGTCTGGACGCCATCCAGACCAGTTCAGGCTATGTCCTGACACAGGAGGTCATACGGAACATGGGCCTGTATATCGACAAACACTTCGGCGCCATCGGGGGCTTTTCCACCCGCCTGCAACAGACCGAATTTGTGACGGTTCTTCCCTATTCGGATCTGACGGAGGCGAAAAGCATCCTGGAAGATTTCATCCAGGATTTTCAGGAATGGGATATCGCAGACCGCCTGGCCATCGGTCATAACCATGCCCATGCGGCAGGGTGTGTCGAATTCACCATCCTGGCCGGCATTGCCCTGGGAGATCCCGTTGCCGACGTCGCCTCCGTCGTTGCTGCGGCACAATCCCAACAAGTCGAAATTGCCCGGGTTCGTTGTAACTCGAGGAGGTAAGAAAATGAAAAAGTACACCATGGAAACGACGGTAGGCATCTTTCTGGTATTCGGGCTCCTCTGCGTTGGGTACATGACGGTGAAGCTCGGCCATGTTTCCCTGCTGGGAGACAATGCCTATTCCCTCTTTGCCCGCTTCACCACCGTCACGGGTTTGAGAACCGGCAGCAAGGTTTATATCTCGGGCATCGAGGTGGGACGGGTGGAAAAACTCGCCATGGACCAGGAAAAGCAGAAGGCCCTGGTGGAGCTTCGCATCCGGAACGACATCCGGATTCATGACGACGCCATCGCCTCGATCAAAACGGAAGGGCTGATCGGCGACATGCACATCAGCATCGATCCCGGAGGCGCAGGTGACCCCCTGAAGCCGGGAGGGACCATTACCGAAACGCAACCGCCGGTAGACGTCACGGAGCTTGTCAGCAAGTATGCCTTTGGCGATGTGAAGGATGTGAAGAAAAAATGAGACCGTCGTCCGGCCGCGTGCGATGCAGCCGGACCAAAACCGTCATTCCCTTTGAAAGAGGTTCACCGTGAGAAGACCCGTCATTTTGTTGAGCGTCATCGCATCCCTGTTGTTTTCCCTTCCGGTTTATGCCGGCGCGCCGCTGGACACGATTCAACTGAACGTGAACAAGGTGCTGGATGTTTTGCGCGATCCGAAGCTCAAGGCCGAGTCGGCCAAGGAGGCCAAGAAGGAAAAACTCCGGCTGATCTATAACATCATGTTCGATGATGTCGAACTGGGGAAGCGTACCTTGTCCAGGAACTGGAACAGCCTGAACACCGCCCAGCGGCAGGAGTTCGTCAAGCTTTTCCGGCAGGTGCTGGAAAAGGCTTATGTCGATAAAATCCTGGACTATACCAACGAGAACATTGTTTTTGACAAGGAGACCATGCTCTCGGCGACCCAGGCCGAGGTTCAAACGAAAATCGTTACCGCCTCCAAGGAGATTCCGATCGCCTATCGAGTAATTGTGAAGGGGGGTGTCTGGAAGGTATATGACATCGTCATCGAGAATGTGAGCCTGGTCCTGAATTATCGTACGCAATTCAACGACATTCTGGAAAAAAATAAGCCCGAACACCTGTTGGAGATCCTGCGCGAGAAGGTGAAGGGGCAATAGGGCGGACCATTTCATGAAAGCTTTATGGTTTCCGGTTCTGCTGTTGGCTTTTGTCGCTACGGGCTGCGCCCACAACCCTGATCCCTTTGTCTCTTCGGCGCCTGCCGCGGCATCTCTGCCGCTGCAACAGGAGACGGCCGTTTCCCCGGCCGGTCGGATTCCGCTTCCCTCCCCGGAGACGCCGGCAGGAGCGAAAATCCAACAAACCGATGAGTTCGGGGATATCACCGAATTCGACGATCTCGACAAGGGAAACGAAGGGGGGAAGGCGCAGATCGCCGACCCGCTGGAACCCTTCAACCGGGCCATGTATCACTTCAACGACAGGCTCTACTTCTGGTTTCTCAAACCCGTGGCGCAGGGATACGGCAAGGTTGTTCCCGAGCCCGCGCGGATCGGCGTCGACAATTTCTTCAAGAACATCACCTTCCCGATCCGTTTCGTCAATTGCCTGCTCCAGGCGAATTTCGGGGGCGCGGCGGAGGAGCTGGGCCGCTTCGCGATCAATACCGTGTGGGGCATCGGCGGGCTTCTGGATCCTGCCGCGAGCAAGGAGATCCATCTCTCCCGACAGGATGTAGATTTCGGCCAAACCTTGGGTTCCTACGGAATCGGGCAGGGTTTCTACATCAACTGGCCGATCTTCGGACCTTCCAGCCCGCGTGATACGGTGGGGCTGGTGGGGGATTCGCTCCTTCGCCCCTACAACTATCTGGGGCCCTGGTATGCGGGAACGGGAGCCTGGGCGTATGACAAGGTGAACGACACCTCCCTGAACATCGGCGACTATGAGGCCCTGAAGGGGGCCGCCATCGATCCCTACGTGGCGATCCGCGATGCCTATGTCCAGCACCGGTTGAAAAAGATCCAACAGAAGGGCGGGAGCAAGTCTCCGCCGGTGGATGCCGGATTACCCAAAAAATGAACGGAAAGGGAGGCCTTCCTACGAAAAACATTTTATTCATTCTGATGGTCGCATTCATCACGCTGCTGGCTGCGGGGCGGACTGCCGCGGGCGGACCCTTCGGACCGCCGCAACCTGCGATCAAAGGAGCGGGAGGATTGCATACCGGCATCGGTTACTGGTTTCATGAAGATCGCTACCCAAACGGCGCGGAACTTCTCATCCGGCAGAATCAGGTCTACTCGGAACTGGGTTACGGATCTCAAAACGGCTGGGAACTCTACGCACGGGTCGGAATGTCCGACTTAAAAGCGGTCGACGCCTTCCGTTCCACGGACGCATCGACAACCACTACGGGGACTGATTTTCAGGAACACGGGAAATTTTTCGGCACGTTGGGGGCAAAGGGGTTCTATCCGTTTAACAAAACCTTCGGCATGGGGGCCTTTGTCCAGGGGAGCTATTCCTTCAGCGACTTCACGGACCCTGTTTCAGGCGCCCGCAACGGCGCACCCTTTTCGCTGGAACTCCGGGTCAAGAACCTCTGGGATGTGAACGCCGGGATCGGCTTTCAGGCCGCCCTTTCCTGCGGGGCCCGGATCTATGCCGGGCCTTATGTTCGTTATTCGGAAGCCACGGTGTCGCCTTCCGCAAACGTCGCCGGACTGGCCTTCACATCCTCCGAGACGACGCTGAGCAACAAGACCCGTATCGGAGGATTTTCCGGAATCGAAATCCCGCTGGCCAAGGGATTTCGCCTGGACGTGGAAGGACAGTATTCCGAAAGAATCTCCGCCGGGGCCGCCGTCACCTATACCTACTGATGGAAAGATGGTATGGGATGATCCATACTTGTCCCGAGGAGGTGTCTATTGAAGAAACGCATCGTCATCATCGTCGTGCTGGCGCTCCTCATCGGCACGGCTTTCTTCGTCTACCGCGGCCAGCAGCAGGCCGGACAGGGAGAGCTTTCCTACTCCGGAACCGTCGAGGCCGTTCAGTCCCACCTGTCGTTCCAGGCCGGCGGCCGTATCCTCAAGGTGCTCGTGCAGGAGGGGCAGGCCGTTGTCAAGGATCAGCTCCTCGCCGAGCTGGATCCGGCGGAGTTCCATTCCCGCATCGAACAGGCGAAGGCCAATCTCGAACGATCGCTCAGAGGTATCGAGCAGGCGCAGGCGGTGCTCGCGGTTCTGGAAAAGACCCTTCCCGCGGAAGCGGCGCGGGCCGGGGCGGGCGTTCGCGCGCTGGCCTCGCAACTGGACGAACTCAAAGCAGGCACCCGGACGCAGGAGATCGAACGGGCGAAACAGGCGATGCAGAGCGCCTCCGCCGTCCTGGAGGATGCCAAGAGAAACCTGGCCCGCTATGAGAACCTCTTCCAAAAGGGAACCGTTTCCGAGAAGGAGTGGGAAGCCGTACGTCTCCGGTACGAGACGACCCTGCGGGAATACGAGCGTGGCCGGGAGACCTACGATCTGGCGAAAGAGGGAAGCCGGGAGGAGACGATCCGCACTGCCGAGGCGCGGCTGGCCGAAGGGCAGGCCGTCCTGAAGCAGGCCCGGAGCAACCTTCTGCGGATCGATGCCGCACGCAAGGACATCGAGGCTGCCCGCGCAACGGCGGCAGCGGCCCGCGCCGCCGTCGACCAGGTGTCGATCCAACTCCAGTATACGCAGTTGAAGGCGCCGGGCCCCGGCGTCATCACCAGCCGCAATATGGAGCCGGGCGAAGTCGTCACACCGGGACGGGAGGTTCTCACCCTTTCCCAACTCGCCACGGTCGACCTGAAGATCTTCGTGGACGAGACGGAAATCGGCAAGGTGAAGCCGGGCCAAAAGGCGGAGGTCCGCGTGGACACCTTTCCCGGGAAATCCTTCGCCGGCGCGGTCACGTTCATCTCCCCCGAGGGGGAATTCACGCCGAAGATCATCCAGACGAAGAAGGAGCGGGTGAAACTCGTTTACCTCGTCAAAGTTTCCATCCCCAACCCGAATCTGGAACTTAAGTCAGGGATGCCCGCCGATGCCTGGTTACGTTGAGTCTCCCATTTCCGGAAACGGGGACACCTCGCCGCAAGGTGTCCCCATCCACGATGCGGCATCATCTCCCCAGCCGATAGCCGAAAGGGCAAAGGAACCTTTCGTCCGGATCGAGGGGGTTTCCTGCCGTTTCGGCGCGAACGAAGCGGTCCGCAACGTCTCGCTTGCGGTCGAACGGGGGGCGATCTACGGCCTCGTCGGCTCCGACGGGGCCGGAAAATCCACACTGTTGAGGATGGCGGCGACGATGCTCAAACCCGCGACCGGCCGGATCACGATCGATGGTCTGGACGCCGTTTCCGACCGGGCGGCCGTCAAGGACCGGATCGGCTATATGCCCCAGCGTTTCGGTCTCTACCAGGACCTGACGGTCGAGGAGAACATCGATTTTTTCCTGAACATCTTCGGAATCAGAGGCACGGAACGGAAGGCGCGCAAGGCCCTCTACCTCGGCTTCTCCAATCTTCTTCCCTTCACCGACCGGCCGGCGGGAAAGCTCTCCGGCGGGATGAAGCAGAAGCTGGGTCTGGCCTGCGTCCTCGTTCACGAGCCGAAGCTCCTGATCCTCGACGAACCGACCAACGGCGTCGATCCCGTCTCCCGCATGGAGTTCTGGGGAATCCTCGCCCGGATGCGCGAAAGGGGGATGACCATCCTCGTTTCCACGGCCTATCTTGACGAGGGGGAAAGGTGCGACCGGCTGGGGCTGATGCACCGCTCGGAACTCCTGGCGACGTCAACCCCCGCCGAGATCCGGGACCGCTTTGACAACCTGGAGGAGGCGATCATCGAGCGGATTAAGGCGGCGGATGCGGACCTGGCGCAGGACGCCTTCAAAATGGGGCAGAAAGGATGACGACTTCGCAATGACTCTTTTTGATCCCGGAAATCGTGAAAGTCCTCCGTGTTGTCATTCCCGCGGAAGCGGGAAACCAGTATTTGCAAGCTGTTTTGGACTTCTGCTGTCACGGGAGTGACATATTTGGGGCCGCTGATATGACCGCTGACGGGAACAACCATACGGAGGCCATTGTTGTTCGGGAGCTCGAAAAACGTTTCGGGGCCTTTGTCGCTGTGGACCGGATCTCCTTTTCGGTCCATCCCGGCGAGATCTTCGGGTTTCTGGGATCGAACGGCTCCGGGAAATCGACGACGATCCGGATGCTCTGCGGCATCCTCACCCCCACTTCGGGGGAGGCGAAGGTCGCCGGCCACGACATCGTCACGGAAACCGAGGAGGTCAAGCATGCGATCGGCTACATGTCCCAGAAGTTCTCCCTCTATGAGGATCTGACCCCCTTCGAGAACCTCCGTTTCTACCTCGGGGTGTACAGCGTGCCCCAGACGGAATGGGTGGAACGGATTGCCTGGGTCCTCGATATGACCCGCCTGGCGGATGCACGCGACCGCCTTACCCGGGACATCCCGCCGGGATGGCGCCAGCGCCTCGCCCTCGGCTGCGCCCTCCTCCACCGCCCGCGGATCCTGTTTCTCGACGAACCGACCTCCGGCGTCGATCCGATCACCCGCCGCCGTTTCTGGGATTTCATCCGGCAGATCGCCGCCGAGGGGATCACCATTTTTGTCACCACCCATTACATGGACGAAGCGCGCCATTGCGGCCGGATCGTCATGATCAACGAGGGGCGGATCGTCGCTTCGGGAAGCCCGGATGAGATTGTCCGCGGCGTCTGCCCGCAAAAGCCCGACGCGGACCTCAACGACGCCTTCGTTTCGCTGATGGCCGGGAAGGGCTGTGATCCATAGCAGGAAGGAAAATACGGCGATGTTCAACGATCGATGGCGCAGGGGGCAAGAGTGAAGATCCGCAATGTCCGGGCGATCATCCAAAAGGAGATCTACCACCTGCTCCGGGATTTCCGGAGCCTCTACCTGGCCTTTGCCCTGCCGCTTCTGCTGATCCTTCTGTTCGGCTACGCGCTCAGCCTCGATGTGGAACACATCGAGACGGTCGTCGTCGATCAGGACCGGACGGACATGAGCCGCGACTTCATCCGCCGACTCGGCGCCTCGCCCTATTTTCGAATCACCGCCCAACTCCCCGATGCCCGGGCCGTAACAAAGGAGCTCGATCACGGCCGGACGACCCTGGCCGTGATCATTCCCCCCGGCTGGACGGCCGACCTTCGGTCGGACCGGGAAACGGCCCTTCAGATCCTCCTCGACGGGAGCGACCCGAACTTCGCCGGGATCTCCAGCGCCTACATCAGCGGCTTTGTCGAGGGCTACAATCGGAAACTCCTGGTCGATTTCCTCGACCGCCAGGGGATGGAAAAGATCCGGCCGCCTGTCGAAGGACGGGTCCGGGTCTGGTTCAACGAGGACCTGGAGAGCCGGAACTTCATCATCCCGGGGATCATCGCCATCATCATCATGATCGTCGGGGCGATGCTGACGTCGCTTGTCATCGCCCGGGAATATGAAAACGGCACGATGGAGACGATCCGTTCGCTCCCGATCCGCGCGGGGGAATTCCTCGTGGGCAAGGCGATCCCCTATTTCATGATCGCTCTCATCGACGTCCTGATCTCCGTCCTGATGGGGCAGGTCCTCTTCGGAGTCGTGATGAAGGCGAGCTTCTATCTGATGATCCTCGCCTCTTCGCTCTACATCCTGGTCGCTCTGACGCTGGGCCTGCTCATCTCATCGGTGACGAAATCCCAGATGGTGGCCAACCAGGCGGCCGTGCTGATCACCTACCTCCCGTCGCTGCTGTTGTCGAACTTTGTCTTCCCGATCATCAACATGCCGAAGGTCCTCCAGATTGTCACCTGGTTCGTCCCGGCGACCTACTACATCGACATTCTCGCCGGGATCTATCTCCGGGACCTCGGGATCGCCCACCTCTGGCCCGATCTCCTGATCCTGACGGGGATGTTTGCACTCCTGGCGACGCTGAACATCATCATGCTGAAGCGGGAGGGGCTATGAGCTGGCTTCGCATCCGGGAAATGGTCCGCAAGGAATTCATCCAGCTCTTCCGCGACCGGAAAAACCGCGTCGTCCTGGTTGCAGCGCCGCTCATCCAGCTTCTGGTCTTCGGCTACGTGGTCAACTATGACATCCGGGATATCCGCGTCGCCCTGATCGACCAGGCGCAGACCCGGGAGAGCCGGCTGCTGACCGATGCCTTCACCGCGGGCCGGATCTTCCGGATCACCCACCGGCCGGCCGATCCCCACGCCATGGAGGAACTCTTCCTTGCGGGAAAGGCCGATATCGGGATCCGCATCCCCCCCGACTTCAGCAGCCTCATCCGCTCGGGTCGGACGGCTTCCGTCCAGATCCTCGTTGACGGCAGCATGAGCAACATGGCCTCCGTCCGGATCTCTTACGCGGTAACGGTCCTGGACCGGTTGAATCAACTGTTGCTCCGCGAAATCCACGGCCGCGACCTCCAATACGGGAAGATCGACGCCCGCATCCGGACCTGGTACAATCCGAACCTGGACAGCCAGCATTTCTTCATCCCGGGGATCGTCGCTTTCGTCATCATGCTGATTTCGCTTTTGCTGACCTCGATCGCCATCATCAAGGAGCGCGAGGCGGGGACGATGGAGCAGCTCATCGTGACGCCGCTTAAGCCGTTCGAGTTTATCATCGGCAAGACCATCCCCTATACGGTGGTTGCGATCGGCCAGATGGTCCTGGTCATGGTCTTCGCCCTGTACTGGTTCCAGGTTCCGCTTGCGGGGAGCGTTCTGGCCCTCTTCTTTGCGACCTGCCTGTTTCTCCTGAGCACCCTGGGCATCGGGCTTTTCATCTCGACGGTCTCCCGGACGCAACAGCAGGCGATGATGACCACTTTCTTTTTCATCCTCCCCTTCTTCATGCTCTCCGGCTTCGTTTTTCCGATCGCAAACATGCCGGAGGTCGTTCAATGGTTGACATACCTCAACCCTTTGCGCTATTTTCTGATCGTCATCCGCGGCATCTTCCTCAAGGGGGTGGGGCTGAACGTCCTCTGGCCTCAGTACGCCGCTTTGGCTGTCCTCGGCGCTCTGGTCTTCGCCGGTGCAGTAGGGCGTTTCCGGAAACGTCTGGATTAGGGAAACAAGCATCATGTTGAAGGTGGTGGAAAACGAACCGGCCATCCGCAGGTATCAGAAGCGTTTCGTCCGCAGTTTCAAGCCTTGGATCAGCGAGGAGATTCCCGTCGAACTCGGCCATCCGGGGGCGACCGAACGCGCGAAGGTGGGCTGGTCGGAACGCCTGGGGATCTGGATCTTTTCCCGGAAGATCGCGGACCACCGGTACTGGAACGCCTTCGGCATCGGCCGTCCCGAAGGCGGCGCCCGCATCCCGATCACCTGCGAGATCAACTTCCCCCTCTGCGGCATCGACCGGCGGACCGGCGGCGCCTTCGCCGAGGACGGCGCCGGACGGGTTTTCGTCGTTCACCGCGGGAAATTGGGCGGCGGGCGCAAGGGGGTCGGAAAGGGTCTCTTCGAAAGCCATTACCGGGGGGTTTGGGAGGTGTTGAACGACGGCGGCGAGGAGACGCCCGTCGCCCTCATCGGGATTCTCAACTCGCCGCGTTTTGCCAGGCACATCGCGCAATTCGTGGCGAAAATCCCCCGGATCAAGGAGTCGGCCGCGGCCTGCTCTGCGCAGGTGGAACTCGGTTTGGACGCACTCTCCCTGCGCGACGAGCTGATCGGCGACCGCTGTCGTCCTCAGGAGCGGGAAACCGGCGCCGAATGCGACCACGGCCTGATCGTCCGGGATCTTTCCGAGGAGTTCCGTTTAAAGGGTTTGCGGACGGGAAACGACGGCTGCCGCGATTTGCTGGTCATGAACCGGGAAGGCGTCATCCGGGCGGTCTTCCAGATCCGGACGGATATGTCCCTGGACGGCATCCATGCGGGGGCGACGCAGCTCCTCTTGAACGGCCTGAGCCTGCCGGGAGATCCCCTGCTCATCCTCGTCCTCCCCCGCGCCCCGGAAGAGATCCTCCGGGAAAAGCTCAAGCGGCTGAACATCGACCTGCTGATCTACGGCTGGAAGGGCGACCGGGCATCCTTTCCGGACCTCGCAACCTTCTTTTCCCGGATCGCGACCTGATTTTTAAGAGGATTTGGTAACAAGGTCTTCGAATAAGCTTCATTCTGCAGCGGAGTTGCAGAATGAAGCTTATTCGAATGATTGAGCCAGAACGAATGATCACT
>DIWG01000016.1:9227-16265 GCA_002423465.1 Syntrophaceae bacterium UBA6112 | reverse complement strand
GCCCGCTTGATCACCATCTCCATCGTCTTGATGCCGACGATCTGTCCCAGGCCGTTGTCCCCGTCAATCAGGAGCATGGAGGGCTTGCTCTTGACGACCGCCACCTTCGGTTTCGGGTTGGACCCTTTGACGATCAGCCGCCGGCAATAAAAAGGCAGCCGGATGATCCCGTGGGACCCGACGCCCCTCAATTCCGACTGGATGAGGGTGTCCGACATCCATTCCGCATATTTCTTCGGAAGTCCCGATTTCACGAATGATTTTATTGAAAATTCTCTTAAAACAGCCACCGGAATGAGCCGTGTCTCTTTCATTTCCATTGCGATATCCTTTCCAAAATCCGTCAGACCGAAACATTCCCTGCGGTCATTCGAGGAGAATCTCATTCACACACCCTGTTTCATCGCCTGGATCGTCTTGGCCCATACGGCGCGCAGGATCGTGACATCATGGCCCAGTTCAATGGCCTTGACCCCGAGCTCCTTCGCCTTGTGGACCGTCTCCCACTGCGGGAATCCCGCGCCGGGATAGATCACGAACTTTCCGTACTTGTCGGCCGCCTCGATCGTTTTGCGCAGGTTGCCGATCACCTTCTCATTTCCCGTTTGCAGCGGAAGGCCAAGAGATACGCTGAAATCGGCCGGGCCGAAGAAGACGGCGTCCACCCCTTCGGTCGCCAGAATCGCGTCGATATGGACCATCGCCGAGATATCCTCGATCATCGGAATGACCAGGGTCTCGGCGTTGCTCCACTCCATCCACTCGGTTCCCCCGTTGACGCCCCACTGACCGGAGAGGCAGAGCCCGCCGTACCCCCTTTTGCCGAACGGCGGAAATTTGGCCGCCTCGACGATCGCTTCGGCATCCTTCCGGTCATGGACATGGGGAACGATCACCCCGCCGGCGCCCGCTTCGAGGGCCTTGCGGACCAGGTAGGGATTGTCCCGATCGACCCGCAGCAGGGGGCAGATCCCCGACAGGAGCGCCGCCCGAATCACGTTCTCCGCGCTTTCATCCTGACGCCAGGCGTGCTCATTATCGATCCTGCAAAAATCCAATCCCGTATACCCGGCGACTTCCATGATCGCCGGACTGAAGCTGTACATGGCCGTCCCAAGGGCGGTCTCGCCCCGTTTGATCTTTTCCCTCAGACCGTTCTTCTTGAATTCCATTTTTCCTCTCCAGTTTTCGATAAAATTGATCGTCTTTGATCGTTGATATTCTCCCTCAAGCAGGAAAGGTCATGGCTTTTCGAATCCTGGCCGTAACCCTCTCCTCCGTGGTTCGAATGTGGACCTCCATTTGCCGCAGAGCGCCCTCCAGCGAATGCTGCTTCAGTTCAACAAATATCCTCCGATGTTCCTCGGTTGCCTCAAGCGTGCGGGAATCAACCTCGAGGCTTCTGACGCCAGCCAGATCGGTCAGATCCCGGATTTCATCCAGGGCATTGATCAGGTAAAAGTTCTCCGTCAGTTGCGCAAGGCATATGTGAAAATTCCGGTTTGCATGAATAAGCTCAAGCGGGTCTCCGGTTTGTACCACCTCCACGTATCGATTCCAAACCTTTTCGATTTCCGTCAGGGATTCCTCCGTAAGATCGGGGGCGATGTGACGGATAACGGTCAATTCCAGCGCCAGTCGCAATTCAAAAAGATCCCGGACATCCTTTTCCGTCATACATCTGATTTTGAATCCCTTTCGGGGATAGTAGACAATCATCCCCCGCGAGGCAAGATGGATGAGCGCCTCCCGGACCGGGGTCCTGGAGATCCCCATTTCATTCGTCAGGGCGGCTTCCGTATACATCTTCTCCGGCTCCAGCTTCTTCGAGAGCACGGCTTCCTTGATGATCGAGAGCGCCATCTCTTTCAGAGAAGGGGCTGGATGCAGTTTTTCCAGGTTCAAGTTTCTCTGAGGCATACAACCTCCATCCATAAATCATGTAAAGAAATGAGAATCTTTTCCGTACGACCCATAGGTCGGCTTGCGGTCTGTCTCCTATCCGCTATGGTTGATCATTTACTTTTATGAGGGTCGCCTTGCCGCTCCGTCGAATTAGGGGGAAAATGATGGTCGCGACGACGAGGAGCGAAAGCACGATTGAAACCGGGTTGTGTGTATAGGTATCCAGCAGCGTGGCGCCGTATTGACCATCCGCGAGGGAAAGCCATCGCCGGAAATTCTGTTCCAGGAGGGGTCCGAGGATGAGCGCGAGAACCATCGGCGCCCGCGGGATTTCCTGTTTTGTCATGAGATACCCGAGACCGCTGAAGATGAGCATGACGATGACGTCAAACATGCTCGCCTGGACGGCGTACGTGCCGACGACGGAGAGCGCGAGGATCACCGTGTTGAGTATGGAACGGGGAATGAAGAGCAGGCGCGCCAGGTACCGGGCGCCGAACATCCCGAAAACGAGAAACAGGATGTTGATGAAGACCATGCCGATGAATATTGCGGACACCAGATCGAAGTTCTTCTGAAAAAGAAACGGTCCGGGCTGGATGCCGTGCAGGATAAAGGCGCCGATGAGAATCGCAGTGACGGCGTCTCCCGGGATTCCGAGCGAAAGGAGAGTCGTCATCGCGCCGCCGGTACAGGCGTTGTTCGCCGCTTCCGCGGCGGTGATTCCCTCGGGGGCTCCCTTGCCCATCAATTCCGGATGCTTTGAGAAGCGTTTCTGCTGCGCGTACGCTACGATCGCTGCAATCGTTCCCCCCGCTCCCGGTATGGCGCCGACGATGACGCCGGCGACGCTCGACCGGAGCACCACCGCCCACAGTTTGATCACCTCCCTGAAACTCCGCAGGCTCCCCTCGATCTTGAAAATCTCCTGGCGCACGTTTTGCCCCGGTTTTTCGATATTCAGCAGGATCTCCGACACGCCGAAGAGTCCGATCATCGCAGCGATGAAATTAACCCCCGAAAGCAGGTTTGATTCCCCGAAGGTGAAGCGCGGCGCCGCAGTGACCGGATCGTACCCGATCGTGGCGATGATCAGTCCGACAAAGCCGGCCAGAAGCCCTTTGAGCGTGGAGCCCGGTGAAACGTACGCCATCATGCTGATTCCCCAGAACGCGACAAGGAACATCTCAAAGGAGTTAAACTTCAGTGCGATGCTCGCGATCAGCGGTGAAAAGAGGGCAAGCGTAACGACACTGAACAGGCCTCCGAGCGAGGAGCTCAGGGTGGCGATTCCGATCGCCCTCCCGGCCTCTCCCTTCTGGGCCATCGGGTATGCATCGAGGGTTGTCATAACCGCCGACGGCGTTCCCGGGATGTTCACGAGTGTCGCGGAAATCGAGCCTGCATAGTTCGCGGAGCAGTAGACCCCGAGCAGCATCATGATCGCCGCCGTCATCGACAGCCCGTACGTGAGAGGAACCAGGATCGACACGCCCATCGTAGCGGTCAGCCCCGGCAGCGAACCGACGACAAGGCCGAGAACGACACCCAGTACCATGAAGCTGATCGCATTCGCATCGAAGAGACGGAAACCCGCGGTGTATAATTCCCAATTCATTCGCTTCTCCTTCCCCGTTTACTGGAACAGAATGCCGGAGGGGATCGGCACCTTGAAAAAGATGAAAAAAACAACGTAGAGAATCGCGGTGACCGGGATGCTGACGAGAACCGCCGTCTTGAATTTCGTACCCAGGACCATCGGGGTCGTAAGCGTGAACGCCAGCGTGGGGATAACGAAACCCAACAGATGGATCGCTCCGACATAGGCTACAAGCAGCCCGACGGTCAGCGCGACATACCTCATTCCGTTTGTGTCTGTTGTCGATTTCTGCCGCTCTCCCCCACGGGCCTTCACGAAAGCGATGATTCCACGAACGATCAGGATCACGCCGATCGCGAAAACGATCGCCGCAAGAATACGGGGATAGAGGGCGGGATTCCGGGAAAGCGACGCGCCTCCCTCGGCAAACCGGCCCGCTTCCGCGTACACAAACAAGGCAAATCCAGCCGCAACGATGCCGTTGACGAAATCCTTCTTCATGCTGTCCGTGCTCCTTCGGATTTACGTGCAAATGTTTCCCTACCCTCTGCTCTTCCCCTCACCCTTCCCTTCCCCTTGCGGGGATAGGGAAGGGTGAGGGTGCGGAAGGAAGGGTGGGGTATCAGCCCGTGCGGTGCACCCGCGCGATCATTTCTTGATGGGACCGATCTCTTTCATCACATCAGCCGTGACCTGCTTTTGCTCTTCGAAGAATTTCGTGAATGCCGCGTGGTCCCGAAACCGTGCGACAAGTCCGGTGGTTTTGACGAGGGTCTGGAACTGCTCGCCCGCCATACCCTCTTTGACCGCCTTATCGAGCGTGGACAAGACCGCTTCGCTTGCCCCTTTGGTCGTAAATACCCCTCGCCAGACCGGATAGGTCACTTTCATACCCGCTTCGAGACAGGTGGGAACGTCCGGCAACGGTGGGATCCGGGAATCGCTCATGACGGCAAGGGCGCGGATCTTCCCGCCTTGGCGAAGCCCTTGCGACTCCGCAGGATTGACAATCGCCGCATCGACCTCTCTCGCCGCAAGGGCGGTCAGCATCGGGGTTCCTCCGCCCGGATAGGCGATATACTGAAAATCGATCCCCGCCGCTTTGGCAAACATGACCGCTGCAAGGTGCCAAAGGGCTCCAACCCCATTATGAGCGATCTTGAACTTCTTCGTTTTCGCCGCGGTAATGAAGTCATTGACGGTCTTGAAGGGAGCGCTTCCATTGACCAGAAAAACGCCCGTATCCTCGACCACCTGGGCGACCGGCTGAAACATATCGACGGCTACTTTTATGCCGCCGTACGGCATCAACAGCAGGGTCTGGGAATTGATATAGACCTTGCTGCCGGGGACTTTGGCGTTCGTGATATCGTCCGCAGCGATCGCACCGCGCCCGGCCGGCTTGTTCTCCGGTATCAAGTTCACCCCCAGCGATTTTTCCATGCCGGGGATCAAGGCGCGCATGAGCAGATCGTTGCCGCCGCCCGCCGCATTCGGATTGACAAAGGTGATGTTGCCGCTTGGATACTTCTCCGCGCTGATTCCGTTCGCCGGCGCCATCAGAAACATGACCATCAACATGAGAAGAACCACGGGAACCGTCTCCCACTTCCTTGATAACCTCTTCATGATAACCTCCTAAGTTAGCTTTGTTATAACGTAACTGCTCAGGCAGTCCCACCATGGAGCCACAGTGGATTGGCGACTCATCTGAGATATATGATATATTAGTTGCTCAACCCTGTCAAGAAAAGCAGTAGAAAAAAAACTTCCGGCTTTTTGTGTCCTTGCCGTGGCGAGTAAAATGGGATAAGGCCTTCAACAAACTGCTCATGGTTGAAAAAATTTTGGTGGAGGATTTTCATGTACAGGATTCTTGTAGTCGAACACATCCATCAGGCCGGTGAGGCGATGCTGGCGCAGAAGGCAGAACTGGTCTTTCCGAAGCCCCAAAATCTCGAAGGGATTCTTGCCGTGATCGGCAATTGCGACGCGATGGTGGTCCGGAACACTCCGATCACGCGGCAGATCATGGAGGCCGCACCGAAACTCGCCGTCATCGGCAGGCACGGCGTGGGCTACGATACCGTCGATACCCAGGCCGCCACCGAACTCGGGATCCCGGTCGTCTATACCCCGGCGTCCAACACGGAGAGCGTGGCCGAACTCGCCATCATCTTCATCCTCGCCCTCTGCCGGAAAATCTTCCAGGCCAACGCCGCCATGCAATCGGGAGAGCTGATCAGCGACAAGGTGACAATGGCGATCATGGCGCGACAGAAGGGGCTCATCACCAATGACCTGTGGGGCAAAACCCTGGGCGTCATCGGTGTGGGAAGAATCGGCTCCTCCCTGTCGAAGAAAATGATTGCGGCCTTCAACATGCACGTACTGGGCTACGACCCGTACGTGAATGCGGAAACCTTGGCCGGCTACGGCGTTCAGAAAACGGCTTCCCTGGATGAGATGCTCCCCCAGTGCGATTACGTTGCCATCCACTGCTCCGGCGGCGCAGGAACAAGGCGCCTGATCGATGCACGCACCCTGGCCCTGATGAAACCCACGGCCTACCTGGTGAACACCGCCCGCGGCACCATCGTGGACGAGACGGCGCTGATCGAAGCGCTGCAAGACAAGCGGATCGCCGGCGCGGCGATCGACGTCTTTGACCCGGAACCGCCCCGCCGGGACAATCCGCTGCTGCATATGGAAAACGTCATCGTCACCTCGCATCTGGGTGCGATGACGGAAGAAAGCCTCTATAACATGGCGACCATGGTTGCCCAGGGCGTCCTGGATGTCCTGGAGGGCAGGCAGCCGCAGTACCCGGTCCATCCCTGAAAGGGTGTCCGTCGCCTCATGGAAAAATGTTACCGAAAGGGGGGAGATTTTAGGTAACGTTGCCTCAATTTTCTTGACAGACGGAGGTCCTATCCCTATACTCCTACATCCAAAAACGAGCCTTGTTAAAAAGGACTCCTGAAGAAAGGTAAAAAAAGCATGCCGGGTATTGATGGCGGTATCGTGTTCCCCGTGGATCGGTTGCGGGGATGGACGCAGAAAATCTTCCAAAAGGTCGGGGTCGGCATTGACGATGCAATCCTGCTTACCGATTCCATGATCGAGGCGAACTTACGGGGTGTCGACACCCACGGCATCACCCGGATGCTCTGCGTCTATGTCGAGCGGATCCGGAAGAGGGTTATGAACGCAACGAGCAATCTGGACGTCGTGCGGGAGCACGCTTCCACTGCGTTGATCGACTGCAACAACAGCATCGGCCAGGTGGGTGCATCGGCTGCCATGCGGATGACGATCGAAAAAGCCCGGCAGACCGGTGTGGCTTTCTCGGCCGTGACCCACTCCAACCACTACGGGATGGCCGCTTACTGGGCCATGATGGCCCTCCCGCACGGAATGATCGGCTTCAGTTCCACCAACGCCCCGGCCGCCGTGGCCCCCACGGGCGGCTGCACGGCAATGTTCGGCACCAACCCCTTCGCCATCGCCATCCCCGCCGGCCGCGAAATGCC
>DIWG01000016.1:0-9214 GCA_002423465.1 Syntrophaceae bacterium UBA6112 | reverse complement strand
ACAAACCCCTGGAGCCCGGCTGGGCCTTTGACGGGAAGGGCGTCCCCACCACGGACCCGCACGCCGCCCTGAAAGGTCTGCTCGCCCCCATCGGCGGCTACAAAGGTTACGGAATTTCACTGGCGGTGGACCTCCTCTGCGGCGTGCTGACCGGCTCGAATTACGGAGCCCATTTTCCGGGCTTTCTGGCGGACAATATGACCGAGCCCACGGATGTCGGGAGTGTCTTCGCGGCCTTGAATGTCGAGAGTTTCATGAACCTTTCGGAATTTAAGGCCGCCATCGACCTGGCGCTTCAGGAGATCAAGACCTCGACGAAGGCGGAAGGGGTGGAGCGCATCTACATCCCCGGCGAGATCGAGTTCGAGATGAAGACCGAGCGCCTCAGGAACGGCATCCCGATCCCCGAGACGGTGGTCAGGGACTTCATTGCCCTGGGTCGGGAGCTGGCCATCCCCTTCCCACAACCCTGAGGGAAGGGCAAAACAGGGAAGGCTGCGAATATCAACCCCGGGTGCATTTTCATAAAAGGTATTGCGGGTGATCGGCCGTGAATTTAAAAAAACAGATGTTTGACCTCTCCATGGAAAGCAAGGGTCTTTACTACCGTCTTTCCATCATCTTCGCCCTTTTCTTCTTTGTGCCGCTGCTCGGGCTTCTCTACTTCGGCCTGAAATACGAAATCCTTGAAGACCATCTCATTCCGGTATTCATCCTCGCGCTTCTCGCTTCCTCGCTCGCCGGATACATCATGATCCGAAAGGTTTTCGACGGCATTCACCGTACTTCAAAAACGATTTCGGAAACCCTGACGCAGAATATCGAAGGCTTCGAACGGCCGGCAACCGCCAACGAACTGCAGGGGATCGTCCAGTCTTTTCAGACCGTAGAGCATGAACTCCGGAGCAATGTCAGCAATCTTGAAAAACGGACCTCCCAGCTATCCACCCTGAAGGAACTCTCCGACCTCTGCTACGTCACCTTCGACAGCGAAGACCTGTTCGCGGTTACTTTGGAGAGGGCGTTGAAGCTGACCAACGCCGATATCGGCTCCGTCCTGATCCTGGAGGGGAAAAAACGGGAAACCTTCGTGATCAAAGCCACCTACGGACTGGGAGACCTCGTCAAGATCGGAGACCGGGTCGATTTTGCAACGAGCATCGCCAAGTTCGCCGTGATTAACAAATCGCCTCTCCTCATCGGCGACATCGAAAAGGACAATCGCTTCGGACGGGGGAACCGCCCCCATTACGCAACCAAATCCTTCATCTGCATGCCGCTAAAAGGAATCCAGGAGGTCTTCGGGGCTCTTACGCTTTCCCGTCGGGAATCGGATATTCCATTCACCACGGAGGACGCGGATGTCCTGACGCCGCTTCTCTCCAATGCCGCCTTTACGTACGACAATCTGAGTCTGATGAAGCGGGACCGGAAGAACCGTCAACAACTTGCGATTCTCACCGGGACCTGCAAAACCCTGGGCTCCAGTCTGCGAAACAGCGAGCTTCTCCACGCCGTCCTGAACCAATTCCGGGAAGAAGTTCCCCTGGATATCGCGGTCATCCTGGAAATCCGGAAAGATGTGCCGGATCAGGTCGGCGTTCTGGACATCCTTTCCCCCGTCCCGATCGGTCTCGATTTCAACAGAGGGTACGATTTTACAGGATCCTGCCTGGAAGGTGTCGTACGACAGGGCAATATCTTGATCATGGACCAGCCGTCCGTGTTGAAGCATCCGCTCGAGCAGGAACTGCTCGTCAAACCGGGGATCCATGATGCCATTCTCGTACCCATAAAGATTGAGGGGGTGGTCAACGGGATTCTGGTCATCGGCGCTTTCCTGGCCGGAGCCCTGAATGGGTGCGCAGAACAGACGGAAGAGATTGCTGTTGTCCTTGCTCTTGCCATCGAAAAGAACCGCCTCTCTTCATCGGTCACCAAGCGGGATCTGGAAATGGATTCGATCAAACAGATCGGCAGCATCCTCGCCGCCTCGACATTTGATCGGCAAGAGGTTCTCAAACACACGATGGACATGATCCGGACCATCGTGAATGTCGAGGCGGGCTCGCTTCTCCTGCTGGAAGGGGATGAGCTGGCCTTCAAGGTCGCCTTCAACGTCAATCCGGCAATCGACACGACCCTGCTCAACGCCTTCCGTGTCCGTCTCGGTCAGGGAATCGCGGGCTATTCCACCGCCCGCGGCGAACCGATCATCGTCCGGGATGCGCAGGGTTCTCGGCATTTCAGCCCCGATTTCGACCGGAAGACCGGCTTCCAAACCCGTTCCGCCCTTTGCGTACCCCTCATCTCCCGCGGAAAGGTCCTCGGGGTCATCGAGATTCTCAACAAGATCAGCGGCGATTTCAACGACGATGATCTCCATCTCCTCCAATCCATCGCGACCTCGGTCAGCATCGCGCTGGAGAACTCGCAGCTCTACCAAGAAACCCTCTCCATGGCCGAAAATGAACGGAGTATCCGGACGATGTTCCAGAAATTTGTTCCCCGGGAGATCGTGGACAAGATCATCCACAACGCCGGAGAAGAGAAGCCGTTGATTGGGGAGTTGAAGATCCTGACGCTTTTGAACATCGACATCCGCGGCTTTTCCACCCTCTCGAGCAGGATCGGCCCCCAGCGGACCGTCGCGATGCTGAACCACTTTTTCAAGGCGATGGGGGAGGTCGTTTTCAATCACGGGGGGATCGTTGACAAGTACCTGGGCGACGGTTTCCTCGCTCTCTTCGGCGCTCCCATCTCCGGCAATACCGATACGGACAACGCCATTGCCGCCGCCCTGGAGATGAAGGGGAGCCTCGCCGCCGTCAATGAATATTTCACCGAAGAGCTCGATGCCCCGCTTGCCATGGGCATCAGCATCCATACGGGAAAGGCCGTCGTCGGCAACATCGGCTTCGAGAAAAAAATGGATTACACGGTAATCGGCGATTCGGTCAACACCGTCTTCCGTTTGCAGGAGCTCACAAAATCCCTGCCGAACAGTATTCTGATCAGTGAAAAGACCCTGCAGGCCGTCGTGGAGTCGATCCTGGACGTTCGGGAGATCGGCAAGTGCGATACGGGAAGCGCCCTTGGCGAACTTCGAATCTACGAGCTTATGGGACGAACTCCTCGCGTGCGCAACGGTTCATGAACCTTTGGGGCCGTCCGGGTGGGAAATGGGAAAGACCGCGCCGGCGGATGTCGTCTTTGTGAAGTTCCCCGCCGGCAAGGAAGTCGTCTGTTTTTTATTGCGGCCCCGGCCCCCGACTGCAAGGCGGGGCTTGTCGGTTGCGCTCCCGGTCAACAGGGAGACAACCTCGATGTGACCGGTCTGCGGAAACATGTCGAGCGGTTGGAGGATATCGAGACCGTAGCCGCGGTCAGCCAGACGCCGGACATCCCGGGCCTGCGTCGGGGGATTGCAGGAGATATAGACAATTCTCTGCGGATGCAGAGCGGCCACCCCGTCGAGCACCCCGTCGCCGCAACCATCGCGGGGCGGATCCAGAACAATGACCTCCGCCCGGGCTCGGCGCATTACGAATTCTCTCCTGAGAATATCGGCCACATCGCCGTGCAGAAACTCCGCCCGGGGCAGTCCCTCCCGGCTCAGATTGATCGCGGCGCAGCGGACGGCCTCCCAGTCCCCTTCGATTCCGAAAAGAGAACCGGCACGGGATCCGAGGAACAGAGAAAAGAGACCCGCACCGCTGTAAGCATCGATCACCGTCTCCCGGCCCGTGAGGTCGCACATCCCGACCACCTGTTCGACAAGTTCTCCGACCAGGGCGACGTTGGCCTGAAAAAAACCCCTTCCGGGAACCGTCAGACGCCGGCCACGGACGATGCGCATGACATCCGGCGGCCTTCCCGACCCGGTAAAAATCTCAGTCGGGGGTTCCCCCGGCTCATCGGACCAGATGATCTGACGATCGCCCGGAACCATCAGCGCGCCTGAACGGAGCGCATCTCGGAAACCCTGGTATTTCCCGTTGATCGATTCGTCGATGATCCCGCAACGTTCGACCTCAACGAGTTCATGGCTCGCCAGGGCCATCAGGCCCATCCGGCATGGTCCACCGCGGCCGCCGGCAAGATGGAACTCCGCCTTTCCCCGCCAGCCGAAGGACCGCGGGGAGGGGATCATCGGCAAAACCGGAGGAAAGGGAATGCCGGCAATCCGTTTGAAGGTCTCTTCAATTTGCCTTATTTTCAGCTCCAATTGATGGTCGTAAGCGATATGCTGCATTCGGCATCCGCCGCAGCGCATATAATCAGGACAGACAGGATCGACGCGGTGGCGCGACGGGACAACGATCCGGACCAGCCTCCCCCGGGCAAACCGCTTCCTGACCTCGATGATCTCGACTTCCACCTCGTCCCCGCCGACCGTAAAAGGAACAAAGAGGACAAGATCGGAAACCCGCCCGACGCCGTCGCCGCCAAAGGCGACATCCCGAATCAGGATTCTGATCCGATCACCGACCTTGAAAGATGACCCCATTTTATATCCCTTCCCGCCTTCAGTCGACGGATCGTCATACGAAAAGGGGCTCACGCCCCTGTATCGTTTTTTTAATCTTCTTAGCATCTTCCGGGATATCCGTAAACCATTTCCCTTTACAACCACGGCAAATGCTGCTAAGGACCTCCCCGAAAAGCTGGAATGAAAGGAAATCCTTGGAACACGAAAACATTCACCGCATCACCCGGGAGGGCCGGGAGATCATCCTGATCGGCACGGCCCACGTCTCGCGCGAAAGCGCCGACCTGGTGGAGCGGGTCATCGAAGAAGAAAAACCGGATACGGTCTGCGTTGAACTCTGCCGGCCCCGCTACGAGGCGATCCGCCAGAAGGACAAATGGCAGGAGACGGACATCGTCAAGGTGATCCGCGAAAAACGAACGAGCATTCTCCTCTCCCAACTCATCATGGCCTCCCTACAGCGGAAAATCGCCCAGAAATTCAACATCACACCGGGCGCGGAGATGCTCCGGGCCATCGAACGGGCTGAGGTCGTCGGCGCGGAGATCGTGCTCGCGGACCGGGAAATCCGCGTGACGCTGCTGCGGACTTGGCGAACAATGGGTTTCTGGAGCAAGGTGAAGTTCCTCCCCGAAGTCCTCCTCTCGCTCTTCGCCACCGATGAGATCACCGAGGAGGAGATCGAAAAGCTCAAACGGCACGACGTTCTCGAATTGGCGCTCCAGACCGTCGGCGAAAAGCTCCCCGGGCTGAAAGCCACCCTGATCGACGAGCGGGACCTCTACCTCGCCCACACCATCGGCCATGCGCCGGGCACCAAGATCGTGGCGGTCGTCGGCGCGGGTCATGTGCCGGGCATCCTGAAACATATCGGAGACGATATCGACATTGAGCCTCTGACCCGAATCCCCGAGAAGGGCCTTTGGGGAAGATTCGCCGGTTGGTTCTTTTCGCTGGCCATCGTCGGCCTTTTCGTCGCCGGCTTTTTCTATTCCGGTTCCCAAGCCAGCCTGAAAATGATCTCCTGGTGGGCGGCAATAACCGCCTCCTTCGCGGGCCTCGGGGCGCTGCTCCTCCTGGCCCATCCACTCACCATCGTGGCCTCAGCCGTCGCCGCCCCCATCACGACCCTCCACCCCCTGATCGCCGCGGGCTGGATCGCGGGTCTCACGGAAGCGACGCTCCGCAAACCCCAGGTGAGGGATTTTCTCGCCCTCCAGGACGACATGGTCTCCATCCGGGGATTTTTCCGGAACAAGATCACTCGCCTGCTCCTGCTGGTCGCCGTCGTCAACCTGACCACCTCCATCGGGACCTTCGTCGCCATTCCGGTGATCCTGAGGTTCATTTAAACGGGATTGCGCCATGATCGAAAAGAAATCGATGCTCTGTCCAAACTGCCGAAAGCTGATCAGCAACGATGAACCGATCTGTCCCTATTGCGGCATGACCCGCCCAGGCGCCCTCTGGAAAAAAACATTCATAGGCATGACTACCCTGCACCGCCTCGATCCGGTGATGGCGATCCTCATTGTCAACGCTGTTTTCTATCTCCTTTCGATCCTGATCGACCCCACGGCGCTCGGCATTTCGGCCAACCCGATGACGTTCCTCTCCCCTTCGAACGGAAGCCTTTTTCTCCTCGGNNATCTTCTTCAACATGATGGCGCTGCGGCAGCTCGCACCCTTCGTGATAGACGCGTTCGGCCTGAACCGTTTCGCGATCCTCTACCTCTGGACAGGCGTCGCAGGCTTCTTCCTTTCCTGGCTCGCCGGGATTCCTTTCACGATCGGGGCCTCGGCCCCCATCTGCGGTCTGATCGGCGCCATCCTCTACTATGGCAAAAGCCGGGGGGGCTTTTACGGCGAGGCCATCTACCGCCAGGCGATGGGATGGGTCGTGGGGCTTGTCCTTTTCGGACTTTTCCTGCCCGGAATCAACAACTGGGCGCACGGGGGAGGCATCGTCTCCGGCCTTCTGCTCGCATTTCTCACCGGGTACCGGGAACGAAAAGCGGAGACGGCGATCCAGCGAATCCTCGGAACGGGAAGCATCATGATTACGGCGGCTGTCCTGCTCTGGGCATTGATCCAGACCGTCTATCACCTGACGGTCTCGTAAAAAAATAGGAAAGGAGGAGTTATGAAGAAAAATCTTTGGGGGGCGATGTTCCTGATCCCGGCGTTCCTGTTGATCACGGGCTGCGATACCTCCCTCACCGTCGGCGCAAAAACGATCGGCATCCGTTCGTGGGAATTCATCTATATTGACGGTTATATGCGGGCAACATACACCGCGCCCTTCGATAAGGTCTGGACGGCCTGCAATAGAGCCCTGACCGGCATGAAGGCAATCGACGTGGAGCCCGACCAAAAGATCGCCCGGGGAACCTTCACTGCGATGATCCATGACGAAAAGGTCAGTATCAAGGTCGATTACGTGGAGAAGGAGATCACGGCCGTCTCGATCATGGTCGGAATGTCGGGGAACAACATCGCTTCGCAGCTCCTGCACGACCGGATTGCAATCGCCCTGAAGACACCCTAAAAATGTGACCTCGCCGGGACTTTTCCTAACCCGTATGGAGGCAGAGCAGGAGCCCCTTCAGATAGCGGCCCTCAGGATGGGCGAGGTTCACCGGGTGGTCCGGCCCCGCCCCGAGGGGTCGGAGAAACTGTGCCGTTTTTCCCGCATCCCGGACGGCGCCGAGCACAATCTTCTCGAAGAGCTCCGGATCGACCGGGTTTGAGCAGGAAAACGTGGCGAGCAGCCCCCCTTCGCGCAGTTTTCGCGCAGCCTGGAGATTGATCTCCTTGTAGCCGCGCGCCGAACGTTCCACGTCCCTCCTGGATTTGGCGAAGGCGGGAGGATCGAGGATGATCAGATCGAATGCCTCTCCCGTCTCCCTCAGATATTCAAAGCAATTGGCCGTGAGCACCGGGTGCTGTATCGGGGAAATACCGTTTCGAACGAGGTTCCTGCCGGCGATCTCGTTGGCCGCCGCGGAGGCCTCGACGGAAACAACCCGACTCGCCCCCCCGCGGGCGGCATAGACGGAAAAGGCGCCGGTGTAGGAAAAGCAGTTCAGAACCGCGGCCTCCCGGCCCAACGCACCGACCATCTCCCGGTTTCCGCGCTGATCGAGGAAGAACCCCGTCTTTTGCCCCGTCATCAGATCGACTTCAAAACGGAGGCCGTTTTCGGTAACCTCCACCGATGCCGGGATCTCCCCCGCTACGGGACCGATCCGGTCGGACAGCCCTTCCAATTGGCGGGAACGCCCCTCGCTCCGCTCGTAAATCCCCGCCGGTCCGACCGCCTCCCGACAGAGGCCGATCAGGACCTCCCGCCATCGATCCGCCCCCGCCGTTCCGACGCTGAAGACGAGGTAACCGCCGTACCGGTCAACGACGAGGCCGGGAATCCCGTCCCCCTCGGCATTGACCAGTCGATAAGCGTCCGTTTCCGGAGGAACGACCTTTCTCCGGAGCATGACGGCCCGTTCGATCCGCCGCTTCCAGAAATCGGCGTCGATTCGGGCGGCCGGATCATCGGTCAGAAGGCGGAAGGCGATGTCGCCGGTATTGAAAAAACCGAGACCGAGCGGCCGGCCGCCGGAGTCGGCCGCCATGACCACATCGCCGGGCGCGGCACTTCCCTCCACCCGGGCGATCGCCCCGGAGAAGACCCAGGGGTGGCCATGGCGGAGCGGCGTCTCCCGCCCCTTCTTGAGGATGATCCGCGGATAATTCATTGAACCGCTATTTGCCGGACAGATATTCGTGGATCGCCTTGGCGGCCAGCCTCCCGGCGCCCATCGCAAGGATGACGGTAGCCGAACCGGTAACGATGTCGCCACCCGCGTAGACCCCTTCGCGGCTCGTCTGACCGGAATCGTCTTTCGTCACGATATAACCCCAGCGGTTGGTCTCCAGCCCCGGCGTCGTCGAGGGGACGATCGGATTGGCCGTCGTCCCGACGGCGACCACCACCGTATCGACCGGAACCACGAACTCCGACCCCTTCACGGGCACCGGCCTCCGCCTCCCCGAGTCGTCGGGCTCGCCCAGTTCCATCTGCTGGCAGCGCATGCCTGTCACCCAGCCCTCCTTGCTGCCGATGTATTCGACGGGGTTGGTCAGGAGCTTGAACTGGACCCCCTCTTCCTTCGCGTGATGCACCTCTTCGATCCGGGCCGGCATCTCAACCTCCGTCCGGCGGTAAATGATGAAGGCGTTGTCGGCCCCCAGACGAAGGGCCGTCCGGACCGAGTCCATCGCCACGTTCCCGCCGCCGATCACGGCGACATTCTTTCCCCGGACGATGGGGGTGTCGTATTCCGGAAAACGATAAGCCTTCATCAGATTCGACCGGGTAAGGTATTCGTTTGCCGAATAGATGCCGCTCAGATTCTCTCCGGGGATGTTCATGAAGACCGGCGCACCCGCGCCGACCCCGAGATAAACCGCGTCGAATCCCTCCGCGAAGAGCTCGTCCACCGTCTTGAGCCGCCCGATGACGGCGTTCGTTTCGATCTTGGCCCCCAGCTTCTTGAGATAATCGACCTCCGCTTCCACAATCGCCTTCGGCAGACGGAATTCCGGTATCCCGTAAACGAGGACGCCGCCCGCCTTGTGCAGCGCCTCGAAGATCGTGACGTCATAGCCCAGTTTGACCAGATCGCCCGCAATGGTCAGTCCCGAAGGACCGGCGCCGACCAC
>DIWG01000032.1 GCA_002423465.1 Syntrophaceae bacterium UBA6112 | reverse complement strand
GTCCGGGAAGTCCCTAACTTTTACAGATTAACGATTGCCGCCTGGGTGCAGTATGTATTGGATAATTTCGCTTCAGTAACAGAGGCCGTTAATGAACTGAGAAAAGAAAAATTTGTGATCGTTTCGGATTTTATTCCCGGCACGGATAAGTTCGCTACGCTGCACTTATCGATTTCCGATGCAACGGGTGATAATGCGATCTTTGAATATATCGGAGGGAAATTAGTTATTAATCACGATCGATCTTATAATGTCATGACAAACTCCCCGACCTTCACCAAGCAGCTTGACTTAAATGAGTATTGGCGCGGTATCCCCGGCACAATTATGCTCCCGGGAACCAATCGCGCGGCAGACCGCTTTGTCAGAGCGTCCTATTATATTAATGCAATACGTCAGACAAGCGATGCCAGAATTGCCCTTGCCGGTGTTTTCAGTGTTATCAGGAATTGCTCTGTGCCTTTTGGGATATCCTCAAAAGATGAACCCAATATTTCTTCGACCCGCTGGAGAACCGTATCCGACCAGAAGAATCGTGTTTATTATTTTGAAAACGTATTAACCCCGAATGTCTTATGGACGGATCTTAAAAAAGTCGATTTCAGTGAAAAGGCTTCCGTTAAAAAACTTTCTTTAGAAAAGCATGAAAACTATGCAGGGGACGCTTTGGATTCATTTAAAAATGCAAGTCCATTTAAGTTTCAGGGTTTATAACTGCATGTCTCCTCTGCAAGGGAACGGATTGTTCCGGATCGGGGGCAGTATTTTTATATAAATCGGGTAACATCGGCATTGAGCAGGACGCGCAAAAAGTCGCGCGCCTCTCATGCTCGGGCGGTTCGGGAGTACAAGAAAGGAGGGCAAAAACATGCAAGCACGCGGTCCACTGATGATCGAACATCGTCTGATTGAACGAATGCTTTCGGTTATAAAAGAGGTCACTGGTAAAATCAAATCGAAACACAGGGCAGATCCTTTGTTTGTGGATATAGCGGTTGATTTCATACGGGTATACGCTGACCGGACTCATCACGGAAAGGAGGAAGACATTCTTTTTCGAGAACTGAATAATAAACCGCTGTCCACAGAAGACCGGAAGATCATGAAAGAACTGATCGAGGAACACACGTTTGGTCGCCAGACAACCAAAGAACTTGTTGCCGCCAACAGTCGTTACCGGAATGGTAATGAGGCTGCCTTAACCGAAATTGTCACCAAGCTTCAAACCCTTACCGAATTTTATCCCAAGCATATCGAGAAAGAAGACAAAGTGTTTTTTCCTTCATCCAGAAACTACTTCACGAATGAAGAGGATCAAGCCATGTTGGCAGATTTTGGGGAGTTTGATCGTAAGATGATTCACGAAAAGTACAATTCAGTGGTTGAAGAATTGGAAACGTAACAATGGGTCCCGAACATCACAATTCACCTGACCGGATAAAGCCTGCGGCTTCCGCTGCCAGGCGATTGTGGGCGTTAACTGTACAAGCACAAACCTGAAAAGAAAGGAGAACAGAGATGAGCAAATGTCCGGTAACAGGTAGAGTTGACAAACCCACTGCCAGCAGTGGCATATCGAACCGGGACTGGTGGCCGAATCAGTTGAACCTGAATATACTGCACCAGCATTCTTCCCTGTCCAATCCCATGGGCGAAACCTTCAACTATGCTGAAGAGTTCAAAAAACTCGACCTCTATGCTCTGAAGCAGGACCTCTATGCGTTGATGACCGATTCACAGGATTGGTGGCCGGCCGACTACGGTCACTACGGAGGCCTCATGATCCGGATGGCGTGGCACAGTGCAGGCACCTACCGCATGGGAGATGGCCGTGGGGGCGCAGGGTCCGGTTCTCAACGCTTGGCGCCCCTCAATAGCTGGCCGGACAACGTGAACCTGGACAAGGCTCGCCGGCTGCTCTGGCCGATCAAACAGAAATACGGCAGGAAAATCTCCTGGGCCGACCTGATGATACTGGCCGGCAATTGCGCACTTGAGTCGATGGGATTCAAGACCTTTGGCTTTGCCGGCGGGCGCGAAGATGTCTGGGAGCCGGAAGAGGATATTTATTGGGGCTCTGAGGACGAGTGGCTTGGCGATAAACGCTATGCGGGCGACCGGGATCTCGAGAATCCTCTCGCGGCCGTTCAGATGGGGTTGATTTATGTGAACCCGGAAGGCCCGAACGGTAATCCTGACCCGGTGGCGTCGGGCCGCGACGTTCGCGAGACCTTTGCGCGTATGGCCATGAATGACGAAGAGACCGTCGCACTCGTAGCAGGCGGGCACACCTTCGGCAAATGCCACGGCGCCGGCCCTGCGTCCCATGTGGGCCCTGAACCTGAAGGCGCTCCCATTGAAGAACAGGGACTCGGCTGGAAGAGCAATTTCCGCAGCGGAAAAGGCGGCGATACGATCGGCAGCGGCATCGAGGGCGCCTGGAAACCGAACCCGACCAAATGGGACATGGGCTATCTGAAAGTGCTGTTTAAATACGAGTGGGAGTTGGTTAAGAGCCCGGCCGGCGCGCATCAGTGGCTGGCCAAGGACGTGGCCGAAGAGGACATGGTGGTTGATGCGCACGACCCATCGAAGAAACACCGGCCGATGATGACCACAGCGGACCTCTCGTTGCGCTTCGACCCGATCTATGAGCCGATCGCGCGGCGCTACCTGCAGAACCCCGAGAAATTCGCCGATGCCTTCGCCAGGGCGTGGTTCAAGCTGACCCACCGCGACATGGGACCGCGCTCGCGCTATCTCGGTCCGGAGGTCCCGGCGGAGGAACTGATCTGGCAAGACCCAGTGCCCGCAGTCGATCATGATCTGATCAACGAGAAGGACATCGCAGACCTCAAGGGCAAGATCCTCGCTTCGGGCCTGTCAATCTCCCAACTGGTCTCGACCGCTTGGGCGTCGGCATCCACGTTCCGCAACTCCGACAAGCGTGGCGGGGCGAACGGCGCGCGCATCCGTCTCGCGCCGCAGAAGGATTGGGAAGTTAACCAGCCTGCCCCACTGGAGACTTTGCTGCAGGTCCTTGCGGGAATCCAAAAGGAGTTCAACAGCGCGCAGTCAGGCGGGAAGATGGTTTCGCTCGCTGACCTGATTGTTCTTGGGGGATGCGCAGGTGTCGAACAAGCCGCGAAGAATGCCGGACACGAGGTAACCGTTGCCTTCACGCCGGGACGGACAGATGCGTCACAGGAGCAAACCGATGTGGCGTCATTTGCCGTACTCGAACCGGCTGCAGACGGGTTCCGCAACTATCTCAAAACCAATTACAGCGTATCGGCAGAGGAACTGCTGATTGATCGGGCGCAACTGCTGACACTGACCGCTCCCGAGATGACGGTTCTCGTTGGCGGCATGCGAGTCCTGAATGCCAACATCGGAAAGTCGCAACACGGCGTCTTCACCAAGCGCCCGGAGGCGCTTACCAACGACTTCTTCGTGAATCTGCTCGACATGGGCACCGCGTGGAAGGCGGCCCCGGGAGCCGATGACGTGTTCGAGGGCCGTGATCGCGCAACGGGCGAACTCAAATGGACCGGCACCCGTGTGGACCTCATCTTCGGTTCGAACTCCCAACTCCGGGCGTTGGCGGAAGTCTACGGATGTGAGGACTCCCAGGAGAAGTTCCTGCACGACTTTGTAGAGGTGTGGAAAAAAGTAATGAACCTTGATCGTTTCGACCTCGCCTGATCGTAGTATAACGTCTTCGAGAGTTTCTAACAGGGCGGCAAGAAAACGGTCAGCCAACCAAGCGCTGTACATCGGATTGGCACCAGCGCTGGCGCGCTTCCGCCAACCGGTAAGCGTTGTGTTGGCTGTGACAAACGGCTTCTGATGGAGTAGACAATGGACCTGTTGGAAGAACTCAAGAATCTTGCTCAAAAATTAGATCAAAAAGGGATTGACTATGCATTGTGCGGCGGTTTAGACGATTGCCGTCTATGCGAAACCGCGTGCGACACTTGATATTGATATCATGGTAGCCCCAGATTTCCTTTCAGAGACCAAGGCTATGGCGCAAGAACTGGGATTTGCAATGAGTGCGCTGCCGATGGAATTTAAGGGAGGGGCCATCAAGATACATAGATTGACCAAAATCGATAAAGACTTGGGAGAGCATCTCGTCCTGGATTTGTTGATTGTTACACCTGAAACGAGAAAAGCATGGGATGAACGGCGCATCATTGAGTGGGAAGGAGGCTCATTGAAAGTAGTTTCTCCACAAGGCATGATTCTGCTAAAATCGTTGCGCGGCAGTGGTCAAGACCAGGACGATATTGAATATCTCAGGAGTTTAGAAGATGAAAATTGATATGAGCCCGGAGGCCATCACAAAACGATTGAAGATTGTGAATGAACTGAGAAGAACCTGCCTATCTTTAGCCAATTCTAAGGAAGGAAAGGAAATAATGGCGAAATATTCAGCCAACGAGTCGGTGCAGCGGACCTCGCGTGCACTCGGTCGCTGACCTTGGCGTTATGATTAAAAAAGTGGTTCGAGTTATTCAACGGCCAAAACGTTGAATCAATTTGGATCTCGATTTTCGTTGTTCCAGTTTCGTGTTGCGGCCGGAGGGTGATTTGTGTATGATTGAATCAATCTGATAGCTTGTTACAAGGGGGAGAAGATGATCAACAAGGCGATCCTGGTGGGCAGGTTGGGTGCGGATCCGGAAGTGAGGTATACGCCGGACGGGGCGATGGTGACCAATTTCCGGATAGCGACGGATGAGCAGTGGAAGGATAAAAGCGGAGAGAAGGTACAAAAAACCGAGTGGCACCGAATCGTTGCCTTTGGGAAGCTGGCGGAGATCTGCGGCAAGTACCTCGTCAAAGGGAAATTGGTCTATCTGGAAGGGCGGCTGCAGACAAGGGGCTGGGAGGATAAGGAGGGAAACAAACGTTCCACGACCGAAATCATCGCCTCCAATATGCAGATGCTCGATTCAAAAGGCGCGCGAAGCCACGATGCATCCCAGGAGGAACCGCCGCTTCCCCAACCCGGCGTGGACGCCCCCCTCTCCGAGGAGGACGTTCCCTTTTAGGCCTTCTTTACGTCATCCGCTTTCTTCTCGGCGGCCGGTGTGACGTCGATTTCGTTCGGCTCACGGGTGGCCTTCTTGAAGTTCTTGATGCCCCGGCCCAGTGCGCCGCCGATCTCGGGGAGCTTGCCGGCGCCGAAGATGATCAGAATGATCACCAGAATGATCAGCAGTTCAGGCATGCCTATTCCAAACATATGTTTCCAGCCTCTTTCTTTCTTTTCTTGGGGTCGATCTTAGACGATCCTCCATGCGTTGTCAAATGGGAACTTCTTAGGGCGATTTCCTCTCCGAACCCTTTTCCGGCAGACGCATGTGGATGATCTGACCCTGTTTTCCCAGGCTTCCCAGGGGCTTTCCCTGGAAGGTTAGATTGAGCCCCCCCGCATTGCCGATGTCGAGCTGGAAGAAATCGGAGGCCATTCGCTCGATTCTTTCGCCCGGTTTGAGGAGAACCTGGTAAGACGGGTTTCGGTCTTCCGTGATCCGGATCCAGGTGAGCTCGCGGGCATCGAAGACAAGATGATACATCTTTCCCGTTGCGGAATCGTTCGGAAGGATTGCCTTTCCCGATGGGTCCTGGGGAGGTTTAGCCGACACCGGTTTTGTGACCGGTTCGGGGGAAGCCGGGACGGCTATGGGGTTCTCCGGAGCAGGCGCGACCGACGCCGGCGGCGATTCGACGTCGACGGCCGGAGTGGGGGAAGGCGGTTTCTCGGCCTGGTCATAGAGGAAGATCGCAGAGACCAGAATTCCGGCGACGATCACGGCGGCCAGGCTCATAAAAAGGAACGGATAACGCCGATCCGCTTCCGGCCAGGGTTTCCGAACCGTTGTCTCCTCTTTTGGCGGCTTGAGTCTATCCAGATGCTTTTCATAATGGTCAAGAATCGGTTTTTCATCGATCCCGACCGCACGGGCGTATTTCCGGATGAAATTTCGCGCATAAATGGGAGGCGGAAGATGGTTAAAATCACCCTGCTCCACCGCGGTGAGATTGACGAGGCTGACCCGCGTCATTTCGAACACGTTTTGCAGAGAGAGACCGCGAGCCTCACGCAGGGTCTTCAAGTCCTGAACATTCTCCTGGGGGTGCGGCGCTTCTTCCGCTGCCGGAATCTGTTTCTTCTCATCCATTGTATTCATCCTTCTGTAAACCACGAATACCATTAACACCATTTCGGCAGAGGCGCAACAGAAAGATGGTTGATGTTGTGGCGCCGAGGCGTGGAATGGGAAAGTTACCGCTGGTTTTTTATCTTTTTTTATGTTGGTATGGCGCCCAAAATTGGATGAGGAGGAAAAGAAACATGCATCCGTATCGGGAATTCATCGAGGAGACGGCCCGCGAGGCGGGGGCGTTTCTTCGGGAGAGAATCGACGAATGCCATACCGTTGAGTACAAAGGGGACATCAACCTCGTCACGGAGGCGGACCACCTTTCCGAGGCGCTGATCATAAAACGGATCCGGAGCCGTTTTCCCGAACACGGCATCCTGGCGGAAGAATCCCCGGAGACGGTGAACGGCACCCATTTTCGCTGGATCATCGATCCGCTTGACGGGACGACGAACTACGCCCACGGCTATCCGGTCTTCTGCGTCTCCATCGCCCTGGAGTTGGAAGGGACGATCCGTCTCGGCGCCGTGTATAACCCCATGCTGAATGAAATGTTCATCGCGGAGAGGGGGGCAGGCGCCTTTTTGAACGGCCGGCGTCTGGCCGTATCCCGGACGGCGGAACTGTCCCATAGTCTATTGGCGACGGGATTTCCTTATGACCTTCGGGAGGACCGGAACAACAATATCAATTACTTCGAGGTGATGGCGTTGAACGCCCAGGCGGTCCGCCGGGCGGGAGCGGCCGCCCTTGATCTGGCCTATATCGCGGCGGGCCGGTTCGACGGCTTCTGGGAACTGAAACTCATGCCCTGGGACATGGCTGCCGGCTGCCTCCTTGTTGAGGAAGCGGGTGGCGTCGTGACCGACCTGCAGGGCGGCCCCTTTACGCTGATTTCCCCGCACATCCTGGCATCCAACGGCCTGATCCATGCCGAGATGTCCCGTCTGCTCGGCGGGACCGATCCCCTATACAACCCCTGATTGTTGTTCATCTCCCGCCATTCGACGGGATTGCAGCCCTTTACCCGCCCTTCGTCCATATTGACGCGCAGGCTGAGGGCCTTCAATGAGGCTTGCCCGGGCCGGTATGAAACGGCCGGAACGGTCGCGGCGCGACCGTCTTGACAACCGGTAATGGATGGCTATATTAGGGCCGAATGCGGAAAGAGCTGAACGTTATCGTTGTGTTGAGTTTGGTTCGGCCGACGCGTCGGATGGGCGCATTCGGTCGGTCCGATCATTAAAAAATAAAACGGTTTGGAGGTGAAGATATGTTAGGACCAGGGATATGGAGATTCGGCGGCAGGATGGATCCCCTGCACGAGGTGCAACGGCTGCAGCGGGAGATGAATCGTATTTTTTCCGGGCTGGAGCAGCCCTTGAATCCGGAGGTCCCCCCGGTGAACGCCTGGGTAGGCGAGTCGGACGTGGTCGTGACCGCCGAACTTCCGGGCGTGGACCCGGGAAAGGTGGACGTCTCCGTCGTGGGAGACACCTTGACGATCAGCGGCGCACGTGTGGCGGAAACCCTGAAGCAGGGGGAGAGCTACCACCGTCAGGAGAGGAACCACGGCCGGTTTACCCGCTCCCTCCAGTTGCCTTTCCATGTGGAGGCGGGCAAGGTCGAGGCGAAATATGACAGGGGCATTCTCCGGATCACGCTGCCGCGCGCGGAAGCGGACAAGCCGAAGAAGGTTTTGGTAACGTGCGAGTAAGGAGGTGGGATGATGGAAAACAAGATTGAATATGAGAAAAAACCGGCGCAGACCCCGGTCGAAATGGAGCGGACCCGGAATAGAAAGGTTTTTGTGCCGAAGGTGGATATCATTGAAACCGGGGATGCGATGGTGATGTACGCCGACATGCCCGGCGCCGATGAAAAATCGGTCGAGGTGGTCCTGGAGAAGAATGTCCTGACGATCACGGGAACGGTCAAGCCGCAGGAATTTCCGGGTCGGAGCATCGCCTATTCCGAGTATGATTTCGGCGATTATGAACGCGCCTTCACCATCTCCGACGAGGTGGACCGGGAGAAGATCGGTGCGGTCGTGAAAAACGGCGTCCTCAAGCTGACCCTGCACAAGGCGCCGCAGGCCGAGGTGAAGAAAATTGCCGTCCGGACCGAATGACCGGGCGTTTCATTTCCCCCGGAGGCATTGTCCCCCGGGGGATTTTTTTATATTGCGGTTAGCTCCCCATAGAGCCTCCGGCCGATTGCAAGACCGCGGTCGATGAAATCCGGTCCGTATTCACATCCCGTCACCGTCCGGAAACTCTCGCGGATCTTTCGGAGCCCCTCGAGACCGGGGAGAAATCGCGGCAGGAGCATCCGGAGGGGGATGCCGCGGGGAATGACCATCGCCCAGAGGGTTTCCGTGAAATTGTCCGGTCCCCAGCGGAACTTGTCCGCATCGTAGAGGGCATCGGAGAGGAGTCTCGCCTTGGGACCGGCCTCGGTCCGGAAGGGCCGAAAGGCCTCGTGGTTCCGAATGGCGCCGGCAATCCCCGCGCATTCGTCATCCCGAATCGGGAAAGACGTTAGAATGCCGGCCGCCTCATCCGCGCCCCGTTCGGCATGGTCCTTCTCCGACCGCCGGATGTCGTGGAGGAGACCGGCCAAATGGCCGAGGAGAACCAACCGCCGGACGCTTGCGTCAACGGGGTTGCTTTCCTGCTCGATCAGGATCAACGCGCCGACATCGATCGCCACCTTCCGGGCATGGGTAAGGCCGTGGCCGAGACAATCCCCCCGTTCCCCGACGATCCGCAGCCCCTTCCCGACCAGCGGCTCGGAGGCGAATAGTTCCCGGGAGAGCGCCACCTCCCGTTCCCGTTCGAGATAGAAACGGGGCGTACCGACCTCAGCGGCGATTTTCCGGGCCAGATCGATGGCCCGGATGTATTCCGGATTTGTCAACCCTGATTCCTCTACTCCTGCAGAATAATTCTGTAATCATGAAATCGTTTGGATGCTTGTCATCCATTCGGTTGTGAAATGTTGTAACGGCTTTTACTGGATGCATCAATCATTTTCTTGGCCTTTTCTTTGCTTTTTTCGCTGCTGTGCAGCATGATCCCGATCCTTGGGATTTCCGGTCGTCGCCCCGTGAACGGATGCAACCCCAATCCCGAATCCAAAACGAAGACGGCAGGCGGGTCAAGCCGGCGATTCATTCCCGTATCGCGGGAGGTTTCTCCTTGACTCCCGGCGGACATTGGTCGATAATCCACCTCTATCCGTAAGGGTACGTCTCCTCATTGAATATAGAAAGGAAACAAATGAATAGCCTCGATGCCATTTTTTCCCCGGAATCCGTCGCCATCATCGGCGCCTCCAACAATCCCGGCAAGGTCGGGCATGACATCTTTGCCAACATCCTCCAGGGCGGTTTTCAGGGGACCCTTTATCCCGTCAACCCCAAAGCAAAGTCCATTCTCAGTGTAAAGACGTATCCGACGATCAACGCAATTTCCGACAAAGTCGATCTGTCGATCATCATCCTGCCGCCGCAGGCCTGCCTCACTGCGGTCGAGGAGTCCATCGCCAAGGGGGTCAAGGGAATCGTGATCGTCTCCGCCGGTTTCCGCGAGGTCGGCGGCGAGGGATTGGAGATCGAAAACCGGATTGTTGCCCTCTGCAAGGCAGCCAAGGTCCGCCTCGTCGGTCCCAACTGCCTGGGCGTGATCAACCCTCTTCCCGACGTAAGCCTGAACGCGAGCTTCTCCAAGCGGATGCCCGCCTGCGGTAATATTTCCTTTATCTCCCAGAGCGGGGCGCTCTGTACGGCTGTTCTCGATTTCGCTGCCGACCGCGATTTCGGTTTCTCGAAGTTTATCTCCATCGGCAATAAGGCGGATGTCGATGAGTTGGACCTGCTCCTCTACCTCCACGAAGACCTCAACACAGCGGTGATCATCCTCTACCTGGAGGAACTCCGCAAAGGACAGGAGTTCATCGAGGCGGTCAAGATGATCACCTCCGGCCACCGACCGACGCCGGTTTTGATCATCAAATCGGGACGAACCGGCGCCGGCGCCCAGGCGGCCGCCTCCCACACCGGAGCGCTGGCCGGAACGGAAGCCGTTTACGACGCCATCTTCAAGCAGGCCGGCATCATCCGCGTGGATTCGATCTCCGAACTCTTTGATTTCGCCAATGCCTTCGCCTACAAGCATGAAAGCGCCCTCGGCAAGGCCAAGCGTAAGATCCCCGGCGGCAAACGGGTGGCCATCGTGACCAACGCCGGCGGTCCCGGCATTCTGGCGACCGATATGACCATCTCCTCCGACCTGGAACTGGCGAAGTTCAAACCGGAGACGATCGCGGAGCTGGCGAACTGTCTGCCCAGCACGGCGAACATCCACAATCCCGTAGATGTCATCGGAGACGCTCCATCAGACCGCTACGAGATGGCCCTCTCGGCGGTCATCAAGGACGAGGGGGTCGACGGCGCCCTGGTGATCCTCACCCCGCAGTCGATGACGAACGCCCTCGGGACCGCAGAGGCGATCGTCCGCGTCGCCCGCCGTTCTCCCAAGCCGATTCTCTGCTGCTTCATGGGGGTGGTTGATGTTTCCGCCGGGGTGAAATACCTCCAGGAACACGGCTATCCGGTCTACAAGTTTCCCGAGGACGCGGCCAAGGCCCTGGGGGCGCTCTATAAATATTCGCACTGGCTCAACCGCGAACACCTACCGCCGTTCCAGCTCGAGCATGACCGGGCAAGAGCCGAGAAGGTCATCCAGGACTGTCTGGCTGCCGGCAAGACCCGTCTGGGGGAAATCGACGGCCTGGCGCTCCTGGACTGCTACGGGTTTGACATCCTGCCGACGAAACTCGCCAAAGACGAAGAGGCGGCCGCCCGGATCGCCGGAGAGATCGGCTTCCCGGTCGTCATGAAGATCGTCTCCCCGCAGATCCTGCACAAGTCCGATGCGGGCGGCGTCGTTGTCGGCGTGAAGAACGGGGAGGAAGCGAAAAAGGCCTTTGCCCGAATCATGGCCGGCGCCGGGAAATATGACCCCCAGGCCACGCTCGATGGGGTCCTGGTCCAGAAGATGGCTCCGCCCGGGGATGAGGTGATCCTCGGAGTCAACCGCTACCCGATCGGACCGCTGATTATGTTTGGTCTGGGCGGCATCTTTGTCGAACTCTTCAAGGACGTCGTTTTCCGTCTGGCCCCCGTGGACCGCGATGAGGCGCACCGGATGGTTCCTGAGATCAAAGGCTACAAGATGTTTACCGGATTCCGAGGCCGCCCGAAGTCGGACGTGGAAATCTTGGAAAAGAACATTGTCCGGCTCTCCGACATGGTCCTCAACCACCCGGAGATCATCGAACTGGACATCAACCCCCTGCTGGTCCATGAGGAGGGCAAGGGGGCGACCGTTGCGGATTGCCGGATAATCCTTAAACCGTCTGAGACTTCCGGGAAGTAATATATCAAATGGAGGGGCTGCTCCGGCAGTCCCTCTCGATTTTTCGGAAATACCGCAGAGGCGCTTCGCGGCCGGCTTCCTTCAAAGTGGTCGGGGCTCCAAAATCAGGACCCTCCCCTTCTGTTCAAAATAGGCCTTAAGCTTCGCCGTCTCGGTTCTTTCCCGTTCGGTCAGCATTCCTCCTCCCAGACTTCTTCCCCAGTAGCCGTTAACGATGACCGTTGGGGACTGATCCAGCCAGCGGGTCAGGTCTTCCGCCGTTCCCGCCTGGAGGTAGATGCTGACGTCATTGACCAGCAGGATGTCCCGTGACTGAAAATCGAGCCTGCCGAAGAGCCCTTCGATTTTTCGCCGATTCTGCCGGGCCTTTTCGATGGCCTCTTCTTCCGTTTTCGAACTCAGGCGGGGCGGCTCAAAATGGCCGCCCAGATAGAGGATGTCGTGCCCTTCCGGCGGCGGCAATTTCCCGCCGACGCCAACCATTCCCCTCTCTTTGGCCAGCTTCTCCGGGATTTCCGGCGCCATATCCACGATCGCGATCCGCCCTCCGAGATCCGGCCGGTACAGCAGTGCTTCCAGCATCTTCCGCATCAGCGTGGTCTTGCCGGTATTGACGTCGCCCAGAATCAGGGTTTTTCGGCTGAGATAGTCCGCAAGATGAATTTCCGCCATTTCCCTCATGCACGCCTCCCCCGCCCCTGAAAGGATTATCCTATCCCCACCCATGCCGCCCCAGGAAGCAGGCGATCAAAACCAGCAGGCCGAAGGAGATCGCCAGCCAATCCCGGGTCCGCATCCTGTAATCGTTCAGGAAGGTTCGTCCCGGTCGGCCGAATCCTCTCGCCTCCATGGCCTCGGCCAGCGCCTCGGCTATCTGAAACGCCTGAATCAAGATCGGTCCCAAAAACGCCGGGTAATGCCGCAGGGCCGACCATCCCGGCTCCAGAGGGATTCCTCTGGCCCGTTGAGCGTCCAGGACGTTTCGGATCCTCCGGCCGATCGTCGGCACAAACTGCAATGACGTGCTGACCACAAAGGCGACGATATAGGGCATCCCGATTTTCACCAGCGCGTTTCCCAAATCCTCCGGCAGGGTGACGCTGAAGAAGACAAAAAAAACCGAGACAAGGGTCAGCAGTTTCAAGGCGGCGAGCGCGGCGATTTGCACATCCGCCGTCCACCAGATGACGGCGCCGAAAAACAACGACATGGGAAGCGCCATCCGCAACCAACGCAGATAGGATCTCGTTTTGCCGATAACGGCAATGAAGAGCAACAGCACTCCCCCCTCGGCAAGCGACCCGCTCAGCCGGGTGGATGCCACGATGAGGGCGGCATATCCCAAGGCCAACAGCAGCTTGGTGCGCGGATCAAACATGATTCCCTCCCCCCCGCGGCACTGCACCCGCAAGGGTGCGGCCATCGGCGGAAAACAGCCGGAAGGAGTCGGTCGGTTCAAGATGGGCGCGGTCCATGGCGGCCTTGTCGGACATCACTTTCCAGGGGGCGCCTTCGGCGACCACCTGCCCGTGGGACAGGAGCAGCCAGCGGTGGGCGTGTTCTTCCGCAAAGGAAAGGTCATGCGTGACCAGCAGGATGGCCTGTCCCCGCGCGCGCAATTCGGCCAACAGGCTTCCCAGGATGCTCCGGAAATGCCAGTCCTGGCCGGAGGTCGGTTCGTCCAGCGCCAGGATGGCCGGACGGTGGGCCAATGCCGCGGCAAACGCCACCCGTTTTTTTTCGCCGTCGCTTAACCGGTACGGGGGGCGCTGAAGCAACGGTTCAAGACGGAACAGCCTGACAAGTTCCCGGAGCCAAGCCTCGTCATTGAGCCCCAAAGCCTTGGGGCCCACGAGAATTTCATCCCATACCGTCAACTTGAAAAACTGACTGTTCGGGTTTTGAAAGGCAATGCCCACCTGTCGGGCCAGGTGGGACACCTTGACCCGGCCGGCGTCCTTCCCCATCACCCGGACCTGCCCCCGGGTCGGACGATACAGGCCGTTGAGATGTTTGAGCAATACGGTTTTCCCGGCGCCGTTGGCCCCCACGATGGCGAGGGATTCGCCCCGGCGCAGGGTGAAACTGATGTCGCGCAGAATGGGTGCTCCGTTCAAGTCGAAGGATACGCGTTCGACTTCCAGCACGATATCCGCCGCATCGGAAGGGAGTGCCGGCGGAACGGTCTTCAAGTCGGACGGCAGCGGGGCGGTCAAATCCAGCGATTGGAGCGCCTCAACACTGAGGGGCAATCGGGGAAGTCCCAATTGCCGGCCAACGCGGACCGGCAACGGCAATTCCAGGCCGAACCGCTCCACATTTTGGGCAAGCAGTTGCTCAGGCGTCCCGTCCAGAACGATACGCCCCCTCTGAAGCGCCACCATTCGCTGAACGTCCGGCACGGTATGGGGCAGCCGATGCTCACTGATCACCACCCCCATTCCCTTTTGGTGAATTGCTTTCAGCGCCGCCCGCACCCGCCGAACGCTTACCGGGTCCAGATTGGCATAAGGTTCATCCAGCACCAGCAGTTGGGGACCGATAGCCAACACGGCTGCAATGGCTACCAATTGCTGTTCTCCGCCCGACAATTCCTGGGGGTTGCGCCCCAGCAGCGCTGAAAGGTTCAGTATTTGCGCGGTTGAAATAATCCGTTCCTGAATGACCGCCCGGGGAAATCCCAGGCTTTCCAGGCCGAAGGCGATTTCCCGGGCGACACTGGAATTGAACAGCTGGGTTTCAGGGTTCTGAAATACCATCCCCACCTGCTCGAAAAGGCCGGCAACGGATTGCTTGGCGGTGGGTTTTCCGGCAACGCGGACTTCCCCTTGCAGGCGTCCGCCGTAAAAATGGGGGATCAGGCCGTTGAAGGTGCGGCAAAGCGTTGATTTGCCGGAGCCGCTGGCGCCGCAAAACAGCAGGTACTCCCCGGCAGCAATGCGCAAGTCTATGCCGTCCAGGGCAAGGTTCGCATCTTCATTCCGATAGGCGTACCCAAGCCGGTCGGCTTCCACCACCCATAAAGGCGCCGTCATAGATTATGCTTTCAGATGAACAATGTCGGCACGCTCCAGCAGCCTAATGGCCAGCACCCCCAAAACGGCGCCCGCAAGCGTGCTGGCCAAAAATGAAGGGATCAGGGCCAGCAGGGGGATGACTTTCCCCATCAACACGGGGGCCACAAACAGGGCGCTGACCACGGGCGCGATGAACCCGGTGCCGAGGATTTCACCGGCGGCGCCCGCGTATATATTGCGGGTATACCGATACAGAAAGCCCGCAAGAAGGGCGCCGATCATGCCGCCGGGAAAGGCCAGCAGGGTTCCCATTCCCATCGCGTTGCGAAGCACGGCGATGATGGTCGCAATCGCCACTGCCCACCAGGGGCCCAGCAACAGCGCTGCCAGCACATTGACAAAGTGCTGCGTGGGGTTGACTTTGGCGATGCCAATCGGAAAGGAAGTATAGGGAGCCAGCGCCACCCCCATGGCCACAAGTACAACGGCATAGGCCGCCTTGCGGGTATCCGTTGTCTTCAAGATTTCGAAATTTTGCACTTCTGTACTCATCTCATGGTTCCTTTCAGCAGGGGTAAAAGCCGCCGGGCCGCTTCCCGGATGTCGGCCTGATCCATGATGGCGGAGACCACGGCCACGCCGTCCACCCCCGTTTCCATGACCGGCCCCGCATTCCCCGCGTTGATGCCGCCGATCGCCACCACCGGGACACGGACAGCCGCCTTGATCCTGCGGAGATCTTCCAGGCCGACCTTCTCCGTCCCCTGTTTCGTGGCGGTCGGAAAGACGGCGCCCACCCCCAGATAATCCGCGCCCTGCGCCTGTAACAGTAGCGCCTCGTCCACCGAGGCGGCGGAGGCGCCGATGATCTTCCCGATCCCCAGCAACTTACGGGCAATCGGAACGGGCAGATCCTCCGGACCCAAATGGACACCGTCGGCGTCGATCGCCAGAGCAATGTCTATTCGGTCATTGATGATCAGCGGGATGCCGTGCCGGTCGGTTACCCCTTTCACCCCTCGCGCGAGTTCGAGATATTCTCTGGAGGAGATCTCCTTTTCCCGCAGTTGAATGAGGGTTACGCCGCCGCGGATGGCCTCTTCAACACTGTCCCAAAGGGTCCTTTCGCCAAGCCAGCGGCGATCCGTTACGAGATAAAGGGTAAAATCCATATTTTGTCTGACCATCGCTATTCCCTCATGTGATCGATATATAGGGCGGTTTCCCTCCGCCGACGAAGCGGTCTATAACGGTCTTTCTTCAACCGGCGGCGCTGCCGTCCAGGAACCGGTTGTACGTCTTGATGGCGCACAACTCGCCGCACATTGTGCAGACATCCCGGTTCTTGTCCTCGGTCATGCAGCGGACCCGTCTGGCCTTCACCGGGTCGATGGCCAGTCGGAACATCGCCTCCCAATCGAAGCTTCTCCTGGCCCGGGACATATTTTCGTTTCGCTGCCACGCCCCGGCGACGCCTTTCTCCAGATCTCCGATATGCGCCGCGATGCACGATGCGATCACCCCTTCGCGCACATCCTGGACGGTGGGAAGCCCCAGATGCTCGGCCGGCGTCACATAGCAGAGAAAATCGGCGCCGCTGGCGGCGGCAATCGCTCCCCCGATCGCGCCGACGATGTGGTCATAACCCGGGGCGATATCCGTGGGAAGCGGCCCCAGCACGTAATACGGCGCGCCGTTGCAGAGGCGCTTCTGGAGCTTCATGTCCGCGGCGATGCGGTTGAGCGGGACATGGCCCGGCCCCTCCACCATCACCTGTACCCCCGCCTTCCGGGACCGGTCCACCAGCTCCCCCAGGACGATCAGCTCGGCAAGCTGCGCGCGGTCTTCGGCATCGCAGATCGTTCCCGGCCTAAGCCCGTCGCCCAGGGAGAGGGTGA
>DIWG01000081.1:23274-37048 GCA_002423465.1 Syntrophaceae bacterium UBA6112 | reverse complement strand
TCCGGGCGTCCACGGCCGCGGACATCCCGTGGGAGCGATCCTTCGGGACATAGGCCCCCCGGAGGAAGTAGTCGTAGAGCACCAGGGCCCAGATCGTGAAGGCGAGGCGGTTCACCGGGAGCCCGATATAGCACCAGTAGGGGTAGAGCAAGTCGAGCGCGGCCGCGGGGAAGCCGAAGGTGCGCGTGACCTCCTCCACCGTGTAGCCCGCCGTCCCCAGGAAGGCAGGGTACTGCCCCGTCAGGACCTTCGGATCGGGCTGTCCCTTCATCCGGGCCACGTAGGAGATCCCGTCGAAGACATTCTTGCAGACCTCCAGGTACTTCACGAGGGGCTCCCGGCTTCCCGGCACGGCCCCGGCCACGGTCTCGATGAACTCGTCTATTCCGAAGGGGATTTTGATGTTGACCCCCTTTTCGGTGAGGATCAGGTGGTAGGCCTCGGGAACGGGAACAAATTCAAAATCCGCCTCGCCCTCGCCGAGGAGGTACTTCCGGACGAAACCCGGCTCCTCGGGGGAACCGACGTTGGAAAGTTCGTGGAGCGAGGGTTCGAACTCGAAACGGCCGCGAACAAAGCTCGTGGCGAAACCGCCGGGGAGGTTGTGCTGTTCGAGAAGCAGGACGCGGACTCCCTCCTTGGCGAGTTTCAGCGCGGCGGACAGCCCCCCGTTTCCCGCCCCGACGACGATGCAGTCGTACTCGGCGGCGAAATGGGGACCTCCCTTCGCAGCGGCGCCCGTGAGCGGGAGGCGGATCTCCAGGTCGGAAAGGGGATAGGTCGCGCAGGGGTGGATGAAGCCGAGGCGCCGGTCCGCCTCGCGGCGGCCGTCGTCCTCAGGCTTGATGAAGACTTCTCCGGAGACGAGATGCGACCGGCAAAGGCCACACTCGCCGGAGCGGCACTGGGAGTCGGGGGCGAGTCCCGCCCGCTCCAGCGCGGCGAGGATCGTCTCCGCCGCCGCCGCCCGGACCGTATTCACCGCCGTCCCCGTCCGGACGGTCAGCGAAAAGTCCCTGTCCAACGCCGCAAGCGGAAATCCGGGACGGGCGGCAATGGCGGCCTCCTCCCCGAACACCTCCCGGCGGATCCGCCGCCGGGGGATCCCCAGCGCCGCCAGCTCCGGCCCGAGAAAACGGTACATCTCGGCGGGGCCGCAGAGGAAGAAGGTTTTCTCCGCGGGATCGCCCGCATGGTCGCGGATGCAGGTGGTGGTCAAAAAGCCGGTCGGGCCGCACCACCGATCATCCGGCTCGCTGCAGACGAAGGCGATTTTGATCCTCTCCGGCAGGCGCGCCGCAAGTCCGCGGAGTTCCTCCGCGAAGGGAATATCGTCAGGGCTGCGGGTCCCGTAGAGGAGCGCAATCCGCGCATCGAGCCTTCCCGCTGCAACCTCCCGGAGCATCGACCGGATGGGGGTGATCCCGCTTCCCCCGGCGAGGGCCGTGATCTCCGGGCTGTCCCGAAGGGGGTCATAATAAAAGGTCCCATGGGGGCCGGAGGCGGAGATTTCCGTTCCGGCCCGCCAGGTTTTCCAGATCCGTTCGGTGAGGAAGCCGCCTTCCTTCCTGCGGATCGCGATTTCGTAGAAACCGTCGGCGCCCTCGGCTTCATGCGGGGCCGAGGCGATGGAGTAGGGCCGCGTGATCCAGGAATCCCCGGCCTGAACCTTCAGGCTCAGGTACTGGCCGGCGCGGAAAACGGGGAGTCCCGATTGCAAGCCCGGCGCCGGTCGGAGGCGGAAGGTTCGCGTCGAAGAGGTTTCTTCGCGGATCTCCGTGATGACCAGGTCGATCCTGTCCGGGTGAAGCCTCCGGGCCAGCGCGTTTGCGGGGTCGTCCCGAACGGGTTCCGCGGAGGCCGTAGCGATCCGCTCCTGCCGCTCGGGGAGGAGCTTCCCGAACGCCTCCAGATCCTTCTGCATGCCATAGATCTCCATGATTCCCTCCAGATCAATGGTGATAGACACCTTTTTAGCGGAAAGGGGTCAGGTCTTGGGATTTGAATCGTAAATTCAAATCCCAAGACCTGACCCCACCCGGAGACGTTCGTAGGTTCCGGCTTCCCCGTCGTACAGGGCGCACTCCCCGTCCGCCGCCGCCCCGGCTACGAGGATGTAACGTTCGGAATCCCTCAGGGCGATTGGCCTTTCCGCCGGGACCGTCTCCCGCGTCACACGCCCGTCCGACTTTCGAAACAGGATCGGGAGGTGCGAATGGCCGCAGAAGAGGATCCGGAAATCCGCTTCGGCGAAGAGTTCTTCCGCCCGCCGCGTGTTTCCCGTATCGATCGGCTCATAAAAAGCGCGGAGCGTATCGAAGGGAAGCGAATGGGCAAAGCGGATGTCGCCCCGAACGCGGATAACGGGTACGTCCCGTAAATATTCCAAAACTTTGAACCCTTCGGCATCGGGCGGGCGGCGGTCGTCAGCCAGCATATTTTCCACCAGAAAGTCGTTGTTCCCCTTGACGGCAAGGACGGTATTTTGAATCAGGAGGTCGATCATCGCCGCCGCCCGGTCGTGGCGAACGGAATCGCAAAAGTCGCCCAGATGAACGAGAAGGCCGGCGCCGCGTTCCCTCAGCAGAAGGATCGCCGCTGCCGTGGCCTCCCGGTTGCCGTGGCTGTCGGCGATGATGCCGATCCGTTTGGGCTCAGATGCCTTCAATATTTTTTCCATCGGCGACAACCACGCGGTTCCGCCCCTGTTTCTTGGCCTTGTAAAGGGCCGCGTCGGCCGCCCGAAGCACGGCATCCGCCTTTGTCTCCGGCGAGGGAACCCCCTGCGCCACTCCCAAACTCAGGGTAACAAACGGGTCAACATCCGAACCGGCATGGTTGATCGAGAGTTTCCGGATGTCCGTCCGGATCTGCTCGGCAATGTGGAGCGCACCCTCTACAGGGGTGCCTGGAAGAACGACAACGAACTCTTCCCCCCCGTAACGGGCAACGAAGTCCCCCGGGCGCACCACGCAACCGCGGAGGGCCTGCGCCACGCTTTGAAGGCAGGCGTCTCCCGCCTGATGACCATACAGATCATTGAATTTCTTGAAATAATCGATATCGCACAGGACAAGGGACAGTGGCGTTTTCTCCCGGAGCATCCGCTTCCATTCTCTGTCCAGATACGCATCGAAGGAGCGGCGGTTGGCGATGCCGGTCAGGGCGTCCGTTGTGGCCAGACGGAAGAGTTCATCGTTCGCCTTACGGAGCAGCTCCTCGGTTTTCTTGAGTTTTTGGTATTTGTGGATGTTGTCGATGGGAAGCGCACAGACGTTGACAATGCTGAGCGCCAGATTCAGGTAATGCTCCCGGTATTCCGGGAAGGTGATCCGATCGATGGCGATCACCCCTTGCGTTTCGCCCCGATGGACGATGCGCAACAGGAATCCCGTTCCCGATTCCATCCAGGCGCTATCTTCCCGAAAGTCGGTCAGTTGGATCCGGATGGCTTCGCGATCCTCGGGTTTTGCTTCCTCCGGACGCAGGTAGAATCTCTCCGGTCTGCCGTCCACGAAACTCAAGTACGAAACGCGTCCCGCCGCAAAGAGCATCGTGAAGACGTCGAGCATCGCCTCGACGGCCTCCATTTCCTCCGTGGTCTGCGCCAACTTGCCCAGAAGGTCCACAGCCATGGCGTAGTCGGCGGATTGTTTGCTCATCTCGCGGGCGGCATCGAAGGATTCCCGCAACTGCTGTTCCATGCGCCATCCCAGGATGAGCTTTGTGAACTGGAGACGCATATGAGAGAGGCCAACGGGGATGATCTGATAGGGCCGTTCGATGAAATCGGCGAAGTCCTTCAGATAAAAGCCGCTCAGTGGATCGATTCCGGTATCGAGGAGGATGACCCGGGACGTGGTTTCACGAAACATCTCCCGTGCCGGCTCCCGGTTGAACCCCATCCGTTCGAGGCACGCCGGCCAGTCGGCAAGCCAGCCGGGGGTAACCAGGTAAGCGCCCTCCCGAATGCATCGGTCGATGATGTCCTGATCGGCAATCAGGCTGAAGCACTGTGGGAGACGGTGGAGAACGTGGAGAGCCCCGGCGGCGGGCTTCGCGATATCAGCCAGGCAGCAGGCCGCGCCGAAGAGGTGCACCGGATTGCAATCGTCGAGTGAAAAGAGGATTTCGTCCAGTTCCTCTGCTTGTAGGGGTGGCCGGTTGCACCGGGCGGGATAGGCAGCAACGGCGGCGTCTGCGAAGCCCTCCAGGGCCAGTGCTGTTTCCGCTTCCCGGCGGTAGTGTTCGCACAGCAAGATGGCGATTCTACCTCCCATGGGATCCGGACTCCTGCACCGGGTAGACGCCCCAGCGGCGCGTTGCCTCGGCGATGGCGAAGAGTACCTCATCGGGAACCTGCCAGGGGATCTCGCCGTGGTTGTCCGATAGGATAAATCCACCCCCCGGTCCCGCCTGGGTGATGGCCCGGCGGACAAGGGCTTCCGTTTCCGCGGCGCTCCAGCGGCGCATCTCGATGCCGTTGAGGTTCCCCAGAATGGTGAGTTTCCCCCGGCAGGCGGACTTGATCTTGGTCAGATCCTCCAGGGCGCTCACACCGACGGCGGCGGTGCCGGTTTGCGCGATGTCGCCAAGAATGGCCAGCGCCCGGCCCGAGGCGAGGTGTGTCGCCGTCGGGCCCTGGATCCGCGCCAGGGTCCGTTTGGCGATCGCGAAGCCCGTCCGGCGGTAGAGATCGGGCGGAATGATGGTCGGGGAGGAGATGGGGTCGAAATAGCAGATCGCCGTCGCCCCGGCCCGGAGCTGAGCGTTGGCCCAAGCCGCGCAGAACGCCTCGTTGACCTGCATGAGGCGCGCGAAGTGCTCCGGCCTCTCCGCCATCAGATCCAGGTAGCGGTCGAACCCCATCTGCATCACGGGGAGCGAGAAAGGGGACATAACGACCCCGATGATCGGGCAGTCGTCTCCGACGCGGGCCTTCATCATCTCCGTGGTCCGGAGAACCTTGGCCAGGCAGGGGATTTTTTCGATCTCCGGCGGTTTGAGACCGAGGATCTGCTCCGGATCGCTAATGAACGGCAGGCCGGAATTGGGCGGCCCGTCGTCCCGGAAGATCACCTCGCCGCCCCAAGCCTCGATTTCAACGGGGGCGTAGAAGAAGCTGTAGAGACAGTCATGGCCGTATTTAGCGCGCAGCCAGATCTGTCCCTCCGCCACGTTTTCCGCCTCGGCGAAATAGTCCCGGATGGAGAGGCCCAGCTCCTTCGCGCCGTGCAGGGTCGACAACAGGAAAAGAGGGACGCGGTCCGGCTCGTTGTGGCCGAGGGTGGTCAGGACCCGTTGCAGGGACGTCATCGCTGTCGAAGTCATCGTGCGCCTCCCGTAATCTTCTCAATGATGCCGGCGGCTTCGGAGGCCGAACGACCCATCGCGTGAGCCCCGACCTCTCGCCAGAGCATGGAATCGAAGAGGAAGGGGGCGCCGCCGACGACCACCTTCACGCCGGGGCAGGCCGATTTGAGCCGCAGGACCAGATTCCGGACGTGGAGGGCCGAGGGAAGCATCAACGCGGAGATCAGCAAAACCTGGAGGCGGTCTTCAACGGTCTGCCGGACGGCCTCGTCGACGGTCATCCGGCCGTAATCCTTCAGATCGAAGCCGCCCGCCCGGAGAACCGAATAGACGATTCTCTTTCCCAGCAGGTGGTAGTCTTCCAGTGTTGCAATGGCGATTGGCGGCTGGTTCTTCCGGTCCGGGGCGCCGGGCGGGAGGAGTTCGTCCATCAGCTCCTCGCAGATCCGCCCGCTCATGTAAACCTGGGAGAGGGCGACGTCCCCCCTTTGCCATCCCTGGCCGATCCATTCAAGCGCCCGGACAATCATCCCCTCGGCGATCTCCAGAGGCGTCAGGGCGCCGGAGGCCTCCGCCATGATCCTCTTTGCAGCGAGACGATTCAGCGTCAGAAGCGCCCGGACAAACTCTTCGTTGATCTCCGCCATGGCCCGATCTCCCTTTCCACGCCATCCTGCGTGCGAACGTATTCAAAAAGGTATGATCTCTATGCTATCGCTTTTCCGGCGGCTTTGCAAACGCCTGGATGAGTTTGAAGAACTCCCCGGAGAAGACCATCAGCGCCTGGTTGCGGTTTTCGAAGTCCACCGCCTCCGTCAGGGACTGCGCATCGATGTTCCGGTCGAGGGCCCGCTTGGTCAGCTTGAGCCCTCCGGGGCTCTTGGCGATCATCTGCCGGGCGCAGGCTAGGGCGGTTTCGATGAGGGTGTCCGCCTGAACCGTGCGGCTGACCAGGCCGATCCGCTCCGCCTCCTCGGCATGGACCTTCCGGCCCGTGTAGAGGATCTCCGCCGCGCGGGAAAGGCCGACGAGGCGGGGAAGGAGGTAGGAGCTTCCCAGCTCCCCAGCGGAGAGGCCGATGTTGATGAACGAAGCGATGAAATAGGCCCCGGGCGAGGCAAACCGGACATCGGATGCGAGCGCGAGGCAGAACCCGGCGCCCGCTGCCGGGCCGTTCACGGCCGCGATCACCGGCTGGGGAATGGCCCGAAGGCCGAGGACCAGCCGGCCGTACCGCTCCTGCCCGAGCCGGAGGTAGCTTTCCGGATCGGCGAAGGCTTCCGTCTCCTTGTAGTCGGTCACATCACTCAGGTCGGCCCCGGAACAGAAGCCCCGCCCAGCACCGGTTAGGATCAGCACCCGGATCGTGTTATCCCCGGCGAGGGCGGCAAAAAGCGCCTCGAAATCCGTGACCATCCCGGGATTGACCGCATTAAGCCGCTCCGGACGGTTCAGGGTCAAGAGGCCAACGCCGGGTTCCGGCTCCGTAAACGTCATCGTGGAAAAGCTATGGTCTGCGACACTCAAGATGCACCTCCTTATTTTTTTTCGTCCACTTCACCGGGGTTGATGTTCAAATCGCCGGCCACGATCATCTCTTTTTTACGGTCCACAATGGTGAGATATCCGTCGGCGTCGAGAAAGCCGATGTCTCCCGTGAAGAGCCAGCCGTCCTTCAGAACCGCCGCGGTTTCCTCAGGTTTCTTGTAGTAGCCCTTCATCACCTGCGGTCCCCGGAAGCAGATCTCCCCCGCCTCGCCGACGGGGAGCTCCCGCGTTCCCGTCTCCAGGTCCACGATCTTCAGGTCCGTGCCTGGGAGGGGCACGCCCACGGTTCCCGGCTTCTCCGCGCCGCCCCAGGGAGTGGCCGTCCCCATCGGGCCGATCTCGGTGAGGCCGTAGACATTGATGATCGGGGCGTCCTTACGGGACTTGAGCTTTCCGATTACGTCGCTCGGGAGCGGCGCCGCTCCGGAGAGGAAAACCTTCACGGCGGAGAGGTTCATCTTCCGGAACTCCTCCCGGGCCAAAAGACCGCTGAAGACTGTGGGCATCCCCGGCAGGATGGTCGGTTTGAACTTCTTCATGATCTCGACGATGACCTGCGGTTCGGGACGGGGGACGAGGATGTCGGTCCAGCCGGCAAGGATTGACAGGTTCTGAATTCCGGTCCAGCCGGTGGACTGGAAAAAGGGGAAGACCGCCAGGATGCTCTCCTCGCCGTCCTTTGCCTCGGAAAACCATGCCCGGAGCTGCTGGCCGTTGCAGGAGATGTTCGCGTGGGTCAGCATGACCCCCTTGCCGGCGCCCGTCGTTCCCCCCGTGTACAGGAGCGCCCCCACCTCCTCCCAGCGCGCGGCGTTTTCCACCGGCGTGTCTGGATATTGGTTGATCAGCGGGATGAATTCGTACATCCCCGCTCCCGGTGGAACCTTCAGGTACAGAGCCTTGTGGAGGTAGGGGAGGAGCTTGTTCCCCGGAAAGGGGAGGTAGTCGGTGATGTGGCAGGCGATAATCGTGCGGATTCCGGTCTTCCCCTTGAGCTCCAGGGCCAGCGGAAGACGAAGATCCAGGGCGATCAGAACCGAGGCGTCGGAATCGTTGAGCTGATGGGCGAGTTCCTGTTCGGTGCTAAGCGGGTTGTTCGGCGCCGGCACGGCGCCGATCCGGAAGGCTGCATAATTGGCAATAACGAGCTGGGGCATGTTGGGCAGGAGCATCGCCACCGTGTCGCCCGCCTTCACACCGATCGCCGTGAGGGCCCGGGCAAAGCGGTTTACCAGCGTCTCCAGCGCCCGGTAGGTGATCTTCTTCTCCATGAAGATCAGCGCCGTCTTGTCGGGGAAACGCTGCGCCGTCCGGGTCAGAAACTCCGGCATCGTGAGCTTTTCGAACACCGCCTCCCGGGTCACGTCGGCCGCATGTCGCTGCTGCCCGCTGCTCTCGAAACTCATCTTCGCTTCTCCGCTCAGACCTTCAGGGCCGCCAGGATTTCCCCCATATCGGGAAGCTGCTTGATCGGATAAACCTTGACAAACACCACCTTGCCCGCTTCATCGACGATGATGTTGGCCCGTTCCGAAAACCCTTCCGTCCGCAAAATCCCCAGGGACTTGGCCACCCCCCCGTGGGGCCAGAAATCGGACAGGAGACGCGTGTTTTTGATTTTCAGGCTTTTGGCCCAGGCGGCCTTGCAGGGAACGGCGTCGATGCTCAGGCCGACGGCCACGGTGTTGAGCCTGTCCAGCGCCTTCTTGTTCTTTTCCAGGGACTGCATCTGCAGGGCGCAGACGGACGTCCAGGCGAGCGGATGAAAGGAGAGCAGCACCTTTTTCCCCTTGCAGCCTCCCAGGATGAAATCCTGGCCGTTATGGTCCTTAAGTTTGAAATCCTTCGGTTTCTTCCCGACCTGAACGACCTTCTTCGCAGCCATGACAAACCTCCTTTTTCAAGTTTTTGCCCTTCGGAATCTCACGCTGTCATCTCCTGGATCTTTGCCTTTGTTTCCCCGTTCAGAAATTCCCACAGGCCGATCCGCTTCAGCGTCTCCGGGGTCGGCACCCCCTCTTCGTTCCATCCCCGCGCGCGGTAATAAGCCTGGACCAGTTCCCGCAACCGCTCCTTTCTCCGGCCCATGAGGCGTTCCCGTTTCCAGGCCGGGGGCATGCCCTGAACCTCCGCGAGCGGTTTGTCCAGGAGCCCGGCCAGCTCCCGGTCGTTGTCCTCTTGCTCCGCATTGTAAAGCGCATCGTCCGTGGGTCCGACGGCCCTCTCCGGAATCCGGTCGTGCCGGGCCGTTTCCGTACCGTAGACCATGACGTTCATGACCCGCTGCAGGTTGATGTCCCGATCCGTCTGCATGAAAATCTCCTGCCAGGTCATGTTGGTTCCCAGCATTCCGTTGTAGAAATCCGCGTAGAGTTCCTGGGAGGCCGGATTGATGTAGATGTCCGTATCCTTCATCTTGGCGGATTCGGGATTGAAGACGTCCACCCAGGGAAGCTTGCACAGCCCCAGGTTGTCGTTGCCGAGACGGACGCGCGGATACATGACCAGCGCCTGCGCCTTCTGCTCCATGGTGGGGAATGCGCCCAAGAGATCGCTCTTGATCAGCCACGCGGCCGCATGGTGCGCCCCGATGTCGCTTGCGGCTGCATAGGAGCCTTGCATGGAAAGGGACCGGTGGGTCCGGTAGAGGGAAAAGGGAAGGCCCTTGGTCTGCATCGCAAAGAGCATCAGCTCCTCCCGTGGGTCGGCCTTGCCGGTCCGCCAGGCATGCCGGCCGCAGATCCAGTCGACCAGCGCCAGCATCCCCCGGCCGGCCTGCCGGGAAAACTCCGTTTCCCCTTCCCCAAGCCGATGGATGAACTGCAGGACCGCTTTTTCATTGCCCCAGGTCAGGTCCAGCCCGTCCGTGTCCTCCCGGGTCAGGTAGTCCCGCTGGAAACATTCCATCAAAAAGGCGATGGTAACCGCCACGGTGATGGTGTCGATCCCGTAGTTGTCGCAATGCCAGTTGGCCTCCATGATGAATTCGGGATTCCAGACGCCCAGGTTGGAACCGAAACCCGCGGCCGTCTCATACTCGGGTCCATCCACCCACACCCGGCGGCCCTTGTCCGCGCCGGAGACCAGCGTGACCCAGCCGCCCTTGGTGCAGCGCAGATTGCAGCCGGGGAAACAGCCGTCCATGCCCCGATGGTCGAACAGGTGCTCCGCGTAGAATTTGCCGCTGATCTTGTCCGCCTGGGGATCGGTACCGAGCTGGTAGTTCTTTACGGGCAGGGATTTGTACTCCGGCTTGTTCATGAAGTTGATCAGCCCCGCGGAACCCTTGCGGTACATCTTGAGCGACTGCGGATCGACCACCCGGACCACCTCGCCCAGCTTCGAACCCGCCCGCTTCACCTTCTCCCAGTCGGCTGCGCCGTAGGGGTTTTCCCCGTGCGGGTATTTGGCCAGGACGACGATGGCCCCGATCTTCTTGTCCTTCATGACGGTGCCCAGGCCCGTCCGCCCGGCCTGCTTGGTCCGGAAAAGCCCCTTGGTTCCGTCCACGGGTTTCGCCGGATCGAAGTAATGGCTGTTGATGCAGCCGAAGGTCGTACGCAGCGCGCCGATACCGGTCGTCAGGAAGACGATCTCCTTTTTGTCGCGGCCCCCACGGACAAAGCGATCGACGATCTCGCGCTCCAGGTCGAAGACATGATCGATCACGGGTGCATCCGTCAGGGTGACTTCCCCGCGGAAACCGTCGATGACGATCATGACGTTCCGGTCGGATTTCCCCGTGACCGAAAGCGCGTCGAAGCCGGCGTACTTGAGATAAGCCCCGAAGTGGCCGCCGAAGTTCGAGACGCCCGGAATGCCCGTAAGCGGCGACAGGGATACGGCCATACACTTGCTCGTTCCCGGGAATTGGGGAATGCCCGCAAGCGGGCCCGGAGCAAAGATCAATGGATTTTCCGGATCAAAGGGAGTCGTTCCGGGTCGGATTCCCCTATGAAGGAGATAGAGCCCGAGCGCCCGTCCGCCGATGAAATACTCTCTGACCGCAGAATCGATCATGGAAGTCTGAACCTCTCCACTTCCCAGATCGATGGTTAGAATCTGATTCGCATATCCGTGGGTGAGTCGAGATTGTGTGTATTGCATGATCTCCCTTTCTTGGATCGCCTTGTCGCCGGCGGCCGCCATGTTCATAAGATTAAGATGGGGATACATAGAATGAAGCGGTTTTTCTTGTCAATGAAATATCCTGCGAATGATTGATTAATAGAATTAATTCCGCAATCATGAGCCCGCATTTATCTTGACAACCGGCAGACGGTTCAAGATAATCACACCCTGTCCGGCAGCGGAAACAGAATTTTGAATCCCGGGGAAGGAGAAAGGAGCATCATGGCAAAAGAAATCCGTGCGGCGAAATTGAATGCGGAACAGTTCATCTCCGAAAAAGTGAAGGAAATCAGAAAAATCGTCGGAAAAGGCGTCGCCATCAACGCCCTCTCCGGAGGGGTTGATTCCTCTGTCGTGACCGCATTGGGTCACCGCGCTCTGGGGGATCGGCTTAAATCCTGTTTCATCGAGAACGGCCTCATGCGGCAGAATGAAGCCAAACAGGTGAAGTTCCTCTTCCAGTCGCTCGGCATTCCGATAGAGATCATTGATGCCCGGAAGGCCTTCTTCAAGGCCCTGAAGGGAATAACCGACCCCGAGGAAAAACGGGAGGCCATCACCCAGACTTTCTACAAAAATGTATTCGGTGAACTGGTTGTGCAGAGCGGTGCAAAGTATCTCCTTCAGGGAACCATCCTGACGGATATTGACGAAACCGTGGCGGGGATCAAGCGGCAGCACAATGTCTTTGAGCAACTCGGCATCGATCCCCAGAAGGCGTTCGGTTATAAGATTATCGAACCCCTGATCCAACTGCGCAAGGACGGGGTGCGCAAGGTGGGGGCCGCTCTGGGCCTGCCGGCATCGCTTTTTGACCGGATTCCGTTCCCCGGACCGGCTTTGGCGGCGCGGGTCCTGGGTGAAGTGACACCGGATCGCGTGAAGATCGTCCGGAAAGCCACGGCCATTGTGGAAAAAGAGCTGTCGGCCATGAACGTCTTCCAGTATCTGGCCATCCTGCACGAAGACCGCGTCACGGGCATGCGGGAGGGGAAAAGGGATTTCGGTCTCCAGATCGAAGTCCGTTGCTGGGACAGCATCGACGCCCGATCTGCCGCGGCGACGAGACTGCCCTATGAAACGCTGGAAAGAATCGCCGGGAAGATCGTCAAAGAGGTCCCCGGCGTGGTCAGCGTGACCTATAACATCACCCCGAAACCGCCTTCAACCATCGAAGCGGTATAACCGGGAATCGCCGCGGGGCCATAACCGGATCCCGTTCCCTGATCCGGCATTGGTCGACGGGAGACCTTTGAAAATCTACCGAAACTTGGGAATTCGTCATTCCTGCGGAAGTAGGAATCCGGACTTTTCAAGATCTTTTGGATTCCCGCTTTCGCGGGAATGACAAAGTGGGGGCATTTTTCAAAGGTCTCGCCGGCCTTTTCGGTCATCCTGTCTTTGCATCCAGCGCCCGGAGCTCCCGCCGGAGGATCTTTCCCACGGCGCTCTTGGGGAGGGAATCCATGAACACGATCTGCCGGGGCACCTTGTAGAGGGCCAGCCTTTCCCGGCAGTATTCGATGATCTCCTTTTCCGTCAGGGTTTCTCCGGGCTTGACGACAATGAAGGCCTTGACCGTCTCCCCCCGGTATTCGTCGGAGACGCCGACGGCGCAGGCCTCGAGGATCCTGGGATGGCCGAAGAGGACCTCGTCGATCTCCTTGGGGTAGATGTTGAAGCCGGCGGCAACAATCATGTCCTTTTTCCGGTCGACAATGGTCAGATGCCCGTCCTCATCGAGAAAGCCGATGTCTCCCGTGTAGAGCCAGCCGTCGCGGAGGGCGTTTTTCGTCTCTTCGGGATTTTTGTAATAGCCCGTCATGAGCTGCGGACCGCGGATACAAATCTCGCCCGCGGTTTCGGCCGGCAGTTCTTTCGTTCCCGTCTCCAGGTCGACAATCTTCAGGTCCGTATTGGGCAGCGGCACGCCGACGGTCCCCGGCTTGGCCTTCCCCTTCCAGGGAGTGCAGGTGGCGAAGGCGGTGTTCTCGGTGAGACCGTAAACGTCGTATATCTCCCTGCCTGTCAGCTCCTTGAGCTGTCTGACCGTCTCCGGTGCGAGCGGCGCCGCCCCGGCAAAGAACCCCTTGATGTACGAAAGGTCCATCTTCCGGAACACCTCCCGGTTCAAGAGTCCGACGAAGATCGTGGGGACGCCGGGAAGGAAGCCGGGCCGGCAGGCCTTGAGCATCTCGATGATGATCCCCGGTTCCGGCCGCGGGATCATGATGCTCGTCCAGCCCGCCCAGATGGGGAGGTTCTGGCTCACGGAGTAGCCGGCGGAATGGAAGATGGGATAGACCCCCATGAGGCTGTCTTCGCCGTCCTTGAGATCCGGGAACCAGGCGCGGAACTGCTGCACCACGCCGCAGATGTTGGCATGGGTCAGCATGGCCCCCTTGCCGGCTCCCGTCGTCCCGCCGGTGTAGAGGATGGCTGCCGTCTCCTCCCAGCGGGCGGCGATCGGGACGGGATCATCGGGGTATTGCCCGATGAGTTCGAGGAAGAGGTGGACGCCGGGCGCCGGGACGACTTTTCGGTACATCTTCCGTTTCACGAAGGGGTATAACTGCTTTTTCGGGAAGGGGAGATAATCGTTGATGTGGCAGGGGATAATCGTCTCGATCTTTGTTGTTGGCCGCAGCTTCAGCGCCCGGGGAAGCAGCAGGTCGAGGGTGACGAGGAAGCGGGCGTCGGAGTCGTTGAGCTGGTATTCGAGTTCCCGTTCCGAATAGAGGGGGTTGTTCATCACCGTGACGGCGCCGAGCCGGTAGCAGGC
>DIWG01000081.1:0-23160 GCA_002423465.1 Syntrophaceae bacterium UBA6112 | reverse complement strand
TCAATCGCAGGCGGTACGCCGGGAGCATAGGACTTGTGCCAGATTCTCTCGAACGCCATGGAAAACCTCCTTTCATGAGGGGGTACATTGTTCAGGGGACGTCGTCGGGCCGTAGGCGCAAGTTGAAAAGGTTCTTCGAGGATGAGGTAAACCCGGCGGATCGACGGTTTTTCAACCACCCGATCAACAGGACGGTCGGATTATGCCATAAGAGGATCTTGCTTTCAACACCGTTTTCAGCATAATTCCGGCACCAAGTTCATTGGCGCTCTTCTTTCGTCCGGGGGAAGTCATGATCGGCGAACAAGATCAAGGCAACCCTGTCCGGGAACTTTTTGTCGGATGATCTTGCACCCCACGGCAGGACCTGCCATCTCAAACAGCCCGGTATGTCAAGGAGTTTTATGGACATGAGGCGCCGTTTCATTCTTTGCACGATTTTTTCTTTACAATTTCACCCCATCATAATATCATTACACCATAGTGAATAAACATGGGGAGGGAGAATGATGGCCAAGACCACCACCATATTCTGCGGAAACAACTTCGTGAACGTGGACTTTCCGGATCACACCCGGATTCTCAAGGCCCCGGTGCATGACGATTTTCTGGAAGATCCGCGAAAGGCCGTGGTCGACGCGGTGCGGAATCCCCTGGGGATGAAGCCCCTCAAGGAACTGGTCAAGGCCGGATCCCGCGTCATGATCGCTTTCGATGACCTTGCCGTGCCGGTACCGCCCGTATATCCGAGTATCGACAACCGCCAGATCGCCATAGAGGCCATCATCGATGAGCTTTATGCGGCGGGTGTCAGGAAGAAGGATATCGTGCTCGTCTGCGCCAACGGCCTGCACCGCATGTGGAAAAGAAGCGAAATCGCGATGATCCTCGGCAACAGGATCATGAAGGAGTTCAGCCTGGGACAGATCGTCGGCCACGACGGGGAAGACCCGGAGAACTTGCTTCACCTGGGGCTGACCGAAAACGGGCTGGACGTCGAAGTGAACCGGCTCCTGGTCGAGGCGGACCAGGCGATCTACGTGAACGTGAACTGGGTCCCCTTCAACGGCGGCTGGAAGTCAACCATGATCGGCCTGGGCACGTACCGGGTGATCCAGCACATCCACAACAACGAGATCTACGTGGACGAGGCGCCGGCGTCGTGCATGGAACCGCACCGGAACATGCTCCACTCGAGAATCCGCGAGATGGGCCATCATTTCTCCCAGTACATGGCGTCCCAGGGCAAGAAGGTGTTCCAGGTGGAGACCATGATCAACAACATGGTGCCCGGAAAGATGTGCAACGTTTACGCCGGCGACGTCGATCAGGTGCATGAAAAAACGCTGGCCTTCCTGATCAAGCACCACACCCTCGCGGTGAAGGGCCAGTCCGACGTGCTGGTGTTCGGCCTCCCCGATTTCATGCCCTATTCGATCGGCACGATCATCAATCCCATTCTGGTGGCGCGCATGGGGCTCGGATATCTCTTCTCGAATTACATGAACATGCCCCTGGTCAGGAAGGGGGGGGTCCTGATCCTGACCAACCCGCTCATCGACCAGTGCGATCCGATTCATCACCCTTCCTATGTCACCTTCTGGAACGAGGGGTTCGCACGGACCAGGGACGCGAGGCAGCTCTACGACATCTTCGCCGGCGAATACGCCCACAGGCCGGAATTCGTGCACAAGTACCGGTACGGATACGGGTTTCACGGCGTCCATCCGGTGCAGGCCTACGCAACGACGATTTATCCCAAGCTGTACCTCGGCAAGGTCTTCGCCGCCGGCTGCACGGACGCGAAGGTGGCGGAAAAGCTCGAATGGGAGCCCTTTGCATCGGTTGAAAGCGCCATTGAGGGGGCCAGAAAACTATTGGGCAGGGACATCACCATCACCTATGTGGTGCTCCCGCCCTTCTTTACGCCCATGGTGGAAGCGTGAGCCGGCATCATCGGTCAACCGAAAATTCAGGAGGAGGGGATGGTAAAATATAAGGTTCACATCGACGATCTCCCGGTGCTGCAGGTACCGGGACGGGAGGTGAGAAACGCAGTGAGCAAAGAGGGTTCCGGCTCGCAGCAGATGACGATGCAGATCGTGGACGTCCTGCCCGGCGCCGAGTCGAAACCGGGCCACACCCACACCGACTGCGAGGAGATCATTTTCGTCCATTCCGGCGCAGGGGAGATCATGATCGGCGACGAGGTCCATCCCATGGGGACGGGGGATGTCGTGTTCCTGCCCCGGGGGGTGAGGCACATGACGAGGAACCCCGGGAAGGAGAAGATGAGGCTCATCTGCGCCTTCTCCTCCTGTGATCTCAAGACGGGGATGTGTTTCCATCCGGAAATGGCTTATCCGGCAAAAGACTAGGACAGGCAGGGGGGCATCATGGAAAAGAAAACGGAAAAGATCTCGATCGTCGGTTCCGGGTTCATGGGCACCCAGATCGCGATGAGGGCCGCCCTGTACGGATACCCGGTGCGGCTCCATGACATGAAAGCGGCGGTACTGGAATCGGCGCAAAAAAACGTAGAGCTCTTCATCCCGGCGCACTGCCAGCAAGCCGGCGCACCCGATCGGGCCCCGGAAATCATCTCCCGCATTTCCTTTACGGGGTCGCTTGAGGAGGCGGTGGCGGACGCCGACCTGGTCATCGAGGCCATTACCGAGAGCATCCTTGCGAAGCGGGAAATCTTCGCGCAGATTGAAAAATGGGTGCGGGCCGACACGATCATCGGGACCAACAGCTCCTCGATACCGGTATCGAAAATCGACACCGTGNNGGAAGCGCGACGGATGACGAGGCTCTGCGGCGGTCCGTGGAGTGGGTCAAGGGGATCGGATGTCTGCCCCTGGTGAATAAAAAGGAATGCCTCGGCTTCGTCTTCAACCGCGTCTGGCACGCGGCGCGGCGCGACGCCCTGAAGGCCTGGGCCGAAGGATATGCCGACCTGCGGGACATCGACCGGGCCTGGATGCTTTTCACCGGCATGCCCATGGGCCCTTTCGGGATCATGGATTACATCGGCCTCGACGTAGTGTACAGCGTTCAGAAGATGTACTTCGACGAGACCGGCGATCCGGGGACCATGCCTCCGCAAGCCCTGAAGGAGATGGTGGACCGCGGCGATCTGGGCATGAAGTCCGGACAGGGGTTCTATTCATGGCCCCAGCCCGAATTCCTCACGCCGGAATTTTTGGGGAAAAAGAGATGACGAAAAGCCCGCCGGAGAAAAAACCGGCAAAAGCCGCGGTACGCAGACCCAGAGACACGGTGCGGGACCGCAGATCCTGGGAAAAGGCGCAGCGCCGGGACCGCATCATCGACCTGGCGGGAAGGCTCTTCTGCTGCGAGGACTACCACAGCATCACCATGGAGCGCATGGCGGGACTGGCAGGCTACTGCAAGAGGACGCTGTATCTCTACTTCAGGGACAAGGAGGACCTCTTTGCCGCGGTGGTGCTTCGCCACATGAAGAGTGTGAACGCGATGCTCCGTGAAAATGAGCAGCGCGCCCAAAGCGGGCTGGACAGGCTCCGCGGGATCGGCGAAGTCTATTTCCGGTTCTGCATCGACGATCCGCAATCCTTCAACCTCCTGTTTCTGTTCGACCACATGAACCGCTACTACCACCGCCATACCGACAAGGACCGGCAGGGGAACTTCAAGGCGGAATGCCAGAAGGTGGCCGACGAGAACGTCGATTTCGTCATCCGGGCCATCGAGGCCGCCGTCCGGGAGGGGTCCATCGAAATCTCCCTGACCCCGCTGCAGCTGATGCTGCTTTTGTGGAGCCAGCTCAGCGGCGTCCTGGATGTCATCTTGACCCGCAAAGAGATCTTACAGGATGTATATGACATCACGTCGGAAAAATTCTACAGCGCTTTCATTGACCAGATCTGGAAATCACTGGTGCCGCATAAAAGCCCCTGAACCGCCCGGAGCGGCCGCGATCGGCAGACCGTCCTGATCGCGGGACGGACCCTTCATTTCCCGGGCGTTCCACATCCCTTCGGCCGGGGGACGGGTTCAATTCCAAGCCATGGACATTCGGCACCTCACAGCGTTCGGACAAGTTTCTTCTGCTGAAAGGAGTCAGACCATATGATGGCAGATCAGAATTCCGTGACCACCGAATACCGGGACGATGTGAAGTACCGCAGGCTGCTCCTGATTCTTCTCTCCACGGCCACATTCTTCGAAGGCTACGATTTCCTGCTGATCAACCTTGTCCTGCCGCTCATCCAGAAAGATTTCAACATCTCCATTTCCACCCTGGGCGTCAGCGTTTCCATCATCGCCGTAGGCACGATCGTGGCCTTTCTCGTGGTGCGTTTGGGAGACAGGTACGGCAGGCGGCCGATGCTTCAGTTCACGATCTTCGCCTACACCCTGTTCACGGCCTGCACCGCCTTTTCACAGGGGCTGGCGAGCTTCGTGGTTTTCCAGTTCCTGGCCCGGATCTTTCTGGTGGGGGAATGGGGGCTGGCCACGGTGATGATCGCCGAGGAGTTCCCCGAAAAGAGCCGCGGCATGGGCATTGCCGTTGTGCAGAGCATGGCGGGGTTCGGTGCCGTCATGGCCGGAGCGCTTTACCCCCTGGTGGCCCACGAATCCTTCGGCTGGCGCGGCATGTACCTGATCGGTCTGGCGCCGCTGGTTCTGGTGGGCATCATGCGCAGCCGCCTGAGGGAAACGGCAAGGTACACCCGGACAAAAGCGGCGAGGGCGGAGGCCGCCCCCTCGTTCTTCCTCCCCTGGAAAAAACCTTATGGCTACTATCTTTTCTGGGTCTCCATGATGTGGATCCTGGCCTATGTCACCTACACGGCGAATCAGGTCTTCTGGGTCCATCACGTGGTGAACGGCAGGGGGTGGAACGAGCAGATGGTGAGCCGGGCCCTCATTATCGCCTACCTGCTGGGGATTTCGGGCTTCTATGTCGCGGGCCGCTGCCTCGACTGGCTGGGCCGAAAAAAAACCGCGATCGCTTTTTTCGCCTGCGGCACGGTCGCGACGTTTTGCGCCTTCCAGACGACATCCGGCATGGCCATCACGGTGAGCCTCTTTTTCATGACCTTTTTCACCGGGGCTTTTCTGCCGGTTTCGTCTTCCTTCACCACGGAGATCTTCCCGACGGAAATCCGCGCGAACTGCCTGGCCTGGTCCAACAATCTCCTGGGGAGGATCGGCATGGTGGCGGCGCCCGCGATCGTGGGGTTCATCGCCGCGCCCATGGGCGGCGTCGGCAACGCGGTGACGCTGCTGGGCCTCGCCCCGATCCTGGCGGCCGGCATCGTCCTGGTCGTGCTGCCGGAAACACGCTGGCGGGCGATGACCGATTTTATGAGTGACGGCTTCCATCGGGAAGAGGAGAAAAAGAACCCATGAACGTATTGGTCACCGGGGCCACCGGATTCATCGGGAGAAGGGTTACAGCGAGGCTCCTTGAAGAGGGGAACGGTGTCACGGCCCTGCTTCTGCCGGGCGAACCGGAGACGGGCATGGAAGGATGCACCGTGCGGCGGGGCGATATCACCGCGCCGGAAACGCTTCGAGGCGTCATGGACGGGGCGGATGCGGCGATCCACCTGGCCGGCGCGGTCGGCTACGGCCAGACCATGGAGCGGTGCCTCGCCGTCAACAGGGACGGAACGAAAAACGTGGCGACAGAGGCGGTCCGCGCCGGCATCCGCCGCTTCCTCCACATGAGTTCGGTGTCGGTTTACGGACGAAAGCCCGATGTCCCCATCGACGAGGATTTCCCCGTGCAGAAAATCGGCGACCCTTACGGCGACACGAAAATCGACGCCGAGCTGATCCTGAAGGATCTGGGGCGCCGGGATCTCCTGGACCTGACCGTGGTGAGGCCCACCGTGATCTACGGCCCCGGCGACGTCCAGTTCCTGCCGAAGCTGGTGGAGAATCTCAAAAGCGGAAAAGCCCGGATCATCGGGAGCGGCGTCAATACCGTCGACCTGATCCATGTGAACGATGTGGCCGATTTTTTCATCATCCTTCTGGCCTCCCCCGGGGCCGTCGGCCGCACCTATAATCTCACCAACCCCTCGAACCCGACCTGGAAGGAGCTGCTGAACTTCGTCGCCGCCGAACTGGGCTTGCCGCCGGTGGAGGCGACCATCCCCTATCCGGCGGCCTATCTCGTCGCCGGGCTCCTGGAGTTCATCCACTCCTTCCGGGGGACTCCCCCCCGCCTGACCCGGTATTCGGTGCGCGTGGTGGGACGTCAGTACCGCTACCTCACCGGATGCGCCGCCAAGGAACTGGGGTACATGCCGAAAGTCGCCCTATTCGACGGCCTCAGGGAATGTCTCGGCCCCTGGAAAAGATGAAACCAGGCCGAAATCGGATATCGCCTGAGGCTTTCCATGATTAATTTGATTGGCCTCCGCGCGATTCCCTGCATACGTCCGCCCGGCTTTGTGATATGGTGACCGTCCAGGCGGCAGGGGCGCATTCCCCAAGACCCGTGAATGCGCGGGTTATCCATATCCGGCCGCGCCCAGCGGAGGCTCCGAAATCATGAGTCCGATACCCAGCGCGGAGAGGGAAGCCGTTTTTCAGGTCCGGGACCTCACCAAGATTTACAGGATGGGAGAGGTGGAGGTGCACGCCCTGCGGGGCGTGGACATGGAACTTTTCGCCGGCGAGCTGGTGGTTCTTCTCGGACCGTCGGGAAGCGGTAAATCCACCCTGCTCAACATCCTGGGCGGACTCGACACAGCGACACACGGCTTTGTCTCTTACCGGGGCCGGGACCTGACGAAGGCAGGCGAAGTGGAGTTGACGGAATACCGCCGTTTCCATGTCGGCTTCGTCTTTCAGTTCTACAACCTGATTTCCAGCCTCACGGCCCGGGAGAACGTGGCGGTGGTCACCGAGATCGCGCCGAATCCCATGGTTCCGGAGGAGGCCCTGGCCCTGGTCGGCCTGTCCGACCGGCTGGATCATTTCCCCGCCCAGCTCTCCGGCGGCGAGATGCAGCNNTCCGGCGGCGAGCAGCAGCGCGTGGCGATCGCCCGCGCCATCTCCAAGAATCCCGAAGTCCTGCTCTGCGACGAACCCACGGGCGCCCTCGATTCCAAAACCGGCATCGTGGTTCTCGAAGCCCTGGAAGAGATCAACCGCCGTCTGGGCACGGCCACGGCAATCATCACCCACAACGTGGACATCGCCGGAATGGCCGACCGGGTCGTGCATCTGAGCAACGGCAGGATCACGGAAGTGACGGCCAACCGGGTGAAGAAATCCGCAAGCGAACTCCAGTGGTGAGGGCGTGAAGGCGCTGGATCGAAAACTCTGGCGGGATCTGTGGCGGATGAAGGGTCAGGTCTTTGCCATCACCCTGGTCGTGATGAGCGGCGCGGCAACCTTCATCATGTTCATCAGCACCATGGATTCCCTGAACCTCACCCGGAACCGGTTTTACCGCGATTACAGTTTCGCCGATGTTTTCGTGCACTTGAAAAGGGCGCCGGAGAGCCTCAGGGAGAAAATCAAGGACGTCTCCGGCGTTTATCAAGTCGAAACCAGGATTTCCGCCTATGTGAAGCTTTCGATCGACGGCTTTGACGAACCGGTCAACGCCAGGATCCTATCCATCCCGGATGACGGCAAGCCGCTGCTGAACCGTCTCTACCTCCGGAAAGGCAGACTGGTCGATCCGGTAAAGGATAATGAGGTCGTCATCAATGAAAACTTTGCCCAGGCGCACGGTTTCAGTCCCGGCGACTCCTTTGCGGCCGTCATCAACGGCAAGTGGAAGCGGATGACGATCACCGGAATCGCCCTTTCGCCGGAGTTCGTTCTGCTGATGAAACCGGAGTCCGTGAGCCCGGATTTCAAACACTATGGCGTTCTCTGGATGAACCGCAAAGCCCTCGGCCGGGCGTATGATATGGAGGGGGCGTTCAACAGCGTGGTGTTGACCCTCCATCGGGACGCCGGATTGAGCGATGTGCTGCGCGACGTCGATCAGGTCGTGCAGCGTTACGGCGGATTCGGCGCCTACGGGCGCAAGGACCAGATATCGCACCGGCTGCTCAGCGAGGAATTCAAGCAACTCCAGACCAGTTCGAAAATATTCCCCACCATCTTCATCTGCGTTGCGGCTTTCCTGCTCAACGTGGTCATGAGCAGGACGATCAACACGCAGCGCGAACAGATTGCCGCCCTGAAGGCCTTCGGCTACAACAACCTTGACATCGGCCTCCATTACGGGAAACTGGTGGTTCTGATGATCCTTCCCGGGCTGCTGCTCGGCATCGCCGGGGGGATCTGGTTCGGCCGACTCCTGGGCGGCATTTACATGGCCGTCTATCGTTTCCCCTTTCTGATCTTCACCCTGCACTCCGGGGTGATCGTTGCCGTCGTCCTGATCGCGATCGCCTCGGCCCTCGTCGGCACCCTGCATACCCTCCGGCGGGCGGCCCGGCAGCCCCCCGCCGAGGCCATGCGGCCCGAAGCCCCGGCACAGTACAGGGTGTCGCTGATCGAAAGGCTGGGTATCGGCCGCCGGCTTTCCCAACCGTCGCGGATCATCGTGCGGAATATCGAACGCAAGCCGATCCGGACTTTTCTTTCGATGATCGGCATCGCCGCCGCCTGCGCCACCATGATCTCCAGCGGTTTTTTCAAGGATTCGGTCGACCACATGGTGAAGGTTCAACTGGTCCTTTCCCACAAGGAGGATATGAGCATCGCTTTTACCGACCCCACCTCGCGCAGGGTTCTCTATGAGCTCAAGGAAATCGAAGGGGTCCGATATGCGGAGCCTTACCGGAATGTGCCGGTGAAACTGATCCACGGCCACCGCAGCTACAAAACGGCAATCAACGGGATCGAACCGGAGAGCCGTCTCCGTCTTCTGCTGGACACCCGTCTCAACCCGGTACCGCTGCCGCCCGCGGGGATCATGCTGACCGATCATCTGGGGAAGATCCTCGGCGTGCGGCCCGGGGACATGCTGACGGTCGAGCTCCTCGAAGGATCCCGATCGACCCGCCAGGTGCCGGTGGTCGCCCTGGTCAAACAGTACCTGGGGGTCACGGGATACATGGACGTCCGGGCGCTGAACCGTCTGCTGGGCGAGGGAGACGCCGTATCCGGCGCCCATCTGGTGACCGATGACCTGCACCGGAAGAGACTCTTTCAACGGTTTGTTCAAATGCCGCGTGTTGCCGGCACGGTCGTCCGAACCGATGAAGTCCGCAATTTTCATGAGGTGCAAGCCAAAGGGATGCTTTTTTTTACGTTTATTGCTACACTGATGGCGTGCTTCATCTCCTTCGGCGTGGTCTACAACAATGCCCGGATCACGTTTTCGGAGCGGAGCCGGGAGCTCTCCAGCCTCCGGGTTCTGGGCTATACGCGGGGTGAAATATCGTACATCCTCCTGGGGGAACTGGGGCTGATCACGCTCGCCGCCATTCCCCTGGGTTTTCTCCTGGGGTACTGGCTCTGCGGGTATATCGCGCAGGCGCTGGCATCCGACCTGTTCCGGGTGCCGCTCATTATAGAACCCAAGACCTTTTCCCTGGCCGCGGCCGTCGTTCTGGCCTCGGCCTCGGTATCGGGGTTGATCGTGCGCCACAAACTCGATCACCTCGATTTGGTGGAAGTCCTGAAAACCAGGGAGTGAGAAACTGTCGGGGTCATGTTCCGGAAGCCCGAAGGGATCGGAACATGTCCCCGGAACAGGGAGTGAGTTGATGAATCATCCATTGCGCAGAAAATTGTGGATCACCGGCGTCCTGCTGGTCGTGGTCCTGGCAATCCTTTACGGCTTCCTTCCCCGGACGCAGGAGGTCGATCTCGTCCGGCTCACACGAGACCCTCTCCAGGTGACGATCGAAGAGGAGGGACGCACCCGGCTCAAGGAACGCTTCGTGATCTCGGCGCCCACCGCCGGATACCTGCGGCGCATTGAGGCAAAAGTGGGGGATCCGGTGAAGAAGGGGCAAATCGTGGCTACCCTGGAGCCGCTGCGGTCGCAGGCGCTGGATCCCCGGAGCCGGGCGGAGGCGGAAGCCGTCGTTTCCGCGGCGGAGGCTTCACTTGCCGCGGCGATGGAAAAGGAGCGCGCGGCCGCGGCGGATGCCGATTATACGCAGAAAAGATTGGCGCGGATCGCCAGCCTCTTCTCCCGTGGATCCGTGGCAAAGGATCAATTCGACCAGACGGAATCCGAGGCCAAAAAGGCTCGGGCCATCCAATTCTCCGCCCGGGCGGCGGCGGACGTCGCCCGTTCCGAGCTGGAAAGAGCAAAGACGACGCTGCGGAATTTCTCCGCGATCCAGAAAACGGGGAGGAACGGCGCCGTGGAGATTGCCTCGCCCGTGAACGGCGCCGTCTTTAAAATCCATCGGGATAGCGAGGGGGCCGTCTCTGTCGGCGAACCCCTGATGGATATCGGCAACGCCGGGAATCTTGAAGTCCGCGTGGAGGTCCTCTCTTCGGACGCGGTCCGGATCAGGCCGGGGATGGCGGTTTTGTTCAAACGCTGGGGCCGCAATGAAACCCTCGTGGGCCGTGTGCAGCGGGTTGAGCCGGCCGGCTTTACAAAGTTTTCGAGCCTCGGCGTGGAGGAACAGCGGGTCCTGGTGATTGTCGATATCACGTCGCCTCCTGAGATGTGGCGCGTTCTCGGGGACGGCTATCGCCTGGAAGCCCACTTTGTCGTCTGGGAAGGAAAGGATATCCTTCAGGTCCCGACCAGCGCCCTTTTCCGTTTCGGAAAGGAATGGTCCGTATTTGCCGAAGAAAATGGAAAAGCCCGCCGGCGGACCGTGGAGGTCGGTCAAAGGACCGGATTGACGGCCCAGATCCTTTCCGGATTGAAGGAAAATGAAAGGGTGGTGGCCTATCCCGACGACGCCATCCGCAACGGCACGAAGATCCGTCAACGGAAATAGCGCCGGTTGGATGATTTACGACTCCCATAATTCCAATAATTTCCATTGACAACCCATACAACTTTACTGATAATGCCACCAAAATTGATGATTCTTAACAAACCGATTGAGGACCGATAAACCCATGCCACAGATATGGCCTATCGGAGGTGGAAAAGGCGGTACAGGTAAGAGCTTTATCACAGGTTCCCTCGGAATAATCCTTGCCGGAGAGGGTTATCAAACCCTGTTGATCGATCTTGACCTGGGAGCCGCGAATCTCCATACGACCATCGGCGCCTCGAATCCGGGAAGAAGTCTCTCCGATTTCATCAATAAAAAAGTCGCCACCCTGAACGAAACGATCGTTCCCACGCCAACGCCGAATCTGTTCATCATCAGCGGCGCGATGAACAATCTGGACATCGCCAATCTGGCGCATGAGCAAAAAATGAGGATTCGGCGGGAGATCGCCAAACTTCCCTATGACTACATTCTGCTGGATCTGGGAGCGGGTACGGCCTTCAACACCATAGATTTTTTCATGATTTCAAATTTCGGCATCTTCATAACGACCCCGGAACCGACCGCCACGGAAAACATCTACCGGCTGATCCGTTCTGTCTATTTCCGCAAGATCAGGCAGGTCCTCGATGTCCATCACTTCCGAACACTGGCGAAAGAGGCGGAAGAACAAAACAGCAAAGCGACCGTGACCAACCCAGATCTCCTGCTGGGGATGATCAAGAAACTGGATCCGGAAAAGGGCGAAATGCTGGAACAGGAGCTAAACACGCTGGAGTTCGGTCTGGTCATGAATCAACACCGCAATCAGGACAATCCCAATATCGGCAAATTCATCTGTCAAATCATCCAAAAACATCTCGCCTTGAAAATACAATTTCTCGGCAACATCGCCTTTGACGAAAATGTCCATCTTGCCGTTGTTAACAAGCGCCCCTTTCTCTTTATGTCTCCTTATGCCCGGACCGCTACAGATCTCAAAGAATGTTTTAAGAAACTGCTGACGATGAAAGATAAATCTTCCGGAATCCCGTACGCCGTCGATCAAGTTCTGTAAGGAGTATGCCTATTTTGGACCGATGATGAAGCCAGACCCGAAACAAACCCATTATAAAACCCTTGACATCCCAACAGGTTCATCGCCGTCTGAAATCATTCAGGCCTACAGGGAGGCTTCTGAACTCTATCAGAATGCCAACATGGCGGCTTGCTCTTTTTTTTCGGATTCCGAACGAAAGGAGATTCTGGCCCGCCTGGAAGAGGCCTATCTGACCCTGATCAACCCGAAATCCAGATCTCTTTACGACCAGTCGTTGATGGAGATGGGCATCCTGAAAGAAGAGGACCGGTACCATGATCATTCGAAAAGACTGATGCCCATCTATGACATTAAGCGCAAGAAAACCAACTATCCGTGGCTATCCAAGATCCCGGTCACAGATAAATCCGGAACATCGGAATACCCCTTGATTCAAGACACCCTGCAACAGGACCGACTGACCGGTCAGGATTTAAAAAATATCCGAACGACGCTGGGGTTGACGCTGGCGCAAATTTTCCTGCAGACCAGAATCGCGACCGGCATACTGGCAGCGATTGAAGACGACCGGTTCGACCTTTTGCCGCCCGCCGTCTACCTCAAAAATTTTCTGAAATTGTATGCCCAATGTCTTAAAATCGATGGTGATTCCGTTGTTCTGGCCTATATGAAGCACATGAACGGAGACAACTGATATTGACGATGGAAGAGACGAAAGACGGCTTCAATGTTGAAAGCGAGAACGACGACCGCGGCCTTGCGGAGGAACTGGAATTCCTCTATCGCCGTGTTGCCCAGGTTGATCAACCCGATGCTTCGGTAGAGAAAGTTGCGGATGCCCACGGGGGTGATGAGGATCCCTTGGAGATTCGGCAGCGCGATGACCCCCGGAAAAATCCGCCGAACCGGGAAAAATTGCTGGAAAGATTGATGGTCATCCAAGACGCCTACGAAAGGATTCTGACCTGTTGGCCATATGCTGCATTGGAATCTCCGTCCCAGCCCTCTGAAAATAAGGGTTCCCCCGAATGATTGGCGGAGGCCGGAGGATTATGCAGGAAAATTTAAGGCTTGCAATAAACAAAAATTTCCGCTATAAAGTCGCCATGATCGCTAAACATCTATAGCAAACACCCAAACATCTGCCGTCATTCTGAGACCTTAACCGGTATTTTGCCTTCCCGTTCCCGATGCGCCGTTTCCCTCGAATCCCTGTGAGTTTTATTCGGTAAGGCAGCAGCGGGAGGAATTTCAGCATGGTTGGGAAGAAGCAAGGAGGATCACAATGAACCGTAATAATGCACTATCCATAGGATGTTTATTTGCATTGGCCGTCGTCATGGTATTCTTCATCAGTATTGCCATGATGGAACCCCATTACGCTGTCAATCGCTTCAATCCGCTGCAAACCATTCAACGGATTGAACATCGCCTGATTGACCACTTCACCCCGGGGAGAACTGTTCAACTGATTGAAGACCACCTTCAGGACGGAGGCACAGACCTCTCGTCCGAACAGGTTCCCTCCATCGCCAAGATGCTCTATGAGGAATCCCTCTCTTACGGGATCGATTACCGGCTTGTGCTGGCGATCATGGCGGTCGAAAGCAACTTCCGCAGCGATGCCGTCTCCCGGGACGGCGCCCGCGGCATCATGCAGATCCGGCCGATTCTCGCCTCCTCCATCGCCAAGAAAGCGGGCATCCCCTACCAGAGCGCACCCGACCTTTTCGAGCCGGAGAACAATGTCCGCTTCGGCCTGTACTACCTTTCCTGGCTGCGCGAGAATTTCAAGAGCACCGCCGAGGTCCTTCTGGCCTACAACGTCGGACACAACCGCGCCAAACGGCTCCTGTCGCGCGACGGAGACGCAGACAGCCGCTATACCCGCCGCGTGCTGGGCGAGTACCGGCGGAACATGTCGAGCCTTCCGGCGACATAAAGAAACTCCCTTTTCGACCGTCTTGAATCACGGACGGAGGGGCATCCATACCTGACCTCCCTGCGTTGCCGACAAGCATATGATCGGCGGGTACGGTGCCGATTTCGGTGCCGCGGCCTTGTGGGTCGTCAAGTTGCAAAAGCCTCGTCGGGGATCTCCATCATCGAGACATCCTCGCTTTTGATCGCCTTCGCCGCTGCGTCCACCTCGGGCAGGACGTGCTTGATGAAGTATCGGGCCGAGGCGACCTTTCCCTCGTAGAACACCTTGTCTGCAACGCCGCCGTCCGGAGCGGCGAGCTTCTCCTTCGCCACGCCCGCCTGCCAGAGGAGCATCCACGCCATGACGACCTGTCCCATGAGCATCAGGAAGGGGGTGGCGTTCGCCACGGGGATCATGAATTTCCCGGCCTTCCCGCTCGCGGCGAAGAGCATCGCGACCTCGGCCAGCGTGTTCATCGCGGCCTGGACGTCGGGGGCCAGGTCCGGCAGGGCCGCCTGATATTTCGCCACCGTCCCGCCCATCTCGCCCAGGAGGTTCATGAAATACATCCCCTTTTTCAGGCCGAGCTTCCGGCCCACCAAGTCGAGCGCCTGGATGCCGTTGGCCCCTTCGTAGATGGAACAGATCTTCTCGTCGCGGAGAAACTGCTCCACGGGGTATTCGGAGCAGTAGCCGTAGCCGCCGTAGATCTGGATCGCCGTCTCCGTCACGCGGAAGCCCATGTCGGAGCAGTAGGCCTTGCAGATCGGGGTGAGGACCTCCAGAAAGCCGTTCCATTTCTCCTGCTCCGCCGGGTCCGAGGCCGCCCGGATCCGGTCGCCGCAGAGAGCGCAGAAGTAGAGCAGGGCGCGGAAGCCGTCGGTGTGGGACTTCATCCAGAGGAGCATCCGTCGGACGTCGGGGTGCTGGATGATCGGCACCCGCGGAGCCTCGGGGTTTTTCATCTCCATGAGCGACGAGCCCTGGAGGCGCTCCTTGGCGTATTGCAGGGCGTGGAGGTAGGCGATGGAAGCGCTGGAGAGGGACTGGAGCCCCACGCCGATTCTGGCCTCGTTCATCATCTGGAACATCACCTTCATCCCCTGGCGCTCCTCGCCCAGGAGTTCCGCGTAGCATTCGCCGTGGTCGCCCAGGTTGATCACGCAGGTGGCCGAACCATGGAGCCCCATCTTCTCCTCGATCTTGCCGATCGTGTAGTCGTTGCGTTCTCCCAGCGTCCCGTCGTCGTTGACGATGTACTTAGGAACGAGGAAGATCGAGATCCCGCCCGTGCCCGGGGGATCGCCCTCGATCCGGGCGAGAACCGGGTGGATGATATTCTCCATCAGGTCGCTGTCGGCCGCGGTGATGAACTGCTTGGTTCCCTGGAGGCGGAAGGTCCCGTCGGGCTGCCGGATCGCCTTTGTCTTCAGGTGCCCGACGTCGGTGCCGGCCCCCGGCTCGGTCAGGGCCATGGTTCCGCCCCAGATCGCCTCGTGCATCTTCGGCAGGTATTTCTTCTTCTGCGCCTCGGTTCCGTACACTTCGATCAGGTGGGCGGCCCCCTCGGTCAGGGTGAAGTAGATGATGAATGCGGGATTGTGGATGAACCACTCCTTGGCCGCTGCGGTGACCACGTGGGGGAATCCCTGGCCCCCCTCCCCCGGCTCGACGCTCATCGTCGCCCAGCCCCCGGTACGGTAGAGCTCCGCACCCTTGTGGAAGCATTTCGGGACATGGACGTTCCCCTTTTCCAGGCGGCACCCTTCCCGGTCCCCCTCGGCCAGACAGGGAAAGACGACGTTTGCAGCGAACCGCTCCGCCTCGTTCAGGGCCATGTCGAACATATCCCGTGAAAAATCGGCGTAGAGCTCCGACTTGCAGAGCGCCTCGACGTCGAGCATTTCATAAAGGACAAACCTCTGGTCTCTCGGATCGATGATCAGGTTGGGCATATTCCATAACTCCTTTCCAGGTTGATAAACCCGTCAACAGTCGCTGCAAGCCCCGCCATCCACTACTTTTTTGGACAGATCGGGTCCTTCATCAGCTCCGTCTGGCGGCCGAAAGAGGCCGTGTCCAGCCCCTTCAAGGGATGGTTCCGCTCGTACATGGGTTTGAGCTTCCGGGCCGGGATCTCGGGATAGAAGGTGTTGATCGCTGCCTGGCTCCGGTCCAGGGGCGCCTCCTCGATGACGTACTCGTCCGAACCCAGGCCGTTGGCCACGCCGCCCTGAACCTGGGCCTCGATGTCCTTCCCCTTGATGAGGTTGAGCTTCTTCGCGCCGCAAGCCAGAGCGCCGAACTCCTCCGCCTCGGAATTGAGGAGGCCCGGGGCCGCGTTCATCATGTCGATGCAGGCCTTGTCGACCGCCACCGGATCATAGGAGGCCAGGATGCCGATCCCGTTGACGATGGGGGTGTCGGTCCAGCCGTAGCAGTCGCAGTAGGGGGTGATGTCCATGGCGAAATTGACGAAGAAGGCCTTTCCCGGATCCTTGGTCATCATGCAGGCCAGGGCCGAATCGGCGATTCGGCGACCCAGGGTGGGGAGGTGGTCGAACCGCTGAATCGCCTTCACGCCCGCCATGTTGACGCAGAGGTTGGCGCAGGCGAAGCAGTAGACACAGCTCTCCAGGTCCACTGTGAGCCCCTCGTCGGTCACCTTCACGGACCCCTCCGGGCAGCAGTCCTCGCAGACCTGCCACCATTCGCAACGGCGGCCCGGACAGAGTTTGGCGTCGATGACCGGCTTGTCGCCTGCCAGGGCGCCGTGGAGGTTCATCTTTCCCCGCTTGCTGGCCCCGCCGACACCAATGTTCTTGAGCGACGCCCCGTAGCCGCCGGCCGGGTGCCCCTTGAAATGGGCCACGGAGAGGAGTGCGTCGGCATCGGCGATGGCCCGGGCCACGAACTGCTTGGTGAGGTAGTTTCCCCGGCCCTGGAGGTCGACGAGCATGTCGTCGGTTCCGAGCCAGCCGTCGGCGATGACGATCGGGCAACCCATGGAGCCCTGGTTGAAGCCATTGTTGTTAGCCGTTTCGAGGTGGTCCATGGCCAGGGTCCGGCTGATCCAGGGGTGGTAGGGCATCGTCGTCGTGTCCGTGACAAAAGGACGCATCCCTCTTTCCTTAAGCAGGGTAACGAGCGTGCTGATGATCACGGGCCGCAGGTAGCCCACGTTGTAGGCCTCGCCCATGTGGGTCTTGACGGCCACGATGTCGCCCCGCTTCAGACCGTCCAGCCAACCTGACTGTTCAAGGATCTGGCGGGCCTTGATGGCCGTTGATTCCAGAAAACGACGTGCGCGGGCATTCATGAACCAGATTTTCGATGGCGCCATAATTCCTCCTACGTTCATTGTTGTGAGACCGCTTTGAGCGTGCAAACCCGAAATTGAATAATCATGTTAGTACACCGGCAAGTAAACATATCAAAGTTTGTCATGCCGGACTTGATCCGGCATCCAGTCCTCTCTTGGATTCCCGCTTTCGCGGGAATGACGGGATCGGCGCTTATGGTTGCCGGAGTAATAAACTGCAAACCATCGGCGCAGCAGACCGATTTCTAAAGCAGTCTAACAAGGGACGTCTTCCATTTCAACCGGAATGTACCAGCTCCTACCGCCCCTTGAAGGCGGGCCGGCGCTTTTCCAGAAAGGCCCCGACCGCCTCCATCATGTCCTCGTTGGGGATCAGGGCGGCGTTTTTCTGGGCGACATAGGCAAGCCCCGGGTAAACGCCGTTGTCGCGGGCCTGGAGGATCGTATCCTTCACCCCCTGGACGGCGAGCGGCGGGAGGGCGGCAATCTCTTCGGCGAGCCGCTTCGCTTCCCAAACCAGCGTTTCCCGATCCTCGCAGCAATGGGTGATAAATCCCAGCTTCAGGGCCTCCTCGGCCGTGAAGTCCCGGCCCGTGAGGGCAAGCTCCCGGGTCCAGCCATGCCCGATGATGGTCGGCAGACGCTGGAGGGTTCCGACGTCGGCGACGATCCCGAGACGCGTTTCCCGGACGGAGAAGATTGCATCTCGGGAGGCCAGGCGGATGTCGCAGGCCGACAGAAGATCCACACCGCCGCCGATGCAGTGGCCGTGGGCCGCCGCGATGACGGGCTTGCGGCAGCGCTCCACGGCACTGATCCCCTCCTGGAGTTCGAAGATCTTCTTGCGCAGCCATTCCCGGTAGGCGGCGGAGCCGTCGCCCAGGAGAGACCCGGCGGCGACAAGGTCCAGGCCCGCCGTGAACATCTTCCCCTCCGCCCGGATGACGACGACCCGGATCTCCGGGTCCTCATCGAAGGCGCGAAACCGCTCCGTCAGTTCCGTAAAGAACTCCCAGGTCATCGAATTGCGCTTTTCCGGACGGTTGATGATCAGCCAGACCACGTGTCCCTCTTGTTCGATCCTGAAGCTGTTTTCCATGTTTCACCTCGAAAGATTTCAGATCAGCCAAACAGTCCCGTTTTCTCAAATTCATCGATCTCGTTGCCGCTATAACCCAGGTCCAGGAGAACCTCCCGGGTGTGAACACCCGATCCGACACCCGCCCGACCGTATGCCGGGGGCGTCGCCGAATAGCGGATCGGGTGGCCGGGCTGCTTCACCTTTCCGCCCCCGGGCAGATCCACCTCCACGACCATCCCCCGCGCCCGGATGTGCTCGTCGCCCAACGCCTCGCCGAGGGTGAGGACCGGCTCGACGCAGGCATCGATTCCCGTGAATAGGGAGGCCCATTCATCGCGCGTATTCGTCCGGATCTTCCGGCGGATCCGGTCCTTCACGACCGCAAGATCGGCGAGAATAACGCCGCCGGGGATCAGATCGGGCATGCCGATCTTCTCGCAGAAGGCGGCGAAGAACTGCGGCTCCAGGCCGCCGAAGCTCAGATATTTCCCGTCTTTCGTCTCGTAGAAATCGTAAAGGGATCCACCGTTGAGGACCCCTTCCTCACAACAGTTCTCGGTGCCGTCCACCAGGGATGCCGCAGCGAAAAGGGCGTTGAAGGCGAGGGCGCCGTCGGTCATCGAAACGTCGACGTGCTGTCCCTCGCCGGTGGCCTGCCGGTGGATGACGGAGGCCAGGATGCCGATCACCGAGTGGTTCGACCCCGAGGCAACGTCGGCGATCTGAATTCCCGAAAGGCAGGGGCCGGCGGCCTTGCGCCCCGAGCAGGAGGCAACGCCCGCGCGGGCCAGGTAGTTGATGTCGTGTCCCGCCCGGTTTTTCAGGGGGCCGTTCTGGCCGTAGCCGGTGAGCGAGCAGTAGATCAGGGCGGGATTGGTTATTTTGAGCGATTCGTAGTCCAGGCCGAGCTTGGCCATGACGCCGGGGCGGAACTGCTCGATTACGATATCGTATTCGGCGATGAGTTTCCGCACGATTTCGCCTGCCCGATGATCCTTGAGGTTCAGGGCCATGCAGCGCTTCCCCCGGCCGAGGTAGGCGATGGCGCAGGAGAGGCCCGTTCCCGGGAGGAAAGGCGGCAGGAAGGAGGCGAGGTCCGGGCGGGAGCCCGAAACGATCCGCAGGACATCCGCCCCCAGGTCCGCGAGCGTCATCGTCGCGTAAGGCCCCGGCAGGAGCGTCGTGAAATCGAGGATCTTCAAACCTTTCAATGGTCCGGACATCTTCTCCCCCCTTTCTATTCGATCAAGGTTCCAGGACTCCCGGAACTCGTCTCGGCGACGCCATCCCCTTCGTGGAGACTCGTATGGCCTTTCCGCCGGATCATTCCAGACGCCGGATGCGTCCCTCTTCCTTGGCCGCGATCACCCCGCGCCGCCGGATGGTATCGACGATCAACTCCCTCAACGGCAGCCCCGTTTTGATTTGCGGGTTGCCTTTGAAGAGCGTGTATCTGTCGCCGCCCGCGGCCAGAAAATCGGAAGTGGCGACCCGGTAGACGGTTTTGGGTTGCAACGGCTGCCGGTTCCGTCCGACGCGAACATTCGCCACGGAGCGACCGTGCACCTCAAAAGTCAACCCGGAGACCTGCAGGAAGCCGCCGTCTTCATCCGCACGGGAGCCGCTGACCGCCCTTTGCAGGGCCTGTTCGATTTCGGCCCCGGTCAATTCCATCACCACCAGCTCATTGGGAAAGGGCACGGTTCTAAAGATATCCTCGACCGTTATCGGCCCCTGCTGGATGCTGGTGCGCATCGACCCCGAATTGATCAGGGCCATCTGGGCGCCCGTATGGTCCACCATGATATCGGCAACAAAATTGCCCAGCGCGGTCTCCTCGTAGCGAATCCGTCCGCGCTCGCCGTCCAGGAAGGTATCCGCGCGCCCGATCACCTCCTTGAACCGACCGCCCAACCTCTCCTGATAGACGGCCACGATGGCGGCCACCTGCGGGTCCGGCGCAATCCCTGCGGTAATCGGAATGTAGGCGTAATCCACCAACTCGGCCTTTTTGGAAACGGCGTCGATCCGTAAATCGATGCGGCCCAGGTAGCGCCCTTTTTCAAAGGCTTCAAATATCGGAACGTGTCCCACTTGCCGGTACGGCGACAAAAGAACATGGTCATGACCGCCGACGATGGCGGCAAGGTCCGGCAGGGCCGCGGCAATCTCCCGGTCGATCCGGTGCCGGCTGTGGGAGAGCAGCACCACCGGCCCCTGGGAGCGAACCCGGTCATGGATCTGCTGTACGGAGGATACCGAGCCGATGACACCCAGTTTCGCCACATTGTCCGGCTGGGTGATGGTCAGGAAATCCTCTGTAGTGACTCCAATAACGGTGACGGCCAGGTCGTCCTGCAAAGGAATGGTCAGGGAGGATCGGCAGAGCGGCCGGCCGCTCTCTTTCTCCACGATGTTGGCGCTCAGGAAAGGAAAAGCGGCCCGGCCCTGAAGCTTATTGAAATTTTCCAGACCGAAATCAAACTCGTGGTTGCCGACGGTTACGGCATCAACGCCCATCGCGTTCAGGCATTCGACATCCGGCTCGCCGCGAAACACCGTGGACATGGGCGTGCCTTGCAGAATATCACCGGCCACCAGAACCAGGGTCCGAATATTCTTGCGGTTGTTTTCCGAACGGATGTCGCGGATCAAGGCGGCCATGCGGGCGATGCCGCCCACTTCCTGCCGGCCCTTTTCGCTTTTGATTTCAAAGGGCGTCAAATGACCGTGCGGGTCATTGAAAAACAGAATCGTCACGGGAACCGGCGCCGGCAGATCGCCCCGGGATAGATGGCCGGCGCAACCCGCCACCCAAAACAGCAGCAAAAAAGCCAGGAAAAGTCTTGCGGCGGTTAAAGGCCGTTTCAAATGCATGGTATGGACTCCCTATCCGGGCTTCCGGCTGTCCGGTTTACGATTGAAAAAATTCAACGTGATGGCATCCGGTTGATGCGTACTTTTTTAATTCCAAAAAATGAATCGCCGCTGACCACTTGCCTTCACCTACGAACAAACAACTCGAAATGTTCTTGATTTTATTGATCACGATTACAAAGGTGCACCGTATTGTTTTGCAATTATTGGATATGGTGACCTATTGTTGCCGTGTTTTCTTCCAGATATCGTGCTTGCTCAAGCCAACTCTTTTTTGTTGGCTGTTTTGGCATCCCTGCGGGTGAACCTAGCGGTTCTGCACTGTGAAACCATAACGGGCAGAAACCACGTATCGGCCGGGGCTATAACCATAATAGGCCCGTGCTTCATATCGTCCCGGTGGCGGAGATTGAAAAGTCAGGACACCCCTTTCCTCCCTGGGCATGTATCGATAGTCTCCGACTTCCGTGTCCAGGGAGTCCACTGGTACGATACATATCCAATCTCTAGAATAGCCGGGTGCATTGTAAAAAAGTACCCTGATCTCTTCGCCATCCGTATATATATTCCGATCAGTTTCAATGAACGGCTTGCGCCCGGCAATGGTGCCCTGTTTTCGGAGAACTTTACGCTTAACAGATTCCATCTTATTCATTATATTTACTTTATCGGTGGTTTCCTGATATTTATTCTCAAGTTTTGTTTGTGATTGTGGTGGTGTCGACTGTTGAACCAAGGGAGGCATGTCCTTCGATTGACCGGAAAAATAGAGATACCCGATTGCTCCGAGAGCTGTGATTAACAAAAGAGCAAGAACCAGTACGAGAATCTTCAGAACAGGCATGCCTTGCTTAGAATCCATATTCTCTGTATCCGTGATCCTCTTTGGTTTAGAAATGACGGTTTTGAATTTCCAGCCCTGCGCAACGGCAATGGCTTTCACCACCTCACGCAGTTTGCCGTATTCAAAACCGTATTTGCCGCCGAACAAAATGCGTCCATGAGTTTTTTGGGTGACCTCGATCCCCTTTTGAACATTCTTTTCAGCAGAAAAGCCGGTGTTTATGCCGACGGAACTTTCCACCATCTTTTCCCAAAACGTCAACTGCTTCTTTTCCGGTTCCAATTGAGCAATAGCATCGTATTTTATTTTTACCTTTTGAACGGGTGCTTGCGCTCCTGTTTGTGATGAAAATTCAAACCACGCAGGATTCACCTCTCGCACGGAAAGGAAGTCGTTGGCCAACGCCATCAGTACCGTTCCGATAGGTGATCTTTCCCTCGCACCTGGCGTTTCCTTTTCTTCAAAGCGGCTTCCGCAATTGGTGCAAAAGGCGGCATTGAGTTTCATCATTTCTCCACAGGAGGAACATTTCTTTACGGTGGCATTTTCCATGAAGCGGCTTCCGCAATTGGTGCAAAAGGCGGCATCAATCTCAATCGCTTCTCCACAGGAAGAACATTTCTTTACTTTGGCATCTCCCATTGGTTTCCCTTTTTCATCTTGGTGTAGTTCCAGACCACCTGGCCATTCATCGCCAGATTTAATCCCGTATTCAGTATGGACAATCCCAGCACAATGATGGGAACGCGCCCCGTGCTGATCGTCAAAAACTGCGTCAGGAATAAAAGTGCGCCCCACGTGATGACATAGGGCAGCGTGTAGTTCATCATGATTCCACTTTCAGATTTTTTCACTTTCACCGTGCGGCCGTAAAAATATCCGCCGGCCAGCCCCGCCAGAAAAATGAGCATCCATATCCAGTTTCCCAGTGGATTGTGAGACAGTTTCGTAAACACGACGAGCGCCAGAAACGCCACGATCTGTCCGAAAAGAATCCACTTCGGTTTCACGAACTTGGCCTTTCGCCAGGTCAAAAGCATCAACACCACGCCCAGCACAAAAAGGAGCAGGAAAAAGTACGAAACGATTTTCATGAAAACGACCCACATCGTTTAATTTCCCATCTT
>DIWG01000036.1 GCA_002423465.1 Syntrophaceae bacterium UBA6112 | reverse complement strand
GTCCAGATATGCTGGGAGAGCAGGGCGCCGTCGGGATTCACTTCCGTCCATTTCACCAGGAAAAGCTGGAAGATTTGAATGGGCGAGGCCAGCATCGTCGAGGGAACAATCTCCCAATCCACGACCGCCTGCCAGGTTCCTAAGAAGAGGATGACGCTGAAGACGGAGAGCAGCCTCAGGATGAGGGGAGTTTTAACTTTGACTTGCTCATAGGCCATGGACAACCTCCAGGTTTTCTTCCTGTGGCTGGAAGAAAACCGTGCAAAAAAGATTTACCATCAAAATAGAATCTTTATGTATATACGGTACTTCCAAGCGAACGAACAACAAAATCTCATGAACTTTCCCTGCAACCTGATGCACTTATAAAGAACAGGATCTGTATTGGGGGGCCAGCCCCTGTGACCGTCCCCCCAATACGGACTTTAGAGCGACCCGTTTGGGGACACGCTACGGCATCCTGTCCCCAAACGGGTCCTGATTCCCATGATCTTAGGGAATGGGCTGTTTCACCATTTTGAGGAACTTATCCGTGATATAGGGCGTCTTCAGAGCCTTGTCCCTTTCTTCCGGCTTGAACCGCCCCAAGGCAGTGAACGATTCGGTAATGGTGCGCTGCCAGGACTCAACGGTGCTGTCTCCCTTGGCGGGCTTCTTGAAGAGTTTCAACTGTTCTTCATAGGTAAAAACAGGATGCCACTCGAAATCGTTCTTGAGCATCGCGTCGTTCATGTCCATGCCGGCCCATTCCTTGTAAAATCGCTTGTATTCGGGCAGCAGCTTGATGCCTTCCTTTTTGATCAAGTTGATGCCGCGCATGTACATTCTCAGAAATTTGGCAACGATTTCAGGATTTTTGTCGCAGAATTTCTTGTCACCCATCAGGATGATCGGCAGAGCCGCGCCGGCTGTTTTCACATCGCCGGCCACTTTCCAACCTTTTCCCATGCCGGTGAACATATGGGGCGCCCAGAGAACCACGATGTCGCCGACGCCGGACTCAAAGGCCGCCACGGCCTGGGCCTGGTCCATGTTCTTGATCACCACGTCGCTGTCCTTGAGCCCGAAGGCCTTTAGCCAGAGGCTCATGGCATAGTGGCCCGAGGAAACCGTCGTCACCAGGATCGTCTTACCTTTGATCAGATCGGGACTGCCATAGAGTGCGGGATACTTTTTGTTCCAGCCTTTGGTCTTCATGATCGGGCTGTCGGGACGGACCATGACGACGTTGGTGATCGACTCATCATTCCCGATAGCGATCAGGTAGGCTCCGTAACGGAGGGCGCCCACCACCATCGGCACGCCGCCCTGGCCGCCCAGGACCCACTGCCCGGCAGGCAGCGCTTCCCACTGCGCCATGCCGGAGTCAAAGTAATGCATCTTGATGTTCAGTCCCTCTTCCTTGTCCCAACCCTTTTCCTTGGCATACCAGACAATGAAAGTCTCATGTTCCGGCTGCCAACTGGTGTTGAGTTCAAAGAGTTTCTTTTGCGCGGAAGCCGCGCCGAAACTACAAAAGAGGAAAACCAATGCCAACAAAACAATGCTTGCTGCTTTGAGCCTCTTCATACCTTGCACTCCTTTCTGTTTGATGAATCCCCTCCCGGACAAGCTCCCGCCTGTCCCCCTGAAACACCGCATTTCGAAACCCATAAAACCGGAACATCTCGATTCCGTACATCGCGCCGCTACCACCAGCGGATCAGTTCCGTCACTTCCTTGCGAATCTCCACGAGCCGGGGATCGATGAGGCTCCGGGGATGGGGCAGATCGACCCTTACCTCGGCTTTCACCTTGGCCGGCTTGTTGCTCAGAATGAGGATGCGTTCCGATACATATACCGCCTCCTCGATATTGTGGGTGACAAAGATGACCGTGCTCTTGAGGTGATCCCAGAGGCGCACCAGCTCGTCCTCCAGATAGTAGCGGAGTTTCACGTCCAACTGACCGTAGGGCTCATCCATCAAGAGCAGATCCGGATTGACGGCAAAGGCCCGGGCCACGGCAATTCGCTGCAGCATGCTGGCCGAGATCTGGTTGGGATAAAGGTCTGCGCAGTCGGCCAGTCCGACCATGCCCATGATCTGATCCAGTTTCTTCTCCATTTCCGCTTTCGGCACCTTCTTCACCTCCATCCCATAGGCCACGTTCTCGCGTACGGTGCGCCAGGGCATGCAGGTCGGTTCCTGAAAAACGAAGGAAAGATGGTGTTTCTTGGGATCGGCGACTTCACCGTCGATGAAGATATCCCCCGTCGTCGACGGGATCAGTTTGGAGAGGGTGTTAAGAAAGGTGGTCTTGCCGCAGCCCGTGGGCCCGACGATACTGAGAAACTCTCCTTCCCCCACATTGAATGAGATCTCATCGAGGACCAGAAGATCCCCGAACCGTTTGGTCAGATTCCTGACCTCGATCTTTGTCTTTCTTGCCTCACGACCGTCCACGCTGCCTCCACTTGAAAGACTTTTACGGACGTCAGCCGGCCTCTCGATCTTCGGAGCGGCGGAACCGAACCTTCCCGTCGGGAACACGATGCGGCATCATTTCCCCGGGAAAAGATCCAGCCCCCGGCCGCTGGTCACCGGCCATATTTCGACCAGAGCGAACCCCAGATCTCCTCTTCCGTCGGCTTGACCACCGGCAGCGGCTCCGAAACCCATGTCACATTGATAAAATGCTTCCAGTGGATATTCTCATTGGTGATATTGCCGCCCCAGGTACCGCATCCCAGCGTGACCGTGGAGGGCATACCGTTGTGGAAATGGCCTCCGGCGGACGGTGCATGGGCTTGACGGACCATAATCCGGCTGACCTTGGCCGCAGTCGCCACCTTCCGGATATAGTCGGGGTTGAAGGAATAGATGCCGCAGGAATGTCCGAGTCCTGCGTACTTGTGGAGCGTCGCGATGAGTTCAATGGCCTCATCGATCGTCTTGTACCGCCACAGGGCCATGACAGGGGATAGCTTCTCCCCGCTGAAGCGCTCTTTACCGGGCTTTTCGCCGATCACCATGAGCATTTTGGTTCCATCCGGAACATCGATCCCGGCGCCTTCGGCGATCCGGCGAGCGGACACGGCGATGACCTTGGGATTGAGGGCTACATGGCCCGTTTTGGCGCTGGCCACCCACATCCAGCTCTCCAGCTTTTCCTTTTCCGCCGGATTACAGAGGTACCCGCCCTGTTTTTTGAGCTCCTCCACCATCCGGTCGAAGACGCTTTCCTGGATCAGCAAAGAATTATCTGAACTGCAGGAGGTGGCGTTGTCAAAAGTTTTGCTGATCCGAATTTTCTGCGCCGCATCGGTTAGGTCGGCATCTTCGGCCACAATGACGACCGGGTTACCGGCTCCCACGCCATAGGCGGGCTTCCCGCTGGAATAGGCGGCCTTGACCATGACGGCGCCGCCGGTAGCCAACACCAGGTCGACCTGACGCATGAGTTCCTGGCTCATGGGCACGCTGGGTTCTTCCAGATATTGAATCAGATCGACCGGGGCGCCGACCTTGCGCAGCCCCTCCCGCATGAATTCGCAGACCACCCGGCAGGACCGCTTGGCCGCCGGATGGGGGGCAAAAATGACGGCGTTGCGCCCCTTCAGGATCCCCGCTGCGTTGCTGGCTGCCGTTGCCGTGGGATTCGTTACCGGGGTGAGCGCCCCGATAACCCCGATCGGCTTGGCGTACTTCGTCAGGCCCCGGGCTTCATCCCGCTCGATCACTCCCACTGTTTTGGCATGTTTGATATCGCGGCAGACCCCGAGGACCTTGACCTTGTGTTTGGTGAGTTTGTCCTCATAGACACCCATACCGGTCTCTTCCACGGCAATCTTCGCGCAGGCGGCGATATTGTCGTCCCTGTAGACCTGCCAGGCCGCCGAGAGGGCCACCTCGTCGATCTGATCCTGGGTATAATTTTCCACCTGTTTCTGCGCGGCGCGGGCCCTGGCCACCAAAGCGCCGACGATTTCTTCGTTGCTCAGCATGTCCACCTCCCTGGTTTCCTCAACGCCACTGGCCGAAGGCCAGCCGATATTCTGTATACAAAACGGTTGTGGTTGTCAACAAATTTCCTTGGCCGCAAATTACCTCAAATGAAGTGTTATCGGAAAGGAGCAGAATTGCGGCGAAAAAATCTCCTTGACAAACGAGGCTCACCTTCGTAGCCTTTTTTACATGAAAAAAGAAAATCGGTGATCCATGATGGAGGTAGGGAGAAATGCCTTTCGGATACAATGGAAAAATACTTCATGTCGATCTGACCAACCAAGAATGGCGGGTCGAGGAGCCCGGCGAAAAATGGTATCGCACCTATTGGGGCGGCTCGGCTTTTGCCTCATATTACCTTCTTAAATTGCTCAAACCCGGCGTTGACCCGCTGTCGCCGGAAAACGTGTTGATTTTTGCCTGCAGCGTGGTGACCGGAACACCCCTATCCGGATGGAACCGGTATACCGTGTCAGCCAAGTCGCCCCTGACCCATGCCTTCGGCGAATCCGAAGCCGCGGGCTACTTCGGCCCGGAACTCAAATTTGCGGGTTTCGACGCCATTGTCATCCGGGGCCGGTCAGCCAAACCGACCTATCTCTTCATCAAGGACGGAGAGCTGCAGTTCCGGGACGCGAAAGACGTCTGGGGCCTCGACAATTTCGAAACCATGCTGCGCATCCAAGAGGAAGTCGGAGACAAGCGGGCGCGGGTTGCGTCCATCGGCCCGGCCGGCGAACGCCTGATCCGTTTTGCCAACGTCAGCAATGACGTTGAGCACTTTAACGGCCGCACCGGCATGGGAGCGGTCCTGGGATCCAAAAATCTCAAGGCCGTCGCCGTGCGCGGCGCCAAGCGAATGGAATCGGCCGAACCGGAAAAAGTCAAGGAGATCGCCCACTGGCACAATGCCCGCATCAAGACCCATCCCCTGAACGTGATGCTGACTCATTTCGGCACGCCGGGGATAGTCAAGGGGCTGAACGCCGCCGGCATCCTGCCGACCCGCAATTTCCGGGAAGGGGTTTTCGAAGGAGCCGATAAGCTCAACGCCGACGCCTATGCAGCCATTCTACACTCCACCGGCACCTGCTGGAGCTGCGCCGTCAAGTGCAAGCGCCGCGTGGCCCTGGACGACGAGAAATACCCGCTCAACCCCAAATGGGGCGGTCCCGAATACGAGACCATCGCGGCGTTGGGTTCGATGATCGGCAACGACAGCCTTCCCGCCGTGGCCCGGGGCAACCAGCTTTGCAATCTCTATGGCATGGACACCATCAGCATGGGCAATCTGACGGCCTTTGTGATGGAATGCTTCGAGAACGGCATCCTGACCGAGAAGGACACCGGCGGCCGCAAGATCCAGTTCGGGGATCCCGATGCGATGCTGTGGTTGATCGAAGAGGTCGTCCATCGCCGGGGGATCGGCGACATCCTTGCCGAAGGGGTAAAAACGGCCTCCGAACGAATCGGCGGCGGCTCGGAGCAATTCGCGTTTACCATCAAAGGCAACGATCTTCCCTTGCACGACGGTCGTGGCAAGACCGGCGTAGCGCTGGGTTATGCACTGTCTTCGACCGGGGCGGACCACGTGGAAACGCCCCACGATCCCGGCTTCCAGGGTGACGGCGTGGTCAATCTCTACGCTCTGGGACTATTGGACCCGGTCGAGCCGCTGGAAACCGATTCCGCCAAGGTCCGTTTTTTTGCGCTCGGTCAGAAGGCCTGGGGAATCAACAACCTGCTGGGCATCTGCAACTTCACATCGGTGCCGGTCCACGCCATGACCTTCCACAACCTGGTCGAGGCATTGCGGGCCGTCACCGGCTGGGATACGAGCCTTTATGAGATTATGCTGGCCGTGGAGCGGTCCATGGTCATGTCGCGGATTTTTAATCTGCGGGAAGGACTGGGGCCGGAAGACGACCGCGTGATCCGACGGTGGCATGAAGAGCTGCCCGGCGGGCACCTCCAGGGCCAAAAGATCGATGAGCAGGAATTCCGGCGGGCGATCGACCTTTTCTACGAGTTATCCGGCTGGGACCGGAGAGGCCGTCCGACATTCGGAAAATTGGTGGAGCTGAATCTCGAGTGGCTGCAAGCAGAGATGCCCTGATGACGATGCGCGTTTTTGTGAACCTTTATTCCACCCTTCGCCTCGATCGATTTTCCGACGCCGAGGTTGAATTGCCCGGGGACGCCACAGTAGCCGATTTGCTGGACAAGCTGCAAATACCACTGCAGGATGTAGGCGTCGTCGTGGTGAACGCCCGCAGCGGCACCTTTCAGCAGAAGTTGCAGGCCGATGACAGAATTACGCTCATTCCGCCCATCGGCGGCGGTTGATTCACCTGATATCCCCATCATTTTCAACCGCTCTGTCCCGCACCGGGAAAGGAATCATGAACCGGGTGAATTTTATTTCATGACGTCTACCGGAGAACCTTGCTGCCCCTTTTCACCCTCAAAACCGATTGGCGCCGTCACCGACTCTTCCATCCGCTTTTGTCCGTCTCCGGGAACTACGGAAGCATCCGGGTATACTGTATGATCCGTCAGCGACAGCGGGCCTTCTTCGTTAGGATCGCTCATCATTTCCTCATATTCGGGGATAACGATCCCCCGACGGACCATGATCCGGTAGATTGCCTCCGTGCGACTCTCGATAAACCGTCCTCCCCCGACGGGGTTGTAGCGCAGGGGGCTGGGCAAAACCACGGCGAGCGCCGCCGCCTCGCGCGCCGTCAGCAAAGCGGCCGCTTTCCCGAAGTAATGGCGGGACGCCGCCTCAATGCCGAAGATCCCGTCGCCCCACTCCGCAATATTCAGATAAATTTCAATGATTCGTCTTTTCGAGAGGTTCCGTTCCAAGCGCCAGGTCAGGATCGCCTCTTTAAGCTTGCGGACCGGATTTTTAGCCGGCGTAAGGTAGAGGTTCTTTGCAAGCTGCTGGCTGATCGTGCTCCCTCCCGCCTTGAAGCGCCTTTTCTGGAGGTCCTTCTCGATCGCCTTCTGGATCGCCGCAAAATCGAATCCCTCATGGGACCAGAACTTGTCATCCTCGGCAATGATAACCGCCTTGACCGCATAGGGTGAGATCCCGGAGAGCGGAACCCATGTTCGCCGGATCGACCTGTGGAGACCGGTCTTCTGCCATTGCCGTTCCCGGTACTCCATAAATGCGGTTTTCGCGGGGCGCTCGCGCTTTAGTCGGGAGATATCCGGATAAACCAGATAAAATGCGATATTCAACAATAGGGCCGCCGCCAGCAAAATCGCTATCCGCCGAGTCCATTTTTTCCACATGCTTCAGAAGCCTCAAACCGACCTGATCCGTTCCGCGGGTTCAACGGCAACATATCCCATTTTCTACGCATAGGGAAGCGGAATAGCGGCCGCCAAGCCCCGTCATTGTCAGGCGAAAAGCTTTGGATATCGTGAACATGCGGCAAAACGGCAATTTCGTAAAATATCCATGTAATTTCAGACTGTTGCACTCATGAATGACTTGGCTCTGGGGCGGGCGGTTGTAATCAAGCGGAGGGAAAGAGTTTTTCCTGAAAATTGTTTTGACATCCGGCAACAATTCCGATAAAGAACGCCTCAGTTCCCGTGTGCAGTTCGTCATCCATTGGCATAATCTGTACACCGTTCCTACTGTGGGGGAGCTCCCGAATACCAATGAGGAGGCACTTCATGATGAGACGGCGGATTTTCCACTGGATGGGACTCGGTGTCCTGTTCATGGTCGTGGTCCTTTGCGGAAATGCCTTGGCAAAGGAGACGTATCCGGTCAGGCCCGGCGACACCCTCGCCAAAATCGCCGCGAAGACCGGCGTTACCCTCAAGGAACTGAAGGCGGCCAATACGCTGAAAGGCAGCCTGCTCCAGGTAAATCAGATCCTCGTCATCCCCCCCAAAAAGATTGGAAAGACCGCAAAATTAGAGTCATCCCCAATTTCTCGTGGAGAAGAAGGATATGTGGTGAAAAAAGGGGATTCGCTCTTCGGTATCGCCAGAAAGACGGGGGTTTCCATTACTGAACTCCGGGAACTCAACCGACTCCGGGGAAACACCCTCCAGGTTGGACAGCAGCTCGCCTTGATCGGAAAACCGGAGCGTGAGGTCGCGGTTGCGGCGCCCCCTGAATACGCGAAAAGCGGAATCACTCCAGAGGTGGAGGAAGAGGAGGATGAGGCGGATAACCTTCTCACCCCGGAAGAGGCGTGGGCGGAAATCGAAAGACGCAAAAAAGACAATGAGTCGCTCCTCGGCAAATGGAGCAATCCCGACGAGCCGAAGCTGCTCGTCAAGGTTGCGATGGGTTTCCTCGGCGCCCCTTACCGTTTGGGAGGCTCTTCGGTCACAGGAATCGACTGTTCCGGATTCGTCAAAAAAATCTATGAATTTTTCAATATCGAACTTCCCCGAACGGCCCTCGAGCAATCCCATGTCGGGCTTCGCGTCGCCAGGAATGAACTGGTCGAGGGTGATCTCATCTTTTTCCATACGAGAAGGCCGGTCGGCCATGTCGGAATTTACATCGGCAACAATCAATTCGTTCACGCCGCATCGCGGAGAAAAGGTGTCCGGGTGGACAATCTCGATACCCCCTATTACAACAAACGCTTCTTCCGGGCCGTCCGCCTCAAGGGAAGCAATGACGGCCTGTAGAACTCCGTACGAAATTGTCCCGTCATTTCACCGGAAAAGGACCGGAATCCGTTGATACCGTGACGTCAAAACCCAACATCAGGGATTTGTCTCTGGAAGAGATTGAAGCCTTGATCGCCAGCCTCGGCAAGGAGAAATACCGCGCACGGCAGATCATGAAATGGCTTTATATGGGCGGTGCGACCGCCTTTGCGGAGATGACGACCCTTGCGCGTGAATTTCGCAGCCGGATGGAGGAACTCACCCGCATCTCCGAACCGGCAATCGACCGAATTCAGGAATCACGGGACGGGACGAAGAAGCTTCTCTTCCGCCTGGATGACGGTCTTTTCATCGAGAGCGTTCTGATCCCCGGCCGGAATCACTGGACCGCCTGCATCTCAACCCAAGCCGGTTGCGCGATGGGATGCAAATTTTGCCTGACCGGACAGCAAGGACTAAAGCGAAACCTCAATCCATCCGAGATTACCGGCCAGATGACGATGCTTCGCCGCCATACGCCGGAGGGACCGGAGGTCAAGAACATCGTTCTGATGGGAATGGGGGAGCCGCTGGCGAACTATAAACACACCCTGACCGCGATTCGGATCCTCACCTCCGATTACGGTCTCGGATTTTCCAGCCGGAAGGTTACGGTCTCCACTTGCGGCCTTGCCCCGCAGATCGTGCAACTGGGAAAAGAGGTCTGCGTCAACCTCGCGATCTCTTTGAACGCCCCGGACGACCAACGGCGTGACGAACTGATGCCCGTAAACCGGAAATATCCGCTGACGGAGTTGCTCAAGGCCTGTCGAAACTACCCCATGCCGGGGCGACGAATGCTGACCTTCGAGTACATTCTCATGGCCGGCCTGAACGATTCCCCGGCGGACGCGGAGAAGCTGGCCCGGCTGCTCCAGGGCCTCCACTGCAAACTGAACCTCATCGCCTTCAATGAGTTTCCCGACTCCGCCTACCGGACGCCGACACCGGAGGCAATCTCAATTTTTCAGCAAATCCTGCTCGACCGCCATTACACGGCCATCCTCCGCGCCAGTCACGGCCGAGACATTTTCGCCGCCTGCGGCCAGTTGAGCGGTCAGACCTCCTCCGTCAGTTCACCGCCGGCCGAATGATCCAGGTGGATCCGAATGGGTTTCCATCTCAAGAAAGCCTCTGATTCACCGACAAAAACGATCCTGCCCGCTGCTTGCGACGGTGCGGTTGAATATCTCCTCAGCAAGCTGCGGAAAATCTTCGATTCTGAAGAGGAAAAAACCCTTATCTTTTTTGCTCACATACCCCGCGGTTTACCGTGGAGTGTGCGAGCAGTCGGCTTCATTCCAGCAGGTCGTTGAGCATCGGCAGCATCAGATCCATCGCCCGCTTTCCCTCCTCAATCGATTCCTCGGCCCGGTTGAACTCCATCAGTCCGATATGGGCGAGCTTCGGCTTGACGAGGATGTCCGGCGGATCAGAAGCGAGACGTTCACGGGTGATCCGGTCCTGCATGATCTTGATGGAGGTCGCCATCACATCGAACACCGACGGCCCTCGCTCCGGCTGCTCCTGGAAGAGGTGACGGAAAAGGGTGAGATTCCCCTGCTGCGCCGTCTGATTCAGGAACGCCGCCCACTTGCTCATCGTCCCGGGGTTGTCTCCATTCCGGACACCGGTCGGCGGGTCGGCCATCCGGCTGACCCGCGGTTTCCCCATGATATCCGAATTCAGGTTGACGGCAATGACGATGTCGGCGCCCATTGACCGGCAGAGAGAAACGGGCACAGGATTCACAAGTCCTCCGTCCACGAGCCACTGGCCGTTCCGCTGACAGGGAGTGAAGATTCCGGGAAGGGAAATGCTCGCCCGGATGGCATCGATCAGCGATCCCTCGCGCAGCCAGATCTCCCGGCCCGTTTTCAGATCGGTGGCGACGGCCGCGAAAGGAAGCGGAAGTCCTTCAATCTCCGGATCGGCCACATTCTGGCGGAAATAGTTCGTCATTCTCTCCCCTTCAATGAGCCCTGACCGGGGGATCATCACGTCCATGAACCCGATGACATAGGACCAGTTCAGCCGTCGCGCCCAGCGGTCCAGGGGGTCGAGAAAACCGGCGGCATAGGAGCCGGCAACCAGCGCGCCGATGGAGGCCCCGCAGGCGACATCAATTTTAACCCCCGCCTCCTGTAAGCTCCGGATTACGCCGATGTGAGACCACCCCCGGGCTGAACCGCTGCCCAGGGCGATACCGATTTTTTTTGCCATGATGAAGCATCCTTTATGAATCAACCGAGTCTCATTGCAGGAAATCCAGATACTTCTGCGGCATTCTGCCGGGCTTCATCCCATCCCGTGCCGACATGATCATGAAATGGAGGCGATTGAGGATATTCACCTCGCTCATCCCCGGGTCCATATCGAGGAAGAGAAGGTTAAGACGCTTGTACAGGGATTTTAGTTTTTTTTCAACACCCTTCCCGACAACATGATTGGCAAGACAACCGAACGGCTGCAGACAGATGATATTTCCGACACCCTCCCTGAGCATGGCGATCATCTCCGCGGGGAGGAGCCATCCCTCCCCCGCCTGGTTTGCGAGACTGGTCGTCCGGATCGTCTCCTCCGCAAGCTCCCTGAGATCATAATGCCGCCTGTAATAACGGAAATCTTTCATGACCCGCTCAACACGGACCAAGTAGAAGTGAACGTAGCGCTCGAGCAGGCGGGTCAGCATCAGGTCCAGAAAGGAGCGCTTCAGGTAGGTACGCTGGTCGAATTCCTCGTTCACGAAGCGCTGTTCGAAAAAACTCAGAAGCGGAGGAACAACGACCTCCACCCCCTGCGAAACAAGCCAGTCCACAAGGTTGTTGTTCGAAAAGGCGTTGTGTTTGACGAAGATCTCCCCGAGAACCCCGACAACCGGCGCCGGGACCCCGTCCACCGGCAATGCGTTGAAATCGCGGACTGCATTTCGCAGCAGATCGAGAAGCGCCCTGAAATCCTCTTCGCCGGCAAACCTTCCGATTTCAGAGACGTATTTCTGCTGAAGGGCTATTGTTGATCCGGCGCAGATTTCGTGCGGCGTCGTCGCCAATGTCATCCGGGCCAGCGCATCGCCGAAGATGATCCCCAGGGCCAACCTTTTGACCAGCTTGTTCCGGTCGATCGCAAGCCCCGACGAAAAGAGCGTCTCCTCCGTGGACAGGGAGATGACCGGCACCTCGCTGAACCCTGCAGACGCGAGCGCCTTTCGGGCAAGCTGCAAGTAGTTGGACGCGCGGCACTGTCCGAAGGTCTGGGTCAGCAGGACGGTCGTTTTCTGCGGATCATGCTTTCCGGACTGGAAGGTCTTGATAATATCCCCGATCAGGATTACGGCCGGGTAACACATGTCGTTGTTCACATACCGGAGCCCCACGTCTACGGACAGACGGTCCTGGGGGATGAGGAGTTCCACCCGGCAGCCGAAGGAGGCAAAGACCGGCGGGATGATCGGCGAATAGAAGGGCGAGAACCACGGAACGAGGATCGTTCTTTCCTTCGGTTTTCCGGTGGGAGGATAATCGTTATGGTTCGGTCCGCTCATCGGCCTCCCAAGCCCGGTACGTTCCCGGATCGCATCCAACATGGAACGGAGGCGAACCCGGACCGCCCCGAGGTTGGTGATCTCATCCATCTTGATCAGGCTGTAGATCTTCCCGCCACCGCGCAGGATTTCCCTCACCTCGTCGGCGCAGATCGCGTCCAGACCGCAACCGAAAGAGGTGATCTGCAGCATTTCGAGGTGGGGGGTATGGGCGACCACCTTGGCCACGGAGAGGATCCGGTTCGTGTAGGCCCATTGGGTCAGGACATGGCTCTCCTTCAAGGAACGATCCGCGGCAAGCGGCACCGCAATCTCCGGTATGACATCCACACCAAATCCGGCAAGAAGCTCCGGAAGGCCGTGGTTGATGAGTGTATCGCCGTGGTAAGGCCGGCCGGAGACAACCACGGCGAAACGGCTCTCCTCCCGGGCTTTCTCTATTCGTTCGGCCGCGCGTTTCTGCAGTTCCAGCAAAACTTCCCGCTGCGCTTCGATTCCCTTCTCCACCGCATCATCGACGCGCTTTCTCCCGATCCCGAACTGCTTGAGGTAGATATAAATCTGTTTTTTTAGAAGCGCCGTATCCTTGAAACTGACCACCGGGCTGTCGATCGGAACGCCGTATCGCCCCTCCGGATCGATCGCGCTCCGGACAACGTCGGGGTATCCGGAAACAACGGGACAATTGAAGCTGTTCTGGGCCTCAGGATCCCCCCGGGTTTCGAAGGTCACCATCGGATAGAAGATCCGGTCCACACTTTTCTCAATCAGATCGAGGATATGTCCATGGACGAGCTTTCCCGGAAAACAGATGTTATCGGACATCACCGTCCCGATCCCCTTTTCGAAGAGACCCATCCCGGAAGGCGCCGACAGAACCACCCGAAACCCGCAATGGGTCAACAGGGAACACCAGAAGGGAAAGTTCTCGAACATGTTCAGCGCGCGTGGGATTCCGAAGGTCAGGAGCGGCGGCCGGTCCGGTTCGAGCGGCCGGTCGAAGACGATTTTGAGTCGGGTCGCGAAAAGGTTCTCTCCCGGTCGGAAACCCGAACCGCCATTGCCGAAATGGCGTTCGCAGCGGTTGCCCGTGAAATAATCCCTCCCCTTCCCGAAATTCATCCGGGTCACCGTGCAGCGGTTCTCGCAACCGGCGCAGGAGAATTTCTTTTTCGTGACAACGATCTCCGTCGCATCCCTGTCGAGACCCCAAAAAGTCGTGGCCGCAGCCGGTTCGGCGCGGTGGTTCTGCAGAGCCGTCAAGGCGGCTCCGTAGGCCCCCATCATCTCGGGGATATCCGGACGGACGCCCTCTTTTCCAATCTGAAGTTCAAAGGCGCGCAGGACGGCAGGGTTGCGGAACGTCCCCCCCTGAACGACGATCCTCTCTCCCAGCGCGGCCGGATCCTTCAGTTTAAGAACTTTGTAGAGGGAATTTCGGATCACCGAATAGGCAAGACCGGCAGAGATCTCCCCCACATTGGCCCCTTCGCGGAGGGCTTGCTTCACCCGGGAATTCATGAAGACGGTGCAGCGCGTCCCGAGATCGAAAGGCTCTGCCGCCGCACAGGCAATGCGGGAAAATTCGGTGATCCCGAGATTGAGGGAACCCGCAAAGGTTTCGATGAAGGAGCCGCAACCCGAGGAGCAGGCCTCATTGATCTGGATATCGGAGACGCAACCATCGCGGATGGTTATCGCCTTCATATCCTGGCCTCCGATGTCGAGGACAAAAGAGACATCCGGAGCGAAGAAACGGGCCGCGCGAAAGTGGGCCATCGTTTCAACGACGCCATCGTCGACGGCAAATGCAGCCCGGATGAGCTCCTCTCCGTAACCCGTTACGGCGGTCCGAAGGATGCAGGGAAGCACACCGGCTTTCAGGCAAGCTTCCCGGAAGGCGGCAAGCCCCTTCCGGACCGCGCCGAGCGCATCTCCGCCATTCGGCGCGTACCAGGTGAACGCCACACGGCTTTCGTCATCCATCAGGAGAATCTTCGTCGTCGTCGAACCGGAATCGATCCCGAGGAAACAGGGCGCCCCGTCGAGAACGCCAACGTCGATCTTCCGTACCTTGTGCTCCCGGTGACGGTCTTCCCAGGCGGTGAACTCTTCACGATCCCGGAAAAGCGGTGCAAGCCTCTTGCCGGACTCTTTCCGCCCATGCAGCGTTCCGTCAGCCATGATCTGCAACCCTTTTCCCAGCCGGAACCGGCAGCCGGTTTCCCCGTGATGGCGGGCCGCGCCTTCGGCGGCGATCAGTTCCGGGTGATCGCAGACCGCAATATCCCTTTCCGGATCGAGGCGGAGCAGAAGGAGAAACGCCTCACGCAAACGGGGGAAAAAGGTCAGCGGTCCGCCGGCGAAGAGGACCTTTCCCCGCACATCGCTGCCGCGTGCCAGCGTGGAGATTACCTGGAGGGCCATTGCATGGAAGACAGAGGCGGCGATGTCCTCCCGGGAGACCTGGTTGCTCAGGAGCGCCTGAATGTCCGTCTTTGCGAACACCCCGCAGCGGGATGCAATGGGATAAACCACCCTGCTTTCTCCCGCCAGTCGGTCGAATGCGTCCAGCGGAACGTTGAGGAGGATGGCCATCTGTTCGATGAAGGCCCCCGTGCCGCCCGCGCAGTTCCCGTTCATACGGATGTCGGGTTGAAACGGATCGTCGAAAAAGGCGATCTTGGAATCCTCGCCCCCGATCTCAATCAATGTGCGGACATCCGGCCAACTCTGTCGGATCAGTTTTGCAGAGGCAACCACCTCCTGAATGAATGGGAAACCGTAAGACTCCGCCACCCCCATGCCTGCCGAGCCGGTGAAGGCCGGATCCAGGATGCAGTCGCCCAGCTCCTGACGGGCTTCCACGAGCATCGCCCGGACCGTGCCCACGGCTTGGGCATGGTGGCGGCGGTAACGAGAAAAGAGTTTTTTCCCCCGCGCATCGCAGATGACCATTTTGGCGGTGGTCGAACCGATGTCTATTCCAGCAGGGTAAGCATTTTCCATAGACCGTGCTCAAAATCAACAAGCAGAATGGCCGCAGGCCCTTTGTACAGATCCTTGCCAGCGCAATATGAGCCCACCCTTTGCCGTTGTCAATATCCATTTTTCTCCTAAAATCTCTCCCCGTTCGGTAACCTTTTTCAATGACGAAACTGGCCGGAGAAAAATGGACAACGGGAAGTCGGCCAAAGCACCCCGTCAGGCGCCGCGAAGCGCTATCTTCTTGACTTTGAAATCAATCTCTGTTCAATAGAACACGTGCGGATTTTCAAATATGATGGGGGGTAGCCTGAAGGAATGACCAAGCTGAACATCATCCTGCGCAACCGAAATGTGATTTTCCTGCTTGCCTTGGCGTGCGGGCTGTTCTTTCCCTATGCAAGTCCTTACATGAAGCACCTGATTATTCCGGCGCTGGCCCTGGCGATGACCCTCTCCACGATGGAGATCGGGAACGAGGCCTTCGGCCGCCCCCGCTCCCTCTTCTTCCCGGCACTGCTCGGAATTGTCATGAATTACATCGTCCTCGGCAATATTATCATCGGTCTATCCGCTCTGCTGATTCGCGACGAAATGCTCTGGACCGGTTTTGTTCTGATCGCGGCCGTGCCGCCTGCCATTGCCGTGATCCCCTTTTCGAGCATTCTCCGCGGCAACACACCGCTTTCCATGTTCGGCACCGTCGGCGCCCATCTGGGCGCGCTGGCGATCATGCCTTTGATTTCCATAAGCTTGATCGGGGCAGCCGCCTTTGACCCGCTGAAACTCCTGATGATCTCATTGGAACTGATCGTACTACCGCTGGCCCTCTCCCGCCTGCTGATCCGCAAGGGTTGGAAAGAACGAATCGATCCTTACAGGGGCACGATCACCAACTGGAGTTTCTTCCTTGTCCTCTACACGATGATCGGATTGAACAGCAATCTCATTTTCGATCGGATATCCAGCCTTCTTCCCATCGCCGCCGTCTGCATCTCCGTCACCTTCATCCTCGGGTTTCTAATCGATTGGGTCTGCAAACGATTCCATCTCCCCAAGGAGACCCGGACCAGCATCGTCCTCCTCGGCACCCTTAAGAATCACGGCACGGCCGGTGGTATCGCCATCACCTTTTTCAGTCAGGAGGCAGCCCTCCCGGCGGCGGTATCGACCATCGTCATGATCGCGTATGTCATCTGGCTCGATTTCAAAAAAAAGTGGGATTGAGGTTCATTTTTTCGGAAGAAGGGAGGTGATCAGCCGTCGCAATTGCTGCGAAGATTTTTCGGAATCAAGTTCTTCTCGCATCAAACAATGAATGGCGCTTACAGACCCGCAAGGGAAAAGGAGGGAAAGTACCATGATGGATTATCCTTTGTTGTTGAGAACATCCCTGTTGAGGGCAGCAAAATATTTCCCGAAGAAGGAAGTGGTTTCCGTCTATCCAAACAACGAAATTTTCCGTTACACCTATGCCGATTATTTCAAACGGACGTGTCAGCTTGCCCACGCCCTGGAATCCCTCGGGGTGAAGCGCGGCGATCACGTGGCCAGCATGGCTCTCAACCACCACCGGCATCTCGAACTCTACTTCGGCGTTCCCTGCATGGGGGCCGCCCTTCACACCACGAACTTCCGCCTCCCCCTGCACCATCTGGTCTATATCATCAACCACGCCGAGGACAAGGTCATGTTCGTCGACGAAGAGCTGGCATTCATCATCGACGCGATCAAGGACCAGCTTACGACCGTCAAGCATTACGTCATCATGTCGCAGAGCGGCAAGATGCCCCAGACCGGGCTCTCCCCGGTCTGCCTCTATGACGAACTCATCGCGCAGTTCCCCGAGAGCTTCGACTTCCCCGACAACCTGAGCGAATGGGACCCGGCGCTCATCTGCTACACCTCCGCTACCACGGGCGACCCCAAGGGCGTCGTTTACAGCCACCGGGGCCTCATCTGTCACGGCTCCGCCGTCGGCTGCATGCTCCGCGTCTCGGAACAGGATTGCGCCCTCCACATCGTCCCCATGTTCCACGCCAACGCCTGGGGTGGTCCTTTCGGCAGCATCACCTTGGGCTGCAAACAGGTTCTGCCGGGACGCGAGACGATCAACATGGAGGCGATATGCAAGGTGATCGCCGAGGAGAAGGTCACCTTCACCGCCGGCGTCCCCACGATCTGGCTTATGCTCTACAACTACCTGGAGGGAGGCGGCAAGTACGACTTCTCTTCGCTCAAGACGATCGTTTCCGGCGGCTCGGCCTGCCCCCGTTTCCTGATGGAGGCGCTGAACGAAAAATACGGCTTCCCGATCATGCAGGCCTACGGCATGACCGAAACGACGCCGCTGGCGCTGGCCGCCGTCCCCAAGAGCAGCATGGCAGACTGGCCGAAAGAAAAACTCTACGATGTGAAATCCAGCGCGGGTCTCCTCGCCCCCGGTCTGGAGATGAAAATCGTAAACGAAAAAGGAGAAGAGATCAAGGCCGACGGCAAGGAATGGGGCGAACTCCTCTTCCGGGGGCCCTGGATCGCCAAGGAGTACTACAAAGATCCGGAGCGGTCGAAGACCACTTTTGCGGGGGGCTGGCTCCATACGGGCGATGTGGGGACGATCGACGAGGAGGGCTATGTCCGTCTCGTGGACCGGACGAAGGACCTCGTGAAGAGCGGCGGGGAGTGGATCTCCTCCGTCGATCTGGAGAACCTCATCATGTCCCATCCGGCCATTGCGGAGGCCGCCGTGATCGGCATCCCCCACAGCAAATGGGTGGAACGACCGCTCGGCTGCGTCGTCGTCAAGCCGGGGGTGAAGGTCACGGAGGAGGAACTCAAGGCGTTCCTGCAGGATAAGGTCAAGGCCGCCTGGTGGATCCCGGACCACTTCGCCTTCCTGGATCAGATCCCCAAAACCAGCGTGGGAAAGTTCAGTAAAAAAGAGCTCCGGGAGATGGTCGCCAGCGGAAAGATCCCTGTCCCGAAAGAGTGATCGGATCTTTTTCTGGCAAGGCGGCGGAAGTGATGTTACAATCATTTTTAAATTGACGGAAAGAAAGGAGACAAAACGATGATAACGTTACCGGAATTGCCTTATGCCAAAGACGCCTTGGCGCCGGTCATCAGCGCCAATACCCTGGAGTTCCACTATGGCAAACACCACAAGGCCTATGTGGACAACCTGGGAAAGCTGCTCGCCGGAACCGACCTGGCCGATGCCGATCTGGAAAGCGTGATCAAGAAAGTCGCCGGCGATCCCTCCCGGGCGGGGATCTTCAATAACGCCGCCCAGGTTTGGAACCATTCGTTCTACTGGAAATGCCTCAAGGCAGGAGGCGGCGGAAAACCGACGGGTGCAGCGGCGGCAAAAATCGTGGCCGCCTGGGGAAGCTACGAAAAATTTGCGGAAGAGCTGAAGAATGCCGGCGTGACGCAGTTTGGAAGCGGTTGGGCCTGGCTGGTCGTCGACGGCGGTCAATTGAAGATCACGAAAACCGCCAATGCGGACACGCCCATCGCCCACGGCGTAACCCCCCTTCTAACCCTCGACGTCTGGGAACACGCCTACTACCTCGATTACCAGAACCGGCGTCCCGATTATCTGAGCGCGGTTATCGCCAATCTGATCAACTGGGATTTCGTCAACGCCAATCTCGGTTGACCTTTTTCAAGTGGGCGGAGGGACAATGCCTCCGCCCACTTTTTTATCCGAAGCCGATCTTTATACAAAATGAGAAGGATTTCCGGAAAGCGCATTTCCGAAGCTCGATTCGGGAATTTTCCGGGTTTATTTTCAAGCCGGGAGGGTTCGTCATGAAATGCAACGTCGGGAAAACGGATCGTATCGTGCGGGTCATCATCGGTCTGGCCATCATTTGGGCAGGGTTTTATTATGAAGAATGGTGGGGCGTCATCGGCATCATCCCCCTGGCTACCGCCGCCATCGGCTACTGTCCCGCCTACACACCCTTCAAATTTTCCACCTGCAGGAAGGACGATTGACACCGGAGCCCCGTCCGGCCGAACAGACGGATGGGGGAAGAGGAGATGATTTCGGGGTGCAAGAAGAATCGGAGTCGTAAATGACTGTAGCTCCCGAAAAGGATTACAACCGGGGCCACCGGAAGCGGCTGAGGGAAAAGTTTACGGCCACGGGCATGGCTTCCCTTCACGAATACGAGGCGCTGGAACTCCTGCTCACCTATGCGATCCGGCGCCGGGACGTCAAACCCGCAGCCAAGGAACTCATGGAGAGATTCGGGTCCATCAAGGGGGTGTTGGATGCGGAGATCGACGATCTGAAACAGGTCCCCGGAGTCGGCGACAAAACCCCGACTCTCTTCCAGTTTGTCAAGGAAATCTCCGCACTCTACCTCAAGCAGAAAGCCAAGGAAAAACCCCAGATCGCATGCACTTCCGAACTTCTTGATTTCGTCCGCACGGCGATGGGCGGGAAAAAAGACGAGGAGTTCTGTGTGATCTATCTCGATGCGCAGAACCGGATCATTGAGTTTGAAACCGTCCAGAAGGGAATTGCCAACCAGGCCGTGGTCTACCCGCGTCAGGTGCTGGAGAGGGCGCTCCGGAAGAAGGCATCGGCCCTGATCCTCGCCCACAACCACCCCTCGGGGCATGTCCGTCCCTCGGATGCCGACATCCGCCTCACCAAGACGATCCAGGAGACGGCCCGGGCACTCGACATTCTCGTCCACGACCACATCATCATTGGTGAAAACCGCTTCTTCAGTTTCCGCGAAGAAGGGATAATGCCGTGATCCTGCGAGAAACGGCGCCGGTTTGCGTTACCCGGCCGAGAACGCTCTGCGGAAAAGCTCAATCGCCACCAACGGCCCGGGTCGAGAACCTGGGGTCATGAAAAACGGGGACCTCGCATGATCCCCGTCCGATTCACCGTATGATGGGTTATTTCCTGAAGAATGTGCAGGAACAAGAGGGACCGTTCTACCGCTTGCCGTCAACCCTCTCCTTGAGTTCCTTGCCCACCTTGAAAAAGGGCAGCTTCTTGGGGGAAACCTTAATGCTTTTCCCGGTCTTGGGGTTTCTTCCCGTATAGGCGTCGTACTTCCGTACGACAAAACTCCCGAACCCCCGGATTTCGATCCGGCCGTTCTTGCCCAGTTCATCGGTAAACCCTTTGAAGACCAGATTTACCACGTCAATGGCCATTTTTTCCGTCAGGTTTTCCTTCCGACTCAACGCCTCAATAAGTCCAGATTTGTTCATTCACCCCTCCTTATGATGGCTCATCAGGTTCATTCCCATCAACTCTCTAAAACCACTGTTTCTCAAATAACGTGATAATATACCTTTATTTTCGGCGACTATTATTTATTTTCAAATGAATGTCAAGACAATTTTTTCTGGGTTTCCCTCTTCTGGTCTTTTCAAGGAGGCGATCCACCTCCCTCCTGGTCAGCATCCGCCAGTTGCCTTCACGAACCGCATCCAGTGTGACATCCCCGACGGCAACGCGGATCAGACGACAGACGGGGTGACCCAAGGCCTCAAAAGCCCGCCGGATCACGCGATTCCGCCCGTCCGTGATCGTCAGGCGCAGCCAAGAGCTTTCCCGGTTTGTTTTCTCGAGAACAACCTCCGCGGGGGCAAATCTTCCATCGGAAAGATCGATCCCTTTTTCCAGGAGCTGCATCTCCGTTCTGAGCAAGTTCCCTTCGACCTTTACCCGGTAGCTCTTCGGAAGTCCGTAGCGGGGATGCTGGAGATGCTGAGAAAACTCTCCATCGTTGGTCAGGATGAGGAGACCTTCCGAATCATAGTCGAGACGTCCGACGGGAAACAAACGCTCCGTGACCCCGCTGAGAAGGTCGGTCACGATCGGCCTCCCCTGCGGATCATGAAGCGTCGTCACATAACCTTGCGGCTTGTGTAGAAGAATGTAGATCTTCTCAATTTCGCAGGAGATCAGCTTGCCGTCCACACGGATCTCATCCCGACCGGAATCGGCCTTCGTCCCCGGTTCGGTTACAACGGTCCCGTTGACGCAAATCCGACCTTCGGCAATCATCTTTTCCGCCGCCCGGCGGGACGAGATCCCCGCCTGCGAGAGGATTTTCTGTATTCTTTGTTCCATTACCTTATTCCTGCTGTTCCTGCAAATCTTTCAGTTCTCTCAGGGTCGGCAGTTCGGAAAGATCCTTCAGGTTGAAGACCTCAAGAAATTTTCGGGTGGTTCCATAAATGATTGGTTTTCCGGGAACGTCCTTCCTTCCCACAATCCGCACGAGTTTTTTTTCGAGCAGCCCCTTCAGGGCGCCGCTCGCGTCAACGCCTCGGATCCGGTCAATTTCCGATTTCACGAGCGGCTGGCGGTAGGCGACCACGGCCAGGGTCTCAAGAGCGGCAGGCGAGAGCATCGCCGGCCGGCCCGCCTTCAATTTTCGAATCCAGGGGGCCAGATCCGTTCTGGTCCGGAACTGGAAACCGCCGGCCACCTCCTGGAGACTGATTCCGCCCCCCCGCACCTCGTATTCCCGCATCAGTCCTCTGAGAAGCGAGACGATCTCCGTTCTTTCAATATCGGGAAGGATCTCCGTGATCCGCTCCGCCGCCAACGGCGTTTCGGACGCAAACAGGAGCGCTTCGATAATCGCAATCTTTTGTTCCATCATCCCTCCACCGCCGGAAACAATCGGATCGTCCCAAAAGGTCCCGATTGGTAGGCCCGGATCATCCGGAGCTTCATGAGTTCCAGGATCGCGAGAAAGGTGTAGATGATCCGCCGCCGTTCCATTCGGTCTCCCAAGAGATCGGCAAAGGTAATCTGTCCCTCTTCGGAAAGTCTCTCCATAATTTCATTGATCCGGTCGGTCAAAGACATCTTTTCGACGTCGATCTCCAGATCCTCCTTACGGTCAAGACCGGCAACGATTCGGCGGAAAGCCGCAACCAGCTCAAAAACGTCGACCTCGTTCATCGCCTCTTCCTCTTGCCCCGACGAAACCGGCTCGGCCGCGGGGGCACCCCGTTTAAAGACGTCCCGTTCGAGAAGAGGTCGTTCATCCAGGTGGAGTGCAGCCTCCTTAAAGGCCTGATATTCCAGGAGCTGACGGACCAATTCCGAGCGGGGATCTTCTCCTTCTTCCTCTTCATCCTCTCCCTCGACCGGCGGCAGGAGCAGCTTCGACTTGATGTGGACGAGCGTCGAGGCCAGCACCAGATATTCTCCGGCGAGGTCGAGATTGAGAGAGCGCATCATATCGAGGTAGGAGAGATACTGTTCGGTAATCAGGGCAATGGGGATATTATAGATATCGATCTCATTTTTCCGGATCAGATAGAGCAGAAGGTCCAGCGGCCCTTCGAAGATGTCGAGCTTGATCTCATAATTCATGTCTGATCTTCAGGGCTTCCCGTACCTCGGCCATCGTCGCCTTTGCGATCAGCTCGGCCCGGACATTACCATCTTCGATGATCGCCCGGACCTCTTCGGGATGGCAAACGTAGTGTTCCCGACGCTCATGAATCGGTCCCATTCCCTCCGCGATCGCTCCGGCCAGACGCCGCTTGCATTCGATGCAACCGATGGCCGCACTCCGGCAGGCAGGAGCGATCTCAGCGGCCGTTTCCGCTTTGGAATAGAGCCCATGAAACGTGTACACATTGCAGAGTTCGGGACGGCCCGGATCGCTCTTGCGCTGCCGCTGCGGATCGGTGAACATCGCCCCGACCTTTTTTTGCAGGGCTTCGCCCCGATCGCTTATGAAAATCGCGTTGTCGTAAGATTTGCTCATCTTCCGTCCATCGATTCCCAGCAACTTCGGAACTTCGGCGAGAAGCGGTTCCGGGACGGGAAAGATTTCGCCGTAGAGAAAATTGAAGCGGCGGGCGATCTCGCGCGTCAGCTCAACATGGGGAAGTTGATCGACGCCGACCGGTACGCCGTAAGCCTTGTACATAATGATATCGGCTGCCTGGAGTACCGGATAGCCGAGAAAACCAAACGTCGAAAGATCTTTCTGCGAAAGTTCCTCCTTCATCTCCTTGTAGGTCGGATTTCTCTCCAGCCAGGCAAGGGGGGTGATCATGCAGAGGAGCAGGAAGAGTTCGGCATGCTCCTTGATCGCGGACTGAATAAAGAGGGTGCTTTCGGCCGGATCCAGACCGGCGGAGAGCCAGTCGATCACCATGTCGATGGTGTTCGCTCGGATGTCGTCCGGAGCCGCGTAATCGCTCGTCAGCGCATGCCAGTCGGCCACGAAATAGAAGCAGTCGTAATCGCCGTGATTCTGGAGGGCAATCCAGTTCGAAAGTGCGCCGTGAAGATTCCCCAGATGGAGCTTCCCCGTGGGTCTCATCCCGCTCAAAATCCTCTTTTTCGCCAAACGAACCTCCCTCATCCGAATCTTCCGACCTCTCTTCCCGCTGCACCCTGTCTTTCGGGGCGGACGCCCGCTTCATCGGGTTAGATCCCACCTCGAGAAGTCTCGGCGATCCGGGATACTCGAAGGAGGGTGTCGTATAACAGAAACGTCCCGGCATGTCAACGCAACAAGCTCGGAGGCGGACCACGTCATTTTCAGGCGAAACACTTTGCTTTGGATATCAACAACTCAGTGAACCTTACAGAAAAAGGCCCCCATCGGACGACGGAGGCCTCTTTCTGTTAACCTTTCGATTCCCTTGTTATTTAACCTTGTCGGCCAGAGCCTTGCCCGCCTTGAATTTGACCACCTTTTTCGCCGCAATTTTGATGGTCTTTCCGGTTTGCGGGTTTCTGCCTTCGCGGGCCTTCCTCTTTACCACGGAAAAGGTTCCGAACCCGACCAGCCCAAGCTTGCCGCTCTTCCCTTTGAGTTCCTTGCCCACCGCTCCGGTAAAGGCCTCAAGCGCCTTCGCCGCCGCCGCCTTCGTTATGCACGCCCCTTCCGCCATCACCCCAATCAATTCTGCCTTCGTCATCCCTTTTAGTCCCCCTTTCATAATGGTTTAATGGAACATAACGTTGCCACCACCCAAGAGTGGTCTAATTCCTATCGAATGCCGGTTTACCGATGGTATAACCCGACCGCCTTCGTCATTCCCGGGTCATCCCCGAATGATCGACTCTTGCAAGCAAAAACGGCGGCCACTCGAAATGCAGCATAACATTCTTCTATTTTCAGGATTTCAAGAGACCAAGGGAACAACCTGTTCCCCGGCCGACCTGATGGTACCCGTAGCATAAAGAAAATGAACAATCAAGAAAAAATTGTAATATTTTTAATGAGGATGAGGCATCAAAAAGCGACGGCTTAGGATGGACGGCGATTTGATAAGCAGTACGCTTTGTATTACTTAACCACGCAACGATACAGAAGGAATAGGTTTCGGAAAAAATGGCGGCAGAACCAGAAATGGTCGCCTATTTCCATACAATTCTCTCATCCGCGCCGCCGTTCAGCTTCTTCTTCACAAGGAAATAGCGTTCCCCATCTACAATCTCACAATTCCAGGATCATGGAGACTTCATCACAGAAATCCGGGTACTTGGAACATCGGAAACAATCGGACCAAATCTTTTCCGGAAGCGTGGAGCGTTCGACATCTCGGAAACCGAGCTTCCGGAAGAATTCCTGCTTGTAGGTCAACGTAAAAACCCGGAAGAGCTCCAGGGTGATCGCCTCGGAAATGCAGGCCTCGACCAGTTTCCGCCCGATCCCCTCCAGTCGGTGCTCCTCATCGACATGAAGGGACCGGATTTCGGCCAGATTCTCCCAGATGATGCTCATCGCGCAGATTCCACGGATTTCATCATGCCCCTCATCCTGATAAACGAAGAAATCCCGCAGACTGCCGTAGATATCCATCAGCGAACGGGGCAACATCTCCCCTCTCCCGGAAGAAATATTGATCAGTCGGTGAATCGTTTTAACATCCCCGATACGGGCTTTTCTCAGCATTTTATACTCCTGTAACAGTCCCCGGTCTTCTTCTGGCGAATGCGCAACCGCCGCCGTCCCCGCATTTCACCCTTGTATAATCTCACCCATGCGCGTTCAGCAGCATCTCCCGCGCATGTTCCCTTGTCTTTTCGGTCAGTTCCACCCCACCCAACATACGGGTGATTTCTTCCAGGCGCTCCTCTTCGGAGAGGAGGGAAACGGAGGTATTCGTCCGCTCTCCGGCGATCTGTTTCACCACCCGGTAATGGCGTTCGCCGCAACAGGCAATCTGCGGCAGATGGGTGATGCAGAGGACCTGATGATGCCGGGAGACCTCCCGGAGTTTCTGGCCGACGATCTCTGCCGTCGCTCCGCCAATCCCGCTGTCGACTTCATCGAAGACGATCGTTCCGACGGAACCGGTCCTGGCCAAAACCTTTTTCAAGGCGAGCATAATTCGGGAGAGTTCGCCGCCGGAGGCAATTGCCCGGAGCGGTTTCCGCTCTTCACCCACATTTGCCGAGAGATAAAACTCCGGGGCGTCCATCCCGTTTTCGTTCAGAGTCGCCTCCTCTTGATCATTCCGGAGATCTCGAAAGACCACTTCGAACTGCGCGTTTTCCATTCGAAGTGTCCGAATTTCTTCCTCGACCGACCGTTTGAGGGCGGCTGCCGCTTCGCGTCGTTTTGTGGAGAGCATTCCCGCCGCTGCCATCAGCCGCTCCTTTTCTTCGGCAATGCTCTGGGTCAATGCCTCGATCTCCTCTTCCAGCGAAGAGATCTCTCCCATCTCTCTTTCCGCCTCGCTCTGTTTTCCGAGGACGGCAGCGAGCGTCCCCCCGTATTTCCGTTTCAGACGCCCGATCAGTTCCAACCGCTCCTCGATGTCCTCCAGACGGGCGGGGTCGAACGAAAGCCGTTTCGCATAATCGCGGAGCGTGAAAGCCGTCTCTTCAATCCGGTAGTAGAGTTCCTCCAATTCCGCTTCGGAGAGTTTCAAGCCCGGATCGATCTTCCGAATCTCCTTTACGGCCGAAACTGCGCTGCGGAATTCGGCCAGGACGGAACTGCCCTTCCCATAAAGGGTTTCGTAGGCCGTCTCCGTAAAATCCATCAATCTCTGGACGTTTGCGAGGATCTTTTTTTCTTCAGTCAGGGCGGCATCCTCCCCTTCCCGAATGTCCGCCTGAGAGATCTCGCCAATCTGATACCGGAGAAGCTCTTCCCGCTCCTCTCTCCGGGTCCGGCGCCCCTGAAGCCCGCGGAGTCTTTCCTGGAGTGATCGATAACATTCGTATATTTCACGATAGGCCGCCCTGAGATGCAGCAGCCCTCCGAATTCATCAAGAATATCCGCGTGATTCTCCTGGTTCAGGATAATCTGGTGTTCATGCTGACCGCAGATATTGATCAGCGACTCGCCGATCGCGGCAAGTGACGCTAAGGATGCAAGAGTGCCGTTGATGTAGATGCGATTTTTTCCGGACCGGGAAACCACACGGCGGACGACAAGCTCCTCACCGTCACCGAATCCCATTTCCGTGACCTTTGCGCGCAAACCGTCCTGCCCGCGGATATCGAACAATGCCTCCACGACGGCGGTATCTTCGAAGGAGCGGATCATGTCCACGTTCGCCCGATCGCCCAGCAGAAGCCCCACGGCGCCGATGATGATCGATTTCCCGGCGCCGGTCTCGCCGGAAATCATGGTTAGACCCCTGTCGAAGGTCACCTGCAATTCATCGATGATGGCAAAATTACGGATGTTCAGTTCCGCGAGCATCTTGCCCTTTCCAGGCCGCCCCCGTCTGGGAGCCGCCCCACCCCAACTTAGTCCGCAAGATCTCAAGATAGTCCCGATGTGGGGAGGAGACCAGCGTGGTGACGTACCGCGACTTTCGGATGGTGACGCTGTCCCCGAACTTGACGGTAAAGGAGACCTGTCCGTCGAGGGTCACGGTCGCCCCCTGCTCCAATGTGCAGAGTGAAACCCGGATCTCTGCGTTTTCCGGCAGGATGAGCGGTCGATTTGTCAGGGTATGGGGACAGATCGGATTGATGAGGATCGAATTCAGTTCCGGAAAGACAATGGGACCACCCGCAGCCAGCGAATAGGCCGTGGAGCCGGTCGGTGTGGCGATGATGAGGCCATCGGCCTTGAAGGTCGTCAGATAGCGACCGTCCACCATCGTCTCCAACTCCACGATCCGAGAGAGATTCCCCCGGTTGATCACGACGTCGTTCAGGACGGTCCCCTCCCGGAACGGCTCTCCACCCCCTTGAATCTCCACATCGAGCATCATCCGTTTTTCGACCTGAAAATCCCCGGTGAGAATCACCTCCATGGCGCTGAACATCTCGTCAAGGTTCACCTCGGTCAGATATCCGAAGACGCCGAGATTGATCCCGACGATGGGCACATTCCGGTCGCGGACCAGGCGGGCCGTTCGCAGGATCGTTCCATCGCCGCCGAAAACGACAATCAGATCCACCAGCGTCCAGAGCTTCCTTTTTTCAACGCCGGGAAGGCAGCCGATCTTCGCGGCAATCCCCTCCTCGAGATAAACTTCCAGACCCCGTCTCAGCATCCACTCCCGCAGAGACGCCGTGTATTCCGGCGACTTTTCCTTGGCGATGTTGGCAACGATTCCAATTTTTTGGATAAGCATTGAAGCACCTTAGACAAGATTTACATGATACTTCTATCACAAATTCACCCGGGTGTCCACGCGTATGATGCGGTTTTCTCGAGAAATGCATGGAAAATCATCCGGCGGAGATTCGGAAATCGAATAGGCATCTCTTCGCCTTGACATCCTCCGGAGAAGTGGGTTAGTGTCACCCGCAAAGGAGAAACGCATGGGATTGCTAAAGGGATCGGTCACATTTTCACGGTATCGCATCGTCGGCCCCCTGCCGGCCCATTTTCCCGACTTCTTCAACGAACGGATCCGGCGCGACGCTTTCCAGACCGTCTGGCGAACGACGGACGAAAAGGCGGCAGGTTGGACTTCCCTGGAAAACAATCTCGATACGGATTTCCCTTACGCCTGCTACGCCCAGGGGCGGTATATGCTCTTTTCCCTCCGCATCGACCGGAAGTCGGTCGCCCCTTCTCTCCTCCGGCTCCGGATCCTGGAGGCGGAACGGAAGCAGCTCGCCGAAAGCGGGCAGAAAAAGCTCTACCGGGAACAACGCGAAGCAATCCGGGAGGCGGTTCGCCTCGATCTGCTCGGCAAAACCCTCCCCGTTCCCTCCTTTCACGAGATCTGCTGGTCCGTCCCGGACAACGTCCTGACCTTTTGCTGCCTCGCGGACAAGGTGGTCGGGGAGCTCCAGGAGTTTTTCCGGGAATCCTTTTCGCTTGGCCTCGCTCCTGATACGCCCTGGCAGATCGAGGGCGGCGGAGGGAAAGCGAAAGGTACGGCAACCGGGTCAAGCTCCCCGGCTTTGTCTCTCCCCTCCCTCCCGCCGGGAGTCGATCCGCTGACCGTCGGCCGGGAATTTCTCACCTGGCTATGGTTCAAAAGCGAGGAGAGAAACGGAATGATCCATTTTCCCGACGGCGGCGAAATCGAGGTCGTTTTCGTGCGTCGCCTTGTCCTGGAATCGGGTGACGGGGAGTACGCTGAAACGGTCGTCTGTCAGGGTCTCCACGCCGACCTCAAGGAGGGGAAGGAGGCCCTGCGCCGGGGGAAAAAGATCACCGCGGCGCGTCTCCGGATGACCCACGACAAGGCGGAATGGGAATTTACCTTCAAGGCGGACCGCTTCCATTTCCAGTCCATGAAACTGCCGTCCGTCGCGGAAAGCGAGGGGGAAGAAACCGATCGCGAGGGGCAGACCCTCGAGCGGATCTATCTGATCGAAAAGGCGGCAGGAGTGATGGATCAACTGTTCCGGTCGTTTCTGGATCTCCGGTTGTCCGAAGGATGGGATAAGGAACAAGTCCGCATGCAGCGGTGGATGGTCCAAACAAAGACAGATTGACGGATGTCTTTATTCCTGTACAACAGGAAACTTCCTAATGGGCGATTTTCTTCGCTTTCTCCTGATCTTTCCGGTATTCGATGCGTTCTTGGATATAACGCAACCAATCGTCAATCTCACCGGCATCCCCAAGATGGAAACCGCGGGACGAACCTCTTTCTCACCCGCATTTTTCGTCCGGTTCCTTCTCCTCCCTCATGCCGGATGAACGATGCATATCTCCTCCAGTTCAATTAAAACACCATGGGTGCTCTTCGGGTTGAGAAATGCGATGATCCGCCCATCCTCCGTCCTGATCGGCGTCTTGTTGAGCAGTTCAATCCCTTGGGATTCATAGTGGCGCAACGCTGCTTCGATATTCTCGACCCCGAGACAGATATGGTGTATCCCCTCTCCCCGTTTCTGGATAAATTTCGCCGCCGGGCTCGACGGATTCATCGGTTCGATCAGTTCGATGGTACAACCGTCCACCGGGAAAAAGGCGATCTTTGTCTTGATCGCATCCAATTCGCACATCTTCTCCAAGGGAATCCCCAGCAGATCCCGAAATACATGAATCGCTTTTTCAATACTCTCTACGGCCACGCCGATATGTTCCACCTTTTTAATCATGAGTCATCTCCTAATGATGAATTCCCGCCTCATCACCCATTGAATCTCATCTTTTCTTCCTTAATCTTTTCAACGGATTGCGCATATCACAAAATCACCGATAGGGTTATATTTAATGGCCGAGGCAATCATGTCGGGGAAGAACCTCGAAAGAACGTTTTCATGAGATTCTTACCAACAAATGTGTGGTTATGTCAAACGCTCTCATAGATGCGTTGCAGGCAGGCATACCTGATCAGGCGCTATCTCTTTTACTCAGAACTCAGAGGGACCTTTGCGGGGGTGTAAAATGAAGGTTTTTGTCTTTAATAAAAGCGCCGGGCCGGCGGATGGTTGCCCGTCAACCCGGCGTTGAATCGATTGTACTACCTTGGCGCCACAGCCGCAAACAGAATGTTTGACCCCCGCTGAACAAGCAGAAGAAGATTGCTGCCGGCCTTGGCTTTTTCGACAATCTTCACGAATTCATCCACATTCTTAATCGGCTTCCGGTTGACCGCCTGGATGACGTCCCCGACCTGGATCAGGGCTTCCGCCGCCGGGCTGCCGGGCTCAACCCCGGTCACGACCACACCGGCGCTTTTCTTCAGTCCGAGTTCCCGTGCAATCTGCGGTGTAAGATTCTGCACCGTAACCCCCAGAGAAGGGTGGATGGGGCTTTTCACTGTTTCGGACGCGTTCTCATCTTCCATTTCGCCGACCTTTGCCTGGCGCTCGATCTCTTTCCCGTCCCGGAGCAGTCTTACCGTAACAGTTTTTCCCACCGGCGTCGAGGCGACAATCCGGGGAAGATCCTTCGAATCGCCGACCGTGCGACCGTCGAAGTTCACGATGACATCCCCCTGCGCGAATCCCGCCTTGTCGGCCGGTCCGTCCGGAACCACCTGAGAAACCAGGGCGCCTTTGCTTTCCTTGAGGCCGAGCGACTTGGCCAATTCCGGGGTCAAATCCTGGATGGCGACACCCAACAATCCCCGGGTGACGTGTCCCCGCTTCTGAAGCTGGGGCGCGACCTCCTTAGCCATGTTGATCGGGATCGCAAACCCGATCCCCTGGCTGGATGCGACAATAGCCGTGTTGATGCCCACGACCTCTCCCTGCAAGTTGATCAAGGGGCCGCCGCTGTTGCCGGGGTTGATGGAGGCGTCCGTCTGAATGAAACTGTCATAGGGACCGGAGCCGATTACTCGTCCCTTGGCGCTGACGATCCCCACTGTCACCGTCTGTTCCAGTCCGAAGGGGCTTCCGACGGCCACCACCCAGTTGCCGACTTTCAGGTCATCCGAGTTGCCCAGCTTGAGAGGTTGAAGCTCCGATGATGCCTCGATTTTGACCAAGGCAAGGTCGGTCTTGGGGTCCCTGCCGACAATCTTCCCTTCAAACTCTTTTCCGCCGGCCAACTTCACCTTTATCCGGTCCGCTTCCTCGACCACATGGTTGTTGGTCAGGATATATCCTTCCTTGCTCATGATGAAGCCGGAGCCCACCCCTTTTTGTCTCCTTTCGGGGATATTATTCCCGAAGCGTTCGAACGGACTGAAAAACTCCCCGAAGGGATTCCGTTCTCCAAAGGGGGCTCCTCCGAATCTTTCAAATCCGACGTTCTTCACCTTTTTGCTGACCTGAATGTTGACCACGCCGGCCCGCACCTTTTCGGCCAGGTCGCTGAAATTACCGGGCACCATGGGCGATCCTGCGGAAACCGCCGCCGTTGCGGCTGCCGGCGCCTCTGTGGTTTTTGCGGTTGCGGTCATCCCGTAACCGAATCCGGCGATCGCGCCCGCCAAAAGCAGGGCAATCAGTACGATCTTGAAATTTCTTTTCGGCTTCATGACTTATCCTCCTTGGTTGCGTTCATGGGCTGATGACAGTCCCTCTTTGAAACCCATTATAAGGATCGAACTTAACGGGAGGATGATCGGAAGATGACCATTTGGTCATGTTGCGGCGGTGCGTGTTCGGTGCGGTCAATCCGGTGTGACAGGCATCCAATCTGTCTTTTCCAAAAATTCACACCTTGCAAATACAAGCCAATACCTGACCGTTTCTATCAAAACATTCCGTTCGGTTTGAAAGACACATTTTTTAATCGTGATTTTTTCATGAGGAAACGGTATTCAGAACTTCCAGTATCCGCTATTTTCAAAAATTCTCCATTGACCAATATTACAAATGGTTATTAACGCAACGAATCTGCCGGAAGGTTTGTTTATCATATTGAAGCCATCATGGAGAACCCTCACAACGATGAGGAACTCTGACTTCATATATGGTACACGTTTCGGTGGGACAGGTCATGATCTTCGTCCTAGAGTCAGTTTTGAAGGATGCATCTATGGATGAGCAAGCAGCCCGTCAAACCGGCAAGAAGCAGCATATCTTTTATGGTTATGTGGTCGTAGCGGCTGCTCTCCTGATTACCATTGTTTCCCACGGAGCCCAGCACACCTTTGGTATCTTTTTCAAGCCGCTTTTAGAGCAGTTTGGATGGAGCAAGGCCGCTACCTCGGCTGCGTTATCCCTCTATCTGGTATTGTATGGTCTTATGGGTATCTTCGTCGGTCGGCTGAACGACCGATTTGGTCCTCGCATGGTTATGACGGTCTGCGCAGTCATATTGGGGCTTGGCTATATGCTGATGTCTCAGGTTAGCGCCATCTGGCACCTTTACCTCTTCTATGGGGTGCTGATTGCCGTCGGTATGAGTGGCAGCTGGGTGCCGCTGATATCAACTATACCCCGCTGGTTCATTCGTCGGCGGGGCTTGATGACGGGCATTGTTACTTCGGGCTCGGGTATTGGCACCATCCTGCTCTCCATTTTGGCCAGCGTGCTCATCGCCGAGTACCAGTGGCGGTTTTCTTACCTCATTGTTGGCGCTGGCATTCTAATGATACTGGTGCTGGCTGCACAGCTCTTGAGGCGCGATCCACAGCAGATGGGGCAGCTGCCTTACGGATACGATTTAATAAAGGCTGAAGATCCTGCCTATAGCGGAGAGGGAATGTGCTTCCGTGAAGCTATCAGCACTAGCCAGTTCTGGATGGTCTGCGCCACATTCTTCTGTTTTGGCTTTGACCTGTATACTGTCATGGTGCATATAGTGGCTCACGCTATTGAACTGGGGATTCCGGCTTTGAAGGCGGCCAGTATCATCGCTGTAATCGGTGGGGTGAATGCTGCCGGCAGGGTTGGCATAGGAAGTGCCGGTGACCGGATTGGCAACATGCGTTGCCTTATCATCAGCTTTGTTCTGATGACAACGGCACTGTTCTTGCTGACGGTCGCTGTCGACATGTGGCAGTTCTACCTTTTTGGCGTCATCTTTGGCCTCGGCTATGGCGGTCTGGCAGCAATTATGTCGCCGATGCCGGCAGAATTGTTCGGGCTGAGGTCAATCGGTACCATCGTGGGGGCGGTGATGTGCAGTTTTACACTCGGCGGCGCCATCGGTCCTGTGCTGGCGGGCCGTATATCTGATACCACCGGCAGCTATCATACGGCGTTCTTAATTTGCGCCGCTGTGAGTGTTACAGGTACAATATTGAGTGTCTTGATCTTGATACGATCAGAGAGAAAAATTGACTGATGGATGCGTCGCAGGAAGAAAGCACGGATCAACCAGATGAGCCTTATCCCGAAGACGGGAGGGTTACAGTAAAGACGCTCCCCTCGTGGAGGCGGCTCTCCACTGTAATATCCCCACCGTGGGCGCGGGCGATGGCCCGGGCCAGGCTGAGCCCCAGGCCGGTTCCGGACTCGGAGCGGCTCCGGTCTCCCCGGTAGAAGCGTTCGAAAATGCGGGGCAGATCCCCGGTGGAAATCCCGGTCCCGGTGTCTTTGACCGCAAGAGTTGCATTCCCTCCTTCAATTTGCGAAAGCGAGACCTCCACACTTCCCCCGGGAGCGGTGTACTTGATCGCATTGTCCAGCAGATTCGACAACAGGCGCTGGATCATCCGGGCGTCTCCCGCAATGGTACAACTCTCCGGGACATGGCAGGAGAGGGTCAAGCCCCTGTCTTCGGCCGTCGTCCCGAAAAGTTCGCAGGCCTCCCGCACAAGGCTCGCCAGATCGAATTTTTCGCAGGTGGGTTTTTCCACCCCCGCCTCCGTCTTGGATATCATCAGCATGGTGTTGATGATATCCAGGAGACGGTCGCACTCCTCGATGGCGCTTGCCGCCATACCTTCGTACTCGGCAAGTGATGTCCCCGTCGTCAGAGTGATTTCTGCCATTCCCCGGATCCGGGCGATCGGGCTCTTCAGGTCATGGGCGATGTCGTCTCCCATCTGCCGGATCTCGGCGACCAGCGACTGGATGCGGTCCAGCATCTGGTTGAAGGTCATCGCTAACTGATCGATCTCGTCGCCCCGGCTCTTCACGGGGACCCTCTTTTCGAGGGTTCCCCCGGAGATTCCCTGCGCTGTCCGGGTGATCGCCTCGACGCCCGAAACCGCCCGCCGGGCCATGAACCAGCCGACCCCCGTCGCCAGACCGATGAGCAGGGCCATCGTGACGAGGAAAACCCCTCGGAAGGCATCAATAATGCGTGTGTAGTTTTCCATGGACTGGCCGACCTGGAGGATGACGCCGGGGCCGATCATCGCGTAGAGGATGCGCACCTGGTCCCTGCGGGAGGTCAGGATGACCGTTTCGATCACCCGCCCGGCGCCGTCGAGCAGTTGCCCGATCGCCTCCTTGCGGATGGGTATGTCCTTCCAGTAGGCCATGTTGGAGGAAGAAACGGCCTGGCCGGTCGGGTAGAGAAGGCGGTAAAAAACCTTCTTCTCCCCGGCCGCCTGGGCTTCGAAGAGGACCAGGTTTTCGACCGCACCGATCCCGCGTTCCTGCAAAACCGCTGAAAACTGTCCTGCCTGGCCCAGCAGCTCCTGATCTGTTTTTTCCTGGATCACGGAGGTGATGAGCGTGTAAAACAGGAAAAAAGCGATAAAGGAGGACGCCGTGAAGATGCCGGCGTACCACAGGGTCAAGCGGAAGGTGAGGCTATTCCGAAAGCGACCGGTTTTCTTTAAGGACATATCCCGCTCCCCGAACGGTATGGATCAGTTTTTGGTCGGCGTCCCTGTCGATTTTGTCCCGCAACCTGCTGATTCTGGCCTCCACCACATTGGTCTGGGGATCGAAATGATAGTCCCAGACGTGCTCCATGATCATCGTTTTGGAAACGATTCTTCCTGCATTGCGCATCAGGTATTCGAGCAGCGAAAACTCCCGGGGTTGCAGGTCGATCTGTTTTCCTCCGCGGATGACATCACGGGTGAGGAGATTGACGGACAAATTCCCGACGGTCAACCGGGTCGGATCGGAAATGCCGCCCGCCCTGCGAATCAGCGCCTGCACACGGGCCAGAAGTTCGGAGAAGGCAAACGGTTTCGTAAGATAATCGTCTCCCCCGGTCTCCAGCCCCTTCACCCGGTCGCCCACCGAACCCTTCGCGCTCAGGATCAAGACGGGGGTGTTCACTTTTTCGGCGCGCAGCTCTTTGATCAGCGCCAGGCCGTTCCTCCGGGGCAGCATGAGATCGATGACGGCCGCATCGTAAGGTTCCGTCAGCGCGAGGCGGAGCCCCTCCTCGCCGTCCGGGGCATGGTCCACGGCAAAACCGGCAGATCTCAACCCCTTGACGATGAAGGAGGCGATCTTGACGTCATCTTCGACCAGCAGGATCCGCATCGTTGTCCTCGAAAAGAATAAGCAAAAATCGACAGACCTGCACCGGAAGGAAACAGCCCCTTCCTCACCTAAGGAACTATAGTGAAGTCGGTATTCTCCGTCAACTTCTTTTACCTCGCCGATCATCACCCATGAACATTTCTATCATACTTCGGTTGTTTGTGGTATGTCGCCGGGACCGATTTCCCGAGGAAGAGTGTCGTATGAGAAAAAGCATGATCGAACTGCACGTTGCCGTGCTCATTATGAGCGCGACGGCGCTGTTTGCAAAGTTAATTCATCTGCCGCCGAAAGACATCATTGCGTTCCGTTGCTGGATCGCAGCCCTGGCCCTGTTTCTGTTCTGCCGCCTGACCCGAACATCCCTGATGCTTAAACGCCGATCCGATCTGGGCTGGCTCCTGCTGCTCGGGCTTTTCATTGCCGTACACTGGGTCTTCTTTTTCACTGCAATCCAGATGTCCGGCGTCGCCGTCGGACTCACGGCATTCTTTAGCTTCACGATCATGACCGTCCTGATGGAACCTTTTTTCTTTCAGGAGCGGATGGACGGCCGCGATCTGGCGGCCGCCCTGATCGTCATCGCCGGAATCTATCTGGCCGTACCCGGGGGGATCTCGGGAGGACAGATCGCCGTCGGCGCTGCCTTCGGAATCGGTTCCGCCTTTATCTACTCCCTGCGCAACATCCTCTACCGGAAATACCTGAGCCGCTACCCATCGAGCGCGATGATGTTCTATCAGGTTGCCGTCGCCGGGCTCGTCCTCATTCCGTTCGTCACACCGGGTATCGACCTGCTTGCGGAGAACCGCTGGGCCTACCTCATTCTCCTCGGCGTGATCTTCACCGCCGCCGCTCACACCCTCTTCGTCGGCAGCCTCCGTACGATCAAAGCCGCCGCAGCCGGACTGATCACCTCCCTGGAACCGATTTACGGGATGATTTTTGCCGCGGCGATCCTCTCCGAAATACCGGAGATCCGGACGGTGGTCGGAGCTGTTATCGTCGTGGGGGCGGCCGTCTACACCTCCATCCGCGCCCATAGGACGGGATAATAGCTGATCTCGATTCAAAAAAATGTTGCGCGATCAATTTCATTGTTGAATACTTAAATAGCGAAAGCTGTTAACGAGTGCAAAGACGGCGGATGAATGGTCATTACATGGAAACCTGAAGTCTCTCACGGGGCACGATATCATCCGGGAACCTCAGAGCGATATATTGGGCCCAGACAAAATCGCGAAACCAAAAGAGGAGGAAGAAAATGACATCTGCTGAAAACCGAACTGTGACCTTGGCAATAACAATAGTCGGTATCTGCCTTTTGCTTGGGTTGACCGTTGGAGGATATTTCATTGGAAAGGGTGGCACACGCTTCAAGTCCGATGCTCGAACAGTCACCGTCAAAGGATTGGTCGAAAAGGAGGTAAAGGCGGATCAGGCCGTCTGGATGCTTCATTTCAGGAGGGCAAGTGAAGACCTTAAAGACGTCCACGAAAAGATTCGTTCCGACCGCGAAGCCGGCATTGCTTTCCTCAAGAACCAGGGGTTCAAAGATGAGGAAATCGCCCGGCACCCCTCACGCACCATCGACAAGCTTGCGCGCGAGTACAGCCAAGCACAGGGGAATGAGCGACTTCGCTATATTGTGACGAGTTCATTGATGGTGACAACCGCCAACGTCGACCTGGTTACAAAAGCGTTGGGAGCGACCGAAGAATTGCTTAAGTCCGGGGTCCTGCTGGACGGCCAGCGGGAAGAAGGAACAGCGAATCCGCGTTACATCCTCACGACATTTAATGCCCTTAGACCGCAGCTTCTTGCCGAGGCTACGAAGAATGCCCGTGCGACGGCTCAGCAGTTTGCCTCAGATTCGGACGCCCGGGTGGGCAGAATTCGCTCCGCAAACCAGGGGATGATCCAAATTTTCGGCACAAACGGCAACGATGAATCCGCCCCCTACAGCCCGACCAGTACGCCTTCAAAAAAGATTCGCGTTGTCAGCACTTTTGAGTTTGAACTCGATTGAGTCTAAAAGGAGATTGACCCGACCATTCTGGATATAATCATGCCGATGAGGTCGGGAGGGGAGACCTCCTGCAACTCAAATGCAACCGGGAAACGACCTGAGTTATTGAAATTAAAAAAATAAACTGGTGGAGGCGGCGGGAGTCGAACCCGCGCTCGCACCATTGATATTATTACGTTTTTCCCGTTTCCAATTTTGCCATTTTTTTCAAGTCATCTATTTCACTCAACATATTTTCGGTCACTATTCGGTCACTAACTATGCCTTATCGGATGGAACGATTCAATGGCTTAATATAACTGTTTATCTTTCAAGATAGAGATGTTCATGAGACGAAAGTCACACCGGACGGCTTTCCGATCAGAAGGGCACCTCACGATTACCAGGCCCCGATGATCACCGTTCATCCGGCGCTTTCCACGTCAGGAAGCGAGCAAGGGCATCGGCGCTGCCGACCATGTCGCGGGCGAGTTTCAGCCTCTCCAGCAGCCTGATCCTTTCATCATCACCCAGGCCGGTTGCTCTCTGTTCGGCATCCCGGAAGAATTGCTCGATACGATTTGCCCTTCCCCACCGCTCGATGATCTGGAGGAGTTCCTCCCTGCTTTCCTTGAGTGCCTGGGCTGCCCGACGCTCCGTTTCTTCACGGCGCCGAATCTCTTGTTTTGCTTCCCACTGCTTGCGTTCTATTTCTGCTTGGCGTTCCCCCTCCTCGACAAGGCGGGCGATGACCACAGCCGCCTCCTTAAGCTCTTTTACGATCGCATTGATCTGGCTACCCAGATCACGCTTCTTTGTTTCTTGCCAACGTTTGACCCAGTGAGCTCTCGGGTAGGGCGCATAGGCCTGCAGGCAGAGCCTGCCGGTGGGATAATCTTTCTTCGTCGTCCAAGTGAGTTCGTGAGCATACCGGCTCCGCTTGGGTGGGATGTAGTCCTGTTCGCGGATGTAATTCCCGTCAACGTAGCGGACCTCTACCTCCTCGGCCATCTCAATGATCGTCAACCCGATAGCCACCGTTCCCACATACACCACCGTGCATCTGCAAGGCGACCAGAGACGATTGTAGTAGTGATCTTCGCGACTTTTTCTCGGCTCTTCGTGCTCATCCACGGTAGCCCTGTAGAAATTCTCACCTCTCGGTTCGAGAACAACAGGATAGCCGCGATCTTCAAAAGACAAGAACAACTGATTGGCAAAAGTCAGGGCTTTGTCGAGGCTCTGCTTGGTCACAATCAGATCAACCATCAACTGCTTATCGGGCCTCAGATAGCCGGTTTCATTCTTATAGCGTCCTTTTTCAAAAAGTCCTTTGACGCCATAAACCAATGGATGTTGGCTCGGACGCTCTGTCTTAGGCCTTAATCTCCGTTTTCGCGGGCCGGAAGGCGGGCGGGGCAGAGGCCGTGCTACGTCGCCGTCTTGCCTGCTCCGTGACCAAGTCAATTGATCGCCCGGTTGCGGGTCAGGAAGAGGAGGGATCGGCGGCTTTTTGCCTGCCGCTAACATAGCCCAATACCTACGTTCCGGTCGCGGGACGTTCATGAGTTTACAGATCCTGGCCATGTAGCTCGATGATACGCCGTACCGGGCTGCGACTCTGAGCATCGGCTCGGACCATACAAGCTCGTAGAGCGCCTCACGTGTCAATGTGGCAGGAATAGTATTATCCGTTGCTGTCATCGTTCAAGCCAATTCCTCCAGTTTATGTTGAGGGCATTCCTTAGCACGTACACGAAGAAAAGGCATATCCGGTAGCCCGCGGGGATGGTGATGGGCTGCTGGGTCTTGGGGTTGATCCCCTGCCGCTCCTTCGTCTGCGTGACGGTGAAGGTCCCGAAGTTGGTCAGCCGGAGCTTCCCCGGCTGCTTCAACATGGAGAAAACCCCCTCCAGGACGGCGTTGACAACCTTTTTCGCGTTCTCCTTGGTCAGCTCCGTGGTTCCGGCCACGTTGCTGATCAGATCGTTCTTCCCGACTCCGCTTGCCGCTGTTACCATGGTTTGGTACCTCCTTTTTTGAAATGCAGGGGCAGGAATGCAGCGCCATTCTGAAACCGAAACTGCCCCTGCTTGAAACGTCCGGCCGACCTTGACGGCTTGACCGGAGCCCGCGACCCGATGTCGCATTCAAACTTCCTCCCTCCTCAGATTTTCCCGAGAACAATCACGGCCACCTGGTAGATTGCGTAGCCGACCGATCCGATGATCAGGGCACCGAAGATCCAGCCGGTTTTCTGAAAAAATGCGCCGATGAACCGCACCGCCCACTTCGACGGGGTGACGTAGGCCTCCAGGGTGGCGATCCGGCCTTGGAAATCCCGGATCCGCCGGGCATGCTCCCGGCAGGCGAGATCCTCGACGATGACGGTGATCCGCCGAACCTGGGCGAGGAGATCGCCCATCACCTGCCGGTCGGCCTGAAGGCTGGCTTCATAGGCCTGCTTCAGGAGGCAGATCGACTTATCGAGGGCTGCGTAGCGGTGGTTGAGCTCCTCCGTCTGGCCGGAGAGTTTTGTAATGCTCTCCAGGAGAAGCTGCGTGTACCGGTCGATGCCGCCGTCAGGATTGTCTGTCATGGTTTCTTGTCACCCCTTTCCTTGTCGTCGCTGGGCCGCGATGAATCCCATCTGCCGCCGGCGGCGATCACGACCGATACCTTTCCAGAAACGCGACCCACTTGCAGTCTCCGCTGAAATCGAGGTTCCGGTAGGCGGTGTTGATTCTGTCTCCGGGGAAATAGATCGACAGGCCGCAGGTTCCCCGGACCTGTCGGCCGATCTTCCCTTGACAAAGGATGGCCCTCCCTTTCCCGGCCTTTAGCGCGGCAATGAGATCGACCACCTTGGCCTGGAGTTCGGCGTCGGCCTTTTTCCGGAGGCTTTTGACGAAGCAGGCCAGGTCGATGTAGTTGTCGTCGTAGAACCGGGGGCTCCGACGCCAGGCGGCCTCGATGAGTTTGGAGTCAGTCTCGAGGGCGGCAAGAAGGCTTGCCGACAGGGCATCGACCTTGGCCGTCATCTCCCCGATCCGGCTCACGTCAAGGGCGGACTGGGTGACCGTCTCATCTTTCCCTTTGTAAGAGAGGAGGTAACTTTTGACGATCCAGCGGGCGAGGGCGGCGGCGTCCTGGCGAGGCTTGGCGGTCAGGCGGGTCAGGATCTCGGCGTAGGGCCAGCCGTCGAAGGGCTCTTCGATCTCTGAGCCGACGATGACGTTCACGGACTCCCGGAGCTGGTAGGCCACCTCCACCATGTTCATGAGGCAGGCGTCCATGCCCAAAAGATCGATCTTCCGTCCCAGGAGCGCGCAGATCCCGGCAAGGACAACCCTCAGCTCGCGGTTGTCCAGGGCATCGCCATCGGAAGTGTCGTCATAACAGATGCTCCTGTGTTCCTTCAGGGACGGATGCCGGAAGAGTGGCCTGTAATGCGGTCGGCAGACTTCCGGCGCTACGGAGGGGTCGGTGGGACCCTCGAGACGGGCGGAAGACGCGCTGAACTGATCGGGAGGGGCGGTATCATGAGGAGCGGATCTGGGGGGAATGACGTCCTGGGCGGAAGGAAGACCGGCCGCCCTGCTCTTGGCATCCTCCCACCAGCCGCTGCCGTGGTTCCAGAGGATGAGGGCGTACCGATCGGCGGGGTAGTTGTCGGCCGCCCATTTGACGAACTCATAGAGGATCTGGGGGTCGCCGGTGTTGGTGTCGCCGAAACTTTCGAGGCAGTCTTTCTTGAACCCGCCGCCCTGGGTGATCCGGAAGCGACGGGTGAGATTGTCCTCGATCCGGTCAAGCTGCACCAGGACATGGACGTCCTTCGTGGAGCCCGCCTTGGCCATCTCGGCAATGTCCCGGAGGGCCGCGCCGTCGAGGTTGTTGTCCCCGGCCATGTATACCATGAAGGTCCATTTTGCCTGACCGCCAGCGTTGCTCCGTGCTTTTTCCATTTCTGCACCCCCTTTTCGTTCCCCGTTTCCCGCATCTTTGGGTCGAGTTTGCGCGGTTTGTTTAAGGGCGATGGTAAAGGCTGGGGTCAGGAAAAAGCAAAGACGGCAGGCAATGGAAGGCAATCAGAGGCAAAGAATTGAACAATGGATTGATTATTTTGAATGAATCCTGTAGGCTTCAGGCCATGGAAAGGGATGAAATTTTCAGATACTGGCTTGAATCATCGGGTGACGATTACCAGGTCATGCAGAGTCTCTTCGACAACGGACATTATGCCTGGGCTTTGTTCCTGAGTCATCTGGTGATCGAAAAGCTGTTGAAGGCCTACCATGTGAAATATGTGGACACCAATTATCCCCGCATCCATAACCTTGTTGAAATCGCCGTCAAGGCAAAACTGGATCTTTCGGAAGAGCAAAAAGGGACCCTGGTGGAGCTGACCACATTCAATCTCAGGGCCAGGTACCCCGATTACAAGAATCGCTTCCAAAAGAAGGCTACCCGTCCGTTCGCGGAAGAAAAGATTGCCGAAGCAAAGGAATTCAGACAATGGCTCCTGGAAAAGATAAACAGTTGATCTATCAGAAGATCAGGGATTACGTTCAGACCCTTGAACGAAGCAACGTTCCCGTCTGGCGGCTGTACCTTTACGGGTCCTATGCGAAAGACACCTATCGCGCGGACAGCGACATCGATCTGGCCGTTTTCTGGGACCGGGACGACATCGACGGGTTTGACGAGGATGTTCTTCTCAGGAAATTGTGCTGGGATATCGATCTCCGGATTGAGCCCCATTCCTTTGCCCGCACCGACTTCGATGAGACGGACCCCTACATCAAAGAGATTATCGAAACAGGCGAGCGCATCCTTTAGGCGCCGCTGCGCATCCGCTCGTCCCGCGCCCGACTCACATAATCCTGCGCATCATCCCCCTTCCAGAGCCCCTTTCCCGTGCCGTAAAGATCATTCCAATTCAGGGTTATCCCCGATCTTGTCTGAACGGAGCGGAGCCGTCTGGCAATGCGCTCAATCAACTGAATCTGCTCGGATACGGGCAAACTCATGATTTTTTTTCTATCTCCTCTAAATTATTTGCGGGCTTCATAAAGTCCCCCTCTTTGGATCAGGGCGTGTTTCTACCATATAAATGTGGGGCACCGGAAGCCATAAAGTCAAGCAATTTCGTTGAATGGGCCTATCTGACCATAAATGGTGACAATGTTCCGACAGATCCCTTTATTTACTAAACGATCTTCAATCATAATGAAGGGCGCAATGAAGGGCTGGCAAAAAACCGAGTGATGCGCTAGGATTGTGTCTTTCCTGTCCAGGTCCTGAGTCTCGTCGTGGAAGAAGAGGAGAAGGGAATCGTGATCCGGAAAAGAAAGAAGTTCGGGGCATTCAGTCTTCAGGCGCCGGTAGAACTTTCTGAATCTTTCCGAGGCCAGATCTTTCCGGATGGCGGCAAAAGAAAAGCCCATGCGTCAACTGCGGCATGGGCTTCATGAGCCTCGGAGCCTGCTACTTCAATAAATTTCGGAGATTTAGAATCTCGCGACGGCCTTGCACTTCTGGCACTGGATGGTCACCAGATACCCGACAACGTTCACAGTCACGCGCCCACAGTCACACGAAGTCAGTGCAAGGATTTTGTTTGTTGTCTGATCCAGAACGATTTCCGCCCGCTGCGGTTTCCCGCAGGAACAACGGTTCTCCACCTTCATCATGGAAAGGGGAAACCTGGCGATCTCCGCCAGTTTTCTTCCGTCATGAGGGCAACGGCACTCGTACATGGTGCTCGACCTCGATAGCTGGTTGGAGGGGAAAAACCGTTTCGGAAAACGGATACAACAAAACAATCAAAAAAGTTTCGGACAAAAAGCGGTCTTTTTGCGGTTTTTTAGCGGTCGTCGGGAGGGGAAAATTCGGTGTTTATCGCCGACAAGCGGCCGGAGCGGTCTATTACGATGGGGAAAATGCGAAAAAGCGGCTTTTATGCGGTCAAAAAGCGGTCGCGCCAATATGAACAGACTCCGAGAACTTCTGATGCCATTGGAATGAAAATCATTGAATATCTTGTATAATGGAGGCTTCCCCCCTATTGCAAACGAAACGTGGTAATGCAGGTCATGCCACTCTCGAGTGTTTCGATCGTGCCGTTGGCTGCAAGGCCTTCCCTCTCAATGTTAAGATTGATCTTATGGTTTCTTGGAAGCCACAGTTCGAAGAAACCATTTTGTAGTGTTTTGATGGTTCCAGTGAATAAATCGTCTTTCCCTCTCAATATAAATATCTGCTCCCCGATGATGGTTCATCCACCTTCCAGTGGGGGGTACACCTGAACGTCGTCCTGGTCGTTGAGCGTACGATCTTTCCCAGCGAGACAACCGTTAACCGAAACCATTCCGACTTCTCTTGCCGGAATGCAAAATTTCTCCAGTAGCTCATCTATGGAAATCTTTTCCGGCAGAATCAACTTTATCCCTTTGATGGGTGAATCCGGCAAGTATCTGCCAAGGCCCCAATGAAGCTGAAGGCTGATTTCCATTCATACCTCCGACAACCTATAAAGCGGAATACATCTGCTTGATGTCTTTATCGGAAACATCGAAAACTAATCCCTTTGGTGAAAGTTTCTCCATGCTAAAGAATTCCGGCAATCTGTCAGAGGCTGAATGAAGACCTGCCGCCCTGTTGAAGGCCAATTCCGTCCGGAGGATCCCCTTGCCGATCTCCAGGACGTCTTCGATACTGAAAGGCCTGCCCAGAGCGCTGGTCAGCAACCGGGAGATGATTTCCATCTCAGGAGGCAGCGGGCCCACGAACAGGCACAAACCCATATTGTCGATTACCGCGCTCATGATCTGCAGGTCCCGGGAAGCCTTGATCTGACCGTCCGGTGAACTGCAATCCACCCCGGCCCTCCCGGGAAGCAGATTTCCCGCCGTATGGTCGGCGCCCATCGGCGAGGTGGCATAGGTGACGCCGGTCCCTTTCAAGGCCCGGGGATCATAGCCGGCCATTCCCTGCCCCTTGACGGCTGCGACACGGGTCACGCCGAATACTTTGCCCGTCACCGTTGACCCCTGCCCGAGAACCCGGCCCAGCACTGTTCCTTCCCCGGCTTCATCTAGCAGACGCAGCGCGGCTTTTCTGTCACCGAAGGGTGCAATTCCGGCTTCCATTGCCACACCGATGGCGTTGCCCATCTCCATCGTGTCCAGACCGTAATCGTCGCAGCGACGGTCCAGGGCCGCAATGACATCCAGGGAATCGATCCCCAGGTTCGAACCCATCAGGACGATGGTTTCAAACTCAAGACCGGCGGTCAGGTATTTCCCCTCTGCATCGTGATAGATATTGGAACACCGGATCACGCAGCCGGGAGAACAGGCGTGTCCGGTTCTCCCTCCCCGCGACTTTGTCGTTTCGGCGAGGGCTGTGCCGTTGATTTTGTCCGACCCTTCGAACGTGCCGGTACGGTAGTTTCGCGTGGGCAAACCCCCTGCCGCACTGACCGGATTCACGAGCGCCGCGGTCCCAAAATTGGTCAATCCCGCCTTAGCCTGGACCATGGCCTTAGCCCAGGTACGGGCGACTTCATTGAAAGCTTTCCGATCCGCTACGGTAAAGAGCTGCCCATCGACACCGTTGTCGTCGATCACGACTGCTTTGATCCCTTTGGACCCCATGACAGCGCCCAGTCCCCCACGGCCGCAGTGCCGACAAGGTCTGCCTTCCGGATCGGTAACGGCCACGCTTGCCGCACTCATTTTTCTTTCGCCTCCGGGCCCGATCGAGATGATGCCCACCTTGGGACCGTATAGTGCCTGCAAGCTGGCCACAGTATCGTAGTTTCCCAGCCCGGCGATATCTCCTGCCGGGAGAATAGTTGCCTCAGTATTGGTGATCTTCAGGAGATACCAGGACCGATCTGCAGGTATTCCTTCCAGAATGATCGCCTTGATCTCTAGGTTTGCCAATTTTCTTGCCACTGTTCCACCAGCATTGCTTTCCTTGATCCCACCGGTAAGAGGGCTTTTGGCTCCAAGCGACAATCTCGAGGAGCTGGGGGCAAGCGTCCCGGTCAACAGGCCGGGAGCGATCACCAATTTGTTATTTTTGCCCAAGGCATCGCAGGTCGGGTCCACTTCGTCAAAAACGATCTGCGAGGTCAGCCCCCGTCCACCCAGCATGAAATATTTGTCGGGAACAGGTTCAGAAAGAATTGTTTGTTGGGTCAAGTTCACACGGATAATCTTGGCCATACTACTATTACCTCCCTAAATTCTTTTGATATGCAAAAGGCTCAATTTTTTCACCACTCAGAAAACCTGTCCGAATCCTTATTGTTCTCCGTCGCCGGCAAATCTTCACCCGACAACAGTATTTGCTCGATCATACCGACCTGGTGATCGCTTGCGTTTTCGGTAATGAAATCAGCAGTGCGAGTCCAAGCACGCTCATTAATAGACAGATCCCGAACACGGGGCTATATCCCCCCGTGGCATCAAACATGTAACCCGCCAGGATCGGGCCGATGGAACCACCAAGGTTGCCAGCAAAGACCACCACCCCCAAAAGAATCCCATGGGAGCTCATCCCGAAAAACTCGGCCATCATAGGTGACACGACAGTGAAAATTCCACCGTGGGCCAAACCGTAAATCACCGCGAAAAAATACAATGCCCACAGCGATCTAGCTATGGACAGCCAAAGCAACGCGGTGATGAGCATACAAAAGCAGAAAATCATCACCTTCTTGCCGCCGATGCGGTCAATGGCAATTCCAGTGAGAAGCCTGCTCACTATACTCACACCGCCAATGGTGGATAGTATACTTGCAGCAGTGGCGGCAGAAATCTTTATATCCTGAGCATAAGGGACGATGTGCACGATGACCACCATGACACAAAAAACAAAAACCAGGTTAGCGGTACAAATCGTCCAAAAACACCTTGTACGCAAGGCTTCTGAGAAAGAAAAGCCTCCGATGGCAGAATTCGGTTCGCATACCGTCCTCCGCTCGCAGCAGGTCTCATCATCGTCAGTCTTGGCAGGGCCTACGACTTTCCCTGTTTGCCAATCTTCGACCGGACCCAATCTGCTTGGGTCGCGTTTGAGCACTTGGGCGAGCGAGACCAGTATGATCAAAACGGCCGAACCAATGATGAAATATGTTGTTCGCCAGCCGTAACTTGAAACAAGCAGGCTTGCTACAATCGGGCAGGCAACATAGCCCGCACCTGTCCCGACTTTTACGACGCCCGTCATTACTCCTCTCTTCAGGTCGAACCAACGCGCAATGGTGGATAATGTGATCACATCGATAGAACTTAATCCGGCGCCGACAACCACACCATAAAACAGGTATAACTGCCAGACAGAGTCAAGTCGGGACATCAGCAGGAAGCCCAATCCGGAAAGGACCCCAGTGACGGTCATCATTACACGCGGCCCGATACGGTCGTTCAATCGGCCGACAATGATGGAGAGCAGTCCCATGAGGAAGAAAGCCATTGAAGATGCGCCGGAGAGAGTCGCCCTTGACCAGCCGAACTCAGCGATCAAGGGATTAAAGAAGACCCCGAAGGAAATATGGGCTCCAATGCCAATGGCCTGAATGCTGAAACAAGCCGCAGTAATGACATGTTTATACAATAACGTGAAGCCCTCCCGCTCTATTCATGCTTGTCACGCCGGTGCACGACCATTTGATCGGCATGATAGGAACTCCTGACCAATGGACCGGAGGATACATACATGAAACCTAGTTCGAGCGCCACCTGTCCGTATTGGTCAAATATCTCCGGATATACGTATTCAACTACCGGATAGTGGAATTTGGAAGGAGATAAGTATTGGCCAATGGTCAATATTTCGCACTTCGCACCACGTAAATCTTTCATCGTCTGTATTACGTCAAGCGCTGATTCACCAAGTCCCAGCATTAAACCGGATTTGGTCAAAATCCTGTCATCAGTTTCTTTCACATTTCTTATCAGGTCCAAGGAGCGTTGATAATGGGACATGGGCCGAACGGTTGGATAAAGTCCCGGTACCGTTTCTATGTTATGATTGATTATATCGGGTTTTGCCCGCATGATGCTGTGCAACGCATGCTCGTCACCTTGAAAGTCCGGAACAAGAACTTCAATGCCAGCATCATGGGAATGCTCTTTGATGGTACTTATAACCTCAGCAAAATGGCCAGCGCCACCATCAGGCAAGTCATCCCGCGTCACAGAGGTAATTACCACGTGCCTTAGCTTAAGTTTCTTAACCGCCAAGGCTATATGAAGGGGTTCTTCAGTGTCCACTGCCTGAGGTCGACCTTTCGTTACCCTACAAAAGGTACAATTTCTTGTACACACGTTTCCCAAGATCATAAGAGTGACAGATCTCCTGCTGAAACACTCCATGATATTTGGACAGTTAGCTTCCTCGCATACCGTATGCAGTGACAGCTGCTGCAAAATGTGTTTAACCTCTGTCAACACCTCGCTTCCTGAGGCTTTTACTTTCAACCATGGCGGTTTCAATTCGAGATCCCTCATTTCAATCAACTATACGAGACGAAGTTGTTTATCGATTATCTCTTTGTCCCGGTCTATGATAGGCCACTTCGCCCCTGCAATTCACGCTATGCTCACAGATATCTTCTTCTGACAGAAGTTCATCAGGGATGAAAATATTGACGGGATGCCACGTCTGCCTATGGTAGCGACTGAAAGGCGCTCTGATATACTGCCGAAATTTTCTGGATGAGATCTGCTTGCCTAAGTATGAAGATATTCTCCCTAATTTAAGTAGCACACGGCATGATAAGCTCGGCTGAGAACACCAACGATTATATATGAATAGCACGCCCCAGGGCGTTGAGCGCCGCTTCCTTCATCGTCTCGCTTACCGTGGGGTGTGGAGCAATAACTTTGGATAGTTCATCTAATGTAGCTTCTAATTGCAGAGCAAGCACCGCTTGACCAATTATTTCAGATGCATGGGAACCTACTATGACTACCCCAAGTACTTGTCCATACTTACGCCTGGCGATGATTTTAGCAAATCCTTCTCCCGTATCATCAGCTAGTGCTTTGCCATTGGCCAACATAGGAAAACGGCCGATTATCACATCGGGATATTGCTCTCTAGCTCTGGCTTCGCTTATTCCCACGGAAGCGATTTCGGGCGTCGTGTAAACACATCGAGAGACAGAATCTAAATCTACTGCTTTACGCGTATCTGATACAGCGTTTTCCGCAGCTACTGCCCCTTGTTCAAAAGCAGCATGCGCCAGCTGACATAAGCCAGTAACATCTCCCGCCGCCCAAATATTAGGAAGAGATGTTTCCAAAAAACTGTTTACTGTAATAGATCCCTGGCCGCATAATTGAGATTTTAGACTATCGGAAAGGTATGACAGATAAGGCCGCCGTCCCGTTGCGACCAACACTCTTTTCGCGTTAAGGCACTTTTCAGCACCTGAACCATCAACAGTCATAACCTGATTGCTCTCTCTATTCATTCCGACAACTTTCGTTGATAGTTGAATATTTACACCTGCTTTGATCATCACACCCGCCAGAACTTTCCCGGCTTCATGGTCTTCTTGAGGTAATAGATTATTTTCAACCTCAATGATGCTTACCCTACTGCCCATATTGCTGAATATATATGCAATTTCAACACCTATGACACCTCCCCCGATTATCACCAGTGTTTCCGGTATTTCCTGGAAAGATAATGCTTCGGTACTAGTCACAACCCATTCGCCATCCGGTTGAATACCTTTAGGGAATGAAGGTTCCGAACCCGTACATAAGATTATCGAATCCGGATTCAGAACCTGTTGCCCCCCAGTCTTTAACGTCACCTCGACAGTTCGGTCGTTGCCGAGGATGGCCCGGCCTTCTATAACTGTAATCCTATGGCTCGTGAGGAGATGTTGCAAACCCTTTACCAGGCGGTTGACTACAGTGTGTTTCCGCTCCATCACCTTATGAAAATCAATCCCAAGCGCACCAGGAAGAATGATACCTTCTTGCTGTCTCTTTCTGATTGAGTCCAACGTCTTGGCCGAGGAAATCAAGGCCTTGGTGGGGATGCAACCTCGATTAAGACATGTTCCGCCCAGCTTGTCAGCCTCGACAAGGGTAACCTCGGCTCCGAGTTGAACGGCTCGAATCGCCGCAACGTATCCACCTGGTCCGCCACCCAGCACCACCACTTTCTTCATTATCATCAATTCCTTACTGTAACAAACTGTATGGTCTTTCCAAGACCATTGCAATATCAGCGAGCAGTTTAGCTGCTTCCGCCCCATCAATAATGCGATGGTCAAAAGAAAGGCTGAGATACATCATTCTACGGATTGCTACCTGCCCATCGAGAACCACAGGCTTTTGCACTATTCTGCTTACACCTAAAATAGCAGCTTCCGGGGGATTTATCACAGGCGTGAACGAATCAACACCATACATCCCGAGATTGCTGACAGTAAAAGTACCGCCTTGTAGTTGATCAAGAGTAAGTTTTGCGTTACGGGCCTTCTGGGTTAATTCAGCAGATTCTTTTGAGATTTCCATCACTGTTAAGAGGTTCGCTTGCTTTATCACCGGTACCATCAAGCCTCGGTCGGTGGCAACAGCTAATCCAATATTGATTTCCTTCCATGTAACCAATTCCTCTCCCTCAAGGCTGGAATTGGCGTTTAGGTTAAGTTCTAGCGCACGAGCACTAGCCAGTACGCAAAAATGTGTAAGGGAGAATTTGATACCTTTTATAGCCCAGTCCCCATTCATTTTTTCGATAAGTTGGATAAGGTCTTCTACGTCAATTTCACGGCTAAGAGTGACATGCGGTGCTGTAGACTTACTCCGCAGCATACGCTCACCGATCATCCTGCGAATTACGGTTAACCTCTGACGTCCAGCCTCTGTCTTATACCCTGTACTGACCGATACCGGGCGGTCTATCTGCGTACTGGCGAGTTCCTGTGAAAGGAGTTCTATTTGCCTGGCTGTTATCCGCTGACCTTTGGTATTTGGCAAGGAGTCAGAACTTATTCCTAATTCCTCGGCTATCTTCGCAGCCAGCGGTGTCATCTTTGGTCTTCGTTCCAGCCATTCAGACAGATCCTCAGCGGTAATGCGCCGGTTACTGTCCCTAAAAATCTTCTCAAGTTCACTGTGATCCAATTTCTTTTCTTTAGCCAGACGGCGGGCGGAGGGGCTGAGGATGAATTTCTTCCGCTCCTCCTTTTGTTCGTCCGACTTTTGTTCGTCCGAGCCTCTGGGTTCGGTTTTTATGCATTCGGTGCTTATCGGATCAGCCTCCACCGGAGTACTTGTTACCCTTGCTTCCTGTTCATCGGAAAGACTTTCCCCTTCTCCGGAAATTATGCAGAGCGGCTCCCCAACCTTGACGACACTACCGGTTTTCGCAAAGATTTTATGAATCCTTCCTGCCACAGGCGATTCGAGGATCATGGTAACCTTGTCAGTTTCCACTTCGACAATGGACTCTCCCTGCGCGACGAGATCCCCTTCCATTTTCAGCCACATTCCAATGGTGCCTTCAGTCATGGTAAGACTTAGTTTTGGCATATTAAAATTAGTAGCGATGTGAGTAGCCTCCTTCCATGGCATCAGTCCGGTCCTGTCACTTGGTTTCGTATCTGCTCACGTTCCCTGGCAATGGAGATCAGTCGTTACATTCCATTACGCAATTTTCTTGCCGCGGTAACGATCTGTTCTACAGTGGGTATAATCTGCGCTTCCAAGGTGTCATTGTAAGGGGAGGGTACTTCTTTACCCGCTATTCGAACAACAGGAGCATCTAAGTAGTCAAAAGCTCCTTCCATAATCAAAGCGCTCACCTCCGCACCAATTCCTACTGACAAGGGTGCTTCATGCAACACAATAGCCTTACCCGTTCGACGCACGGATTCCATAATTGTTGCGGAGTCTAAGGGACGCAATGTCCGCAAATCAATCACTTCCAATTCTATTCCTTCTTCTGACAATTCATGTGCGGCTGCCAGAGCTTTCGGCAGCATGCCGGAATAGGTAATCAATGAAATATCTTTGCCAACCCTCTTGATATCAGCTTTGCCGATAGGCACGGTATAATCGTCGTCAGGCACCTCGTCCGATGTTTTATACAGAAGCTTATGTTCAATAAAGATAACTGTGTTATCGTCTCTGATGGCCGATTTGATCAACCCTTTACCGTCATAAGCAGTAGCCGGTGCGACCACTTTCAGCCCCGGTATGTGGGCAAACCAGGCTTCTATGCTCTGTGAATGTTGAGCGGAAACACTCAGGCCTCCTCCACTCAACATGCGGATGACCATGGGCACTTTGACCTTTCCACCGGTCATGTAACGTAACTTGGCTGCCTGGTTGACTATCGGGTCCATAGCCAGGGTGATAAAATCCATAAACATGATTTCCACTACCGGTCGCAGGCCCAGCATGGCGGCACCGACCCCGGCGCCTACGATGGTTAATTCGGATATTGGGGTATCCATAACCCGATCATCGCCGAATTCTTTCCATATCGGCCCGGTGAGCCCGAAGACACCCCCATATAGCCCGACATCCTCGCCAATGATAAATACAGAAGAATCGCGTCTCATCTCTTCAGACAATCCGCAACGTATGGCCTCCAATTGAGTCATCATCGTCATCGACAATCACCATTCCCCTATGATTTGTTATTCCCGTTTGTTAGGCATACACGTCCCTGAATGCTGCTTCCGGTTCTGGTTTAGGACTGCTTTTGGCATATTCGAGCGCTTCTTCAACCGCTGCGTTTGCTTCGCTTTCGACATGTTCGATCGTTTCCTGGGTGATGCCCCGGGTCAAAAGTTTATCGCGAAGCCGATGTATCGGACACAATTTTTTCCATTCTTCTACTTCTTCTCTGGTGCGATAAGCTTCGGCATCGTTGACGGAATGTCCAAACCAACGATACGTTTTAAACTCCAAAAGACTGGGCCCTCGGCCACTCTTTGCCCGCGCGATTGCTTCCGCCGTCAGTTTGTGCACTTCCTCTATATCATTACCATCTCCGATGATTCCCGGCATTCCATAGCCCTTCGCCCTGATTGCAATATCCTTGATAGGTAGCATCTTTTTTGCTGGCCCTGACATTCCATAGAGATTATTCTCACAGATAAAGAGCACCGGCAATCTCCAGACCGCCGCCAAATTTAATGACTCATGAAAAGATCCCTCATTGGCCGCACCGTCGCCGAAGAAACAAGCAACGACCGAGTCCAACCCTTGCTTTTTAACGGCAAGAGCTGCTCCTACGGCTATCGGCATTCCTGCCCCCACAATACCATTGGCTCCTAGGATTCCCAAAGAAGGATCGGCGATATGCATAGAACCACCCTTCCCGCCGCAACAACCCGTAGCCCGACCGAGCAGTTCTGCCATAACCCGTTTTAAATCTGCGCCCTTGGCCACAACATGGCCGTGCCCTCGATGGTTGCTCGTGATATAGTCCCTGTCTGAGAGAGCGGAACAAACTCCCACGGCCACTCCTTCCTGCCCAACACTTTGATGGCTGAAGCCACGCATCAGCCCCTCTCTGATCAACGGTTTAATGAGAAGTTCCAAGGTCCTTATCTCCAGCATCTTCTTGTACAGGGGTACCAATTCCTCTGTGCTCAGACTTTTTTTCCCCATTGTTCCTCTCCTCTTACGCCTTCGGGCGGAGACTTTACGAAATCTTACGGACTTTTTCTCCTTTACGACCTCTTGCACCAACCCAGCAGGTAGGAATGAGTTGATCTTTATCGTAAAGGTCGATGGCCTGAGGTATGCACATTTGGGTGCAAAGTGCGCATCCGTCGCACAACTTCTGATTAATCACCGCTTTCTCCCCCTCCATGACAATGGCATCAAAGAAACATACATCGACACACGAACTGCATCCAATGCACTTTTGGTTGTCCACCCTGGCCAAAGGCTTGAAGACATCCTTACGCGGAACCTCGCGGATATTGCGGACATGCGGCAAGGCTGCCCCTACAATCTCGTCGATATTCTTGTAACCACGGCTGTTCAGCCAATCATCCATACCCTCGATAGTCTTTGTAAAAAACCCATAGCCCCGCAAAGAGGGACCACCGCACATCTGGATCATTCTGGCTCCGACCATCATGTGCGCGATAGCGTCACGCCAACCGTCTATTCCTCCCCCGCCGGTGATATCCAGCTTGGTCATCTGTGCTGCTGTGGCCACCCATTTACGAGAGATTGGACCCTCCCATGGCCCGCCGTACCCGGAAAATGCCCCGTTAAGTATGGGCTTCCCGGTTTCAATATCAATCTCTAATCCAGTATAACGATGAATCGTATGAACAGAAACGTTTTGTAAAGTAGCCAAGGCTGCAAAGACCGGCTTGAGATCCCCACCTTCGGCCGGTAATTTGGCGATCAAATGTTTTTTTGTAATATTGCGGACCAATCCGAGGATGTGTATTACCAGGTCCGGACTGGAACCCACCTGGCAGCCCTTATTACCTGCCAAGTCGCCACCATAGGGACAGGCTAGATTGAGTTCAATCGCCTCGCACACCGGGTCATAGATTTCAGCCATCTTAACCCATTCTTTATCATCACCGCCCATTATGCTGGCAATCACCCGACAATCATGTTCTTGGGCATAGGGTAACACTTCTCCCAACTGCCGCGCATACTCCTCCGGGCTATACTCGCACAGCAGTTCATTTGTGTAGAATGAATAAAGTTTACCGGCAACCACATTATCCGGGTAAAAGACATAGAACCGCGGGCTGGGGTAAAGATGCTCTAGTTGGTCCCAGCTCGGTGTTTTTGCAACAAAACCACCAAGACCCGCATCAACGCATTTTTTCATGTGAACCACATCTTTGGTGGGAGTGGCAGATGCTGCGACCAAGGGATTCTTCAGTTCCAAGTCACCGTATTTAATTCTCAAGTTAGCCATAGATCTCCTCCTCTTTCTCTGTATAAAAATCCTTAATCCTTCTCGGATCTGTCAGAAATATTCGATCTTGACCCTCCACGCGCCGGAAGTTGAGCACCTTCAGCCAGCGGTGGTTATTTCGGGATGGGTAATCCACACGGTAATGGGTCCCCCTGCTTTCCTGGCGGGCCATAGCCGCCTTGGCGACCATGGTCGCCACATCGGTCATGAAGCTCAGTTCCAGAACCTGCCTGAGGTTCTGCGTGTCGGGCACCCGTATTTCGGGCAAAAGATTGTTCATATTCTGGATTACCTCCAGGGCCTTGCCCAACCCTTCCTGCGTGCGAACACAGCTTACGTACCGCCACATGGCCTCACGCAGAGTTTTTCTCTGTTCCTGAAGGTCAGGCCGCCCCGCTGAATCACCGATCCAGCCATCTAACTGTTGGCAGCAATCTTTGACCTGACCCGCGTCGATCTGCACCCCGGTCAACGCCTTGGCCCTCCGGGCAGCAAAATTACCGGCGCGCGCCCCGAAGACTTGGCTGATGGCGAGCAAATTGCCCCCCGGCCGCGCAGCCCCGTGCGCCCCTCCCGACACTTCACCGCAGACGTACAGGCCGGTTAGGTTGGTTTCAGTCTTCTGATTGTACTTGACCCCGCCAATGAAACATTGGGCCACGGGTGCAATCTCGATAGGGCTCTTTCGCAAATCGATGCCGCGATCCAGAAGCCAGGTAAAAGTTACCGGGACACGCTGAGCGATCAAATCCGGATCATTGTGGCTGATATCCATGTATATGCCCCCATGCGGGGTACCCCGGCCCTGGCTGATCTCTGAATGCATGGCCACATCCAGGTACATTCCCGGAGATTCGACGATAAAGGGGAAAGCAAATTCTTTGCCCCGGAGCACATCATCGCCGGACAATTGCTTCGGCAGATAGCCATTGAGAAATTCTGCGCCGTCCTTGTTGTAGATACGGGGTTTCAGCGTCCAGAAGCGCGTCACCAGTAGGTAGCCGGTCAAAGGGTGAACGAGCGCAGGCCCGAACTGGATGAATTCCATGTTTACCAAGTCTGCCCCGGCCCGCAACGCCAATGCCAAACCATCACCAGTCAAATCAGGTGGTTGTGCGTTAAGCGCATATGTCTGGCCGCCGCCGCCGGTAGCCAGAATCGTCGATTTAGCCTTGATCAGGAGCAAGTCATTATTCCCATTGATGACCAGCGCCCCTACGACGGTGTCCTGGTTCTTCAGCAGGCTGACAACCATACTATCTTCCATCACCGTTACCGGCATATCGGATAAGAGCACTTGCAACACTCTGGCTATCTCCCGACCGGTGTCGGCGCCATTGTGGCAGGCCCGGGGCAAGGTGGAAGCGTCCGCCAGTAGTTGCTCAAAGCGCGTACCGCTTTTTTTCAGCACCATCCCTTTATCTACCAATTCCAATAACCGGCTTGGGGCCTCACGCGCAAATATGCGCACAAGTTCCTGGTTACTCAAGCCTCCGCCCTGATCTATAGTGTCCAGATAGTGCCGAAAAGGGTTGTCGCGGGGGTCTGCATGCCCCAAAGCTGCACTGTACGCTGAAAGTTCCGAAACAGATCGGGTTGTGCAGCCGCTCTTTCCCAATTTCCCTTTTATGACCATCAGGACGTTCACTCCCTGTTTTGCCGACTCATATGCGGAACGCTCCCCAGCTCCGCCGCCACCGACAACCAACACGTCCGTCTCTAACTCTCGGCTTATTTGCATGGAAAAACCCCCAATCTCGTTAACTATGATAGCGCCCGTCGGGAAACTATTACGCAGCGGCAGCGGCGATCCACGATCAGATCATCGGCTTTGCCCCGAGCCAGGAGGCGAGACAGGCCAAAAGATTCGGATCGACTCGACCGCCATCGCGACCGATACCGATCGATCGTCACCCTCTGAAGGAGAAACAAGAGCTCGGCTATCAAGGCTTTAAAATCCCAGCATCTGAGGAAGCCACAATACGATCGACGGCACATAGCTGATCAACAAGACAACCGCAAACATCACCAGTAAGTAAGGCCATAGAGGGCCGCTTACTCGATCAATCGTTGTCTTCCCTACCGTGCAGGCTACGGTCAAGCCCAAGCCGATGGGGGGAAGAAAAAATCCCACCCCCATGTTAGCGATCAAGATGATCCCTAAATGCAAGGAGTCAATTCCCAGTTTTTTGGCGGCGGGCTCCAGAATAGGCACCATCATGATCAGAGCCGGAATTCCCTCCAGAACAGACCCAATGAGCAAAAAAATCACGTTGACGGCTAACAGGAAAACATATTTTCCCCCCGGAAGCGTTCCTAGAAAATCGGCAATTGCCTGGGGAACCCTCTCCGTGGTCATAAACCAGGCAAAGAGGGAGGCGGTGATGACCAAAAACATGATGGTTCCCGTAATCCGGGCCGTATCTATGATCATCTGCAGCGCCACCTTCCAGGATATCCGCCGGTAGATTACCCCTATGACAAAACCGTAAACCACAGCCACGACGGCGGCCTCGGTAGGGGTAAATGCTCCCAACAGGATTCCCCCAAAAATGATGAAAGCCATGATCGCTGCCGGTATCGACTGGATTGCAGACTTGCCAAGAAAAAGTAAGGAAGGCCGCCCCATCGGCGGTAAGTTCAACCGCCGTGCCTGAATATTTATCTGAATCATCAACGCCAGCGCCATAAAGGCAGCCGGAATGAATCCGGCCACGAATAGGTCCCCAATGGATACACCCGTCAGCGCTCCATAGACAATCATCTGGATACAGGGAGGGACCAGAATTCCCATTCCGCAAGCTGCGGCAAGGATGGCCGTCGCGCGTTCCCGCCCGTATCCGGCTTTCACCATTGGGGGAACAAGGACGGAGCCGATGGCGGCTGTATCGGCGGTCACCGATCCAGATACCCCGCTAAAAAGCATTTCACTGAGAATTACCACCATGGCCAGCCCCCCGCGGAAAAATCCTACGAGGGACTGGGCCAAGTTCACGAGAGCCAAGGAAATTCCAGCCTGGTCGATGAGCATTCCCGCCAGAATAAACAGGGGAATGGACAGAAGGAGAAAGGAGTCGAGCCCCGAGAAGGCTTTCTGGGCAATGATGATCAGTGGGACTGTCCCTTGAAGAACAATTCCCACGAGGCTGGCCATCCCTAGAGAAAAAGCCAGGGGAATGCTGGCCGCTAAGAAAATCACAAAAACGATCACCGAGACGATACTTACCATGAGTTATCCTTTAGACGAGAAAAGGGGATGATCCGCAAATCTCGTCCTTAAAAGGGAGATCAGCAGATGCCACAGCATTAAGCTGCTCCCTATGGGGATTGCGGCATACACCCAGCGCATGGAAATTTCCAGGGTTGGGGAAACCTGGTGTATCGTACGGATCATGATAGCAATCCCCTGCCAGGTCAACGAGGCCAGAAATACAATCGCCACGGCATAAATGCAGAAGTTGCAGACGGCCCGTCGCGAATCGGGGAGGCGGTCTACGAGAACCCTTAAGGCCATATGCTCCCGCGCGCTCACCCCCAGCGGGGCCCCGATGAAGACCACCCAGATGAAGAGGTAGCGGGCCATTTCTTCGCACCACGCGGGAGCGTAGTTAAAGAAGTACCGTCCCATCACTTGGCCGAAAGCGACGAGAATCATGACCACCATGGCGGGGACCACAATACAGATTTCAGCCCGGTATAGAATTTCATCAACCTTAATCAGCACGTTGCGCATGCGTTCTCCGCCTTGACGCTTTTTTGTGGGCCGGCGCTACTTCCCGGCTACAATCTTCTGGACCTCTTTCACGTACCAGCCCACCCTCTTATCCTTGGCTATATATTTTTCAAAAACCGGTTCCACGGCTTTTCTGAAAGGCTGGATATCCGGGATGTCATTCATCACCATCCCTTTTTCCTTCAATAATTTCTCCGTCGTCCGATCCTCTCCGATGAGGAGCTGGAGATTGTAGGGGACCGCCTCCGCAGCAGCCTCCGTGATGGCTTTCTGGATGTGCGGAGGTAACCCCTTATACAGTTTAAGATTCATCACTACCGCCGAGGGGAACGGGAATGTGGTATGACTGACGTACTTCAGCACCTCATAGAGCTTCATGCTCGCAATGGAGCTATGATTCAGCTCCGCGCCATCGATCACTCCGGTCTTCAGGGCGCTATAAAGCTCGGCATAGGGAAGTGCGGTCACGCTGACTCCCAGGGCCTTGAACATGTCCACATACAGAGGCGCCTCTACCACGCGAAGCTTCAGCCCCTTGAGGTCCTCCAGTTTATTGATCGGGCGCTTGTTGTTGGTGAAATGCCGGAAATCGGAGATCATCACCGAAAAGCCCTTGACGCCGATCTCTTCGAGGCTGCCCAACAGTTCACTCGTCTGGGGCGCCAACATCACCTTCCTCATAGCATCATAATTTTCAATCACGAATGGAAAGAGAAGCCCATTGAGCGCCGGGGTGAAAGCACCCATGGGGGCCACGGAGATCAGACCCATATCCAATGTGCCCAACTGAATCGCCTCAAACATCTCCCGGTCGCCACCGAGTTGAGCCGCACCATAGACGGTTATCTTGTACTCTCCCTTCGTTTTGGCCTCGACTAATTCGGCTACCTTCAGGGCGGTTTTGTGCCACCCATGGGAAAGCGGGGTCACCTGGCCCATCCGGAATTGATACTTGGCAGTTTGGGCTGCTGCGCCGCCGGCAAACCCAAGAATGAAAACCCCCACGATTACCCACGTCATTATCTTTGATGCCTTACTCATCGTCTTCCTCCTTTATTAGGTATTCTTTAAACTGACCGGCCTTGTTGACACTGTTCTGCGTGAACGCCTTTAGCTAGTGAGGCAGAATGCAACGCCGGTGCCAACCACTTTGATCTAAATAATCAATTGAGTTTGTTGGTTATTTTTTGAATTACGGGTCCGTACCATGCAACTGGATATGACCGGAATCTGTCCCAAAAAAAAACATGTGTTCGATTATAAGACACCATTGCTGACTCCGGGACTTGAGTCGGTCGTCAATAGTGGACACCAAATATTTCATGCTACCAGTCGCTTTACATAGAACAATGGTTCATAAACGGCGGGAGACAGGAACCAAGGCTGGCCTGCCTTCTTTACCGGTTAAAAAAGTCTCAATAAACTCCGTGATGTCTTGTATAACCTCTTGTTTTGTTGCATACTGGCAATGGTGGATCTGTTCGTTCTTGAGCACGCTCCGTACGCTTTCCATAGGGGCGTAGTCGTAGCAATTCCCCACACTCATCCCAAACCGGTCAAGCAACAAGGTATATTCCTGGGCGCAATACTGACTCCCCCGATCCGAGTGGTGAATCATACCCGCTGCGGGTCGCTGGGTGGCTATGGCCCCCAAGGGGAACTGGCGGACCAAGTTTTTCTCGTGCCCACAGATGCTACGATAAATACTTCCTCTTCTATAACATGGAACGGATTTACGAATCTCTGGGGTGTCGGACTCCGTATGAGGTTTATGTCAAAGAGCGGTTAAACCCAAAACTCGTGCCAGTTGACACTATGCACCACATACAGCCCGTTTTTTGTCTTGACAATGGGGAGACCTTTAGGTCATTGCTCGCCAACAAAACCCAGATGCAGCATGTACCCGATGTGCTTTTATATATAACTGTTTTCAAAGAATTTCTATCGATTTATTGATCTATATTCAACTTTTCCATGAAAGAATACATTTTACTTGGGTCAATCGTATTTTGAAAAAACTTTTGACAGGAATACTGATTTTAGTAATAATAAAAAAATGGAAGAGAATATCATGCACGACCGGATGAATTATGATTTACTGATCGTTCTTAAAAAGGAGCTGATAGAGGCCATGGGCTGCACGGAACCGGCTGCTGCTGCACTGGCAGGCGCTACGGCGGCACAGGCCTTGCGGAGGGAGTTTGCACTGGAACCCGAGCGGATATCCGTGGCCGCCAGTCGCGATTTCATCAAGAATGCCATGTCTGTCGGATTGCCCAATTCCTCGCTCAAGGGTCTCAAAGCGGCTGTCGTCCTCGGCGCTGTGAGTGGGAATCCGCAGGATGGTCTCGCTGTCCTAGCAAGGATTACCCCAGAAACGGAGGATCGTTCCCGGGTTTTTCTGGACGAGGAGCGGGTTGACCTCGTCTTAAGGGAGGGGGCGCCTGTCATCTTCATTGAAGTCACCGCCCGGGCCAGCGGACATGAAACTGTTGCGACCATCGCCCATCTTCACGACAGACTTGAAAGCCTTCGCGTGGACGGCGTCGAGCGGGTCAAGCTCTCCGCTGACGGGGTGGATGTTCCATCAGAAATGCCGGCCATTTTCCCGAATGGATATCCGAGTTTTGCACAGATGATCGACTTTGCGGATTCGGTCGATCCGGATGCCATTTCCTTCCTCATGGATGCCGCCGTCATCAATCTGAGGCTGTCGGACCATTCGCTCGGTGAACATTACGGCATCGAGGTCGGGCGCGAATCCATAACCTTCGCCGGGAACCGTAGCGCCATCATGGACGCCTTGAACATAGCGACGGCAAAGGCTGCGGCCGCTTCCGATGCCCGCATGGCTGGTTCTCCGTTGCCAGTCGTCATCAATTCAGGTTCGGGAAACCAGGGGATAACGACCACGGTGCCGGTGGCCGTCCTCGCCGAGAAAATTGGTGCTTCCCGTGAATCGCTAGCCCGCGCCCTTGCCCTGAGCAGCATCGTTGCGATCACGATCGCCTCGCGCAAGGGACGGCTGTCGTCACTCTGCGGCGCTTTCACCGCGTCGATCGGAACGGCCTGCGGATTTGTGCGCCTCCTAGGAGGGGGCAGATGCGAGATCAATCGTGCGGTGAACAACATGGTAGGCAATCTGACCGGCATCATCTGTGACGGCGCCAAAGAAACCTGCGCCCTCAAGATCGATTCGGCTGTCCACGCCGCGGCATTGTCCGCGGTGATGGCCATGGAAGGCAAGGGCGCACCGGCCGATGCCGGTATTGTCGGCGTCGATGCCGATGCAAGTATTGACCACCTCGAACGGATCGTCTGCGAAGGGATGGACGTAACCGACCGCACCATCCTCGATATCATGCTAACGAAGTAAAGCAGTTCAGAATGCTGTTATGGAGTTCTTTCTATCAAACCAACGCTGAGGACTGCGGACGTAAACCCGTAGGTGACAGCGTTCCAGCCGAAGGCTGGGAGTAATGAGAAAGAGTTTCAATTATGATATGCTCGTGCCATGAAGATACGATATAGTGTGCATGGGGCATGTCACTATCAATATCATACTGTATGGATACCGAAATATCGCAGAAAGATATTGAACTGAGAACTTAAGAGATTTGTAGAGGCGCGGCTGTTAGACGTCTAGGATTATCATCCGGAAGTTGAAATTGAGAATTACAGCTTTTAAGAAGATCTTGTACATTTAGTTGTCACCATAGCTCCAAAATATTCAGTATCAAGTATCGCAGGAAGAGAAAGGCCAATACAAGCGGGGAAGTGAGATTGCGTTTTGACGTGGTAAAGAAAATATATTGTCGTAATGAGCTTTGGTCTCCCGGATATTTTTGGTCGACTGTTGGAATCACTGAAGAGGTCATAAAGCGTCGGCTACCGCCACCGATGGCATCATTGCAGGGTTATGCAGAAAAGTCACTTGATAGCCTAGGACAGACCATCAAAAGCTTTATTAGGAAGCGAACGGAGTGTCCTGAGTATTATGATGGGTAATACTCAGCGGGGAGAGACGTAGTCAGACACTCCGGTTGTTGTGTTTTGCTGGACAATTTTAAAAATAACATATCGGAGGAGGAAAAGATGGCGACAACGGCTGCCACAGTACAATGGATCTTCGGCAAGTATACTAGAGAAGACCTGATGATAATGGACCCGATAGCGTTGCGGGGTTTGCTCCACGAGCGGACCCATCATATGATTGAGGTGCCTCTTTACCCCACACTCCTCAAGTGGCGGGGCAGGGCAATCAAGAGCTTCGGCGAGCAAGCGCAACTTTGCTACGAGATCTGGTGCGCCCGAGGATTTACCGATACCGCTCCTGATATTCAATGGGTCAAGAAGTATCTCGCCATTGCCGAACAAATCCGCGCCGGGGAAAAACCGGAATTGGACGAACCGCTGCCCACCCCCTTTACTCCGGAAGAAATGGCGGTGGTTAACAAACTAATATACGGTCGCCGTTCCTACCGGGATTACCTGGACAAGCCAATCCCGGAAGAGATGCTGGAAACCATCATGGAAGCGGGGCGCGCTGCCCCCATCGGCTGCAACCTGGGGCACCTTAAATTCATAGTGCTGCGGACTTCCAAAGAAAGAAAGATGATCTGGAGCGATATTTCCACCCGCAGTTGCGGAGCGATCATCGTCCTTTGCCACGATAAACGGATAGCCGCCGTTGTGGGACAGGACAAGGTCGTTCCTCAGAACGCCGGGTTTGATGCCGCCGCTGCCGGGGACCACATGCTGCTCATGGCGCACGCGCTCGGACTTGGTGGCTGCTGGCTCTCCGAATTGCATGGTGAAGGGGATACCGCCGAGATATTCAAAAAAAAATATGGTCTTCCCGATTACATTGAACCGGACCTGCATATCATTCTCGGTTACCCATCCATCGGCATTATCAAATCGTTGCGAACGCCGTTAAAAGACATGATAATCGAGAAACCGCAAAAATAAACTGGAGGGAAAATGACAACTAAAGAGGAGCTCATACCTCGGGCAGACGCCTTAAAGGCGGTAGCTCTTACGTGTCGCCGCCTGGGGATGTTACACATTGCCTTCGCCGCGACTTTAGTCAAGGAGTTGGGGCAGGAAAAGGGCGAAGAGCTGACCATGAAGGCGATCAAGGAATATGCCCACATGATCGGCGAGAAAAAGAAAGAGATAGCTATCAACCAGGGTTGGGAACTGACCGAGGAAAACTTCAAGAAGCTCTCGGACCTGCCTGCATTCGGTATGCATGATAAGTGTGAAGAAGCCGTGGTGGACGGCGGAAACCGTACCCGGGCTTATGGCTGTGTCATGTCCAAGGTGTGGCATGAATATGGACAAGACAAACTAGGTCGCATCTACTGCTATGTCGATCCCGCCAGCACCATGATTTTTAATCCTGAGTTCAAGATGGTGCATACCAAAGCCGTGCCGGATGGCGACGCCTTCTGCGAACTGACATTTAGTAGCACCAGCGAAGAGGACAAAAAAGAGCTTCAGAAGAAGACTACCAACTTTAAGGCCATCGAAGAGGGAACAACCAAAAACCCAAAGAAAACGTAAATAATGGCGAGATCTGTAGCGTGCCCTGCACACAAGGCGGAACCGGACCGGATCATCAAGGTTATCATGCAGGTGGGTGAAGAGCTCAAGGGTAAGCACGAAATATTTAGTGTCTGCTATCGACGACCGACCTCAGGGAACGCCCCTCTCTCCCTTCGCGACAAGCCGCGGGGAATGAATGCAAAAAAACTTCGTTGCAGGGTTACCAAACAGTAGCTCAAGTCTATACTGGGCTAGTCGGTGCAATAATAAAAGTCGCCACCGGCACAAGTAGCCAAGCTATGACCGGTAATATTGCAAGCATCATCAGAAGCGAGGAAAACAGCGCCTTTAGCAACATCGTCAGGTACACACCATCTCTTCATGATTGATCTTCTTCTGATCATTTCTTTGAATTTTTCCGGATCAGCAAAGCTATTGATTCTATTTTTCGCCATAGGGGTATCAGTCAGACCAGGGGTTATGCAATTGACACGAACAAGGGGACCGCAGTCAATAGCCATACATTTAGTGAAAAAGATATTGGCCGCTTTGGTCGGCGCATAAGCAATTCGGTTGGGGCAAGGATGCGCGCCCAACTCGGAAGCGATATTAACGATATTGCCCGTAACCTTTTTCAGTTCAGGAAGAGCCGCCTTGCACATATGAAAAAGACCGAGAACATTAATTCTGTAAGTCCGTTCAAAGGTTGCAGGATCAATATCTTCAATAGTGCCGAGTTGGTCCACACCGGCATTGTTCACCAAAATATCAAGCCGGCCAAATCTTTCCACGCATTTGGCAACCATGACTTGAGCCGATTCCCAATTGGTGACATCAGCTCTCAAATAAGAAAAACTCTCGCTTTCGGCAATGGTGGCGCTCTCTTCCAAAGCGCAGCCAAATACTTTAGCGCCCTCGATCATGTAGTACTTAGCGATGACAGTACCAATGCCGGATGCCGCACCAGTAATCAAAGCAACTTTATTCCTCAGTCTCATTTGATAATTGTCCTCTCTTTGATTTATCTGATGAGAGCTTTGCACAACTCAGCCGCACATTTCCTCCCGTACCACTGATTTCCGCAAAAATTTATAGTTATTCAAAGACAACATGCTGATATCATTTATATTTACCTTGACGTCCGTTAGTTTTTCTGCCATAATTCCTTCAAATCTTGCTGCTTGGAGGAACCATGAGCTTCAAAAAAATCGAAACCAACTTCTCCTTTGTCGACCTCGCTCTTTCCAATTCTCTCGAACATAACCGCGCTCTCGAAAGAATGAAACAAATCAATGCCGCTGTCGATTGGGCTCGCATCGATCCTATCCTGATAAGATATTACCCTGTTGGCAAAAGTCCCGAAGGCAATGCAGCCTATCCCCCTATTCTCCTTCTGAAATGTCTCCTCCTCCAACAGTGGTTCCGAATAGATTCCGATCCGGAACTGGAGACCCAGATCAACGACCGGCGATCCTTCAAGGACTTTCTGGGAATCCCCTTGGAGCAACTTTCGCCTGATCATTGTACCTTCTCCCGTTTCAGAAGCAGATTTTCTCCCGATGCCTTGCGCGCTGTTAACAATGAACTACTCTCTCAATTCGCCTCCAAAGGGTTAACCATAAACGAAGGCATCGCCGTTGACGCCCGGCTTGTCCACTCGGCCAGCCATCCCAGGAGCAAGCAAAAGTTGGAAGAGGAGAAGAAGATATACGAAACCCCCGAAGGGAAATTGGATAACACGGGAAATCCGCTTAAATTCTCTCGTGATCTGGAGTCGGACTGGACGGTTAAAAATGACATCCCGCATTATGGTCTCAAAGAGCATGCATCCATCGACACACGTTACGGATTTGTCCTGGCTACGGAAATAACACCGGCCTCGTTCCATGACAGCCCCTATCTCCCGCTCTGCGTTACTTCCAGTTGTCATACCAAGAATCCCATTAAAAAGGTCTATGCCGATAAAGGATACTTTGGAAAAGATAATAGAGACTTCCTCCACATGAACAACATCGAAGACGGCATCATGAGAAAAGCCACCAGAGGGGCAGCATTAACGCCATATGAAAAAGAGCGAAACAAAACCATCTCAAAGATCCGCTACGTTGTGGAACAATACTTTGGCATCAGTCATCTCCATCATCATGCTCACCGAGCCAGGTTTACCAAGATGATCATAAATGGCATTGATGGCAAGCTCAGGCAACTGGCCTTCAACCTCTTCAGGGGAACAAAAGTATTGAGAACCACTTAAGAAAGGAGGTGGTGCGTCATATGAGCCCATAATACCATAACCAAGTTTCATATCCGCTTCACAGGGAGGTAATAATGAACTCTTCATAGCTCGATCTCTCTAACGGTTGCCGATTGGCAGCCCTGATGAAAACATGCTTGCTTAAAAAATTGGGTTAAAATCCTTCCATTACTGAAATCTGTCATTGTGCAAAGCTCTCCTGATATGTTTTACTGAGCAACCCAACCGCCGTCTACCGACAAAATATGGCCGGTAACCATATCGGAAGCAGAAGAAGCAAGGAAAAGCAGTGCTCCAAACAAATCGTCTGGATGGAGAATCTTTTTCAGCGGAGTATTATTCATAATGAATTGATAAAAATCAGGCTGTTCAAAAAGGCTGTGAGTTAATTCTGTTTCGATATAGCTTGGGGCAATGGCATTTACATTGATATGGTAAGGAGCCCATTCAATGGCCATAGCCTTGGTCATTTGATTTATCGCGCCCTTGGAGGTGCAATATGCCAACCGGTTATTCATCCCGATGAAGCCAACAATAGATGAAATATGAATAACCTTACCCTTACCTTGCTTAATCATATAAGGGCCGAAAGCCTGGCTGCACAAGAAAGCTCCCTTGGGGCCAACAGCAAGCACCTTATCCCATTCTTTTTCATCCATATCCACGATGGAAGCTCTGGATAAAGAGGTAGCATTATTAACTATCACATCCACCCGGCCATATTCGGTGATAACCTTGTCCGCTGCAACCTGAACCTCACTCTTATTCACGATATTGGTTTTAATGAAGACAGCTTCTTGACCTTTGGCTTTAATTTCAGCCACCACGGCTGAACCACCAACCTCTTCAATATCCAAAACAGCTACCTTGGCACCGTATTCAGCCAATTTTTTAGCAAACGCGGCACCTAAACCTCTGGAACCACCGGTCAAAACAACAACCCTGTCTTGAATATCAAATATGTTTTCCGGCATAAATACCTCCTCCGTTTTTCCCCGGATTTACCTTAATTTTTATCAAATAATAAATTTGGCAGAAACGTAACGCTTGCAGGAACATATGTGATAAACATCAGCACCAGTACCGCAATGGCTACCCAAGCCCAAACCGGCTTAATTAGTCTGTTGATAGGCGTGCCGGTAACTATGGACGTGGTAAATAAGCCAATCCCAATGGGAGGAGTCAATAAACCGATAACCAGGTTCACGCTAACAATCATCCCGAAGTGAATTGGATCAACACCAAAATTCTGTGCCGCAGGCAAAAGCACCGGAACAAGAATAATAATCGCAGCCACAGTTTCCATTACACAACCGACAAAAAGCAGCAATAAATTAATCAGGAGCAAAAAGATAACCCTGCTGTTCGTTAAGCCCAAAATAGTCTCCGTAATGGTCTGCGGAACCTGGTCCAAAGCCAGAGTCCAGCCCAGAATATTGGCCATGGCAACAATGAGCATAATCCCGCCGGTTACCACACCGGTGCGCAATAGGGCTTTTGGCAGATCTTTGAGCTTCAATTTTTTGTAAATAACACCGCCTAAAATAATGGCCATAGCCGTGGCGGTGGCGGCGGATTCTGTAGGAGAGGTAATAGCGAATAAAATTCCTCCTAAAATAACCACCGGAATGGTCAAGCTAGGAGCTGCTTTCAAAAAGCCAATCATCACGTCCTTGAAAGACAGCCGCTCACGCACCTTCCAATTAGTGGATTTACGGCGGGCTGTAAGGAAAATTTTTATGGAATACGCCAAAGCCAGTAAAAGACCGGGTATGATACCTCCAAAGAACAATTCGCCGACAGAAACCCCCGCAGAAACGCCATAAACGATAAAAATCATGCTGGGGGGGATAATCGGCCCCAGGATGGATACCGCAGCAATCAAGCAGTTGGCAAACTCAACGGAATAATTATCCTCCCTCAATTCGGAGTAGACAGTCGAGCCAAGCAAAGCGGCCTCGGCATTTGCCGAACCCAGCAAAGCGCCGAGAAATACGCCGACAATAACGGTAACATAAGCCAAGCCGCCCCGTATATGTCCCAAAACAGCTCTTGCAAACTGCACTAAACGGCCGGTGATCCCGCCGTAACCCATCAATTCGCCAACGAGAACGAACATCGGAATAGCCAGCAGACTGAAATTGTTGCCAGCGCCAAACATTTTTTCCGATACCGTTGTCCACAAAAGATTATTACCCATAACCGTAATATGGGTAAGGCCGGCCAGGCCCAAAACATACGCAATCGGTAAACCGATAATCATAGTTATAACAAAAACAGCAATAACAATCATTCGTTCCACGCCTCCTGCAAAAAAATCATTGACGAAAATGTTTTCTCATCGTTTTAGTATCATCTGAATCAGTGTCATAAAATCTGCGTATTGTCTCAAATAGCTAAAAAAACGAAACCTGACTCCACCCGCCTTCAGACGAAGATAGTGTGGCCTGCATGTCAACCGGCTGACAATGCTGGGTATAATGCTTCAAACAATCAAAAACAATGAGAAAGGCATTTTTCACATGCACCTCTCCCTCTTTCTGCGAAATCGTTAATTAGAAACTAATGGAATCACACTTTAACCATCCTCTTTGAATTTTTTAATTGTTAAAGCGATTTTCTCGATGGCATTTGTTACAGTAAATAAGCAGAAAAGGGGTATAACACTATAAACAACAAACATAGGCATGCGTAAAGCAGGAGATACCTGCAGCATAATTGACCGGGAAAATATATACTGGATGCTAAATATACCAACTAGGACCACAATCCCCAAAATCAAAAATTGGACCAGAATATAAATAACATTAATCACCTTCCGATTAAACATTTCCACAAAGATGGTAATATTGGCTAATTGCTCGTAGCGATACGCAACTGCACCCCCTAAAAAGGTTACCAATACCAGACAGTAACGAGCCATCTCCTCGGACCAAATCAATGGATCACCAAGGACATACCGGTAAAAAACCTGCAAAGTAATGGCGACCACCATTACAGCGACAGCAGCAATCAGTAGCCATTCACAGAGTTTATTACAACCGCTGTTAAATTTAGATAAAATAAACAAAAAATCTCCTCCTTCACAGAATAGCCAAGGCTGTGAGCCTGCAAAATGTATAACTCAAAGCCTTGGCTATCATATTCGCGTTACTTAAACTCTTTTAAAAATTATTTACCAGCTTTCACTCGTTTAGCGTATTCAACAAAAGCAGCCACTCTTTTATCAGCGGCGCAGTATTTTTTAACAACACCGGCGACAGCATCATTATAAGCGGCAACTTCTTTTTTGGTAGGTTCATAGAATTGTACGCCTTTGGTGGAAAGAGTTGCCTTGGCTTCATTATTTCTAGCCTTGAGGTTTTCGCAGTCAAATTTGATGGTGTCAAAATAAGCTTTCTTGAATATTTCCTGGTCATTAGGGCTGAAGGAATTCCATTTGTTGACGCTCATCATCATTATCATTGGCCATACGTAGTGAGCATCCAAGGTAACGTATTTGGCAACTTCATATTGCTTTTCAACCAAGAGGGCGGGGATGTCCATTTCAACGGCATTAATGATTTTGTTCTGCAAGCCGGTGTAGATTTCACCATAAGGCATAGGCGTAGGGCTGGCGCCGAGAGCGGAGAACAGGTCAACGAGCAAGGGAGTTTCAGCAACACGGATCTTAACACCTTTCAGGTCAGCGAGACTTTTGAGGAAGCCTTTGGAGCCAACGAGATGACGCATACCACCTTGCAAAGCACCAAAAGCTTTAACGCCGACTTCATTAAAACCGGAAAGCAAGGTCTGGAATTCATCGCTGGTATATAATTTAGCGTTCAAATCAAAGTCATTACCGAGGAAAGGCATTTGGAAAGCAGTGGCAATTTTGGTGAAGCTGGCCAAAGGAGCAGCGGAAGGACAAGCCATATCCAATGAACCCTGCTGCACCTGTTGGAATAAGGATATGTCATCACCTAATTGACGAGCCGGAAAAATCTTGATTTTAATACGGCCTTTGCTGTATTCGCTTACCTTATCGGAGAAAAAAGCAACAGACTGATGAACAGGATGGCTTGGCTGAACAACATGGCCGAATTTAAGCTCAACAACTTTTTCACTACCAGGACTATCACTGCCATAACATGCAAGGGGTGAAGTGATAGCCAGTAGCGTAAACAGTAACAGCGCACTAAATTTTTTCATTTTTTCTCCTCCTTTTATGACTTTCTTTGACAACGTTATGTGGTAACCAGTTTAGGCCATTACGATGTATATTATGCAACGCCAGTACCAAGCGCCTTCGATAAAAATCAACCAATGGATTTCTCAGTCATTTTTTAATTAAGGGGTCCGCAACATGCAACCGGATATGACCGAAATCTGTCCCAGAAAGAAACATGTGTTCGATTATGAGACATTCTATCCAATGCCGAAACTCTCCGAAGTTACATCGTAGTTCAAGAAAGCTGTTGATTTAGGTCGAATAATCTGCTTTACATACCCTTATGAGGGTTAATCCACCGATAAGCGCCCATGGCGCTTCAGATTCCGGAGACGGCCGTTTGATCATGAATCTTTCGCCCATAGTCCGGGATATGTCCGGCAAACAGCCTGTTCGGGAAGATCCGATCAAATGCGCATGGGAGGATGTGGTCATCAACGGCCGTCCACCCAGAGTCCCGGTCCGCTCGATTATCGTTAAGTCATGGATGCGTTGCCGGGAAGCGAAAATCGACCCCTATACGAAAACACCGGCGCCGGTAATATCCAAAAAGGAATTGACCCATCTTCGCGCCAAGAACTCGGATCTGATCGCTATTTCCAGGTGGGTCATGGAGATGGTTGAGATTTCGGTCCGAGGAACCGGCTTCATGGTCATCCTGGCCGACCGACTTGCCCGGGTCCTGGAGACGATGGGAGACCAGGGGATCATGGAGGTGGCCAGCCAGCGCAAATACATACCCGGATGCATACGGAACGCCGAGTATTCGGGTACCAACGCCATCGCCTTGGCTCTGGAAGAAGGCAAGCCCGTTCAACTCACCGGCGCCGAGCATTACAACATTAACTACCACTTCTGGACCTGCTCATCGGCCCCGATTCGGAACGCCAAAGGACGAATCATAGGTTCAATCACGCTGTCCGGGCAGTCCATCGGCCGCCATCAACATACCTTGGCATTGGTTACAGCCGCTGCTGAGACCATCGAAGCCCGGTTTCGGGAGCGAACCCTCATCGAGGAGGATCAGCGGCTCAATACCATGCTTATCCGGATATACAACTCGTTGACCGACGGATTCATCGCACTGGACAACACCCTTGAAATCACCCATCTGAACAGTAAGGCCGTCAAGATTCTGGGGATCGAGAACCCAGAGGTCATCGTGGGACACCGGCTCGATGAGGTGGCCCTTCTCGACTGTAACCTCATCAAAGCACTCGAAAATAAAGAGCCTTTTGAACCCGGAGAGATCCAGATCAAGATGCCCGGCGGCTTCAAGACCTACATGTGCCGGATGGACCCCATCCAGTCGTCATCCTGCAAACTGATGGGCATGATTTTGACTATGTCCGAAAAGCGCCAGATGTTCGATATGGTCAGAAAAATCAGCGGGAACTACGCCAAATACGAGTTTTCCGACATCAAGGGAGAAACTCCGGAACTCAAGCGACAGATCGAGCTAGCCATGGTTACGGCCAGAACCTCATCGCGGGTCATGCTGGTTGGCGAGAGTGGCACCGGAAAGGAACTCTTTGCCCAGGCCATCCATAGTTACAGCCACCGTCGAAATGAGCCGTTCGTGGCGATCTCCTGTGCGGCCATCCCCAGAGACCTGATCGAGTCCGAGCTCTTCGGTTATATCGGCGGGGCTTTCACCGGGGCGCGTCAGAAGGGCATGGTGGGCAAGTTCGAACTGGCCCACCAAGGCACCCTTTTCCTCGATGAAATAAACGGTTTACCATTAGAACTACAGGGAAAACTTTTGAGGGCGCTTCAGCAGAACGAGATCCTGCGTCTGGGAGACAGTCGGCCTATTCCAGTGGACGTTCGGGTCATCGCCGCCAGCAATCGGGACCTGCTCAACGAAGTTGAATGCGGCAACTTTCGGGAAGATCTCTATTACCGCCTCAATGTGGTGGAAATCTTCATCCCGCCCCTACGCTCACACAAAAGCGATATCAAACTGCTCACGAGCCACATCCTCGAGCGACTCAGCCGGGAGATGTGCATCCACCGGCCTGAGATTACCGGCGAAGCCATGGACAAGCTCATGTCCTACGATTGGCCCGGCAATGTCAGGGAGCTGGAAAATATTTGCGAACGGGCGCTGCTGCTCTCCCATGGGCAGACTATCGACGTATCCCATCTTTCCCTGCGGCAACGCCGACGGACGGGGGCGATAGCGGCAGGCACCCTGTCGTTGCGGCAGACCTACCGGGAGACCCTGGAAGCAGCCATTACGCAGTGTGGGGGTAATGTGTCCAATGCCTCCCGGGTGCTGAAAATCGCCCGAAGTACCCTCTATCGCAAGATGAAGGAATTCGACCTCCCTAAGCGTCCTTCGCTGCCATGAAGCAGATGACGTTTCAGACAGCTTGGCTTTTGGATATTCCTGTCCTGCCCTACCCGGACGCCCTCAACCTCATGCGGGCGCTGGTGGAGGCAAAACGCACTACTGGTCTTCCCCAAATCCTCATGCTTTTGGAACACGAACCAATCCTGACCATGGGCCGGAGGTCAGCGCCTTCGGATATACGCGTCTCAGCATCCAGCTTGGCGGAGAAGGGGATCGCCGTGTATCACGTCGAACGGGGAGGGCTGGTCACCTACCACGGCCCAGGGCAGCTTGTGGCTTACCCAATCTTCGACATCCAAGGCATGGGCTTCGGCGTGGTAGACATGGTGACCCGTCTCGAGGAGGTCATCCTGAAAACCCTGGCTGATTTCGACATCGCAGGCGAACGAAAACCCGATTACAGAGGCGTCTGGATCGGCGAAGAAAAGATCGCATCCATCGGCATCGCCGTCAGTCACGGGATCTCCTTTCACGGACTTGCACTAAACTACGATCCAGACCTGTCCCACTTCGATCTGATCACGCCCTGCGGCATCAGCGGTGTCCAGATGACCGCCATGGCGCGGAGGCTCGGTGAAAAAATCGACCCGGCCAGGCTACGTCGCAAAATGGTCGGACATTTCTCCGATCTTTTCAGACTTACATTCTCCCGATGGTCAATGGAAGAGGCCTGCCGAATCTCAGCAATCCCCCCGTTCGTTCCCTAGTGTAGTGTTTCAGTAATAAGTTGTCATATATGTCCGAGGGAATATATTTATAATTGTTTATATTTGTTAGCATTTACCGATTCACGCAAAATGAAGGCATTGTAAAGGCGTTACTGTAACACTACACTAGCTGAGAAAACCGTGTTAACAAGAGTTGTGTTGATAAGAAATTCCTTTTTCTTGATGGGAGTATAGAGGGACTATTTTTTGCTTGTCAAGGGATATTTCGATCGTGTTTTATCGCAAACCAAGGATTGGCGATGCAATTTTAGGAGGCAGGTGGATCGGCGGCCGCTCTTTTGAGAAATCAGCTCACCTTTTTGTCGAGTCACCCGGCAAGAGGGCATTTTTTAGCACAATCCAGACAGACATCTCCTGCACGCCTTTTTTTATGAGGCGTTATGCATGAATATAGGCATCCCAGGAGTATTCGGGGTCGCCGTAGATGGTATTAGCGTGTGTTTGAAGCTGGAGATCGCAAGCGACGCATTCCCGGATTGGCTGGGCGTGAACTTTTGGCGGCGGTCTTGCCCTTATCAGCCATAGTCCCAGATGAATGAGGATATCCCAGATCACCGACTGATCCTCAATACTACTGATGATCCGCATGGACCCCTGACATTTCGGGCAGACCAGGGGATCTATTTCGTATATCTTCTGAATCAGCCTGGCCCAACTTTTTCGGAAAGCCTTTTCGTTTCCCTGCGGTTCGAGGATGCAAGCTATGGTGTCATCCAGACCTTCCTGCCGGCGTTTTCCCCGCGATACGTTGCTGTAGTATCCGTAATACTGCTCTCCCCGGTTCGGGATGTGCGAACACATCGCGGCCAACCATTCCAGCGCCGGGAAGTTCTTGGTTGTCTCGCCGTTCTTGGATGTATAAACGACCGTCCCCTCCTCATCGAGGTACCGCATTCTTTCCTGGGAAAATGACGCCCGGATGATGTAGCGGGCCAGGTTCTCCATTGCCGCATCATCAGTGGGCGAAATGCGGTTGCCGCAGAAGACGTGGAAGCCGGAATGCCGCCATGTTGAGAGCATGACGATCATCTCCTTCGTGATCTTTCCCTTGTTTAGAAGCATCCTGAACATCTTGTGCCGGAAGATGGCCTCCAGCTTTTTCAACTCCAGGGGCAGGGCGACGCGGAACATGCCGCCATCGCCATAAAAACAGCCGTCCGTCACCAGGATGTGGCAGTGGGGATTGAATCCGAGGAAATCTCCGAAGGTCTGGATAGCAATGACGGCACCAGGGATGGGATCGTTTTCAGGAACTGCATCCTGGATAAAAACCTTCAGGGATTCCCAGGCGTAGCGGCTGAGATCGGCAAGAAGCTTCCGATCGCAGAGAAAGAGCGGCGCAGGATCTTCGGGATGCTGAAGACAAAATGCCGGTGAGGAATCTTCTTGAGGACATATATGCAGAGCCATTCCCCGAATTCCACCACCCGCTTCTGGTGGCAGGATGGGCAGAAATGACGCCGTTTGCAGGAGAATGCCAGGAGGTATTCATGGCCGCAATCTTTGCATTTCACGCGGGCAAACCCGTTGTGCAAATTGCCGCAATCGAGATAGCGGTAGATCACCTGCTCGACATAGGGCCGCCAGAAGCCGTACTGCCGTGAGAAATGCTCATCATATATTTGGAGACAGGTTTCAAAATAGTCCTCTACACAGCGGTAGTAATCCGAAGACTGTGGACTCCGGGGGCGATAAACAGCGGTAGGAAAGGACACGATCTCCCACCTCTGAGAATATCATGCCGCCATAATGTAGAACGACTGTTCTATTTGTCAAGAGGGATTTTGCGATATTCATGTGCCACTTGCCGTTTGTATAGTTTTAAAAATACTATATAATTATGACAAAGTGATGGAATGAAACATGAATATTGTTATCGGGTTGCACTCAGAGAGGTGAGCCATGGAACTGCAGGAAATCCTATCGGACATTCATGCTTTGGAAGAGGAGTTGCTTTCTTTTGAACGTAAGTACGGGATTCGTTCGGAAACATTTTACGCGGCCTATCGCAATGGTGAAGAACCGGAAGATGAAAGATGGGTCTTGGACTTTGGTGAATGGGCCAGTGTTTACAAGACGTGGCTTACCTGTCAGGCCGATTATCGCGATGAACTCGATCAGATTCAGCGGCAGGCGCCGAGCATCACCGGTCTCATCCGCGTGGCTTTATGACGAATCCGTTACGCACGGCAGATGATTACGAGCTGTTCATATACAAGATGAAAGAGCGGTTTCCCTCTGTTCGACGCTCCACGTTGACGTTTGTGCGCAGGAGAAGCTCCCTGGTCAGGTTGGCGGATGAATTGCACTTCGACAGAGGTGTCCGGCTGGTCGTCCGCGAACGGATCGTGTATGACCGTCAGCCGGCAGTGATCGACTCATATGGTTATGAGGTCTGGAAAGGGAGTGAACTGAAGCTTATACCCCAAAAGGTCACGAATATGAGAATGCCTGGATTAAATAATCCCTGTTCCGCAAGGAAGCCTCCTGCCAGCACAAGGCTTTCACCTGGCATAAATAGACCCAGCAAAGCCTGGCATTCGAGCATAACGATAAGGAAGATAGCAAGATAGCCCCAATGACCGATGAGGTTTACAAAATTTATCACATGATCGAGCATGATATCAGCCGTTGCAAATAGAGGAAATAGATCGATACAAAAAGCCCTTCCGTTGATGATGGTTCATGGCGACTTCGTTTTCATGCCGAACACACGGTCATAGTGTGTGCTACGGAAGAAAGGGCACTTCAAGCAGTTTATGAATTTCCGCGCGAAAGATCCCTGAACTTCACCTCCACAGAGTGTTCCGACGATGTGGGCGCAATGCCTGCCGTGATCCGGATACACGACCTGCGATACGATGAAGGCCCCTGCGATGACCGCAAGAAGGATCCCAAGCTTGAATCTGAAAGAATTCATGATGATTTACCATTCGGTGCCGCAGGGTTACCATGGCCCCTTTTCGTTGCTCTGCTTTGTCTTACGCGGATCGGCGCTTTTTCTGCCGAACTCACAACAATCCGGGGCCTTGTCCCCAAAAGCTTTTCGGTTCTCTTTCGCCAGTTTTTCGAGTTGTGGGTTCAACCATTTTTTCAATTTTTCAATCGCATTCATAAACTTTCCTCAGAAATCGTTTTGAGAGCCGTCCGCAGATCCTGATTTCGGTTCCGGCCATGACGAACTTCGTGCCTCCGGTACATGAGGAAATGCAAGTGCGTTTCAGCGACTGTCCTGCCCGGAGCCATCTGTTTATCCTATTTTTACCGTCCGCATTTTGGACAGCTTCCCGGCCCATCCCGGACAATTTCCGGGTGCATCGGGCAGGTATATTTCACCTGTTCCGCTGCGGGCGCCGGGGTCTTTGGCTCCAGGGCCATGCCGCACTTCGGGCAACTGCCGGGACCCTTCTGCTCGACTTCAGGATGCATCGGGCATGTATAGATCTGGCTGCTGTCATGCGTGTGCTCCACTGCCGGCGGCGCTTCTTCTTTCTTGTCGGTGAATTTGTCCGGGTCGGTTTTGAATGCAGCCAGGCAGTGCTTGCTGCAAAAGTAGTACGATTTACCGTCATGCTCATGACGGATAAATTTACCTTCCTGATCTGTGGACATTCCGCAAACCGGATCCGTATATTTACTTTTTTCTTCTTTGGATGGGTGGTCGTGCATCATGGTCCTCCTTATACAGAGCCACAGTTTTTTATGAAAGGCGGCGCATAAGAGATTTCATCAGATCCGGTTTGCTGGTGCGATACTTAAACAGTTTCCGCCCGTCGACCAAAAGAACCGGAATCTCCTCCTTGTACCGATCATGGAGATCGGGGTGGTCTTCGATGTTGATCTTCTCCCAGGGAAGGGAAAGGCGGGCGCAAACCTTTTCGACGACGCTTTCCGCGATCTCGCACAAGTGACAGTCAGGCTTTCCCATCAATGTTATTTTCAAGGAATTTCCCGGCTTCATGATGCCTTGTCCGCTTTTACGGTGATCATTTTCACCATCTTCATGAACCCGAGATGTTCGATCTTTTGAATATGCAATCCCGCCATTCCAATATTCTCCACGGTACGCCGGTTGATGTTCGCACCGATAAAATGCAGAATAACAGGGTTGATGATATCCATGATGAACCCTGTGACTGGCCTGTCGATCCGGACATGTTCGAGCAGGAGGATCTCACCACTGGACTTTACGACGCGTCTTAATTCTTTCAAACCCAACACCGGGTCTGGCACGGAGCAGAACACGAAAGTCGCGATGGCCATGTCAAAAGAATTTTCGGGAAACGGAAGAGACTGAACATCACCCTCCATAAGATGGACGGGGAAATCAAGCTTGGCGGCACGCAATCGTGCATGAAGCAGCATCTTATCGGCGATATCGAGACCTTTGACATCAGCGCCTTTTTGATAGTAGGGAAAGTTTTTCCCCGTACCGACCCCGACCTCAAGAACCGTCCCTTTTGCACGTGCTACCAATTGCCTGCGCCAGCGACTGAAGGTGCGCTCGGTGATTATTTCCATCACATCATAGTACGGGGCAATCCGGTTGTACCGCGTCTTTGTTTGTGCCGTCAGATTGCTGTCTATCTGCTTATCCATAGTCTTTCCATGATCCTGCCTGAATGAATAGCCTTTAAAGTCATTAAGGTCTATCCTTCAAGGACTTTTTTCATTTTCTCATATTCTTCCTTTGCGATTTCTCCCTTTGCGTAACGCCTCCTGAGGATATCCAGGGAGCTTTCATTCTGTGTCGGCGTCCGGTCCTTCGTTTTCTGGGCCTGAACAATGAAATAGATCAGAAATCCTATGACGATCAGAAATATTATCCACATGAACATCCCTCCATACCGCCCTTCCCCAAGTTGAAGCAACCCGAACCGGCAAGCGTGGAATATCTGACCATGAAGCAGCAGGAACAAGTCTTGGCGTATGTACCGGAAATCCACCGGCCGGTATTCCGCTTCGCCATGGAGTACGGCCTGAGAATCGGCGAGGTGCGGGCGATCATGAAGGATGCCGTCAAGGATGGAAGGATATCCATCAAACGCGCCTTTTCGGACAATGACTTGCGGGAAAGCACCAAGACGGGTGACGTGCGGGCCTACGATCTGACCCCCTACGCGCAAGAAATCATTGACTCCCTACCGACGCATTTCGGCCCCTTTGTCTTTGTGCGGGAGGACGGGAAGCCTTACACGAACAAGAACCTGAACGCCATCTGGCAGGCTGCCTGCAAACAGGCAGGCATCAGGATCAAACTCTACAACGCGGCCCGCCATTCGCTGGGATGCCAATTGCTCGATGAGGGCAAGGATCTGTCGTTTGTGCAGGAGGTCCTGGGGCACCGGCGGTAGGAGATGACCCGCCGGTATGCGAGGCGAACGGCAAAACATGTCGGCAATGTCCTTGCGGACCGCCGGCGGGTGGT
>DIWG01000037.1 GCA_002423465.1 Syntrophaceae bacterium UBA6112 | reverse complement strand
AAAGCGAAAGATATTTTACGTTATCTCCCGGCCGCATGCTTTGTGCGCAACCCGCTCGGCTGGTTCTGCGTGCTCGTTTCAAAGATCTGTTCGGTAGGCGGCCAGCGTTGCAGTCGCCGGGGTCGCGCCGCGGCGTCGCTCCCTACCGGCTTTGTGCACCGTCTACCGCGCCTTTTTCCCCGCCCTCCCTGCGGTTGCCAGCGTCCGTCGTGGCCGGGCTGCGCTGCGCTCCGCGCCGCCTCTCCGGCCGCTTGCATCCACGCCCGTCCGCCCCAAGGGGCTCCCTCGCTGCCTCCGGGCCAGGCCGGACGACCGCTGAGCGGCGACTGGCCCGCCCCTCAGGCATTTTGTACTTTTCTTTTACCCGGTCCCGGCAGACCTCACTGCGTTCGGACTGCCGGTCCTCGGGCGTTGCGGCTGGCTCCTCGACCGCATAAACCCGCGGACGCTCCGCTCGGCCGCTTCTGTTTGGTGCTCCTGGCCTAGGCAGACAGGCGCTGCGCGCTGACTGCCTAGGCCTTCCGATCTTTTTAAAATCTTGCCCGCTCCCGGAGCGACCTTGCTTCGCGCAGACGCCCCGGTTCGCGGGCTTTAGCTCAGTCGGCTCCGCGCCGCAAAACCACGGACGCTCCGCTCTCCTGCGCCTTGGTGGCCCGCTTGCCGCCTGTCACCTCCTTCGTCGGAGACAGGCGGCAGCGGGCGATCATTTTCTTTTCTCGTCGGGGCGGACACGTTCGTGACGCCCCTCTCGCCGGTCGTCGTGACTCGCCCTCCGCTTCGCTCCGGACGGGACACGTCTCCCTGATTCGCGCTCTCGCCCTCGAAACCGCTGAAGCGGATTCCATGGCGCCGTACGGTCCCGTCCTTTGGTTGAGATCGTCCGTCCGGGCGCTCCGGTGAAGCCCAGGTCAAAAAATGAAACCCAAGATCATCGCGGGTGATTCTCATAGGGAAGGGCGGGATTGTTTAGCTTTCCACATGGGTGGCTCGTATCGGCATTCTGCCTCTTTCCCCGCTTCCGGCGTTGCGTTCCCTGACGCCGCCTTGTGCGGGGTCTGCGTAAGAGGACCCGTCCATGCCTTTTCGACTGATAGGGAGATGCCTTTTCCTCATGAACATGCTAAGAAACGCCCCTCATAATCTTTATGGATTTGGTTTGAACGATGACGACAACCGATGAATCCCTACCGGCGCCATTGACGCGCGAGGCCATGCATTCACTGGTCTGGAAAGAGCCGATGCTCAAGGTGGCAGCCCGGTATGGTGTATCCTCAAGCTACCTGGCCAGGATCTGCAGGCTCATGAATGTTCCCCGCCCGGGGCGGGGCTATTGGGCCATGCGGGCTGCCGGCAAGAAACCTCCGATCCCACCGCTGTCTCATGCTCTGCCGGGGAACCAACTGACCTGGTCACGGGGCGGTCACAATGGCAGTGTGCCCTTGCCGCTGCCCCATCCGCCTGTACGGGGGCGGCGGCGTCCCTCATGGCCGAAAGCGGAACGTCCCAGCCAACATCCCCTCGTCGATGGTGTGAAGAGTCTCTTTGAAAAGGGTCGTTACAAGAATGAAACCGGTTATCTAAGACCGGATAAACAGATGTTGGTCGACTTGATTGTGACCAAGCCATGTCTCGATAAGGCCCTGGCGTTCGCCAACCAGTTGTTCCTGGCCCTGGAAGATCGTGGCTATCCGGTCGTTCTCGAACCAAGAGGGGTGAATTTTTACAGGGCGGCAGTGGATGAGCATGAGGTACCGGCGAAGACGCGCGAGGATCGATACTCCAATCATCTCTGGTCCCCTTGCCGCTGCACAGTGGTGTATGTCGGGACTGTAGCGATCGGCTTGACGATCGTCGAACTGGCCGAAGAGGTCGAACTCCGTTACGTCAACGGCAAATATGTTCGCGAGGCGGATTACGTGCCGCCCAAGCGGAATCTCTATGCCCATGAATTGACCTGGACGACGAAAAAGGATTACCCCACCGGCCGGCTCTGCCTGCAGGCCTATGCCCCCTATCACCGGGCCAACTGGGTCCAAAGGTGGCAGGAGTCCAAGAAGCGGGATCTGGGCAGCCAGATCAAAACAATCATCAGGGTGCTCAAGGGTGCGGCCGGGGTCATCGCCCGTCTTGTTGAGGAAGGGGAACACCAAGCAGCAATAGAACACCAAAAGTGGGAGGCTCAACAAGAAGTTTGGCGCCGGGAAGAAGCGGTGCGCCGAGCTGCCCAGGCGCGCAAAGAGAGCCGAGAGGAACTCCTCCAGATCGTCGAGCGCTGGGGAACGGCGAGCCGGATTGAACAATTTTTCAGGGATGCCGAACAACGGGCTGCGGTTTTGGGCGAGGTGGACAGGGTCAGGCTATTAGAGCGACTGAAGCTTGCCCGGGAGATGGTCGGCAACATCGATGCGCTCGATCGTTTTCTGGCGTGGCGGTCGCCGGAGGAAAGATAATCCTCTGGATGCTCATGATATGATTGCGTGCAGCTGGGGTGACGGATAGAGAGGTGGTACAAAAACGTCGGCAAGATGTCATGTCTGCCGTCGTTTTTTGACCAATCGACGCCTGGATCTGTTGTGCCTGGGTTAAGCAGGAGGTATTGACACAACCCAACCGCTCTTTTCAAGGGAGGACAATAACGATTGATGAGCCGGCAAAGATCGCGGTTCAGATTAGCCAAGCTGCACTGGCACCCCTGAAGTGCGTAGCGGGTAAATTTTAAAGCCATTTGTCTCAGGCCGTTTCTGAACCGGTAGTATTCTCTCGTGTGCCTTTTGCTTCTTTAAATAGATTGTCCAGCCCATCACACAACACGTCGTAGGCAGAAGGTGACGTGATGTTGACAGCGAACTTCTTATCGAAGGCGGAAAAGGTTTTCTCCAGATACTTGGCGGCGAGATACAGGTTGTACGGATCAAAGGGGAATTCAGGATCATCTGGCACTTGATGATATTGGTGGAGCGGATTATTACACTGCTTCAGATTGTATCGGGCAACATGGTGCCACATCGAATGAGCACAGGCACTAAAGGGGGTATAGACATAGTTATAAAAGTCAATGCACTTCGCTTCTTCAGCCATTTGACGAATTGTTATTCCAGACCAGCTTCCGATATTTACCTCTGTTAAAAATGTAAACCGTTGCGAATTGATCCATCGCTCAGATGCATCAAGCAGCCTTTTTTCTTCAGGTGTCGGTTCTCTATCAACTATCTGGGCTTTTCGATGTTCTAATTGAAGTTTTGCCTGGCCCAGTCCGTAGAAGACGAATTTTTGCGAACGATCGAGCGGGTCTTCCAATACCCATGCCAGCGAAATATATACGTCCGCCATGGCCCGCAGTAGGACTGGCGCAATATGGCCATTCCACAGTTGAGGACATTCCGCTAACTGTCTTGCCAGGGTCACTTGCCGTGCCAAAAGCGCGCCCACTACCTCGTAAAGTTCCCTCTGAGATAAATCAATAGGCCATTTAGCCCATCTTTCATTCAGCTCCTGACGTGCTTTCTCTACGAACGCTTTTATGAGCTTCTCAATCTCATCATAATCTAAATCGTTGTCCATCTATAATCCTCAGAAATGACATGGGTCAATTTCAAGCCCTCGATTCCAAAAATAAGCTGGCCAGTCAGATGATACCGGATAGTGGGGTTCGATAAAAAACATGAATAGCGATGCTCGGATACTTGATGCTACACGCTGTGATAGCTCTGTGTGCGGATATTTTTCAATTTCTGGGAATTCGGCAAGCGATGTATCCGCAGAGACTTTTAAAACATCTGAATCAAATGCGAGCCATATTGCGGTTGCTTGAACCATCATGGCCTCTCTGGAGATTTTGTCATATATTTTTTCAAGCGAGGCTTTCAACGAAGCAAGTTTGTGCTCTGGGCCATCATCCAGGCTTGGTATTTTCGAATATAAGAAGCAAAGGGGGCATTGAGGATAGAATACGATTAAATCAGTGAGGGCTTTTTGGATTTCAAAAAGTCGGCCAGAAGCAGCAAGTTCTTTCCTGACACAGAAACCTTCTTCGGGCGTCAACCTTCCAAAAGAACTCATTGATGCGAAAACCCGCTTCTTATCAGAAGAACCTTCAGTACATTTACAGACAATTCGGGAGAATGCCGTTATGATTTCCACACCCATTTGATAGCCATAACAATCTTGGATGATGGCAATCCAGAACAGCTCGGGGATCATCGTTTTGACCCATGAAATTTCATGCAATGGGCCAAGTTTTTGTGTAAAAGGCGGCTGGAATGTCTTCCCTGTCTTTTTGTGATCCTGGAGGATTTCTTGCTTTTCCATGCCATTATTTCTTCGATTGCAATATCCCGTTTATCGCATGTCTCCATTACGTCATAATTACTGTGGATACCCAAAGCCCTCTGCAATCATCCTCGTACGGATTTCAAGTAATTTTGGGCATTGGAAATCAGGAGGTATCCTGTTCGGTATACGCGCTACGATACTAACAATCTTCTTTTCATCAGGCGTAAGCAAATTTTTCTTCTCAGCCCAATTGCTGATCTGCTGCCAATACTTGCCACCAAGTTGGACAACCTCTGCCTGTGCCGCAATACCATTGTCCGTTTTTTGCAGTTTCTTCGCATCCTTTTTAACCGCCAGGAGCTCTGCCTTGTCCACTAGATCCGCGACGAATGAAGAAAGCAATGGAACCCTAATACTCTCTACCCTTTCCCAGCAGAGTTTCTTTTTACACCACTCCGTCACATTATCGACAGGCCTGTCTTCAGACACGATGGTATTGAAAACTGCCTCAGCTATCTGTTCAAGCTGTAATTCCATGGCCTTTGAAATACCCTGTTTTCCCCATATCGCTCTGAAGTCAAGAACCCTGCCTCCTGCTGATGTTCTGATCATCATGGCAAGCTTGGCAATTGAATACGCAACGACGTTAGCCCTGTAACCGCCTTGATACCAAGGTTGTCTTGAAACCATTCTTTCTGTGTATTTCCAGATGATAGCCCGTGCGACAATGTTTTTGAAATATTCTTCATTGAACTCAGAGTCGGATGCCTTCCACAATTCATCGATATATCCTGCAAAATCCCTGAAGTTCTTTTGTGCACCAAGACTAATAACATGGGGAATTTCTCGCCAAGCGTTCTCATACTTGGCAAGGTCCGTTTTTGTTATGAGTTGCTCGCGGGGATTCTGTTGCAGAAATCTGCGCTTCTCTGAGGGGGTCATCCTTACCTGTTCGTTAAGAAATTGTCCCCTCGCGCGTTCATAAAACCAGTGCGTCTCGTGTTGAGCCCCAGCAACAGCCGGTCCCCAAAGACGTCGCGAATGTGTCTCTATTCTCACATGGAAAGGATGGTTTGAAAAAAAATCGGCGTCGCTTACTTTATTTTGGCTGTTTGCAGAACGCGAGATCTGCGGAATAAGTTCATCCGCCCGTTCTGGTCCAATAACGGAAAGTTTCATCTGTACAAAAATGTCTTTAAGCTCTGCCCTGTCTTTCCGTTTTGCCGTTGTCAGGGATGCGGTTGTCTGACCCCCATTAACAATCTGCAGATCGTCTGCACAGAGAATACCAAGCCCGTTTCCACCGCGTGCTACTTCTACGGTGCTGGCCGTAACTGCAATTCCGTTATTGAATGCGAAAAACATTGAGGGCTGACTGAGGATTGTACTCCTTATACCGCTGTTGACACTTTTTGCTCCCCGTATGCCAAGAAAGGACCGGACATTTCTTTCGAGAAGCCGGCTTCCGTATCTGTCATAAAGATCGGCCAGGACAGTTCCAGGAATGACACATAAATAAGCTTTATATTCGTCGCCCGTCTGGCTGGCTTCCAGACAGGGAATACCTTCTGGCATGAATTCTCGGAAGTCAATCTTCAGTTCATCCCGGCCAGTAGCAGCTTCAAAAGCCCTATGAAACCGGGCAGCATCCCAGATATGGAACTCGAATGGCTTATCGTTGATAATTCTTTCCGGCCAGTCTTTGACGCGACTGCTCAGCACTGCTTTCGTCACAAGAACAGCATGAGCCGTTTGATTGATTCTTGATGTTCCGTGTATAATTCGCGCCAATAAGCGTGCCATTGATCGGTCATCGGTTTGTCGCAGAGTTATAAATAACCTCACGGTGAAACTTCAGAAATCTGGGATGAGGAGCGGACATGCTATTTGAGGGGAGTCTAATTTTCCCATTGCTGTTGAGAAGTTGATAAACTTTGGGGGGAACGATATTCTTTACCATGATATCGCAAGAGTCTGCGACCGAGATGAGGCCATGGTCAAACATCCAATGGAATGTGCGGCAAAGGGCAATCCCGTTTCTCACCGAATCGGGACCATTGAATTTAACAGGCTTGATGTGAGCGGCTTCTACCTCCATGATGCCTCGGTCATTCTTTATGGTTATCCCCGTCATCGAACACGTTAGACCGTATTCGTCTTTTACCAGCCTTGAGAAAGCTGCTTCGCGAAATGGTCGCTCGATAATTTGTTGGATCACAGGTCGCTCCACATCAAAATTGATTGGCGGCTCGGAGTCGTCTCGTACGGTCTGCTCGTTGATCTGTGCCATGCCGGCCGCAACAATTGCCTGATACTCTTCATCCTGGATAATTCTAACGGCTCTTCCAAAAGCCCCCTTGTTGGTTGACCCATCAGCTTTCTTAAGCCCGCTTTCGTAATAGAACGAGCCAATTTTGAAGGGAACTGGCACCGAAAATTCGACGTAATTTTCTACGAAAGCATAGTAATGGTCCTTCACAGCAATATCTTCTTTGATGTGGGTTACTCGTGCTGTTGCAAAATAACATTGACGCCCCGCATGACCGGCCGGAGAAATGTCTTCTCTGCGCGGTTCGTAATATATGATCCAATCACCAACAGTCAGGTTTGCTTGACGCAAATAGGTTTTTGGAAAATGGTACATCAATTCCGGAAGGTCATTGTAACTTGGAGTGATCTTTGTTGTGAAAATCGCCTTTGCCATAATCAATCACCTTGATTAAAGGTCATCAACTCCATCCTATCCAAAGTACTCCTTCCTCAACTCCCTGGTAACCGCCCGGTACACTTCGTCAAATTCCGGAAGGTCGGCCATCTGCGCCGCCAGTCTGATGGCCCAGAGTTTCCTCAGACGGGCCTCCTTCCGTTGAAACAGGTCCTTTGCACCATTCAGCGTTCTGCTGCGAAATGCCGTCTTTGCCCTGACCGCCTCAATCAGTTCGGCGGGTTTGACAAGCCTGTTGCCGGACAGGTGCCACAGGTCGTAAAGGTCCCGGGGCTCGTTCCGCGCCGGATCGAACAGGGCAACGATCTTTTCCGCCGCTATTTCGTTGAGGGAATAGACGCCGACGACTGCGTCTGTCGGAAGGTCCCGGTATTCTGTATAGGCCTTGAGCACGGGCAGGGTGGATACGGGAAAGACAATCCGCTCCCGGATCGTGATGTCCACCTTGACTTCCTTGCCGGCGGCGCCGGGAAGAGGCCCTTCGTAGGCGAGGTAGAACGTATGGCTGTTTTCGTGGGAGTGCCGGTCGTATCGGCTGAAGCGGATCTTGACGCCCGAGGCTTCTTCCGTGCGTCTGAATACCTCGTCAAGATGGCCCTGGATTACTTCAAAGGGTGTCTCTTCGCGCAGGGTGAAATCGAGATCTTCTGAAAAGCGGTAATCAGGGATGTAGCATTTCTTGATTGCCGTACCGCCTTTAAAGACAAGAATGTCCTTGAGAGGGGTTGCGGACATGCCCACGAGGAACCAGGAAAGGCAGTAGTCCTTTTCCAGGACAGCCTCGGGAATGCGGCGCTCTTCCTTCTTGGCGAGGCGGTTTGACAGCAGCGACAGATCTCGTTGCGGAATCATCAGGTCCTCACTGTTGAAAGCAGTTCATCGGAAGACACATTGAGGCGAAGCCGCCATCTGCGCAGGTACTTCCCCTCGGCCGGCATAAGCGGATCCAGGCTTGCGTAAGTGCCTGTCAGTTTACCCCGGAGTCTATCCCTGTCCGCAGGGGTGCCGATATCGTAAAGCTCCATGAGATATCCCAGCCGGCGGATGACGGCGCCGACATCCAATCGTAACGCATAATCGACCAGCCTGTCGGCTTTCAGGTCCGGCTTCCTGATCCAGAGCCCCTTGGCCAGTTCGGTCAGACCGCCGCAGTATTCCGGCATCCGGAGCCCGTCCAGGATGGTCCTTTCGGGATCACTGATCCTGACCTTTTCCTGCTTTGTGACCCAGTGGTCCATCAGGCCGTAGAACCCGTCCTTTGCAGACGCGAAGAACCGGAATTCGGTGCCCATGATCCGGACGGGCCGGCGCGGCACCGTCGTGGTCACGTGGACCACCAACTGAGGCTGTGTGACCATGCCGTGGATTGACATCGCCGTACCATGGGAGAGAAAGTAATCTTTTCCACCGGCCAGTTCGCGGGCCACAATGAAGGGGTTTCCCAGGTACTCCCGCTCTCTCCCCAGTTCGAAGGGGACAAGGGTGAAAAGGCCGGGCTTCAGACGCGCGGCCACGCCTCTGTTCACGAGCGTTCTGACGAGGCTGCGGGTAGTCGGTTCTTCGAGGCTGAGGATCCGCTGGACATCTTCCAGGCGAAAAACCAGCTTGTTGTCTTCATGGAGTGATGTAACAAGCTGTGCAGCCTGTGGGCCGAGTGTCTTCAGCGGGCCGTCATGTTTCATCATCGAAGTGTGTCCTCTGAGAGCACACAATGCACATAAAACATGATATTGTCAATCAGTAATTGCGTTCTCTTATCATATTCTGATTGCATAATGTGCCTTGCAAGGGCACATAATGCATCTTCAACATTATATTTCCTCCGGCATCAAGGCCTTTCACAGATAAACAAATCTTCCATTCAACGCCATTAAGTCCTTTAAATGGCCCATGAAATTTGATGATGATCTTTTGGTTCAGCTTTACCAGCACGATTATCTCGTGGATCTATGGCACAAAGCCTGCGGGACGGTCGGTGAGGCGATCGAGATGTACGCCGGGCTGAAGCATTCCTCCTGCAGCCAGTACGTCAACGAAAAGGGTTTGAGCATCGACGAACTGCAAATGCTGAAGGATCATGCGCGACGCGATTCCGTCATGCAATATGCCTCCGTCCAACTCGAAGCGAAACGCCGCATCCTGGAAAGGAAAGTCATACCCCTGGGGGAAATTCGGGGGGAAAGAATCCGGCAAGTAAATCCTAATAAAATCAATAAAAAATGGCGGAAGTGCATGGGAATCGAACCCACCTGGGAGGGTACTAGCCCCCCACTCCGGATTTGAAGGGCACAATTCCAGAATTCGCCCGCCGCCAAAGATCTATTAAAAATAAGTAAATACAAAGTCTTGTCTGAATGCTTCCCCGCCCGAATGTTGGCAGGAGTGGGGCTGGATTGGTCCTTTTTTGATCCTGGTGGGCACAATTTTGGGCACAGGGTTCAGCGGGGTTACTCATGCTGATATCTCATATTTTGACATGGTTTTGGTTGACCTTTCTTGAACAATACTTCCTGCAAATACCCCTTTGTTTGGTTGGTAAACCGTGACGCTTCCCTCTAGCTGCCCTCGGTCACCAAGTTTTACCAGAAGTAGCACGACAAAGTGTGCCCCAAGCTGCGGATCCATTACGATGTTATACATCGTAGCGTGATCCTGGTTGCTTGGTGCCAGCATGAATGAATGGTGCGAGTGCCATTCACCAAGATAATTGAACTTCGTGTAATGATGCTTAGTGGTTTCAAAAAAGGCGCGCAGGGGCGCTATGATTTCCGTCACCATCCTGACGAACGCCGCAAACGTTCCCCCTTTATGTTGGATGGTTAATTCCTGCACGCGAAAGGCATCTGGTCCGACATGTTCGCCCATTAATATACCCCCAATCTCACGCCGGCCGGCTTGTCCTAGGGCGTCTACCAGCTTTTGGACAATTTCAGGGGGTATTAGAAGGCGAAGAGTCATCTTTTTTGAGTAATTCGCATAGGAACTGTACGCCTTCGAGATCAAGTTCTTGTTTGTTGCCATTGTCCCATCCCTCTATCGCATAGGATGCCATTGAGATCGGAATCGTGTCAAACGGGGCCTCAAAGGTCCAACCTTTTGCCAGTCCGATCAGATACATTGAGTAGGGAAATTTCGATCGTTCGGGTGTGTCAAGACAATCCGGGACAAAGCGCACTGCATGGTGCGCGATGATCGTAACATCTGCATCGGAAGCTACAAGCACTTCCCCGTCCTCAGTTTCAGCGGCATAATTGCCAGGAACTATTGTTTCCAAGTGTGGCGCTGGATGCTCGGTACAATACTGAAGATAGGCACCGCGCATGTCATGCGGTGTAGGATCTATTCCTGGTCGACTTCGCGCTATCAGACCACCTATCCCTCCGCCGAATACTTCCATCCACACCATAGGCCGCCGAGCGCTTCTGGCGACAGATGCCAGCAAATTGAATACCCTTGGGTTCGACGTTGCGTCGATGAGAATGTCACAGTCCGCCAATCGGTTCAGTGCCCCGCCGATGGATGCGTTGGATTCTTGCCCGGTAAGGTTTAGACGGGAAACCTCTGTTTGTACTCCTGGGGCTACCAGGCTAATGGCAGCCTGCATCGCATCTACCTTATGCTGAACTACCCCCTGCCAATCCAGAGCATGTCGCTGTAGATTCTCCGGTAGGAGCAGATCATGGTCAACAAGGTAGAATTTTCCGCACCCCATGCGGGCAAGGCTCAAAGCGATCTTGCTGCCAACTGAACCCAGACCCACGATACCGATTTTTTTGCCGTTCAATTTATCCCGTTCGGGTGCGCGGTTTTGGCCTTGGATATCCTCCGGCTGGACCCTTGAACAGGCAATTACGTCTTCATCCCTGAATACCATAAATAAATGCAATTCGTTCGTTGCATCTGCGATAAGGACTCCGGACATAGATTTCCCGAAACCGTCCACGGGTGAAGTCCCATTTGTCGTGAGAAATGTTGCCTGCTCCATGCCAGCCAAAAGATCCCGTAGATCCTTAAGCGTGGCTGGTTGTCCGATGGTGTTCTGCCCTAAATCCGTTTTGAGCCAAATCCCAACTTCGTCGGCTATTGCTCCTGGCAGCGTCGTGGGAATCTGGTTGTCTATCCAGGTACTGCCTCCAAATGGTGTGGCTTCGTGGATCAGGCTTGTCCAGATTTCACCTGTCTTTTGGAACGTGAATTTGAAAGATCCCGCTGTATTTACGGGCTGGCCATTAATAAAATTTGAGAGTGCCCGGGTTTCCAACCATCTCAAGCGTTTACTTCGGAACTGCTGGCCGATTGTCAGTTTGTGGCGAGATGGTGCGACCGCCGCGATATCGGGTTGATTTTCTCCAAGTGGGTTCTCAATGTCGAACAGTCGGTATGTGCTCTCCAACATCTGTACGGCGGTAATGTCTCGATGCCAATTGTCGGGACCCCATTCCAGGCAGAGCGGGCCATCTGCCCCTCCATATTGATGCATGGAAATTCGGGATTGCATCTTTCTCGGGCGTACAATAATCGGGGCATCGGGGTAGATGGTGGGAAATGAGACGCGTACGTCGTAATCGTGTCCTTTGGTACGAATGACGGCGTCGAGGCAGAGGCCGTCGTCATTCAAAAGCCATTCCGCGCCTACAAGCCAATTGGCCGATCGTACTAGCTCCTCAACACCTCTGCGTTCTAGCTTGAGTCTTTCTGAATCTCTGAGAAACCAAGGCATCATAAATGACACCTAGCACGCGAAGCCCGCCGGTTTCCGCGGAACCAGTGGCTTGTCCGGGAAGTTCAGACCGGCAGGTACTGCGGCTGGTTTGAGCAGTTTGCTCGAGGTACCTGTTCCAAGTTTGATGCTGAGTTCCTTTGTGTTCAGCGACGCACCTAATTTCTCCTTCGCCATCTCGGCAATCAGTTCCGGATTTCTCTCCTTCCCGAGGGTATCGAAATAGGTCTGGGCCTGTTGCAGCCATATCCCAAACTTCGCTTCCAATTTGTGATGCTTGTTTGCCGGATCACTCCACCTGTCTGCAAAATCTTCCGCTGGGTTGACTGGATTTGGAATGCGGGGTGCCGTAGGGCGTACCAGTGCCCCCATGGTGGACAAAATCGTTTCCAATGCGTCTGCGATCTCCGCCTCGCCTCTATAAGCCCTCGCTGCAAGAGTTGTGATAATAATTGAAGCTGGTTTCCCGTCCTGGTCATCAGCAAACAACATATCCCGATGGCGTTTTAGCAACTGAACACATCGCTGCAAAGGTGATTTCCATTGATAAGCAGGCAACTCGTCAACTTTAGCTGCTTTTGCTCGCAGCGAAAGGCTCTCCATCAGTGTCTTGGCCAATTTCATACGTGATATGAACCAGAGGGCAAAGCCTTCTGAGTTGCTAAGCAGCCAGTCGTCATCGATAATTTTGTAGTTCCACATCCGATTGTCAGTGATTGCTCCCGCCAAATTGGCAACAAGCGTTGCTAGCTCTGTTGGGGTACCGGTCCGGCCAATTGCCTCTTGGATGAGCCGCCGTCGCTCGACAGTCTCAGGTATTGAGGGGACTATATCCAAGTGGAACTTCAGCGTATCAGCATACTGCAACTGCCAACAGCGTTTCTTTTCTTTTGGCTTCTCTTTGATGCCCCGTGCGACGCGGTAATCCTCTACGTCCGCTCCGATAAGATTTTTAAGCTGCTGTTGGGTGTATGTAGCCTTTGTGAAACCCTGCCTAAGACGGCAGCCCATGTCCAGATCGTACTCTCCGTCGTCATCTATCGGGCGAACTACGGTCCCCAGCCGGAATGACCCTTGCGGGTAGAGGTGCGGCTGAAAGTTGTAGCAGCGTGCCTCCTTTCGGCCAAACCAATCAGCCAAATCCTTGTACCTGGCATTTGCCTTTTCGTAGGCTGAATCGGGGATGTCAATAGACCTGGCTACCTCTTCAATAATACGATTTCTGGTAGAGTTATCCATGCTCGGGACCTCCTATCTCTAACGCCCGTATGAATTTATTGCACTCATTGTTCTGATCGTAAATAATCCACGGGCCATCGGCCTTTGGCATCCGTATTCGCCCCAGATCGACTGCACACGCGACAGGCATGGCTGGAAAAAACGCCAATTGCGCTTGCTTTCCATGGGCCTTCCCTATTTCCACAATAAGTTGGCGGACAGTTTCACGAAATTGTGAGAGCTGCTCCTTCGACTTCAGAAAATCATTGTGAGGGTGTTCGATCGTCAATTCCCAGATGGAAACAGCTTCACCTAGGACCGATGTGATGCGGGATGGGTTGATGTGGTCACTTAAGGATATTGCCAAGGCCGGTTGGTGTGATGGCGATACCGGTCGGTTAACCAGGTACCTGAAGTCGGCTGGCCCAGTGAGCCATCTCCATGTCTGGGTCGGTTCCCTATGTAGCTGATAGGCTTGTACAGGTACCTTGTCTGTAAGGAGAGAGCCAAGGAGTACCATCAATGGGATGGGTGCGAGTGAGAACAGGGAGAGGTGTGAGCAGTCGTTGCTATCAACCAAGGGCCGGATTTGGCGGTTAAAAGCTGCTCTCAGGTTTTCGGCTTCTGTTTTCCAATAAGCGGGTTCGTTGTCCTTGCCTTCCCAACTCATCGAGAGTTGGATCGGGCGCTCTTCTGCCGGATACCACTCAGGGAAGAGTGCTTCCTTTGCCGCTTCTGGTTGTAGCTTCGATGTTTGGTCTCCAATATTCGCTCCGTACAGGATGACGTGCGACTTATTGGTAGGGTTGACGCCCGTCACGATTGCGATGCGTTTCTCATGTTCATCCTTCCACTTGATGAGCAGTTCTGCAGAGTAACGCTCACCTTTGCCGTCTTGATCGATTGTCTTATGACAGTCGTGGCAGACCAACATTAGGTTTGTCAAATCATTGATTTGTTTGCTGTACCTGGCAAATGGTCCCCATCCGCGGGGGCCAGTTTGGGAGAATGAGTAGATATGAGCCTTTTCAGAGATGTTAACCTGTTCCTGTGTCACCGGTGACTTGAACACGGGTCGATTGCAGCCATTAAACTGACATCGTCCTGCGGCTCGCGCCCAGAGCTCTCTTTCGAGCTCACGCGTAATGTATCGGGTTACATTTTTTAGCGTTCTAGACTCGGATGCCATTTCCCCTCACTATTAATTCAGTGGAAACAGCTTAACTCTTTAGGAAACTCTTAGAATAAGATTGCATATTTCTTGTGAAAATACAATTGAGATTTACGGGAGAAACGACGCATACCCTGCTTATACGAAAAATTCATCCTGGATGAAAGATCTTTTCCTATAGCCCCTATAGCTCCTGTGTTCTTTGACTTTCGCCGAGGTGAGCTTCTACCATCCGATCAAAAAAGGAGGCTCCTATGGAAAAGTCAGGGACCGACGCGGGAAGTGTGACAGGCAGCCGGGTGGCCAGCCAGGCCAAATGGACCTTCCTGGTCTACATGGCCGGGGACAACAACCTCGACGGCGCGGCCCTCCGGGACATCGCGGAGATGGCCCGGGCGGGCTCCACGAAGGACGTCAACATCCTCGTCCAGCTTGACCGGATCGAGGACAAACGCACCAGGCGCTTCCGGATCACCCAAGGAGGCGGGTTCAAGAAGGACTGTATCGAGACCTTCAGCGAGGCGAATACCGGCGATCCGCAGATCCTCTATGATTTCGTCAAATGGGCGGCGGCCAACTATCCCGCCGACCGGTACGCCCTCATCCTCTGGAATCACGGCAGCGGCTGGTGGGAGGACGCCAAGAGCAGGGCGGCTGGTCCCGCAGAGAAGAAACCCCGCCGGCGCCTTTTCCGGCAACCCGCCCGCGACCCAATCCCGCAGGAACACCGCAGCATCTGCTATGACGACACTTCCGACGGAGACGCCCTGGACAACCGCGAGCTGAGGATCGTCCTTGCCGGGATCTGCGCGCTCCTGGGACGGAAGATCGATCTCTTGGGCATGGACGCCTGTCTCATGAACATGGTGGAGGTGGCCTACCAGCTCCGGGAGTCCGTGAACGTCATCGTCGGCTCGGAGATCGAGGAGCCTTTCGATGGGTGGCCCTACGCCGAGATCCTGACCCGCCTGACCGCCAAGCCCCGCCAGGACGCCGCCGCCCTCGCCCGCTGGATCGTCAAAAGCTACCTCCTCTCCTACAAAGGGAAGAACGAGACGGTCACCCAGTCCGCTCTGGACGTGAGCAGAACCGGGGAGATGACGGCCAAGGTCGATGCCCTGTCGGAATGTCTTCTTGCCGCCCTCGAGACTGACTCCAAACTCATCGAGGCCGCCTGGCGCCGGAGCCCCCGGTTCTACGACGACAACTACATCGATCTGGCCAGCTTCACCAAAAATCTGCGGAAAAAGGCCGGCGCCGAAGTTCGGGCCAAGGCAGACGATCTTCTGGCCGCGCTAAAGGCCGGAAGGGGGAGGGCGATTCTCCGCCAGGGGAAGATAGGCCGGGAGGTCCGGGGCACTTGCGGACTGTCGATCTATTTTCCCGGTGACAGGATCAATCCCGCTTACCGGACCCTTGATTTCTGCGGAGACTGTAAGTGGATCAGATTCCTGGAAAGGTTCCTGTCGTAAACGCCACCGACCGCGAGTGGGTTCTATCTCGGCGCAACGGTAACAAGGAAGGAGGTGACACGAAACCATGACGGACGGGCAGGATGGCGGAATCGACCGGTACACACAGCTCCTCCTGGAGAGCATTACAAAACTCTCCAGCCAGACGGAGGAGCTCAACCGCCGCTATGCCACCCTCGACAAGTCGATCTGCCTCCTGAAGCAGGCCTATGAGGCCAGCCTCCAGGCCGACCGGCAGGTGATGGGCGATCTTCTCGTTCAGGTCCGGCGGATCACCGTCATCGTCGAGGATCTCGCCTGCCGGGAGCACGCCCGGAGAATCCGGGACTTCCAGGGCCGGATCGCCGCGCTGGAGGCTTACGTCACCCCGTCGAAGTGGGCGGCGCGGTTCATCGGCGCGTTCTTCCAGAAAACGGGCTGGATCTTCGGCGCCCTGATCATCGGATCGATCGGCTACGCGATCTATCTCGTGGCCGTGAGGATCATACAACCCTAAACCAGAAAAGGAGGTACCAAACCATGGCAAAATTGGTAAGCAGAGTCGGAAAGAACGATCTGATCGGCAACGTGGCCGGAACCGCGGAGCTGACCAAGGAGAACGCCAAGAAGGTCATCAACGCCGTCCTGGAGGGGATTTTCTCCATCCTCAAGCAGTCGGGGAAGCTCCATCTGGTCAACTTCGGGACGTTCACCGTCAAGAAGACGAAGGAGCGGCAGGGGATCAACCCCAAGACCCAGGAGCCGATCACCATCCCCGCGGGCTTCCGGATGGGCTTCAAGGTTTCGAAGTCCTGGAAGGAGGGGATGAAGCCGCGCAAACAGGAGCAGGTCCCGGAAAAGACCAAAGCGGCAGCCAAGAAGGTGACCAAACCGCCCGCCAAGGGGAAGAAGAAGTAACCCTCGATCCGGAAAAGCCACAGTCAATTTGCCCGCCACACCTTATTCCGGGTGTGGCGGGCACAACCTTTGGCGGGTTTTCATCCCACTCCTGTCAGAAGAGTGGCCCCTTTTTGCCATTCTCCTGACAGGCTGACGACGAAAGGAAGGCTTAACTATGAGCAGAATCCCGGGAACTCGGGTCCTCTTCTCCCCGAAGGGCGGGATCTCGAAGGAGCTGTCGAAGCTGATCAAGGCGGCCAAAGGCGATATCGCCGTCGCCGCCTATGCCTTCTCATCGAAATACCTGGGCAATGCCCTCTCTGCGGCTCGGAAACGCGGGGTCAAGGTCCGGATCCTCCTGGATGGGGCCAACGCCCGGAAGAGCTACTCCATCGACGAGTGGTTCGTCGGCGAAGGGATCGAGGTCCGATTCATCGAGATCAAACGCGGCTGCCTGCACCATAAATTCATGCTCATTAATGGCAAGCTCCTGATGACCGGCAGCTACAACTTCACCAATGAATCGGAATTCCGCAACCATGAGGGCGCCGTCTTCACGAACAATAAAGCATTGATCCAATCTTTCGCCGCAGAGTTCGAGCGCCTTTGGAACCTGGCCGTTCTTCCCACCTCCACCGAGGCCAAGCGCCTTCACCAGGGCTCCGGTTAGTAAGGGAGAAAATTCGGGGGGAGGGGGTAGGGGGTGGGGGGCACAAACTCAATTTGGTTTACCGTGCAGGCGAATTCGTAACAGAAAATCGGACTTTTTGAGGAAAAACGGGCGCCTGAGAGATTAATCTGCGGCGCTTGGAGTGTAATGGGGGTCGACATGGTTCATCCAATCCCAGGCAGTGGTCTTGCTCAGGCGTACCTCATCACGGATGAGAAAGATGGCCTGATGGTTGTCGATGTCGGCAGCGTCGGCGCCGCCCAGGCTGTTGAGGATTTCTGTGTCCACACGATAAAGCGTTCTCTCATGGCGATCCGGATCATCGCCGCCACCCATTTTCACATCGACCATATCGGTGGGATCGCAGCGCTGCTGGAGAAATGCTCCCCAAAGACGACAGTCCTGTTCCATCCCCTTGTGAAGGCCTATTTGAAGGCGGGTCGGCCACTCTCCCCCATGCGGAACTGGATCACCGGTCTCTTGCCCACACTGATCGGCGGCACATTCGGCATCCGGAAATGGTCCGATCTGGCTTTCGACGGTCCGGCCGGTGCGCCCCTGCCTTTCTTCCGGGATCTTCAGCGCGTGTCCTATGCGGACCGGATCCGGTTTCTCGAAGGGAACCGCCTGCCCCGTTCTCGGATCGGTTTCGGCGGCTGGGAGGTGATCGCCACGCCTGGCCACACGGAAGAGTCAGTGGTTTTCTACAACGAGGCCTCGGGGGAACTCATCACCGGTGACCTGATCCTGGGCCGGAAGGACGGCCGGGGATACGTGAACCGTTTTTGCTGGGATGGAGGCCAGATCCGGAGGTCCTTCGCGGCGCTGATGGAAACGATCCACGTCCGAATCATTTTCCCGGGTCACGGGCCTGTGATCTGGTCTGCCGAGGATGCCTTCCGGAAGGTCGATGGCTTTGGCGAGGCGCTCGCGCAAGATGGCTCTAGTAAAGGCAGTATCAGTGAGACTCGGAAGGGGTCTTATGAGAGAAAGTCCGGGTGAAGTCACCCGAGGAAATGCAGGAGGTAGGATATGGAAACCCTTCCCAAGCTTGAACGTATCCGGCGGCTGGTCCTGATGCCCGGCATGAAGCTCGTCTGCCTGTCCGACATGCATCGGGGCGACGGTTCTGGTGCCGACGACTTCGCCCAGAACTCTTTGATTTACCGATGCGCCCTGGAACACTATCTCGAAAACGGCTTTACATATGTCGAGCTGGGCGACGCCGAGGAGCTTTGGGAGAACGATAATTTTGATCAGATCTACATCACCCACACGTCGGTCTACGAGCTCCTTGCAAAATTCCACGATCCGGATCCGGCGAAGACCCGGTACCTCAAGGTGTGGGGGAATCATGACCTCTACTGGAAGGACAATGAAACCGTTTATCGAACATTGTTCCCCGGCATTGAGATTTATGAGGGGATCATCCTGGAGACGGGGCTACGGGAGGGTGGCGGTGTCGCGGCCGTCGGTGCCATCCTGCTCATCCACGGCCACCAGGCGGATCCGAAGTGCAGCGGGGAGGCTGCGGTCGTCAGCAAGTTTTTCGTGCACAAGTTCTGGCCCGATCTGCAGCGCTGCGGGGTCAAAGACCCGACCCGGGCTGCCCTCAATCCCGGCTTGTGCAACGAGGTGGACCTGCGCCTCCACGAATGGGCAAACCGTAACGATCAGGGCGCCGCCGCTATCATCGCCGGCCACACCCACCGAGCGGTGTTCGAGAATCTCTCATTGTCGGAAAGACGCTACCTGGAATCCAAGATCAAGACGGCCGGGATCAAGATCAAGCACCAGCCAGACGGAAGCTACTACAACACCGGTTCCTGCGTACATTCGCTCTGCATCACCGGGCTCGAGATCACCTTCGAGAACGGCCCGTGTCTCCGGTTGATCAAGTGGGGTCAAGCAACGGAGGGGAATGCCTTGACCATCCAAAGGACGGTACTTGAAGAAACTGAGATAGGCGGCCATTGAGGCGACATACATGCAAAATAACAAAAGGACAAAGGTTAAGAAAGGATTGAGTGAGGTGCGATCATGAAGATAAAGCTCATATCGGCGGCGGTCAGATCCCGCTCAAAATGGTCACAGATCATGACCCTTTCACTGCCGGCGGTAGCAGCGGCCACACCCGAAGGGCATGAGATCATCATCGAAGACGAGAGGGTCAAGAAGATCCGCCTGGACGACACTCCCGATCTCGTGGGGATCTCCTTCGAGGTGTTCCGGGCCTACCGCGCCTATGAGATCGCCGACCATTACCGGCAGTGGCACATTCCCGTGGTCCTGGGCGGGATGCACGCCTCGGTTATGCCGGAGGAGGGGCTGGAACACGCTGATGCGGTGGTGGTGGGTGAGGCTGATGAGGTGTGGCCGCAGGTCGTCGCCGATGTGGCGGCAGGGCGGATGCAAGGTATCTATATGGGTGAAATGCCTGTTGACCTAGCCAGGTTGAAACCGCCCAGACTGGACCTGCTCGACACCTCACGATATTTTCCGCTCTATCCCATCGAGGCGACTCGGGGCTGTACCCATGCCTGCGCTTTCTGCTCCACGAGATACGTCCATGGCCTAGGCTTCCGAACCCGTCCCGTCGAGCACGTCATCGCCGACGTCGATCGGGCGGGCAGCAGGCTCATTGCCTTCCTGGACGACAACCTGGCGGCTGATGAAGTGTTCGCGAAAGAGCTTTTCACGGCGATGATCCCCTATGGGAAGAAGTTCTTCATGCAATCTCATGTGCTCCTCGCGGAAAACGAGGAGCTGCTTTCACTGGCGGCCAAGGCGGGTTGTATCGGCGTCTTCGTAGGGGTCGAGTCCGTCTCGGCCGCTGCTCTTTCCGAGGCGAACAAGGGGTTCAACAAGGTCGAGCGGCTCAAGGACAACATCGCGCGGTTCCACGAGCGAGGCATCCTGGTGGATGGGGGGATCATCTTCGGATTCGACACGGACACGCCGGACGTGTTCGACCGGACCATCGAGGCCCTGAAAAGGGTGAAGATCGACAGCGTTGCCGTCAATATCCTGATCCCTTATCCGGGGACCGAGTTCTACCGGAAATTCGAGAGGGAGGGACGGATCATCTGCACCGACTATACGAAATACACGGGCGGTACGGTGATCGTGAGGCCGAAGAACATGACCGTCGAGGAGCTCCAGGCTGGCTACAACCGGTTCACGAAGGATTATTACCGTATGATGGAAATCGTCTATCGGGCCTTCAAGCAGCCCAGCGCCGTGGCCACGATCACCAGGCTTATCGCCAATGTGGGGCACAGGATGAACTAATCCAATGCCTATGCTAATGATGGCTTTAAAAGATCCTTACGCCGCTTCTCCGTTTCCCTACGGCGGTCAATGAGCTTTTTCGAAAAATCTCGCAATGCCTTGATGTCCGCGAGTAATTCATCAGGCGCAGGCCGATTATCGTCCAGCATCTTAGACTTATCGTGCCCCGTCATCCATGTGCTGGCCTTTGTCATGTTGAGATCGATGGTGTGGATGTCAGTGTCTTCAATAGCGACATGGATGAGTTTAAGCGTCTGTACACTGTTCCGGTACCGACACACAACATTGTAAAATAAATCGTCCTCAACGCATGATTCCCAGGCTTCGCGTAACAGACCGTAGATACGGGCCGCATTTTCGTTGTATTTAGCGATTTTGTCTTCATACAATGATTTGATCTTGTTAACCAATTGCTCTAGGTAGTGAGCACGTTGATTGACTTTCATTGCATGCCATGGCACTCCATCCACCGTTATTCCGGAAGATTTAGCACCCCGATGCAGCGTATGCACCGCGACAGCAACCGGGGTACCCGCCTTGGCCAGATCCATACACGCATCCTCTATCTCCATCAGGAAGGCAATATTGTGCGTGAAGATGATGACCTGTCGTTTCAGCCCTTCTCTGGCGAGCCGTGCAGCGATTTTTCTAGTGAACACATGATCTAGCGAGGACACCGGATCATCCAGCACGATGGCATTTGCATGTGGCGCAAGCTTAAGCTCCGACAAGAAGCCCGCTATTGCGATGGCCCGCGCTTCACCTTCACTAAGGATTTGAGACATGCGCGTCCGCCCAAGCGCGTTTCCGCCTTCCAGCAACATCTCGTGTGATGTCTCGCCGGTAGCTCCGCAAGGCTTTACCGATATGGGCATCCGGATCGCGCCCAGTGCTTCTAATTCTGCCTTGAAAGCTCTTACCAGCTCTGGTGTTAGGTTCTTGCAGATTATTGCTTTACCTTGATTGGTGATCTCACGAGTACGAAGGGTTGCAGCAGCTCGGCGCAGGACGGCGTTGCGGCGGGCTTTCGAAACGTACGCGATTATGTCGGATTTCCGTGCACTCAGAGCCTTGCGCGATTTGAGTTCAGCTATTTTTGTAAGGAGTTTCTTGTATTCTTCAGGTTTTGCTGCATTTGTAATTTCGGCTGCTTTTTGAGAGAGATTTTGAGCAACTGCTTGCAGTGACGCCACAACTGACTCAGGCCAATCTGGAAGTGTCAGCGCTTTGTCTGGGTCTGTACCTTCTTTAAGCAGCTCTATTGCTGCGGCTTTGCGAGCAAGAACTGCTGCGTGATAGGCCCGTAGGGCATCTGCTGCCTTGACATCCAGACTGGCCAGTTCATCGACGATGGAATCGAGCGCCTGGCCCGTCAGGGGAGCTAATTCTTCAACCTTTTCGCGGAGCGACTTCAGCGCAGCCCGCTTGGCCACGAGCACTGTACTTGTGGCATCCTCCATGAACTTCTTAAAACGGACAAAACGGGCAACTGCATCGTCGCCGAGCGGTTGCTGACAAAGCACACAGACAGCGTCCGTTGTTCTTGGAAAGGCTTCGCCTGGATAGGCTATCTCCTCAGAGTATTGCTTTGCTGCCTTATAAAGAATTTCCCATTGATTTGTAGACGCGACTCCTGGCAGTGGTTCAGGCGTCTTCCGTTCGGCAACAGCAGTTTCATGTGCGAGTTGCGCGGCGTTCAACTCCGTTAAAACCCTCTCGAACTCTTGATTCGTGAGATCTACGCAAGCGGTCGCGAGCCCTGACACCATGCTCGCTGCATCCAGGACGCGCTTCTTGCTCCTTTCAAGTCTAGCGACTTCTTGAGTTGCTTTAGTTGCGTCCGATGCGCGAGCCAGCTCTTCACTCTTAGCCAATGCTTCTTCATCCACAGGTGTCCTTGTGATCGCGGCTTGGATGATCTCATCCTTGGTTGTTTCCGACAAAGATTCAAGAAAGATAGCTGATGGAGTACCCGCTACCACACCTGAGTCCTGAACCGGTAAAAGCGGCGTAATCTCAGCCTCTAAATCAGCCTTAATCCTCAGCACGACATCAGCTAATTTTTGAAAAACTTCAGCGCCATACGGAAGATAACTGATCTCGTTACGGTCATCCGTGATGACCCTGGCGCAGCGGCTGTCGAAGACGGTTATATTGGTCAGGATCGGGTCTGCGGGGTTATCCTGTGTCCAAGGGATATCCTTTGTCTCAGTATCCTGTTTGATTTTCAGAATCGCACTAGGCGTTCCGGCTGGTGCTGTTGCAAAAACATTCGGGAGAATACGCTCGTCTTTGTCGCGTGCCCGGCACGCCAGTTTCAGGATCCGGGAGTAGCCCGACTTGCCTGAGCCATTACCGCCATACACAACAGTCACACCATTTTCGGAGAAAGGCTGTGTTTGCCCAGGTTGGATGATGTTGACATTGCGGATATCGGAGATTGACAGCAGCTTGACCGCGACGGTCGTTGCCGGAGCTCCGGAGAACATACCCGCAGCGGGTGGAATCGGCTTCACATTGTCCGGAGGTAGTGTAAGCTTCATGTCTGCTTTGGCTAACGTCAATATCTCCGAATAATCCTGAGCACTGATTGGTGCGTCACACGCTACCAGGAAGCGTCGAACGGCGTCGCCCTGCCATGCTGGCAATGTTTTAGCCCATGTGATCACGTCGTCAAAGGTTGCCATTGATTCCACCCTGATTCACAGTCTTGTGAATTGCCTTCCAGTGAAAAAAGAATAATCCCAGTAATCCGTAACCATTGAGAGCGATTGTTTCAACCAATTACTTTTCAGGTTCTGATTTATCACCCGCGAGTGCATTGACCTTTTTCGTATGCGCCATCTGCGTTTCCTGTGCAATCTTCACGCGGACATAGGGGACGAATGAAAGAATCAACGCCCATATCTGAAGTAAGGTAAGGCTGCCGACTACGGCAAACGAAAGACCTCTGACCACGTCTGCTTTTTCCATGATGAAGGCACACTGCGTGACGATGGGCTTCATGATGCCGATCATGAGCACAACAGCCAAGGAGAAGGCAGCATAGATCATAGGCGTGATTAGATGGCGGCTGTCAGGAAGGTCGCTCTCTTGGATTTTCTTGTGATTGATCAGATGCGTCAACAAATTCGGATGAAGAACCGCAATCCAAGCCCCCATAATGCCGAATATGATTGCGGACATGTTACGCAGCGCTTCGTACAGGTCTTTCTGCTCGGCATAAGGTACGTTACTCCCGTAGAAGAAACAGAGAGCAGCCCAGAGGAGGAAAAGGACAGCCTTTAGGCAAGAAAGCACGCGGTTCATGATTACCTCACTATCGCTCGGATGGTATCTCGCTCTTCTTGAATGGTGTCAAGGAGAGCTTGCGCCTGATATGGGACCCCGTCTCCTCCGGTGGGTATATCGATGTCAAAATCGGATCTGGCAAGGCTATAACTCAGCCATCGGACTGTCTGATCATCATCGGCAAACTGGAAACCGACATCATCCCATCGTGTCGGGTAACCGCAAGAGGCCTGCCATTCTGCAATGATTGCCTCAAGCTCGCTTTCAGATGGGGTTGCTGTAATTTCGTATCTGATCTTGACTGGTTCCGGTGATGTCTCGTGCTGGTCGAGGCCGGTAAAATGTTCAAAAAGTTGATGCAATAATCCTGTGTCTCTAGCGATGTGCGGCCGGACCTTCATCTTTCGTATATATTTCCTTATATCCTCACGGTTTGAACGGATAAAGTCCATTTCGGCTCGATTGCGCCGGAGAATCGACTGGAAGCGTGGATTCAGCTTTTCCGGCGGATCGGTGGGCAGTTGGTGATAACCACAAACCTCTATCACTCCTTCCTCGTTCACCATCCTGCAGGCGTGGTCTGAAAAGTTTCGCAGAAACCCATTCATGTAATGTCCCAGGTTGGGATGACCGTTTAGTATCTGATTTATTGTCACGGTTGCAAATAGTCCCTCAGGTGGAAGGAACCAAAAATAAGTCGGATATCCAGGAATGCCATCGGCGGGAAGATCCGTGAGCGCAACATGCGCGGAGCCCACGCGCGCTCCCCCGTTGACTGTTGCTGTCTTTCCATCCGTAGAGGGGATCTCGTTCCAGGTCGTGAGAAGATAATCGCCAGATGTACGGCAATGGGCGACATCAAAACAAAAGGTCCTTAAAGTGTCACATCCTTCACCAGCCTCGTATGTACATGTGTCCCTAAGCACGAACTGAGGTGAAGTTGCCCAGCGCTGCAACTGACCAAGCATGGACGAGAGATTTCCAAAACGTGCCTCCTCGCCCCCATGAGGGAAATATCCGCAAGCAGTTACATCGTAAAAAGTAAATTTTGCAGTTACAATCATCCCGATTCCCCTTTCCCTCGGTATTTCAGCGAATGAAATCAGTTCCAATGATCCGTGGTGTATTCGGTTGACTTGCCAGAGCCTTTAGATTACCGGTCGGTCTTGTTCGATCTGCCAGTCGTATATTACTATTGCCTCAATAATATGGACTTTATCCTTAGGCTTTAGCTCCCGGCCTATTTGGTTTTCTACCGCATGTTTTAGCGCTGGATTATCGTGATAAGATTCCAGCAATTCACTTCCCATCGCCATTCTGCTATTTGTTATCTTTAGGAGAGTTTTGTTCCCGTCCTTGTCTTCTGTCTTCTCAACACCAATGACGTCTGAAGGTTTCAAGTATTCATACTTCCTATCTAAGTCGTAGATCGTAATTCCTCCACCACTATGGTGCTTGAGAGTGGCCCGCGTCCTATCATCAAATTCAATGAGCTTTTCTTTGTGCACTGTCCCAAAGCTAGGTTTTGGAAAAGTCTCAGGAAAGATGGTAATGCGCTTTAACCCCTTAATGGACTCGCTATGGTGCTCATTGATCTTAAGGTGATGGAACATACCGGTAAATGGCCCACGTTCCCTATGAAAGTCGACAAACAAATGCGGGCACTTGTATTCTGTATCACCCTTGTCATCGATGAAGGCAATTGAGTCGAATCTAATGAGCCCATCTCGTACGTATGTAGCTTTCTTAACATTGGGGATTTGCTCCCAGAATCCTTTAGCAGCATTTCTCAGTTCATCTTCGTCATCGTAGCGTCGTCTTTGCTGTCCACGGACAATAATGCTGTTGTTCACGGCTTTTGTAAAATCCCATTCGCCCTTAGTTTTATCAAAGTATGCGTAATGACTTCCAATGGAAACGATAAGCCCAAGAGGATAGAACGCAACAGCTGAGTATTCCTTCCACCGAGGCTGTGTTTCGAAGTCTTTGTAGTCGTCCTCATAAGGATATTTAGTATCCTTCAGATCGCGCACCAGTATGGATTTATGATGTGGGTTTTCGCCCAGAATCCTTAGAAGCTTGTTCTTTGCGTTGACCGTGGCTCGAATTTCGGTGGTTCTTGATCGCCGACGGCTGGTCAGCGAAATACCGAAAAAAGCAAATAGGATGTGATCGTTCTTTGGCTGGTAAAGCATATCTTCAAGCTCACCAGCACCCCACAAATAAAACTCCATTACACCACGGTCTCTGAGTACTTGTCTGAATTTGTCATGCGCGGTTTTTGAAAAATTTGCTGGTGCGGCCAAGATGTAGCCATAAGGCGGTGTATCGGGAGTCACTGCATCTTTGATAATGTCTTCGATTCTCTTTGGCCCGAGCTCTCTTTCACGTTTGCACTGAATCATCCATAGATTTCCATCCATAGGATGAGGTGCATCTTCCTGGTCATCTTCAGCTTCAATCGTAGGTTCTGCAACCGGCAGTACTTCGTATGCGCGAATATCAAAACCGTCGTCTGCACCACCGCGCCCGGTTGACTCAATTGATTGCCATTGCCTGAAGTCATAGGTGAGTTGGCGGATGAGGTCCTCGAACCTGTGAGGATCGAGGTCTTCAAAATGGATTGGTCCTAAAGTGCGTGTAATGTTAGGCTTAGCCATGGCCGACATTCCCCTAACAATGATTTTGTATGCAACCTACATCTGCTATGCCTTTAAAGGTTGCACTATTGCTGCGAAATCGCCGTCGGTCGGCATAACAAACAGACAGCGACCTTTGCTGCGCGAAGCCCAAACCGCCCCAATCACCCGTTTATCCTCCGCATCGGTCCAAAGGTGCTTGCCCTTGTATTCGATCGCCAGGACACGCCCATCGGCAAGCTTGCACATAAAGTCGGGGTAAAACCAGTCCTTTGATGTATGCAATCGGAATGAGGTAGATTTCTTGGAAAGATTTCTTACCCAGAACTCAACTTCGTTCAAGCTGTCAATAAATTGAGCACACTGAAATTCTTCAGTAAGCTTACCATCGGATCTTTTCTCTGTAAGCTCTCCCGGTTTTGGTCCGAAATAGTGCTTTTTGAACTGGAATCCGCCTTCATAGACCCAACTCGGCTCATAGCTCATGGTCTTAAAATTGATCACCCGCTCTTCATTCACGACGAGTGCCGACCCGGGGAGTAGAAATTGTTGGAATGCCGCTTTCTGTTCACTATCCCGGTATTGCTTGATGCGCGTTGCGATTTGATCGCGCAGCCGAAAACGGTCGATTGCCAGGTCGCCAGCGTCCGCAATGTCATACTTTGCCATGAGGCCGCGGATTACCTTGTGCAGAAACGCGCCGGATTCGTCAGCGGGGATGTCTCGATGTTCAATATGCTGATCTAGCCAGGTAGCAAGGCTTTCTATTGTCCAATCACTGTGTCCGCCCAGTTGGAGAACCTGTTGGTGTAATGTGAATACAAAATCGTTTTCTGGTGTTTCCTGAAGGACCTCGGTTTGCACCTCGCCCTTTGAGCCAATATCCACCACCCCCGACATACCAGTGGGCCGGACAAGAGGGTTATAATTTTCTGCTAAGCTGGCGTCTTTCTCACCGAGCCGCCATGGTTGTTCGAGAAGGAAAGTCTTCTCGAACTCGAATAACGCGCCGTTTTCGTTCACGCAGAGCAATGGCACAAGAAAATCGAGCTGTCGTTCATAAGGTGTCGGTACACGTGTTTGCCCGGTGCCGCCGAATGCAATCTCCGCTGCGCGCACCATCTCAACAATTTCAGCTACCCTGGCCTTCGCCTCGGGTGTCTTGACGCAGCTTTTCAGCTTTTCCATCTCATCCTTATCCAGCGGCACGAGTACCGTGATTGCTGCTTTTGCCGTATCAATCCTCACCTTGCCTGCCAGCGATTCCTCCTGCACTTTCGCTATGGCTTCATCGATCTCTTTCCCTGGTTCAAATTGAACTGTTTGCGGTTGTAATCCCAGCGGAAGAGTCCCCTGAGGTACGGGAATAATGATCCTGTCAGCTTCGGCTGCTGTAAAGCCGTTGTTCTCCAAGGCCTCTCTCAATTCGTTCAGAACCTCGGGCATTGAGTCAGAGACCGAGAAGGCAAATGCGCAGTTGAGGTCGGGGTGCTGTTTCTGTTGTGCATTCGGTAGGCGGAGGATTCTGCCAACGATTTGTTCAATGGCGGTGACAGAGCGCGTTTCCCTCAGACTGCACAGTACGTAGGCGAAGGGGCAATCCCAGCCTTCGCGTAATTTCTGAACCGTTATGATGAACCTGATGGGGCACTTCGGCGATGTGATGTCTTTGACGTCCTTTAGCTCATCGAGAGAGCCAACAGATATGATCACTTCATTCTTTGCAATGCCGAATTCTCTCGTCAATCGATCGCGCAATGGTTCGCACGCATCCACTCGCTCGGCTTGCAGCAGCATGATGGGCCGTAGATATTCGCCGGTCTTCTGAGATTCCGTCGCAGCAATCTTCTCAAGATCGGATCGGAGGGTGATGGCCTCTGCAAGCAGTTGATCTTTCTGGCTCGGGTGGCGGGTAATAACACGGAGCGGTAGCTTGATCATGTCCGCTGCCTTTAACTCCGCCGCCGATACATGATGAAGCACGTTTGATGGGCTGTCCTTACGGTCCGGCGTTGCGGTAAATTCAATGATACACGATGGCATCACGTTGCCTAGCGTAGAAAAGGAAAGCTTGGTGCGCGCGTTGTGGGCCTCGTCCACAATGACGATAGGGCGGCGAAGCCTCAGTGCATTAACGAGCGAAGGTATCGGCTTGCCGTCCCTGTCAGGAAATAAATCGGCCAACCGGTTTGCCGGAAGATTGAGAAAGTGTTCCGAGAAGCCGCCCCGGTCGTAGACTTTCCTGCCTGTTGTGTCCTCAACGCGGAAGGACTGAATGGTGGCCACGATAACAACCGTTTGCCCCTCCACTGTTGCCCGCGAAAGATGCAGGGCCTCTTCGATGGTCAAAACTTCAACGGCACCGCATGACAATTCCAGGGCGCGGCGGTAAGGATGGCGTGGATCGCGCAACGCGTCGGCAGTCTGATCGAGGATGGTGTTGCTCGGTACAAGCCAGAGAACTACTGCCCGCTCAGCATGCAGCAACTCCTCCATTGTGATACCTGCAGTATGACAAGCAAGCAGCGTCTTGCCCCCGCCGGTGGGCACGCGCAGGCACACGTAGGGCATGCCCGGCAAGAGGCCTGCTGCGTGTACCGGAAGGTAGGGCACAGGTTGGCGGGCATTCATAATCTGCACAGCCTGAAAGGCGGCATCGGGACGCCCGTCCTTTGAGCATTGACGGAGAAAATCATGCAGAGAATCGAGGACGCGGATCTGATAGTCTTTGAGAGTGATCATGATATCTTTATCTCGTAGGGGGTCTGACGGACAATAATCCGCTCCGCCTGAAGCCGGTCGCGTCCAAGCAGGCAACCGGCACAATAAATGACCTTCTGACCATCATACTTCGGTAACTTGGCGAGTATCGCGCGTGTGAGCACATTACCACCGTTGACCGTCTTGTCTCCCAATATCCCGTTGTAAAGCAGATAAATCCCTACTCCGCGGCACTCACCAAGAAAAGGTGAGGTTGTTTGCTTCTCCCGCGGGAGCGGTTCGCCGGTTTCCGTGAAATAGACATGCCGGGCCAGGTCATCAAAACTGACGTATTCACGTATTTTACCGTCTTTATAGAACAGGGGATCGCCTAGCTCGCAATAACGGAAGCCACCACCGAGACCGGCCACCTTCTTGCCATTGCCATTTTCATATCCCTCCGTGACCCGCCGTACCCGCTCAGCTGTTATTTCTCGCGCGATCTTGGACTCCATTTCAATCAGGATAAAACGGCGATGACCTCCATCGAGCTGATTTGCACTGAGGGTCGCATGCCCTGTCGTTCCAGAGCCTGAAAACGAATCTAGAATCAAATCATTCGGACCCGTAGCTTGGCTTATGAGCAAGGAAATGAGTCGCGAGGGCTTTGGAAATGCAAAAGTCTTGGGACCCATCAAATTGCTCAGTTCCTTAGTCGCTTCGACGTTGCCCGGTGCGTCGAGCACGGTTGATAAACCTGTTGTCGAAGATTGCATGTCCGTGACATACCGCTTCAATCGTGGGCGCCCCTCCGCTTTTTTCGGCCAAAGAATCCGGTTATCGTTAATGAGTTCTTGCATGCGCTCGCGACCATATATCCACCCTCTGGACGGATGCGGCTTATACCTCACGCCGGTTGTCGGATGAATGACGTCATAATGAAGGTTAGGTCTTTCAACGGCATTTGCGAGGCCGGTCAAATTATCACTCATCCACGGTCCCCGTGGATCATCATCGGGATTAGAATATTTGCTTAGGTCCTTTGCCTGGCCATGCACACGGAATCCGCTGCTTCTCTGGTAACAAAGGACATATTCATGATCGCCAGAAACACCGTTCAAGTTTCGGCTGTCTGGTGTCGTTCGTCGCTTCCAGATAAACGTCGCCACATGCATCGGCTCGCCAAAGATCTCGTTCATGATTAGCTTGAGCCGCTCATACTCGGAATCGTCGATACTTATAAAAATGACGCCGTCTTCGCGTAGCAAATGGCGTAGCAATGAAAGCCGAGGATACATCATGCAAAGCCAACGATCATGGCGGTCCAGCGTCTCACCGTCACCACCAACAACCTTACCGAGCCAATCCCTGATAATGGGGCTGTTTACGTTGTCGTTATAAACCCAGTTCTCGTTGCCCGTATTGTATGGTGGATCAATGTAGATGCACTTAACCTGTCCCGCGTAGTAAGGCAGTAAGGCCTTGAGTGCGACAAGGTTGTCTCCCTGCACAATGAGGTTGCCGCTGCCCGGGTCTCCACAGGCAAGGCTCGGCACATCCTTGAGCAAATGAAAGGGCACTTGCAGGTGATGGTTCACTACGGCTTCTTTCCCGATCCAATTTAAAGTAGGCATTTAAATAACCACGTATTTATTTTGCTTATTCCCGAACAATCATTGTTCAGTCTTGCCAGTACTAGGTAGGCGCTGTAACTGCTCGCACGGTTTCGTAGCTGTCCGGCGAGCGATCCATCTCTGAGGTCACCGCTGCGGAGAAGATTTCCTTCGTCCGTTTGTGGGATTCGAAATCCAGCGTGGATTGAGACTGGTAGACGTCGATGATCTCGAAGGCCTGCCGATCGACGTTGAGGCCGACGAGGATGCGGATTTTTTCGATGGCGGCGAATGACTCGTGGAGCCTGTTGAAGCCGCTGGTGCGGAAGTAGCCCACCAGAATATCGAAAAACTTCACGTCCCGGAGGGTTCGCTGGAACCGGTCAAGCAGCGTGGAACCTGGGTCATTGGTGAAGAATGTCAGGTCGTTTTGCATGGATGGGTTCTCTGTCGGTCCAGTGTGTGAAAGATGCCGTGCAAAGCTGCAATTCAATAGCAGATATCAAGTCGGAATGCCAGAACTTTGCAGTAAATTAAACAAACTACAAGGTATCAAGACTCAGGGAGGGCACGGTTCCCCATCCTTCTCCTGAATTGGGAGGGCCGCTCGTAGCGGCTCCCCTGAGTCCAGATCCCTTTTCCTTGGGCTTTGGCGTCCTGTTCCGCCTGGAGAAAGGGGCTGCGGTAGGGCTGTTTCAGATACTCCACATAGGCCTCGGCCATGCCGGCGGCGATCATTTCCTGGTTCACATTCCGCTCAGCCAGCCAGAGGATGGCGACCATCCGCCGGTAGCGGTCGATATCGCGGATTTCTACCCGGACGGACTTCTGGCTGACCAGCGACACCAGGTAATTTCTGGAGTCATTGCCGAAGGGTTCTCCCGGGATCTTTCCCTTGGGTGTCTCCGGCGCATCGATGCCGTAGAGGCGGACTTTCAGCTTGGTGCCTTCCGGGGTGATGGCCTGCACGGTATCGCCGTCGCTGATCTTGGTAATGGTGGCGGTGATGGTGCGGAGGGGTGCGGCATGAGCGGCTGCGGCACAGAAGATCACCAATGCCGTGAGAATGAGCAGCAACAGTTTTTTAGGATGACCCAATGGAACATTGTTCATCGTAGAAGCCTTTCCAGATAGGCCAGGCGCTGCCTGTAAATCCGGATCTCTGCCCGGCATTTCTCCCGCTCGGTGATCTGTTCCCGCAGCGCTGGCAGATCCCGCTCAGCGATATGCTGGTTGACGACCTTTTTGCCCTCCCGCCGGACGAGGTAATGGTAAAGGTACTCCTTACCTTGGACCTGCTTCCTCCGTGCATTGAGGGCACCCTTGGGAAGCTTATCGGCTTTCTCTTGCAGAGCCTGAAGAATCTCCCGGCTCCGCTGCTGCTCCTCTGACAGTAGACCGTGGATGACCGGATCTGCTTTCGCTACTTTCATAGATATAATCTACAAAATGTAGTGGAAAAAGTCAAAGTCTATTTGGGTGGCGGAATAGGTGGCGGTGTGAATGGCGGGATGAGTGGCGGAATAAATGAGGGAATAGACCGACTCCGGGAAGGAGATGAAAGATTGGTAGGCAAGGTTCGCGCCGGCCACTGGTGTGGCCGTCACGCCCCTTGCAGCTTTTCTCTCTTCCCCCTATCATCCCCCGGAGGGGGATTTCCCGCCCGCCACCCCATCAGGCGGTAGCAGGGGCCGCGCCAGGGCATTCCTCTGCTCCAGCCCTGTCACGGCCCCTGCATTCTCCCTTCCGCGCTCGGGCAAGGGCGGCGCCGGCCCTTTCCTCTGCCCCAGGGACCGGCACCGCCCTTGCTGATCCTCGCGCGGTGTTTTCTTTCCAGGCCGCAGGTCCTTGGCTTTCCTGTTCGTTTTGTGCAGTGCGCTCGTTTTAAAGATCTGCGGGGTTGGCGTCCGGCGTTGCAGTCGCAGGGGTCGCGCCGCAGCGTCGCTCCCTGCCGGCTCGGTGCACCGCCTGCCGCTCCGTTCTCCCCCGCCCTCCCTCGCGGGTGCCATCGTCCGTCGGGTCCGGGCTGCGCTCCGCCCCTCGGGCCGCTTAGCATCCGCGCCCGTCCGCCCCGGAGGGGCTCCCTCCCTGCCTCCGGGTCGCGCCTGACGACCGCTGCGCGGCGACAGGCCCG